>NZ_JAKSYC010000205.1 GCF_022829585.1 Methylobacterium sp. J-026
CATGGTCCCCAAGTGCATCGACCGTGAAGCTGACCCGCTGGCCCTCGACCATGTGCCCGGTCTGAGTCTCCTTGAAGTTCGCCACGAGGTAGATGTCCCGGCCCATGGGCACGAGGGTCAGGAGCCCCGTGCCGGCGGAGACGAACTGCCCGACCCGGAGCGACCGGTCGCCCGCCACGCCGTCGATGGGCGCCGTGACCGTCGTATAGCTCAGGGTGAGCTTGGCCTGCTCGACCTTGGCCTGGGAGCCCTCCAGGGTCGCCCGAGCGCTACCCTCCAGCGCCTTGAGGCTCTCGACCTGCTTCTTGGCCGCTTCCAGGGAGGCGATGGCCTTATCGTGCGCCGCCCGCTTCTGGCGCAGGTCGGACTCCGCCTGCTGCTGGCGCTGCGCCGTGCCGGATCCGGTCTGCAGCAGGTTCTGGTAGCGGGTGTACTCCTTGCCGGCGAAGTCGAGGGCGGCGTCAGTGTTCTCGACCTCGGCTTGCGAGGACTGAACCTGGGCCTGCTGCTGCAGGATCGCGGCGGCCGTGCCGAGGAGCTGGGCGCGGCTCTTCTCGACATCGGCCTCGGCCTGCTTGAGGCTGACCTGGTACTCGCGGTCGTCCAGACGCGCGATGGTGTCACGGGCCTTCACCGACTGGTTATCACCGACCATGACCTCGGCGACGTGGCCGGCGATGCGCGGCGCCACTGTTACCTTGTCGGACTGGAGGTAAGCGTCGTCGGTGGTCTCCAGGAAGCGACCGACTGTCCACCAGTGCCAGCCATAGGTCCCACCACCCCCGAGGGCAGCCACGAGGGCAAGTGGCAGGATCACGCGGCCCTTCCGGCGTTTGCGCGCTGGAGCCGGCGGGATGGCTACTGCTAGGGTAGACGAGGTCACGGCACCGGGCGAAGCGGGGACGGCACCCGGTTGTGGAAGGTCGCTGGGTCGGGCGTCCATGACAGTAGCCAAAATCAAAACGATACGGTAAAGTATGGATACATGAGGAATGCGGCCGAGGCAAGGAGGCAGATGATGGAAACGGTGGCAGAGCGGCCGGCAGCACAGAAGCGGGGTACCGGTGGGCGCCCGACCCGGGAGGAGGCGGCGCGGCGGGAGGCCCGTATTGTCGAGGTCGCCATGCAGCTGTTCATCGAGCGCGGCTTCGACGCCACCTCGATCGACGCGGTGGCCGAGGCTGCCGGCGTGAGCAAGCCGACGCTCTATGCACGCTACCGTGACAAGCGCGCGCTGTTCGAGGCCGTGCTGAACGAGCGGGTCCGCGAGTGGCTTGCGCCGCTCTCAGCGGCGGCCGAGGTGCAAGCTCTACAGACGGAGCCTAAAGACGCCGGGATGGTGCTCGACGAGTTGAGCCGCATCCTGCTCGCACGCTCGCAGGATCCCGGTGCGGCCGCGCTCACGCGCTGCATCGCCGCCCAGGCCTTGCAGTTCCCGGATCTGGCCAAGCTCGCCTACGAGGAGGGCTGGTTGCGTGGCGTACGGGCTGTAGCCCGGCTCCTGGAAGTGTTGGCCACGCAGGGCCAGGTCGAGAGCGACGATGTCGAGATCGCCGCCGACCTGTTCCTCAACCTCGTCCTCGGACGTAGTTCGAAGCAAGCCCTTTACGGCATTGAGGTGGACTTGGAAGCGCAGGAGAAGCGCCGTCGCGCGGCCGTCGCACTGTTTCTCGCGGGTGTTCGCCGATCCGGCAAGATTTGAAGCCGCGTGCGAAAGGGATGAGGGCCGAACCGGCAACCAGCCCGCCCTCGAACGGCTCACCTTCGGGTCACGTTGACTGCTCAGGCGGCACTGGGCGCGAAGCTGGATGTCGGCTTTCGGGCGGTAACCCAATGATTGCTCACCACCCGAATCCGAGTTGTCGGACGGCTGATGAATGGCCGCTTTCGAGAAGAGCCGATGACTAGCGGCGCGGCTGAATTGGGTCGAGGCTGTATCAAAAGTCCTTTCTGAGATAGACTTGCGGCCTCATCTGCGGAGGCCAGCATGGGTCGGTTTGTCGAAGGGCAGGACCGTAGGCAGTCGTGGTTGCTGCCCAGTTCGCTGGACGACTATGTCACCGCGGACAATCCGGTTCGGGTGATCGAGGCCTTCATCGACGAACTTGATCTCGGCACCCTCGGCTTCACCCGCTTTGAGCCCGCAGCGACGGGGCGGCCTGCTTATGATCCGGCCACGCCTCTGAAGCTCTACCTCTACGGCTATCTCAACCGGGTGCCGTCGAGCCGGCGGCTTGAGCGGGAGGCACAGCGCAACATCGAGGTGATGTGGCTGACCGGCCGCTTGGCTCCCGATCACAAGACGATCGCCAACTTCAGGCGCGACAACGGGCCTGCGATCTGGGCCGCCTGTCGGCAGTTCGTAGTCCGAGCCGGGATCTGCAGCTCTTCGCCGGGGCGACCGTCGCCATGGACGGATCGAAGTTCAAGGCGGTCAACAACCGGGACCGCAACTACACCGTGGCCAAGCTCGCCAAGCGCCTGGAACAGGTGGAGGCCAGCATCGCCCGCTACCTCGCGACGCTCGACCGGGCGGACAGGGAAGGCAACGACGTTCCCGAGGCGTGGACGCAGCGTATCGGCGAGAAGATCGCCGCCCTGCGCCGACAGATGGCCTTCCTGCGCGAGATGCAGGAGCAGGTAGGGACCGCGGACGACGGACAGGTCTCACTGACCGACCCGGACGCGCGCTCGATGGCAACGAGCGGGCGCGGCACGGGCATCGTCGGCTACAACGAGCAGATCGCCGTCGATCCCGAGCATCATCTCGTCGTAGCTCATGACGTCGTCAACGAGGGCCACGACCGGACCCAGCTCGTGCCGATGGGGGGCCAGGCCAGACAGGCTCTCAATGCAAGGGAGGTCGTGGTCCTGGCCGATCGCGGCTACTACAGCGGCGACGAGGTTCTAACCTGCGAAGGCACAGGCATCCTGCCGGCCATGCCGCGGGCTGACACGTCAGGTCGAGCCAAGAAGGGGCTCTTCGTGCGCGCCGACTTCATCTACGACGCCGTGGCTGACCACTACGTCTGTCCCGCCGGGGCTGTGCTGGCGAAGTCCGCCGCGCGCTCAGATTGACACGGCGACATCGACCATTACCGCAACCTGGAAGCCTGTCATGCCCGCGCGATGCGGGCGCGCTGCACGACAGAGAAGGTGAAGCGCTTCAAGCGCTGGAAACACGAGGCGGTGCTGGAGGCCATGCAGAGGCGGCTCGACGCCATGCCTGACGCCATGGCGGTCCGGCGCGCCACGGTCGAGCACGTCTTCGGGACGCTGAAGGCTTGGATGGGCAGTACGCCCTTGCTGACGAAGGGCCTGAAAGGCGTGAGAACCGAGATGAGCCTCGCGATCCTCGCCTACAACGTGAAGCGGATGATCCGACTGTTCGGCGCAACCTGGCTCATCCAGGCCATTCGAGCCTGAAGCAGCCCACCGCGCCGCCGTCGTCATCCTGCTGATCGA
>NZ_JAKSYC010000216.1 GCF_022829585.1 Methylobacterium sp. J-026
CACGATGTCGAACCCAGCCAAGGGACAGCACGGCGATGGCCAGCGCCACAGCACGATGAGCGCCCAGGAACAGAAGGCCGCCGAGGTCCAAGAGGCCGGGAGCGCAAAGGCCAACGCAGGCCACCCTGAGGTTCTCGAAGGTGGGAAAGCGGAGTCGACGACCGAGGGCAAGGGGCATCCCAAGTCGGCGGCATCGAATGCACCGGCAGGCGGGACCAACGACGCGGCCACGAGCTCGGCGACAGTGGGCAAGGCTGAGAAGGAGGCTGCAGCTGCGGCTGGCGCCGAAAAGGAGCAGCACGGGCGCGGACACCGGAAGTCGGAGTAGCCTTCCCGCATCGAATGATCCGCTCGGCCCCGCCCCGATCTGCTCACGGGGCGGGGGAGCGTCCGATCTCACCAGCGGTCGAGCCGATACGCAACGCGGCTTGGTGACAGGATGGGGCTGGGCGGTTACCGGGCCGTGCCCAGGACCGGTGACAGCCGGTGCCAGCTCGGGAATCCTACGGACAGCAGGTCTGCGCAGCGCCAATCGTGCAGCTTACGCCACCATGGCGCGAGCAGGCACCTCGACGGTGCTGCGCGTAGCTCCAATCGCCGTCGCCACAGCGGTAGTTGGCGTCGCGCGGCGGTGGGCAGGCCGCGGCCTGCGGGCGCGGGACGGTGCAGTCATCGACGTTCTGGTAAGTGCCAGCCTTCATCTCGTCCGGCGTAAAAATCGTGCACTCGCGTGCCAACGCCGGACCAACGTGGTCTAGGATGGCGCCGGCAAGCAGCACCGCCGCGATATGCTTGAACATCGTCCGCGTGTCCCGGAATCTGCCCCAACGGCACGGTGAAGCTGGGTGCGGCCAAAGAAAAGCCCCGCGCGGCTGAGCCGGCGGGGCTTCGTTGCAGCAACTGCGAATGATGCAGTGCCTCAGAGCCGCGACCCTCGCCTCTGGACCCAGGTCATCGAGGGCCGCCGCATACGATGGCGCCGCATCATCCGCACTGGGGCAACCATGCTGGACGTCGCCGTAATGCCTGTGACAGGTCCGGCGGGGACAGCAGCTGCCGGCAGAGAGAGAATAGCTAGGCCAGTCGCAGCGAGCGACGCAAGTGCTAAGATGCGCATGGAGTTTCTCCGGACCTCAGCGCAGGAGGTGCGCATCAGACCGAGAGAGTCATCGGCGCATCCCATTGGTTCAACTGCTCCCGTCCGCCTCGCCATCTGCCGCTCGCCGTCTTGCATGGGATCGCGGATGAGGTTGGTGAACGGACCTGATGTCAGCCACGCGGGTGGGGCGTCATTTGAATAGGGGTAGTGCTCCGGAGCACACCGCGAAATGACGTCTGGTGATTAACCACATCTCGCACCTACAGCGCCGATGGGACTATGCGGCGGAGGTGCTGGAGGGTCTCTATCATGTTGACTCGCACCGTCGTCAGCCTCGCCGCCCCCGTCTTCCTCATCGCCTGCTGGGCTGCTCCGTCCTTGGCACAGCCGGCCGCCAATGGCGGGCCGAAACTGCTCATCCACGGCAACTACTGCGGCCCGGGCAACAATGCTCCGTTGCCGCCGATCGACGCTCTCGACGCGGCCTGTGCCCGTCACGACGCCTGCACGCCGGATGTCGGCCTGCCCTCGAAGGCTTGTAACCTTCGGCTGGAGCGCGAGGCAAAGGCAGTCGCCCGGGATCCGCATCAACCGGATGATGTGCGCTCCCTGGCGGACGTTGTGGCGAGCTTCGCCGCATCCAATGCGTCCAGTGCGGCTCGGTCGATGCTTCCGGCAATGTCGGCTCGGTAAGGGGCGGACGCCCCTGTCTCCTGCTCTCGGCGCAGCCCTACGAACTCGGACGGGTTGCCGAAGATGGAGCCTTGGTATCCTGCCGGGGGGGCGCACAGCTCTCGCGGCCAGGAAGGGCGCTTTGCACGATGCGGGATGATTATGAGAACCTCGCTGATCCTGTGGCTCGTGGTGGCGTTTGCGTGCAGCGGGGGTACCGCGGCTGTCGCACAGAGCGGGCGGGCCCGGAGGGCAGCTCCTCGTGCGACGATCGAAGCGCCGCAGTTCGGCTACCCGCATCTACCGATCACGACGCTGCGTCCCCCAGATGACGGCATCATCCACTGGAATACGCCGAACAAGGACGGCAATCTCGGCGGTCCCGGGGCGGGTGGAAGTGGCGGCGGCGGAGGCTGAGTTATTCCGCCTTCGCCATCTGCCGCCCATGGTTCTGCACCACGTCGCGGAAGAAGCGCCCATCATCGCTGCGCGTTAGCGTGACGCAGGAACGGACCCGGTAGCGATCGGTTGACCCCGCTCAATCAACGAGGGCCACCAACCCTGAGCCCTCGGTCACGGTAGAGCTACGATGGCGAAGGCTGGTAAGCACGGAATGCACCCCGGGACCCAGGGCAAAGGATCCGGCTCTGGAGCTATGACCGAACTGCCCGAGGGCGTGCTCGGCGACAATGAGGTGTTGAGCAATCGCGACAAGGCACAGCACGGCGACGAGCGTGGTCTCGACAGCAAAACGGTTCAGACGGAGCAGTACCAGGATCATTCGGCCAACCAGGTCGGTGCCGACGGTGCGACTGCGCCGGCCGATGAAAAGCCCTCTGATTCCTGATGCCGAGGATTGCTGAAGCAGCATAATCCGCGACGGCGAAAATTGGTACGGCATTGCTTGCCAGCTGCCCCAGACAACCGGTCATAAAAAACCCTGTCGTGGCGCTGAGCCTGCCGGGCTGCTGCATGATCAACCAAGGCGGCGGCAAGCTCAGTTCTGTCTGCTGGTGCCATCGTCCGCCCCCGGCTCAGCACCACGTCCTTAAGCAGGTTGCCGACAAGCGGCGGGCGATCTCAACCGATCAGACTGAGCGAGAATCCGCGCGGGTGGTGGAGGCGGGCGAGCCATGCAATGATGGTCTGCAGGCGGACCGTTATAGCGAACAGGCCGCGGCGTAGTTCCCGGACGTGTCGGTCAAGCGTAGTCTGCCCCAAATCACCATCCGGCCGACGGTTGTCAGCAACAGGTGGTAGTTGAACCTCTACGACTCAGAGTGCCGACCTTCCTCTCACTTCGCATGTCATGGAAGAGGTGGTAGACCGAGCTGCCGCTCGACAATTGTGCATTCTTCGAGCGTTGGCACGGGTCCATATTTTGGGTCCTTGAGAAGACAATCGCGCAATTTGCGCTTGAGTGGGTTTTTCATAGCTTCAGTGTACCCCTCCAAGGATCGCAGCATGCTGTTAGGATCTCCGCCGACGCGGATCACGCCGTAGACTAAGCCCTCGACGTTCGTGAGAGAGTCACCGACCCGGGCGCTGAACTGTTCGGGCGTTTCTCCCAAGCGGGCAGCGTAGTCTCTCACGGCGGCCTTCGCGCGCCAGAAGGCGCTCTCTTGGTCGGTGTTGCTCGCGGCTGGTGCCGCATTCTGGACTGTTGACCCAATCGGTGGCGCAGGGGTCGCCTGAACCGGCGGTGGCGTTTCGGCCCGCTGATTATCGCTCGGACACGCGACGCTCTGATCCAACCGCGCGGACTTTGACCACTTACACTCGGTTGGTAATTCGGCCACCGGGGTTGGCGCTGGTGTCGTCGGTGAAGTTGCTCCCGGATCGGTTCGTGTCACAGTGGCGGAGTAGGTCAGTACGAGCCGAGCGTGCGGGCTGTTTGCGAGATAGCTCAGAACCGCGCACGAGTTTGACGCGCGGTGTGGTCCTGGGCCGCGCAATACAATAGTACCTCGCGTCACCTCTCCGCCGATCACATCGTACCCAGCCGGCGGGCAACCTGCCTTGAAGGCGTAGGCACGGCCGACAATTTGACCGCCTTTGTAGGTTCCCTCAAACAAGATAGCGCCGGGAGATATGCCAGCGGCCGCCAAACCGGGGCGGGGCGTTGAATAAGTCGCCTTGATCGCGTCACCCAACACGGACCAGTGGATCACCGAGCCGTTGTGCTCGTATATGTCGAGCGAGTCCGCAGTTGCAGGAAAGGCTGCTGCGATCCAGCTTGTCGAAATCGCGATGATGACGGCCGCTGACGCGAATTCAATCTTCATCGCGATCACCTGAACCTAGGCTGCCAAGACACAGCCCAGCTAACCGCGTTGCCCGTAGCCAGGCAATGGGTTAGCGTGGTGAGACGAGGCGTGTTGCAAACCGAGCTGTGGGCCGCAGAAGGCGTCTACCGCCCCGCTTTCATGCCTTATTCGCCGTTGGAAGCCCTAGCTCGGCGACCTGACGGAGGGCGCTCCCGGCCAGCATCCCATTGTGTTCGGCCATCGCCGGGATGAGCATGCGCTGCTGTGTCTTGAGGCGTTCTAGGAGGTCGGTGAGCTTGTCAGACATGAGTGGGCTGTAACGGCGAGGATGCCAATCCGACAACGCGGAGGGCGGAGGCATGCTGGTCGTAGACGAAACGCAGACCGATCTTGCAGCGCTGATCATGGCCGACTTTCGAGGCCTACGGGCACCCACGACGCCCAGCAGGGACCTCGTGGACTGGCTGCACTACCGGGCGCGGCACGTCGCCGAGCGGACCCGCCAAGTCGTCAGGTCAAACGAGGTCGAGACGCATCGCGGCACTTACCCGGCGATTGACGAGATCGCACACCATCTCGCGAACGGCCTCGACGTGTCCCCACGGCTGAGCAACTCCATCCGCACAAAAGGGAGCAATCCGCGCGCCGATCTGATGTTCAACCAATGGCAGGTGAGCCACTTCCACCTTGGCCCCTGGCTGGACAACCCGCGGCGTGTAGAGCGCACCGGACCCGTGCTATTCGCCCACATCGCCGCGGACAGGGCGATACTATTGGACGTTCAACCGCACGGGTCGTGGACGCAGACCAATCTGCTCCGGATCCTCCTGCGCATCGATCCGACCACGATGCACGACATCGGCCCGTCAGGCGCGACAACCCTGACGGATACCGACCATAAGACGCTACGGGGCAAGCACAGCAACGCCACGGTCGATATCGGTGGGCGCAGCTACAACCCACCCGGCTGGGCGATCATGGCTTCCGGCGATAGCATGCGCTTCCGCGTCCTAGCCGACTACCTTGAGCACCTCATCGGCAGAACGCTTCACCAGATCCAGGCGAACAGCTTGCCGCCGGGATTGATGCAACAGCTCGCCGGCCAGATCGGTGTGCCTGTCCGCCTCGGGGTGCGGTTCGAGAGAGGGTTGCTCATCCTCTACGAAAAGAACCGTGGGCTCGACCTGGCGGCACCGAACATGGTCGTAGCCTGACGCCCTTCTCCAACGCTCCGTGATCAGGAGTGGCAGCTCGGCGGCCTACGCACCTCGAGGCAATAGGGCATCCCACGGCGCAGTGACGGCATTCTGCCAGTGCCGGCCGCAAGCATTCGAGATATCGAGCAAGAAGGTGGAAAGTAAGGTGTCGAACTCGGAGCGGCTTCCTACCGTCAGACGGGGAAGCAAGGTTTTGTACTCCGCATCAGTTGCGCCATGCGTTGCGAATTTGTTTTCACCATAAAGGAATACTCTGCAGCCATTGAGGCCCCGAAGCTCCAGTTCGATGCCATACGGCAAATTATCGGAGCCGGTGTGCTTCCGGAGATGTTCGATTTGGCAAAGGGTTCCAGCGATCAGTTGTGCGATCCAGTCAAAATATATGTCCGAACCGTAATCGCTGCCGCCCTTTTCGTATCGAGCATGGCTTAGAAAGAATTCTATCAGCCCGTCGCTTCGTAGCACGCGGTGGAAAAACCTCTGTCTTTCCTGGGAGTCAGGCGCAAGCGTGAGTGACCGGAGCCGTGGCTTCGGATCCTGAGCATAATCCAACGAGGGATACGTTGATCGCATCTCCTGACCATCGATAGTGATTTTGAATGGCTGGCCGCGCCACCACAACTCGGGTCGCGAAGTCAGATATGCTACTTGGTGCGCAACCAACGGGACTGCGGTGGCTCTCACTTGGATGGGAGCTTTATTTCCAGCCGTAGATATAGCCTGGGTGCGCTGCCACCAAGCGTCAGATGCCGCTTCGCGCTCGGCGAACATGCGCTCTATGCTATCACCGAACCGCGCCAGTGACAGGGTCAAGTCTTTGATCTCGCGCACATCCATTTTTGCAGCTCGTTCCCCCCGTCGGACGTAGAATTCACGGGTCGTGCGAAGGCGATGCGGTCCGTTGTGCGACTTCGCGGCCCTCAAGACGACATAGCCAGCGCCCGTTGCATCGGCGACCACGCCCTGCGCCATGAGGAGAGGTAGCCGCGGCTCTACGACGTCCTCGGCCGCATCAACGAGACGAAGCGCCAGAGCTTCACAATGCGGCAGCGTCTCCAGCCGATCCGCAACACGCGGCTCCCCCTTCGTCTCGTGCAGTCCGAGTACCAGCGTTCCGCCATCTGCGTTCGCGAAGGCGACCAGTTCGGCTAGGATCTCGTCTCGAGCTAGATCGCCGACACGGTCCCCTTTCACGATCCACCGATCCGCGGTCTCCGGCTGACCCTTCGTAGGCTTGAAGGGCAGTGCGCCTTTGAATTCCAGCTCGTTCGTCTCACGCGCCTTGGCCGCCACTAAGGCATCAAGGTCACCTTTCGTGATCGCATTGATAGGCTTGCTCAAGATCGACACGGGGTACCCCAGATGCCAAGAGATGCCGACCCGCCCATAGCTCGGCAACGGACGAGGCTTCCGCAAGTGTAAGGCGCAGCTTAAGGTTGAGCTACTGTTCGCCAACGGATCAGAGGCGTCGATGAAAGTGCGAGCGCTGGGCGCGGCCTTCCTGCTTGCGGTAACGCCTTGAGCGACGCCCTCGTTGGCTGGCCCACCGGTGGAAGATGCTCTGAAGCTATGCCGATCCGATACTGTCTATGGCGACAGCCTGAGGATGTCGGTCGAGGACGCGCTCAGGAAGGAGCAAGGGTCAGAGCCGGACGAGGCGGATGTGGAGGCGATGTTCAAGCTCGCGGAGGACACCGGGGTCACCAAATGCCTGACGAGCCTGTCGGACGACCCTACCATCTTCCGTGCGCTCACCGGTCTGACAGGTTTTGCGCTCGAGTCCGGGTGGGACGCTTGGCGGAGCCAGTGTGGTAGCGTCACCGGTCCGAAGGGGCCTTGCATTGAAGCGGAAGGGCGCGCGGGCCAAGACCTTCAGAGCATCAACGCTGATCCCACCTCGCAACGGATTTCTGGGATTTGTCAGAACCTGATTTCGGATCGGAAGCCCAAGAACGCGCCGGAAACCGAGAACCGGACGTGGCTCGCCTGCCTCAAGGCGGGGGTAAAGGTCCATCCGACGGCCCACGCACTCGATGAATGCCGGTTCGTCTCCGCATCAGCCAGCACGCCCGTGGTCGACACGATGGTGCGATGTTTCCAGGACAAGGCGAATCAGCTGAGCGGTCTAGGTCAACGCCATCCCGTTGTTCTGCACACCGCCCTGGCCGTTGATGGTGCCGGTTGAGTTCACGTTCCCGGTCACGTTCATGTCGCCGTCAAAAGTGTGCGACTTGGCCTTGTAGGTGAGCCCCCCCGAGCCGGCGTCCACCGTCACCGTCTGGTTGTTGCTCTTGATCGTGACGTTGCCGTTCGCGTCGAAGGCGATGCTCCCGCCATCCTTGTGCGTCACGGTGATCGCACCGTCCTTAGCGAGGAAAAATGAGCCGCCAAGCTGGTGCTTCATCAGGATTTCGCCACTCTCGACCCGAGGTGGGCTGTCGGAGACGGAGAAGTGCTTGGATTTCGCGACCGGTAGGCTCGGGTCGCCGCCATCGAAGTGGATGTCGAACACGTCGCCATCGAGCGCCTCGGCGGTGCCGACGTTCGGGCCGACCATAATCCCATAGCCATCGCCCGCGTGCATCGACGTGAGCGGAACCCAGCCGCTCTCTACCATGGCCGGAACGATCATGCCCTTCACCGCATGGATGTCCGGGTTGTAGCTGGTGGCGACCAGCGTCCCGGGGCGCTGGTACTGCTGGACGACGTTCATCGCCTCGCGCCGCATCACCTGAATGAATTCGTACATATCGACCATGGCTCGCCTCAAGCTGCGTGTGCCGCATCGGTCCCAGGCGGACGCCAACTACCATGACCGTCCATGGCCCCAACCGATCCCGGGAATCTCATGCTGTCTGACTGATGCCGGGTGACAGCGGACGCCATCTTCCGACCGTCCACGTGCAGGGCGGTGTGCACGACGACTTCGCGCTTCTGCGGAGGCGGCCCTGCAGTCGGCATCTGTTGGGTGACGGGATTGTAGCGCTCGCCACGGCCGAGGGCGCCGCGGAGCCGGGGATTGTAGTCCGACCAATTCCGGATGCCCTTGCCGTTGTGCAGCAAGACCTGCGCGACGCGGGCCTGATCTGCCAGGCTCGCCGACATGGCGTTCGGCGCGGTGATGCCGAGCCTGGGAGCGATCTTCCGCCAATTCGAGTTGGTGATCTGGTAGTAGCCCTGCGCCGTGTGTGTCCGGTCGCCGATGTAGTTCATTGTGTTCCGGCCGCCGCTCTCGTACTTCGAGATTAGCCCGAGCAGGTTGGCGTCGCTGCCCGTCATGCCGGGAGGGACGATGCCATTGCCACCAATTCCGGACCCAAGACCGCCGCCGCCCAGGCTGGCCTTCTGAATGAGACCACCGAGCCCGCCACCGCCAAAGCTGGCCGGCTGAACGCCTGAACCACTCATCGCGGTCAGGAACCCGCGTAACAGGCCCATGGCAGCCGCCGCCCCGGCCGGCTCGAACGGGCCAGTCTTGAAGCCGTCGGTGGTGGCGAGCGCGGACTGCTTACCGACCGTCTCGCCAGCCGTCTTAGCCTCCGGCGAGCTGAACCAGCTCTGGATCCAGTTCCGCAGCCACGGGGTCGTCTGCGGGATCGCGGTGTCCAAGTGCTCTCCCGTCGCCGGGTCGATCGCACCCGGGCCTTCCTTGCGCGCGATGCCGGGGAGCGTCTGCCCTGTCGCGTAGCCAGCGAAGGCCCCGGCCGCGATTGTCCCAGCCGTGATGCCGGTCAGCCCGAGCCCGGCCAAAACACCGCCGGTCGCCGCGGTTTTTGCCACGTCCGCCGCAATTGAGGCCCCGCCGATCTTTGCCGCCGCGGCATCGAGTGCGACCGCTGCCGCCGACAGTTGGGTTGCCGCGGCCGGAAGCCCGAAGCCTCGCATGGTCTGCACGGCTCCGAAGCCGAGCAGAGATGCACTGGCACCGACGCCGCCGAGGGTCGCGGCCGTGCCGAGCGCCGGATGATCTTTCACCATGTCGGCGAGGCCAGCGATCCCGCGGGCGAGCGACATCATGGATGCCGAGACGGCCGGGGCGTCGCCGAGCGCTGTCTTGAGGGTCGTGAACGCCTCGCTTAGCGCCTTCGTGCTGGTCTGGAGATCCTGGCCCGAGCCGAAAATCTTATCGTAGCCCTCGCCGCCGGCCATGGCCTTACGGTAGCGATCGGCGACGATGCCGACCTGTTCGTGCCCCGACAGGTACAGACCCATCAGCCGCCGCGCCGTGTCGGTGCCGACCGAGCGGTACAATTCCTCGTTCTGCTGCTGCCGACCCGTGATGCCGTGCTCCTGCATATGCGGGCGGATAACCTGCTCCATGAAGGCGCCGAAGCCGCTCTTGGTCAGCACGTCGTAGCCGACGATGGCCTTGGTCGGGTCGGTGATCTTGATGCCGCCGGCGTCCGTGGTCTCGGTGCCTGAAGCGTTCAGCAGGCCGAGTTCCTTCAGCCGGCCCGCCTTGCCGCCGGTCATGACGCCGCCGAGGAACTGGCGCCCGACCGCGGACAGCGACGTACCCGCCCGGGAGCCGCCCATGTCCTCAATGCCGGCCAGCATCGTCGTGAACAGGTCCTCACCCGACATGCCCTTGGCCATCGAGCCAGCCTGCTTCGTGAAGGCAAGCATATCGTTCGAGGTGATCAGGCCTTGGGCCGCCACCATCGCCTTGGTGGCGTAGTTTAACTCCCCGCCGAACTTGCTCACGTCGATCTTGTGGGTGGCCTCGTCGATGGCGACGCCGCGCAGTTCGATGAACTTGAAGAGGCGCTTCATGTCCTCTTCGGAGCTACGGCCGGTGACCGCCTCCATGATGCTTTTGGTCTTGGCGACCTGCGGCAGCATCATCCGCGCGCCGGCCTCGTCGCCCGTAGCGCCCGACAACTCGCGCAGGAGCTTCATCTGCTCGGCCACGCCCACGTCCGGAACCATCACGGCGGACCGGAACGCCGCCGATCGCGCGGCAGCGACATCGGAGGGTTTGGCACCGCCGAGCCGATAGAGGTTCAGCTGCCGCTGCAACTCGCCATTGGCATGCAGCAGGCCGCCGACGAGCCCGTGCTCGACGTTCAGGCCGGCATAGACGCCGCTGTGCTGCGGCCCCATGGCGATAGTGTCGAGCAAGCCGCCGCCACCGTGACCGCCGCCGCCGTACCTGATGCTGCGGCCTCCGCCGCCACCCATACCGCGCATCTGGCCCTGCAGCTCGGACAGGGAGCGCCGAAGGCCGGCGACCTCCGAGTTTATGCCGGCAAAAGCGCCCTTGAACTCCCGGTTCATGACGCCGGCCACCTCGGCCGAGACGCCACGAAGCGCTTTGATATCGGTCGCGAACTTGCCGACGCTTTCGAACAGACCGCCGCCCAAACGTAGCTTATTGAGCCTGCCCTGAGTTTCCGCGATCTCCTTGTGGAAGATGCGGAGGGTCGAGACAGCTTCCATAAGCTGGCTCTGAAGCTTGCCCTCTATCGTGAGGGCGAACGCGGTCTTGTAGATGTCGGACATCCGCTAGTCCCTCCCGCCAATGTGCTGCTGGATGCGGCGACCGACGATCTCGACAAGGTGTGGGTCGTGCTGGGCCTTAGCCGCGCCAAGAACCGGACGAGGCGGCATCCGGGATGTGCCCAGTTCGAACCAGGCCGCCCGCTCGTCGTTGCTGCCGACCTCCGCGCGGGTCGGGCCGTCGACATGCTTCTGGAACGTCTCGGCGAACTCGCCCGTCCGGCGCAGCGGATCGTCGGGCGTGAACCCCTTTCGAGTTCGATCCTCGACGGTGGCCTCGGCGAGGGCCGGCCATGCCGGATCGGACTGATAGTTGCCCGGGATCTCCTTCACCTTCTGCAACAGGAAGGTGGTGGCATCGTCCAGCGCGGCCTGCTGAGCCTGAGGCAGGCTGTGCGCGACACCTTCCAGGAAGGTCGCCAAGGCCCCGATGCTGTTGAAGGTGCGGGACATCAGCCACCGCCCTCCAGGCTGGCGATCCCGACGAGCTGCGAGGTCAGCCGTTCGAGGTCGGCGGTCGCGCGCCGGAAGGCGGCCGCGGCCGGGATAGCCCAACGGTCCAGAGCTTCGGCCTCCGCCGGGGTAGCGCCGCCCGCTGCGACCATCTTGACCGCCGTGGCGTTCATCACCGCCGCCAGACGGGCGTAGGCATCGCCCACGACAGCCGTCTGCGCCATCGCCGCGTCGAGCGGAGCAACGGGGGCGGGTTCCTGCCAGCGGCTACGGGCGCGGCGCTCAGCGCGGTTCATGGCTACGCTGCCGCGCCCTTTTTGGCGTCCATCTGGGCCACAGACCAGTCGCCAGACGAGAGGCGGCCCAGGCTCGTCAGGGTGTTCCTGTAGGTCAGGGCCAGCCCATACCCAATGGCCCAGCCGTCTCGGACGCGCGTGTCGCTGGCCGTGTTGATGGCCTTTTGCACCTCACCAATGTGATGCAGGTACTTCGGAATCAACTCGCCCCTGATCACGGCCTGGGCAGCCTGCGGTCCTTTCTCCTTGTGGATCTCGCGGGCCTGCGCCGCGAGGGCGGAGATGTTCCGCATGGTGCGGGCCAGGGTGCCATCAGGCCCGTGCCGATCCCGAACGCGGTAGAGCATGTTGTCCAGTAGATCGTCTCTCATCGTGTGGTGCTCCGGACTGTAAGGGATGCGATTTCGGCCTCCGAGACGCCGAACTCGGCGACGGCACGGGCGGGCGAGCAGTGGCCGAGGCGCACCGCATCAAGAGGGGCAAGGCGATTGAGACCTGGGTGGCCTAGCGCGCCACCGCCCCTGGTGTATCGGCCTACCAGTTGGTCGGCTGTGTAGGTCGGGGCCTGCTTGTCGACGGCCAACTCGGTCACGGCCCAAACCAACGCATCGAGGCGGTCGGGTGAAGGACCGCCGGCCACGTAGCTCGTCATCTGTTCTTCGAGCTTGGGAAAGCCGTCGCCGACGTGGAGTACCTTGCCGGTGGCGTAGAGCGCGCTCACGGGCTCGGCGCGGGTGATCTTGCCACGGCTGGCATGGACGCCCTTGTAGGCGACGGAGGCGTTCACCGCCCGGATGGTATTCTCCACCATCGCGCCGCCCTGATTGGTTTCGGCGACGATGCGGTCAGCGCTATGAGCTTCGTAGAGGCCGATCGCCCGTGCCGCCCACTCGGTCGGGGTGAACCGGCCGGTCGCATCCTTCAACACATAGACCCGCTTGTCGGTGCCGAGTCCCGCCACGACGATGCCGGTCTCGGCCGCGCTCTCCCCGCTGCTGACGGCCGGGTCGATCGCCACCACGATCCGCTTGAGATCAGGAACGTCCTTCTCAGCGACACGGCACCGCTCGATCATGTCGATGGTCCAGAGCGCCCCTTCCAGATCCTCGACGTACTCGCCCAGGAGGAACCGTCGGCGCTGGCGCGGCGGCAAGGCGTCGAGATCGGTCAGGAATTCAGGGCTGAGGTTCGCGAAGTTGTCGATCGGGTTGAGAAAGGCCCTCGCGTAGCCGTCCGGGTTCTTGACCGGCAGCTTCGTGATCGGGTCGCGCTTCTCGCCGAACAGGCGGTTGGTCCAGTGCGTCTTCTCGACGGGGTTGAGATCGACCAGAATGCGCTGCTGAAGCCCGGGGATCACCTGCGCGAGGCGGGTGAACGCGATCACCGCGGAAGCGTAGGGGATCTGCGACGCCTCGTTCAGGAAGATCGTCACGTACTCCTGACCGAGGATCTTCTCGACGCGATCCTTGTCGTCCAAGCCGCCGATCCAGATCTGCGAGCTGTTAGGCAGGGAGTAGTAGCCGTCCTGTCGGTGCTCCGTCAGTTCGGCGTGCGGGAAGCATTTGGCGCGGACCTTCTGTAGGGTATCGAGGGCGACCGAGGCGCGCGCCGCATTAGCCCGAAATCGCAGGATCGCGTGCCGGGAGCCCGGATAGGCAAGCGCAGCCTCCAAGATCGACCGGACGATGAGGAACGTCTTGCCGGAGCGGGTGCCCCCTACGAGGCACTTGTAGCGGCTCGGGCCGTCAAGCACGTCCTGCGCGACCTGCTGGCCGGGGCTCAGGTCGATCTGTGAGGAGAGCGCAGCCTCCAGGCGGTCGAAGATCTCACGCAACGGCGCGTTCTCCCTCAATCATCGGAGGCTCGTCGGGCTGCTTCAGTTCGCGCATCAGCGCGAGCAGATCCGACTTCGCCTCGGGATACCGTCTGGCGATGCGGACCAAGCCGGCTTCGAGCTTGCCGAACTCGGGCGAGCTGAAGATCGCGACCGAACTGCGGATGGTGACGCTGGCCGCCGAGCGCTCAATCTCGCCCGTGAACTTGCCGATCTCCCGATCCGCCTCCAGCACGGCCCGGGTCAGGCTCGCCACCGCATAACTGTCGTTGCAGGCTTTCGCGATGAGGAGCTGCTGCTCCGCTATGTTCCGGGCTAGCTTAAAGTGATCCAGTAGTAGGCCGTTTTCTTCGGCCGCGCGCTTGGCAAGTTCTTCCCGCGGGACGTCCAGAACGAGCGAGGCTCGATACTCGGGCGTCAACGTCTCCATGTGCCGGTAGATGGCATCGCGGGTCACGTTGAACCGAGACGCGAGCTTGTCCGCACTCACGCCGGCAAGCCGACCCATCTCGATATCCACCTTGTTGGGGTGCTTCGAGAGGAAGCCCTTCGCCTTCCGTTTTCTCGGCCGATCGCCGGTCGCCATGCCGTCCGCTCATCATAGACAGCGCCTATCGAGCGCTGGATTTACATAAGCTAAATCCTATCGCTTGTATAGGTTCCAGGTGTGACGGTCGAATGCCAAGTGTCGAAGCATGTCGCTTCGTCGTCATGCCGCCCCAGAAGCGTCCGCCCAAGCATCCGGCGGCGGCCATGCGCCGGACCGTTCGCGCATCATCAGGTGCCATAGGATCTGCACCATCGCGAGATCTTCACCGCGACCGAGTTCCTCCGCGGTGCAGTTCGAGAACCGCGCCTCGATCAGGCTGGAATGGCGATCAGGGAAGGCGAGATGGAACCTGCCGCCGTCGTCCTGGCGCACGGCATGAGCGAGAAGGAAGCGCGCAACGGCTTCCGTCCGCTGAGCGGATGGGTCCGACATGGTAGCCCTTTCGGCAGGTGTGGCGGGTGGTAGGGTGCTGGTCGCAGGCGCATGCGCGTGGCGCGCGAGGCAAGGCGGACCCGATGAATTGGAAACGCGGCTTGCTACGGCTGTGGCTCGTTCTGACCGTCGCGTGGGTCGGCTTGTGCGCGTTCGTCTTCGATGTGCCGACCCTCTGGCACAACGCGACTGCGCCAATCATCATCAAGGCCGGCAATTACGAACTGGAATTTCCGCTGGACTCCACCCGGGCGGAAATCATCACGGCTATCTCGGGCTTCGTGTCCGAGGAACGGGCGAAGGGCTACAATCCCGTCATGGGCTCGGCGAACGATGAGCCTAGCAAGGTCGCCGAGGATGTCGTCGGCAAATACGATCGGATCAGCTTGCCAGTGCGCTTATGGCGCGTGTTCCTGCCGCTGCTACTTACGGCGTTGCTACCACCTATCGCCGCCCTGATGAGTGGATACGCATGCGCGTTCGTCGTTCGCGGCTTCCGGTTCGAACCCACACCTAAAGTCTAGTGGTCGAAATCCGACAGTTGGTACCGGCTGCTTCCGACCCAACCCGGTCGCCGAGAGCGCCATCGGCTCTTCCCGAGAGCGGTCATCCGTTGACCACTCGCCAACTTCGGCTCGGGGTGGGAAGCGGACGTTCCGATGGGCGCTTCGATCGCGGGCTGGAAGCACCCAGGATTGCGCCTGTGTGACCGTGATACGCTTGTAAGAATAAGTCCCATCAGGCACGGCTCGTTCATGTCCGTGCGCCGCACCGTCACCGTCTCGATCACTCCAGAACAGGACGCGCTCTTGCGCGCCTTTCTCACATCCGGCCGCTATCGCAGCGTCAGCGAGGTCCTGCGCTCTGCGCTTCGCCTACTGGAACGTGACGAGGCATCCGCCCTCGCTGCGATCCAGCGCTCGGCTGCGCATGGCGAGGCAAACCGTGGCTGACGCAACAGGCCAGAAGGCCGCGTTCCTAGCTGGCGGAGGAGAAATGGGTGCGCGGATACGTGCCTATGATTGGGCAAGTACGCCCCTTGGCCCGGTTGAGGGATGGTCGCAGACGCTCTGCACCCTTGTGCAAATAATCCTTAGTTCGGCCCACCCTATGCTATTAGTTTGGGGGTCCGAGCGTATAGTTTTATATAACGATGCTTCACTTCCGATGTGGGGTGGTATTCATCCATCTGGTCTGGGTGTCCGCTACCTGAGAGACGTGTTGCAAGAAATTCGCGGAGATCTTGGTCCATTAGTTGAAAGAGCGTTTAAAGGTGAAACGGTTCACCTAAGTAATCTTCCTGTTACGTTCAATCGTCATGGGTATATGGAAGAATCAACTTATTCTTTCTCTTATACTCCAGTAACGAGGATGGATGGTACTGTTGAGGGTTTATTGTTACCGATAATTGAGACTAGCGGGCAAGTCTTCGCCGAGCGAAAACTCCGTGAGTTGAATGAAACGCTCGAACAACAAGTCATCACCCGTACGGCTGAACTTGACCGGGCATGGCAGCTTTCCCAAGAACTGTTGGCGGTCGCCTCGCCAAAAGGAGTGATCGAGGCCGTCAATCCGATGTGGACCGCGGTCCTCGGCTGGGAACGGCACGAGTTGGTCGGCCAGCCGTTCATGGATTTCACGCATCCCGATGACCTGGAACCCACGCTCGACGCCTTCGCCAGCATCTTCGAGCGGCCGTTGGTAACGCCGTACGAGAACCGCTACCGCCATAAGGACGGGTCGTATCGCTGGTTCGGTTGGACGGGCACGTTCGAGAACGGAAAGGTCTACGCCTCAGGGCGACACATCACGGTCGAGCGGGAACAAGCCGAGGTGCTGCGCCAATCGCAGAAGATGGAAGCGGTTGGGCAGCTTACCGGCGGGTTGGCACATGACTTCAACAACCTGCTGGCAGGCATCTCCGGTTCGCTGGAAATGATGCAGACTCGTATACAGCAGGGCCGGTTCAACGACGTGGAGCGGTATATGACGGTGGCGCAGGGTGCCTCGAAACGTGCCGCTGCGCTGACGCACCGCCTGCTCGCGTTCTCCCGCCGTCAGACGCTGGACCCCAAGCCCACCGATGTCACACGTCTCGCTATGGGTATGCAGGAGATGATCCAGCGTACCGTAGGTCCAGGCATCCCCGTCGAGGTGGTCGGTGCCACCACGACGTGGCCCGCGTTGGTGGACCCCCCGCAGCTTGAGAACGCCCTGCTCAACCTATGCATCAATGCCAGGGACGCGATGCCGGACGGCGGGTCGATCACCATCGAGACCGCTAACAAGTGGATGGACGAGCGGGCGGCTCGGCAGCACGACATACCCGAGGGCCAGTACCTTAGCCTGTCCGTCACCGATACCGGTACGGGTATGCCGCCCGAGGTAATCGCGCGGGTGTTCGAGCCGTTCTTCACGACGAAGCCCATTGGTGAGGGCACTGGGCTCGGCCTGTCGATGATCTACGGGTTCGCGCAGCAGTCCGAGGGGCAGGTGCGCATCTATTCCGAGGTCGGCCAAGGTACGACCGTGTGCATCTACCTGCCTCGTCACTACGGTATGGTCGAAGACGAGACGGTGGCGGAAAGGATTGCGGACCTGCCGCGCTCAAAGGACGGCGAAACGGTACTGATCGTGGACGACGAGCCATCCGTTCGCATGCTGATCACCGACATCGTTGAAGACCTCGGCTGCGCAGCCATCGAGGCGGGCGACAGCGCCACGGGCCTGAAGGTTTTGCGGTCTGACGTGCGCATCGACCTTCTGGTCACGGACGTAGGGCTGCCGGGTGGGATGAATGGTCGGCAGATGGCGGACGCTGCCCGAGTGGTACGTCCGGACCTGAAAGTGCTGTTCATCACAGGCTACGCGGAGAACGCGGTCCTCGGAGCCGGGAAGCTCCCGCTGGGCATGGCGGTACTTACCAAGCCGTTTGCCATGGACCAGATGGCCGCACGTATCCGCTCGATGATCGAGGGCGCGAAGGAACAGGCGCGGCGAGCCTAATCCAACGTCCGCAACGGGTCGGACGCGGAAGCGTCCGTTTGCCGATCGTCTACCGGACACCCGGGAATGACCAAGTTAGGTTAAGAGCAGTCCGGCGGCTCTCCATTCCCAGGGGCCTTATCGCGCTTCGAACGTCCCTTGAACAAGGGGCGAAGACCTATCGCAGGGTGGACGAATCACCATCCTTGAGGGGGCGGTCCTCTCCATCACGTCCCCCGACCGAGACATGGGAGTTCAGGCGGTCCAGGTGCTCGAAGACATGCTCGAAGGCGCTCGTGACGGCCTGCTCGAAGGAGCCGTCGCCCTTGCCCATGGCCGACTTGAGCCCACTCAGCAGCGCGTGGTGCTTCTCGGTATCGCTCGACATGGCGGTCCTCTCTGCCGGTCGGACGCCGGCGCCGATAGGCAAGCCCCGCTCCCGCCGAGGGTTCCGATGTCCGAGCCCGCCGCCCCCGTCGTCCGCGGAGGGGACGTTCCCCTACATCCTGACGTGATCGTGTCGCAGGCTGCGAATTGTAGGATTGTGGGCTGAGGAACCCCATGGCAGGGATAGCCCCGTCGACGACCCGCCGTCGGCCGGATTTCCCCTCCCCATGCCCAGCGACCCCGGTCACCCGTTCGCGGGCAACCTGCTCCTCGCCGCGCTCGCGGCGTCCGACGTAGCCCTGCTTGCGCCGCATCTCGCCCGACGGGAGCATGCCCGGGGTGACGTGCTGTTCCGCGTGGGCGAGGACGTCTCGCACGTCACCTTTCCCCTGGACCGGACCGTCGCCACCCTGCTGGTGCCGATGGGCGGCGACCGTACCGTCGAGACGGCGACGGTCGGGCACGAGGGCGCGATGGGCGGCGTCGTCAGCCACGGCTACCTGCCCGCCTTCACCCAGTGCGTGATCCAGGTCGATGGCGCGGTCTTGCGCATGGATGCGGAAAAGCTACGCGAGGCCAAGCGTGCCTCCCCGACGCTGAACGACCTGTTCGTGCGCTACGCCGACTGCCTGCTCGCCCAGGTGCTGCAGTCGGTCGCCTGCAACGCAGCCCACCCCATCGAGCAGCGGGTGTTGCGCTGGCTGCTCGGCCTTCAGGACCGGGTCGGCACCGACGCCCTGCCGATCACGCAGGTCGTGCTCGCCGGGATGCTCGGCATCGGTCGGACCTACGTCACCACGGTGCTGACCAAGCTCCAGGACCAGGGCCTGATCCATATCGGGCGCGGCCGCATCCACATGCTCGACCGGGCCCGGACCGAGGCCGCCTGCTGCGACTGCCATGCCCGGGTGCGCGGGCATTTCCGCACCGTGCTCGGGGCGATATACGCGCCGGACGGCGAGATCGTCGCCGTCGAGGCGACCGAGCCCGGGACGCCTCCGCCTCCTCGACCAGACGCCATACTTCCCGAGCTACGGGAGGCCGGCCGATGACCGCCCTGACGCCTATCCCGTTCGAGGTCTCCCTCCCGTCCAGGCTGGCGGCGCTCGACGCCTACGGCATCCTCGACACCCCGCCCGAGAAGGGTTTCGACGACATCGTCGCCCTGGCCCGGAACGCCTGCGGCACGCCCGTCGCGCTGGTGAGCCTCGTCGCCGGCGACCGGCAATGGTTCAAGGCCCGCGTCGGGTTCGAACTCTGCGAGACGACGCTCGACAAATCGGTCTGTGCGCACGTCCTCGGGCAATCCGACCTCCTCGTCGTCCCCGACGTGAGGGAGGACCCTCGCACCCGGGACAATCCGCTGGTCACAGGCGACCCGTTCATCCGGTTTTACGCCGGCGCCCCGTTGCAGGCTGCCGACGGCGCATGCATCGGCTCCCTGTGCGTGATCGACGTCGAGCCGCGCCCCGACGGACTGACCGCGGACCAAGCCGAGTCCCTCAGGGCGCTTGCCCGCCAGGTCATGTCGCAACTGGAACTGCGGCGGTCGCTCGTCGAGCGCGACCGCCTGCTCGCCGCCCAACGCGCGGCGATGACCCAGCACGAGGCCCTGCTCGCCGCCCAGGCCGCCGTCATGGGATCGGGCGGGCGGTTCGACGACGTGCTCGACGCGGTCGTGACCGGGGCGCTGCGGGCGCTCCCGCAAGCCGAGGGCGGCGTCGTGGAGATGCGGGAGGGCGAAAACCTCGTCTACCGGCGGGCGGCCGGGAACCTCGCCCGCCATGCCGGCCTGCGCCTCCCGCTCCACGGCAGCTTGGCGGGGGCGTGCCTGCTGTCCCTGCAGGCGCGGGCGGTGGCGGACGTCCTCGACGACCCCGACGTGAAGCGCGACCTGATTGAGGACCTCGGGTTGCGGTCGTGCGTCGTCGTCCCGATCACCCGCGACGGCGATGGCATCGGCGTCCTCAAGCTCCAGTCCAGCCGGGCTGGCGCCTTCTCGCAGCGCGACGTCGAGGTCGCGGGACTGTTCGCCGGCTCCGTCGCCGCCGGGCTCTACCGGGTCGGCGAGGCCGAGGCCCGGCGCAGGGCCAAGGCCACCGAGGACCGCTACGAGGCGGTGTTCAACAGCGCCATCGACTACGCGATCATCGTGATGGGCCTCGACGGGCGCGTCGACGACTGGAACGAGGGCGCCACCCGCATCATCGGGTGGTCGCCGGCGGAGATGGTCGAGCGGCCGGCCGACGTGTTCTTCACCCCCGAGGACCGGGCGAACGGCATCCCCGCCAAGGAGATGCAGGCCGCGCTCGATCACGGCCGGGGCGTCGACGAGCGCTGGCACATCCGCAAGGATGGCACGCGATTCTGGGCCAACGGCGAGATGATGGCGCTGCGCGACGAGGCGGGCACGGCCATCGGCTTCCTGAAGATCCTGCGCGACCGCACCGAGCAGCGCGACGCCGCCGCCCGGCTGCAGGAGAGCGAAGGATTCCTGCGCAGCGTGCTCGATGCCTCCGCGGATTGCATTAAGGTGCTCGACCTCGACGCCCGCCTCGAATTCATGAGCGAGGGCGGCCGGACGGTCATGGAGGTCGACGACTTCGACGGCATCGCCGGGGCGGACTGGACCGGGTTCTGGGACGAGGCGGGCAAGGCCGAGGCCCGAGCGGCCGTCGATGCCGCCTCCGCGGGCGGCGTCGGGCGCTTCACCGGGCCGGCCTGCACGATGAAGGGGAACCGGAAGTGGTGGGACGTGCAGGTCACGCCGATCCGGGGCGGCGACGGCGCGGTCACCAAGCTGCTGGCTGTCTCGCGCGACGTCAGCGCGAACCGGAAGGCCGAGGAGGCGCTGCTCGCCAGCGAGATGCGCTACCGCGACCTGTACGAGAGCATCGACGCGGGCTTCTGCGTGATCGAGGTCAAGCTCGACGCGACCGAGCGTCCGCTCGACTACCGCTTCCTGGAGGTGAACCCGGCGTTCGAGCGGCAATCGGGGCTCAAGGGCGTCCTAGGCCAATGGATGCGGGGTCTCGCCGACGGCCACGAGGAGCACTGGTTCGAGATCTACGACCGCATCGCCCGGGGCGGCGCGCCGGAGCGGTTCGAGCACGTCGCGAACGCGCTCGGCGACCGGTGGTTCGAGGTCTACGCCTATCCGTTCGGCGAGCCGGGATCGCGTCAGGTCGCGGTGCTGTTCAACGACATCACGGCGCGCAAGCGCACCGAGGACGCGCTTCGTGCGAGCGAGGCGAGCCAGCGCTCGATCCTGGCGACCGTGCCGGTGGGGATCCTGTTCGCCGAGGCGCCGTCCGGTCGCGTGGTCGGCGGCAACGCCTTCATGGAGACGGTGATCGGGCGTCCGACCATCGAATCCGTCGACATCGAGGG
Source organism: Methylobacterium sp. J-026 (assembly GCF_022829585.1). Classification (GTDB taxonomy): domain Bacteria; phylum Pseudomonadota; class Alphaproteobacteria; order Rhizobiales; family Beijerinckiaceae; genus Methylobacterium. The sequence goes on from NZ_JAKSYC010000216.1 coordinate 21,082, forward strand.
CTACGCCGAGTGGGTGGCGTACCATGCCGACGGACGCCGGGTCGCCCCGACCGAGTTCCCGGTCGCCCGGGTCATCCGCGAGGGGCTGGAACGCTCCGAGCTTGAGGTCGAGTTCGAGCGTCCGGACGGCAGCCGCGTCTGGTCCCAGATCGTCGCCACGCCGGTCCGGGACGCGGCCGGGGCTGTCAACGGGGTGGTCGCGGCCATCTCAGACATCGACGCACGGCGGCGGGTCGAGGAGCAGCGCGACCTGTTGAGCGCCGAGCTCAGCCACCGGATGAAGAACCTTCTGGCGATGGTGCAGGCCATCGCCGCCAACACCCTGCGCGGCGCCACCGACATCGACGTCGCCAAGGAGGTGCTGGCCGACCGCCTGATCACCCTGGGCAAGGCCCACGACCTTCTCCTGGGCGGCGCGGCCGAGCATGCCGCCATCGAGCCCGTCATCCGCGGCGGCGTCGGGTTGCAGGACGACGGCTCGGACCGCGTGCTCTACCGCGGCCCCCCGGTCGAGATCGGCGGCAAGGCCGCGCTCGCCCTCGCGCTGATGACGCACGAGCTCGCGACCAACGCCGCCAAGTACGGCGCCCTCTCGACCCCCGAGGGCCGCGTCGAGATCGACTGGGCCTTGCGCGAGGAAGCCCCGGGCCCGGTCCTGACGATATCCTGGCGCGAGCGCGGCGGACCAGCGGTGGTGCCCCCATCGCGAAAAGGGTTCGGGTCGCGGCTGATCGAGCGCGGCCTTGTCGGCGCTGTCGACGGTCGGATCGCGCTGACGTACCCGTCTGAGGGGGTGTGCTGTGTCGTCGAGGCACCACTTCGTAATTTCCAGGATGTCCTGTGAGGTCGCGCCGCAACATGGGACGCGTCCCGCGGTTGTCGCTCCGGCCCCGTTTTCCAGGACGGCCAAGAACCCTTCCGCATGCTCGCTGAACCGACGTCACGGACCGATGACTTCCCGCGCGCCGGCGGCGAGACCGGCGCCCTCATGCGGGCCCACGATTGGGAGCGCACCGCCCTGGGCCCGCCGTCGGGATGGCCTGCCTCACTGAAGGTGGCGGTCAACCTGATCCTGGGCTCTCCCGAGAGCATGTGCCTCGTCTGGGGTGCGGACCTCACGTTCCTCTACAACGACGCCTATCGGCCGATGCTTGGTCTGCGCCATCCGCAGGCGCTCGGCGCGTCGATGGCGGAGGTCTGGGCCGACGTCTGGGAGGACATCAGGCCGATCTTCGAGAAGGCGTTGGCCGGCGAGCCGAGCCGATACCACGACATGCCGTTGACCATGACCCGGTACGGCGAGGAGGAGGAGACGTGGTGGTCCTTCTCGTACTCCCCGTTGTGCGACGAGGACGGTACGGTCGTCGGGATGTTCTGCGTCACCAGCGAGACCACGCAGCGAGTACGGTTTGAGCGTGCCCTGCGCGCGCGAGAGGCCGAGCTCCTGCTCATCACCGACACCTTGCCGCTGCTGATCGCCTTCATCGACCGCGATCTCACCTACCGGTTCGCGAACAGGGCCTACGAGGATTGGTTCTACAGACGCCCCGAGGACGTGGTCGGGTGCCATGTCAGCGACCTGCTGGACGAGGAGGGCCTTGCCGCGCGCCGAAGCGCATTCAACGCCGCCCTGGCAGGGGATCAGGTGCGGCTCGAACTCGACTGGCCGCACCGGGACGGGCGTCCCCGCATCGCCGACATCCGCTACCTCCCGCGCCGGGCGGAGGACGGCGCCGTCGATGGCTTCTACGTCTTCGTCCTCGACGTCACCGACCGAAAGCAGGTGGAGCACCTGTTGCGAGAGACCAACGAAACCCTCGAACGGCGGGTGGCGGAACGGACGCAGGACCGCAACGCCCTATGGCAGCTTTCGTCCGACATCATGCTCCGCTGCGGCTTCGACGGGACCATCGTCGCCGTGAACCCGGCCTGGACGAGCGTGCTCGGATGGTCGGAGGAGGAGCTCGTCGGACGCAACCTCTTCGAGTTGATCCATCCCGACGATGTCGAGCATACCGTCGAGGGGGCGCAATCGTCCTCCGAGGGCCACTCGCTCGCGCGCTTCGACAACCGCTACCGACATAAGGACGGCGGCTACCGATGGATCTCGTGGTCGACCCGGCCGGACGCCGGGGTGATCAACGCCGTCGGCCGGGACTTCACGGTCGAACGCGAGCGTTCGGAGGCGCTCAGGGTCGCCGAGGAGGCGTTGCGCCAAGCCCAGAAGATGGAAGCCATCGGACAGCTCACCGGCGGCGTGGCGCACGACTTCAACAACCTGCTGACCGTGATCAAGTCCTCGACAGACCTGCTCAAGCGACCCGACCTGCCGGACGCACGCAGGCTCCGTTACGTCGGCGCGATCTCGGATACCGTCGAACGCGCCGCCAAGCTGACGGGGCAGTTGCTGGCGTTCGCCCGCCGGCAGGCGCTCAAGCCCGAGGTGTTCGAGGTCGGGCAGAGCCTCACCTCGGTCGGCGACATGGTGGGAACGCTCACCGGTTCGCGCATCGCCGTCGACGTGCGTGTGCCAGGTGCCGCCGGTTTCGTGAACGCCGACCCGAGCCAGTTCGACACCGCGGTCGTCAACATGGTGATCAACGCCCGCGACGCGATGGGCGGCGAGGGCCGCCTGGTCATCGAGATGTCGGAGGTTGCAGAACTCCCGGCCCTCCGCGGGCTCGACCCCGTGGCGGGCGCCTTCGTGGCGGTCGCCATTACCGACAATGGGGCGGGGATCGCGGAGGGCGACATGGAGCGCATCTTCGAGCCGTTCTTCACCACCAAGGGCGTCGGGCACGGCACGGGCCTCGGCCTCAGCCAGGTCTTCGGATTCGCCAAGCAATCGGGTGGGGACGTCGCGGTCGAGAGCCGCGCCGGGCGCGGAACCACCTTCACCCTGTACCTGCCCCGGGTGCCCGACCCGGTCACGTCCACCGCCGAGGATGTCGAGCCGGAGCCGCTCGTCGACGGCCACGGCACCTGCGTCCTGGTGGTGGAGGACAACGTCGACGTCGGCGCCTTCGCCACCCAGTCCCTGGCCGAGCTCGGCTACGCCACGGTCTGGGCAGAGAACGCCGAGCAGGCACTCTCGGAACTGGCTATGGACGCGGGCCGCTTCGACGTGGTGTTCTCCGACGTGGTCATGCCGGGCATGAACGGGATCGACCTCGGCCACGAGATCCGCCGCCGCCACCATGACCTGCCGGTGGTGCTGACCTCGGGCTACAGCCACGTGCTCGCCAAGAACGGCACCTACGGGTTCGAGCTCCTGCACAAGCCGTACTCCGTCGAGGAGCTCTCACGCATCCTGCGCAAGGTGGGGACCTGGCGGCGGCGCAAGGGTCTGCTCGGTGCCTGACTCAGGCATTCCCCTTTCGATGTAGGCCCCCGATAGGCGACGGCGGATCATCCCATGACGTTGTCGAAGTCGAGGGATCGATGAGGTCCGGGACCGGCCGCCGTCCTACTCCGCCGCCTCCCTGCAACGGCGCTTCGAGGCGGCCCGTCGCAGGATGCGGGACAGCGCTTCGACCGAGTACGGCTTCTGCAGCAGCTCGAAGCCGTGGTCGCTCTCCTGGGCGAGGACATGGCTGTAGCCGCTGGTGAGCACCACCGGCAGGCCGGGATGGATGCGTGCCGTCTCACGTCCGAGCTCCACCCCGTTCATGCCCGGCATGATCACGTCGGAGAACACCACGTCGTAGGTGTCGGGCTCGGCCGCCAGGGCCGCCAGGGCCTCGTCGGCGTTCCCGACCCAGTGCGTGCCGTAGCCGAGCTCCTCCAGCGTCTGGGTCGAGAACGTGCCCACGTCCCGGTTGTCCTCAACCACCAGCACGCAGGTGCCGCGTCCGTCGACGACGGCGGCCTCGTCGGTTGCCCCCTCCACCCGGACGGCACCCGCGTCGACGCGCGGCAGGTACAGCGTGAAGGTGCTTCCGCGCCCGACCTCGCTCTCGACCAGGACCTCGCCGCCCGACTGCTTGGCGAACCCGAACACCTGGGACAGCCCGAGCCCGGTGCCCTGCCCGACGCCCTTAGTCGTGAAGAACGGCTCGAAGATCCGGTCGACCCGGTCGGCCGGGGTGCCGGAACCGGTGTCGGTCAGCGCGATCCGGACGAAGTCGCCGATCTGCGCGGGATGCGAGCGCATCGCGGGCACGACGCCCACCGCGTCGACCGCGATGTCGAGCCGCCCCTCGCCGCCCATCGCGTCGCGGGCGTTGACCGCCATGTTCACCAGGGCGGTGTCGAACTGGCTCGGGTCGGCGTTGATGTGGCAGGGCGCCTCGCTGACATGGATCGAGACCGCGATCCGGGCGCCGGTGAGGGTCCCGACCATCTCGCCGATGGCCCGCACGCTGCGGCCGACGTCGAACACCTCCGGTCGCAACGCCTGGCGCCTGGCGAAGGCCAGAAGCTGGCCCGTGAGCTTGGCGGCCCGGTCGACGGTGTCGGAGATCGCGCCAATGTACCGCCTGCGCCGTTCCTCGGTGAGGTCCGGACGCTTGAGCAGGTCGGTGGAGGACTTGATCACGGTGAGGAGGTTGTTGAAGTCGTGCGCCACGCCTCCGGTGAGTTGGCCGACCGCCTCCAGCTTCTGCGATTGCCGCAGGGCCTCCTCGGCCTGGAGCAGGCTGGCGGCACGCTCCTTCTCCAGGGTGACGTCGCGGGAGACGCAGTACAGCATCCCCTCGACCGGGACGGCCGTCCACGACAGCGTGCGGTAGCCCCCGTCGCGCGCCCTGAAGCGGTTCTCGAAGGCGAGCGTCAGGCCGCCGGCGGCGAGCCGGGCGACCTCGGCCCTAGTCTTCTCGCGGTCGTCTGGGTGTTCGAGCCACTCCGAAGTCTTGCCGACGATCTCGTCGCGTTCCCACCCCAGGATCGACCGCCAGGCCGGGTTGATGCTGACCCAGACGCCGTTCGCGTCGGCGACGCCCAGCATGTCCTGGCTCACCTGCCCGATCCGGTCGCGCTCCTTGGTGCGCTCGGCGACCTGCGCCGCCAGGGTCTCGTTCAGCGCCCGCAGCGCGCCCTGCGCGCGCACCCGCTCGACGGCGTCCCAGATCCGGGCCGCGACCTCCTCGACCAGCGAGACCTCGTCCGACGTCCAGGCCCGCGGCTCGCGCTGGTTGACGTAGACGACCGAGCGCAGGCACCCTTCGTGAACCTGGGGCACGGCGACGATGGCGGCGATGCCGAAGGACCCCATCCCGAGGCCGGCGGTGTCCGGATCGGCCTCGACGTCGGTATAGACCGACGTGCGGCCTTCCTTGAGGTTGGCGATGTTGCCGGGTCCGAACGCGTCGAGGGGGTAGGTGTCGGCCAGCGTCGCGACGCCGTCGACGTATTCGGTGCCGAGGGTGACGGACATGCCGTCTTCCCCGACGAAGCCGTAGCCGACCCGGCTGGCCCCGATGTGGCGTCCGAGTGCGTCCACCGCCGCCTGCATCCGGCCGCGCGGGCCGCCCTGCTCGCGCAACGTGTCGGTCAGGTCGAGGAGGAAGCGCTGCCGCCCCTCGGCGGCTTGCCGTTCGGCGACGCGCCGCTCCAGCTCGGCGTTCATCTCCCGAAGGCGACGCTCATCCAGCCGGCGGTCGGTCACGTCGGAGACCGTGAGCACGGCCCCCACGAGTTCCCCGCCCCCGAACACGGGCGCGTTCGAGCAGACCACCTCGATGGGCGTGCCGTCACGGCGGAAGAAGGTGCCGTCGCGCCGGCGCAGGGTCTCCCCCTTCCGGATGGAGTGCACGAAGTCGCATTCCGAGGACGGGAACGGGCGCCCGTCGGGATGGTGGTGGTGGGCGGCCTCGTGCAGGTCCTGCCCGACCAGCGTTCCCTCATCCCATCCCAGCAGGGCGTGCGCGGTCCGGTTGGCAAACGTGACGATTCCGTCGAGGTCGAGCTGGAATACCGCCTCGCTGACGTGGTCCGTGACGGTCCGGAGCAGGTCGGTCTGCCGCTGCAGCGCTCCGCCGCCAAACGCTGGCCGGTCCTGTCCCGGAGGATCTTAAGGTAGCCGACGTGCCCGCCGTCGTCGGCGTGCAGCGGCATCATCTCGCCGAGCGCGAAGAAGCGCGAGCCGTCCTTGCGCACGTGCCAGCGCTCGTCGTTGCCACGGCCTTCCTCGCGGGCGCCCTTCATCTCGCACTCGGGGATGCCCGCCGCGTCGTCCTCGTCTGTGAAGAAGACCCGGGCGGGCCTGCCGCGCATCTCCGCCTCCGACCAGCCGAGGATGGCCTCGGCCCCCGCGCTCCAGCCGGTGACGAGGCCGTCGAGGTCCAGGGTCACCATCGCGTAGTCGACGGCGCTGTCGAGGATCTGGCGGTGCCAGGTATCCGCCTCGCGGGCGCCTCGAAGGGCGTCGTCGCGGGCGGCCATCGACCGGCGCAGTTCCATCTGGGCCATGACCTGGCGGGCCAGCGCCTCCAGGGCCTCGGCCTGTTCGGGCGTCATTCCTTCCGGCCGGGGCTTCCCGTCGATCACGCATAGCGTTCCGAGCGCGACGCCCTCGGGGGTTTCCAGACGGGCGCCGGCATAGAACCGCAGGTGGGGCTCCCCGGTGACCAGGGTGTTGTCCCGGGTGCGCGGGTCGAGCGTCAGGTCCGGGATCACCAACAGGCCCGGTCGCGCGAGGGCGTGCGCGCAGACCGACTGCGACAGCGGGGTCTGGCACGGGTCGAACCCGACCCGTGCCTTGAACCACTGCCGGTCGGCGGCCACCAGGCTGACCAGGGCCACCGGCGTCGCGCAGATCCGGGAGGCGAGCAGGACGATGTCGTCGAAGCCCCGCTCGGCCTGCGTGTCGAGGATGCCGTAGCCGTCGAGGGCCGCGAGCCGGCCCGGATCGCGGGCGGCGTCCTCAGGCGCGGTCACAAACGACCTCGGCGTTGGCGGCCCCACGGAGGATCTTGGCCTCGTCGCGCTCGATCAGCAGGCGCAGCGCCGTCCTGACGATCTCGCTGATCGAGGTGTACTCGCTCTTGGCGACCTGGGCCTCGACGTACGCGATCAGCGGTTCGGTCAAGGCGATGTGTCTGGAGTGCTTCGCGGCCATCCGGAGGCGGTAGCAGCTCCCAAAACCGGTGTTGCACCCGCGCCACCGGTCTCACGCAGTCGTGTCGTCGCAGCCCGGGACGGACGACGCTGCCGGCGTACGCGTCCGTGACGCACGCCCAATGGCTCCGGTCTTCCGGGCGGACCGATGCCGGCCTGACCATATGGACCGGCATACCGCGCGACGTCACCTTCGGTCGCTGTCCCTCGGGGATCGGGGTCTGCGAAGGTCGGCGACCTATGTTCGGGTTTCGAGCGAGGCGACCGCGTCGCCGTTCCAGACGATGCCGTACCCAGCCTCCTCGACGGACTGAGTGACGACCGCCCTCCAGTCCGCGAGAGTACGGGCCTCTGCGCGGGCGAAGACCAGGGCGCAGATCCGTGACACGTTGCCGACCAACGCGGCCCCCCGGCTCGGCCCAATGCCGGTTCAGGGGGCCAGCGCAGCATCATAGAAGCTTCGGGTGACGGCGCAGCCCTTCCGGTTCGCGGCGATCTCCTCCAGTTCGAGGCACGCGACGCCGCACAGCTCCCGCACGAGGCGCTCGCCGACGACCGTCATGACCATGCGCACCACCCGGGTGTCTAGGTCGCGCACGTCAGCGGCACTCTCGTAGCCGAGCGCCCCCAGCTTGTGCGCGTTCGCCGGGCCGACGCCCTAGAGGTCCTCGGGTGGGATCCGGGCCATCCAATGACGTTAGGCATCCTAGTCGATCAGGTTGCAGCCCGAACGGCCCTGTCCACGAGAGGATAGAGATTACTTGGCATCGGCATCCGCCATGTCTGCTTCGGAGATGCCGCCGAACCTCAACAAACGACCGGGTTGGGCGCTTTTCTGCCGGGCTGCTCTGAAAGCCCCCCGACAATGAAGCCGAGGGGCCGAACGCTCAAATCTCAGTTCCCTCTGCCAAGGTCAGCGCATCCTCGACGTCGACACCGAGGTACCTGACCGTGCTCTCGATCTTGGTATGGCCGAGCAGGATCTGGACGGCACGCAGGTTGCCGGTCCGCTTGTAGATCAACGACGCCTTGGTGCGGCGGAGGGTATGGGTTCCGTAGTCCTCGCTGCGTAGCCCGATGCCCGTGACCCACTCATCGACGAGGCGCGCATACTGCCGGGTGCTGATATGCGTGACGCCGTCGAGCCTGCTTGGAAAGGCGTAGTCGTCGAGCGTGCCACCCCTGGCCTCCAGCCATGCGAGGATGCTGGTACGGGCGGGTTCGAGCAATTCGAACTGCACGGGCCGACCGGTCTTGCGCTGGATGACGATGGCTCGGCTACGGACGCGACCCCCGCTGACGAGGTCGCCGATCTTCA
>NZ_JAKSYC010000219.1 GCF_022829585.1 Methylobacterium sp. J-026
ACGGTGGCGGCCGCCGCCGAGCAAGCCTCCAGCAACGTCAACACGGTCGCGGCGGCGGCCGAGGAGCTCGGCACCTCGGTCCGGGAGATCGGCCGTCAGGTCGAGGGTTCGGCGGACCCCGCGAAGGCCCGCGCCGACCAGTGGCAACAAACCGGGCGCCTGGGTGATGGGGCTAACAGGGGCCGCAGGCGGATCGGGCACGTGGTCCGGCTTATCTCGTCGGTCGCCGGGCAAACCAACCTGCTGGCGCTCAACGCCACGATCGAGGCGGCCCGCGCCGGCGCGGCCGGGCGCGGCTTCGCGGTGGTCGCCTCCGAGGTGAAGGCGCTGGCCGAGCAGACCGCCAAGGCCACCGGGGAGATCGCCGGGCAGATCGCCCGGGTCCAGGGCTCGACGGC
>NZ_JAKSYC010000221.1 GCF_022829585.1 Methylobacterium sp. J-026
GCTGTCCGACCAAGCCCGCTCGGCCCTGAACAACCTGATACTCAAAGTCCGGCAGGTTGGAGCGCGCCAGGATCTAATCCAGGAAGGCGACAAGCCCGACAACGTCCTGCTGATCCTCGACGGCTTCGCCTGCCGGTACAATGTCCTTCCGGACGGCCATCGCCAGATCATGGTACTCCTCGTACCGGGCGATTTTTGCGACCTGCACGTGTTCATCCTCTACGAGATGGTACCGCTCCGAGGCCTGGGTCCTGAAGATCGCCCACGACGAGACGGAACCGGAGGGCGCCCCCGGTGTCCAGCTCGTCCACCGCCTGACCGCGGCGGTGGTTTCCGGCGCGTGGGACATCGACCGGATCGATTCCTGCGCCCCGCCGGATTTCGCCCTCGGCTCCACCTTCTGGACGGAGCGCCGGCCGA
>NZ_JAKSYC010000222.1 GCF_022829585.1 Methylobacterium sp. J-026
GCTGTCCGACCAAGCCCGCTCGGCCCTGAACAACCTGATACTCAAAGTCCGGCAGGTTGGAGCGCGCCAGGATCTAATCCAGGAAGGCGACAAGCCCGACAACGTCCTGCTGATCCTCGACGGCTTCGCCTGCCGGTACAAGGTCCTTCCGGACGGCCAGCGCCAGATCATGGCACTCCTCGTACCGGGCGATTTCTGCGACCTGAACGTGTTCATCCTCGACGAGATGGATCACAACATCGGTACGATCTCGCAGTGCCAGGTCGTGGGCGGTGCTGATCGCGGGCGAATCCGGCGTCGGGCAGGAGGTTCTGGCCAGGGCGATCCAGGGCTCGGGGGGCCGGCGCGGCAAAGCGGTCGTCACGGTCAATTGCGGCGCGATCCGTGAAAACCTCGTGGGATCGACCCCGTTCGGCCACGGTCGAGTGGGGGTCCTGGGTGCCACCGGGG
>NZ_JAKSYC010000251.1 GCF_022829585.1 Methylobacterium sp. J-026
TGAGCAGGCTCAGGCTGCTGTTGGCGATGGCGGTGCCGTCGTGGCTGGCCCCGTCGACGTACAGGTTGCGGTCGCTGCCGGGGCCGTAATAGGCGTCGTTGAGGAAGGCGACGCTGACGGTGTGCGGCCCGGCGCCGAAGTTGCCCTGTACGGTCACGGTATCGTCCAGCGCGCTCGAACCGGCGACGTGGGCGGCGTGCGCGGTCAGGGTGCCGCCGACCTGCTGGCCGTCCACCGAGATCGTGTACTGCGCGTCGCCCTTGTAGGCGTCCTCGCTGATCTTCAGCACCAGCTGATCCGGGCCCGTGCCCACCGTGGTCGCCACCCCGCCGCCGGTGCCGGTGCTCGGCGCACTGGTGGTCGGCGCACTGGTGGTCGGCGTGCTCGTGCTCGTGCTCAGCGCGCTCGTATCCGCACCGGTGCCCGGGACGGTGAACTGCTGGGGTCCGGCGCTGAGCAGGCTCAGGCTGCTGTTGGCGATGGCGGTGCCGTCGTGGCTGGCCCCGTCGACGTACAGGTTGCGGTCGCTGCCGGGGCCGTAATAGGCGTCGTTGAGGAAGGCGACGCTGACGGTGTGCGGCCCGGCGCCGAAGCTGCCCTGCACGGTCACGGTGTCGTCCAGCGCGCTCGAACCGGCGACGTGGGCGGCGTGCGCGGTCAGGGTGCCGCCGACCTGCTGGCCATCCACCGAGATCGTGTACTGCGCGTCGCCCTTGTAGGCGTCCTCGCTGATCTTCAGCACCAGCTGATCCGGGCCCGTACCCACCGTGGTCGCCACCCCGGCGCCGCCGGTGCTCGGCGCGCTCGTGCTCGGCGCGCTGGTGGTCGGCGTACTGCTGATCGGGGCGCTGGTGCTCGGCGTGCTGGAAGCGGCCTGTCCCGATACCTGGATGATGAACGGATGATCCGCGAGGGCGAGGGCGACACTCGAGACGTTGTTCAGGGTCTGCACCGGCGTCGAGCCCGCCAGCGGATCGAAGATCTGGACCGATGAGAAGACGTGACCCAACTGCACGGTGACCGCGCTCGACGGGACGGAGATGGGTTGATGTGTCTGCTCGTTCCAGACGTCAGGCTCGTTCCAGAGCACGATCTGATAGGAGCTATCGGATTTTTGCGTCAGGAGACTGTAAGCCGAACTCGGCATTCCGCTCAGCGAGTAGTCGAGTCCCCCTGCACTGAATCCTGCAGCGTTCGAGCCGGGATCGCTCAGAATCGTCGTCAGGTTATGAAGAGCCGTAGCCGCCTGCTTCGGTGTGTTGTCCAGATTAAAGAGACCGAAGTGGTCCTGGATGTCCGAATTTGTCGGATCTGAATAAGCATCGAGCAGCTGGTATATGTAAGTCGAGGCCGATCCGGACTGCACGGCATCCAAGACGGTGTTGAGGATCAGCTTTGCCTGCGTGTTCTCATCGACGCCTTCCCAGCCGATGGCGCTGCCGGCCGCGATCGATGTGTGATAACCGATCTCCGTGATCGCCACAGGTTTACCAGGGTCGATCGCCGAGATAGCCGCCTCGGCACCCGTGATATCGCCACGAGGCTGGCCACCACTCATGTTATAGAGATGCACGTTGTCCGAGTCTGACGCCGTTTTAGGCGCCGGAAAATCGGTAAAACTGAGTACCGGTATGTCTTTGAGGACCGGATCAGCGTTCACGGCCGCATAGAGATCCTGCTGATAGGCTTGAGCGGCCGCGATCCCGGTGAGACCATGATACGTGACCGGGAAGTTGTTCACCTCATTGGGCCCCTCGATTCCAGTCACCGAGCCCGGATGAGCGACCACGAAGGCATGGATCTGCGCAACCGCATCCACGGGATTGGTCGCACCGTTCACGATGAAGTCGAACTTCATCCCGGCCTGTGCAGCCGCGGCAAGATTGGCCTGGCCGGCCAAGCTCGGATCCGGCGCGGCATCACGCAGATTCGTCAAGCCGATATACTGAAGATCGCTCAAGTCCTTGGCGATATTCGCGTATTGACCATCAGTATAGTCGATATGCGTATTGACGCCGATACCATCTAAAACATCAGCAACGCGCAGCGCAGATTGAATGCTCATCGGTCTCTTCCAGATCCAACGATCGATTCACACCGATCCGGCGCGGGATGATGCAGATCAGTCCCCGACGGCACAGCTTCTCAAGCTCTTGCCTCGACTTGCCGTCGCTCTCTACATTCTCGATACGAGGAAGTACGATGACTCTGAACTCTGTACCCGAAGCGCTTTTTCGATCGAGTGCTGGGGCACCATCGCGTGTGTCCCCTTTGGCCGATCCTGCGATCGGATCGGCGATATCCGGTCGCGGCAAAGGGCTTAAGTAGTTACACCAAACTGATCGCCTCGGCCACCATGCTCATCCGTCAGCGCGCAAACCGAGCCCACGGATGCAGCTTACCATTTTGGATACATTGAGTTTTCGTCGATGCGCCGCGCGCCGCGCAGCGCTCGAGCGATATCGACCCCGCAAGACGTAGACCAATTGTATCAGCGTTCTGAATCCGAGATGTTGTCCGGTCCATCCCGGATGCCAGTCCATGAGTTCGAGCCCGACCCCGTCGAAGCCATTGCGCTTCGGGGCTCAGCCGGGCTCGATCGATATCCGGATGGACTGGATGGTCGCGCCAGTCTGCTCCGGGTTCGGGCACTCCGAGCTTCGTGGCGAAATGGTTAATGATGTCTTAACGTGACCGCGGTAGAGACCAGTTCGGCCACGGGGTTGCGGCCGATCTGACGGGATTCGGTGTCACTGCCAGCGGCAGGCGGCCGAGAATTCCGAGGCGGTCGCTAGGTCGCGATAGACGGAAATGCCGAGCTTGGCGGCGGTTTTCATCGGATCGCGTTCAACGTCGCGCGTGGCCGGTCGCAGCGTTACCGGAGCTGGGGCGACGAGAGGGGTCGGAAGGCGGCGGATCGAGGCGCGTGTCGAGCCGTCTATGAGCTTTCACCGCGACCGATACGCCTTTGACGTCACCGACCGACGGCCTCACCTGAGACCGCGCCATGATGCCGGCGGGCCGCGTTGCGTATCGGCCCGACCGCTGGCGAGCTCGGAGGGTGCCCCCCCGTGATCGGATCGGGGCGGGTCCGAGCGTCAGGCAAGCGCCTGCGGGTGCGGCGACGGCGTTCCGGTGTACGTCTCGGGCCTTAGCGGGCAGCCGGCATGCGCTCGGCGATGTTGCAGGTTCAGACTGCCCTTGCCGATGTAGGTCCCGGCGATGACGACTTGCCCATGGCAGGCAGGGCAGCGCTTCTGCGCCATCGTGTAGAGACCGCGCGCTTGCGTGAGCGTGGTGGGATGCCACGCCCCATCCACCTTCACTTCGCATGTTCGCTGGCTGGCCGTCAGCATGTCCGTTCCGCGCGGCGTCGCGACATCGATGCGCGACATGAGGATCAGGCTTGAGCCGATAGGGTTAACAGCCCGTTGCTCTGGCCGCACAGCCAATGTGGCGGCGGGACATCGTCAGCGCGGCTGCCACGCGAGGAGATCCTTGAACGGGCCGTCGATCGTCTCCGCCAGCGCGTGGTCCCAACCGTCGCCGACGCTGCCGACGGATGGCTCGACGCCCGTCTCGGCCAGCCGGCCATCGAGACCACGACACGACCAACACCACCGACCTCGCGGCTTTCTGCCCGCGATGGCCTATGATCCGCGACCGGCCGGAGTCTCAGAGCCGGCGCCGACGCGCGCTGTTCCGGCGGAAGGAACCCAGCGACCTGTTCGGCGGGCCCTACGCCTGAGAGCGCAGCTCCATAGCGGGCCCACCCGACCGTCAGCTCGCATCACCGATATCCAAGTCGCGGATCAGGTCCCCGATCGGATCACCGTCAGCAGCCTTCTGAGCGACCGGCGGCACCAGCGCGCCCGACAGTCTCGGCAACGTCCGCGCTCCGGGTGGCGGCGCGACCGTAGGATGGCGCGCCAACAGCGCTTCGCTGTCTGCCATCAGCGCGGCGGGCTCGCTGCCGAGCAATCTCTGCGGCGCGTCGGTCCAGATGGTCGCTGTGGATGGCGCCGCCATGGCCACAGTGACGATCCGCGCGCTGCGATCCGACCGTTCATAATTGCCCGGATGCAGGACGTGGGCAGCGACGAGCAACCCGAGTGCAGCAATCGCCGTGGTCGCGACGGTGGATCGATAGTGTTCCATCTCGGCAGAACAAACGGTCAAGCTCCCCGTTCCGATCGATCCGCCGCGATAGCTAACCGTGACTTTACAGCCGCCGCCGCCGAGCGGCTCGATTTACCGGATTGCCCCGAGGCCGATCGGATCGCCGGGGACGAGCCCAGGCCTGACGCGATCACGCGGCACCGGGTCTGGTGGCGGTTGGGGGCCGACGGCTCAGGCGTGCCGGGATCGGTTCCTACTCGATCACCTCCACGATCCGCCGGCTCACCGGCTCGACGAGGACCGGGTGGCCGTTGACGATCGTATAGCTGTACTCCGGAAGCGCGAACTCGCGTGGCACGTCGTAATAGACCACCCCGTCCTCGGGCAACACCGTCCCGACCCGCACGGGGCCCGCGAGCGCGATGGACGGGCGGTTTTCGCCGAGCGCGTAGATGCGGAAGCGCTCCCGACGGTCGACGCCGAGGATCCCGTTGGCCGTACCCACGGCCGCCCCGATCGCGCCACCGACGACGGCGCCAAGCGGACCAGCCATCTCCTCGCCGCGCTCGGCCCCGTCACGGGCGCCGCGCTGCAGCCCCTGCGCATGAACGGCCGCCGTGAGGCCGAGCACCGCCAAGACCGGTAGAAGGGTCGTGAACCTCATGGTGTATACTCTGCCTATGTGATGAGAGGCGCGAGCGCCGTGATGACCGAACCTGGACGCGAGATCTACGTCAGCCCGAATGGCGACCGCTGGCGCCTGCTGTGCGATCCAGCGACTGGGTACAGCTTCGTCCGGCACAGGGGCAACGCCGCCTCGGGCGGCCACGTCACCGAGATTGGCCTGTCCGCCTTCCTCGCCGCCGATCGTGGCGGTCCGGAGCACCGGGCGCTCTGGCTGCTGATCGCGTCCTTGAGCGATGACGGATCCGCACCCGTGACGCCAGCCGCGTAGACCGGACCGACACGCCCTCGAGCAGCTCGGCCTGATCCACGAGCAAGGCCTCCGCGATCCCTGCGAGCGCGGCATGCGCGATCGCGGTGATGCCATCCTGGGCGGCCACATCCACCGCCACGGGGACCACGCGCTCACGCCGCTCCGTGGCGGGGCGGGGACGCGACGGCCGTCAGGCCGTCGGCGCGATCCAGCCGAGAACCGTCGCGCAACGCTCGGCCTGGTCGCGGGTCAGCCCCGACGCGACGGCGGTTCCGTTGCGGTAGACTACGAAGGTGCCGTCGTCGGTCACGCGGATCTTGATCGAGGCCATCACAAACCTCCGGCCGCGAGGGCCCGGAGCTGCAGCAACCCCGCTGGGGTGATCTGCCAGGTCGCGAACGTGCCGCCGAGATGAGGGGCGGCCTGCTCACCGAGCCAGACGAGATCGCCCCGGCTCTCAAGACCACGGAGCCGGCTGTGATCACCCGGCCAAGCGCGGTCCAGCTGACGTTTGACGGAGACGCATCCGTCCGTGGATTGCGCGGCTTTGTTGAGCAGGCGGCGCGCGTGATCGACCAGCATTGGCTCTCCGGGGTGGGGCTGCTCCGTCCCGCGTCACATCCGTCGATTGTGGCGCGTATGGCCAAGCTCGAGCAACAGTGCGGCAACAATGTGGGTTTCTGCGGAGGACCCCGAGGGCCATGCCCTTCCGGAGCCCGGCCGAGCGGCGGGGCTCGCATCGGGGCAGCCATCCGTCGGTATACGCAACGCTGGTTGCAGACTAAACGTTAGGACGCTATCTATGAGTCCGCTATGATTCGGATCGCCTTCGTTTCGCGCATGGCTGAGAGAGGCCCGACCGCATGCCCCAAAGCCTGGACCGGCTGCGCCAAGCCTATACGCACACCCTGCTGCTGGCCGGACGGCAATGGCGGCGCGCGGCCAACGCCGTCGTCGAGGCGCACGGCGTCTCGGACGCGACCGCGCTCCCCCTGATCCTCATCGGCCGCCTCCACGGCGAGCCCCGCCAGACCGCGCTGGCGGAGGCGGTGGGCATCGAGGGCGCTTCATTGGTGCGGCTGCTGGATCAGCTCTGCGCGGCCGGGCTGGTCGTGCGAAAGGAGGACCCGACCGACCGGCGCGCCAAGGTCCTCAGCCTCACGCCGACCGGGAAGCGGACCGTGATCCAGATGGAGGCCGAACTCACGCGGCTGCGGGAGCGGGTCTTCGCCGACGTCGACACCGCCGACCTGGAAGCCGGCCTCAGGGTCTTCCAGGCCTTTCAGAAGCACGTTCTCGCGTTTCCGGACGGCGGGGCACGGGAGGAGGCAGCGGAATGACGCTCCCCGGCTGGCGCGACTGGGCCTTCTCGATCAAGACCTGCGCGGCGGCGGTGCTGGCGCTGTACCTCGCCATGTGGATCGACCTGCCGCGGCCCTACTGGGCCCTGGGCACCGTTTACATCACCAGCCAGATGCTGGCGGGAGCGACCCGAGCCAAGGCGCTCTACCGGGTGCTCGGCACCCTGTTGGGCGCCGTCGTGAGCATCATCCTGGTGCCCAACCTCGTCGATGCGCCGGAACTCCTGACGCTCGCCATCGCCCTCTGGGTGTCGGTGTGCCTGTACGTCTCGCTGCTCGACCGCACCCCGCGCAGCTATCTGATGATGCTCGCCGGCTACACGGCAGCCCTGATCGGTTTCCCGACCGTGGGCGAGCCCGGGACGATGTTCGACACCGCGGTGGCACGCGCAGAGGAGATCACGCTCGGCATCCTCTGCGCCAGCCTCGTCAACACGATCGTGCTGCCCCAGTCCGTGGCGCCCCTGATCACCGCGCGGCTGGAGTTCTGGCTGCGGGACGCGCGCGGCTGGGTCGCCGACGTGCTCGGCCAGGCACGCCCGACGACGGACACCCAGGCCAAGAGGCTGCAGCTGGCCTCCGACGCCATCGCGTTCGACGCCCTGGCGACGCCGCTGCGCTACGACATGACCGGCGCCGAGCGCTCGGTCGACGCCATGGCGACGCTGCGCCAGCACATGCTGATGTTTCTGCCGATCGTCTCCGCAATCGCCGACCGTATCGAGACCCTTGAACGGGAGCGGGCGGTCCCGGCCCGCGTCCGGGCGCTCCTCGCCGAGATGGCCGCATGGATCGCCTCCGGGACCACCGACCCCGCCGAGGCGGCGCGGCTGCGGATTGCGGCGGACGTGGTCGACCCGGCGTTGAACGGCCGGCTGTCCTGGACGGATCTGGTGCTCGCCAGCCTCGTGGCGCGCCTGCGCGACTTCATCGACCTGCGCCAGGACGCCCGGCTCCTGCAGCGGCACATCGTCGACGGCACGCCCGTCCGGGAGGCGCTCGCCTTCCGCTACACCGCCGCCGCGCGCACGATCCGCCACCGCGACCACGGCATGGCCATCCGATCCGCCGTCGGGGTGTTCGTGGTCGTCCTGCTCACCTCCGGCATCTGGATCGCGACCGGGTGGCCGGACGGGGCCGGCGCGCCGATGATGGCGGCGGTCGGCTGCTGCTTCTACGCGGCCCAGGACGATCCCGCCCCCTCCATCCTCGGCTTCGCCAACTCGGCCGTGCTCGGGGCCGTGGTCGCCGCCATCTACCTGTTCGGGGTGCTGCCGCAGGCCACGAATTTCGAGATGGTGGCGCTGGCGCTGGCGCCGGCCCTCATCCTGTGCGGGGTCTGCATGACCCAGCCGCGGACCGCGCCGATGGCGATGGGCGCGGCGGTCAACGGCTCGGCGGTGATCGCGCTCCAGAGCAGCTATACCGGCGACTTCGCCGCCTACGCCAACGCCGCGGTGGCGATCATCGTCGGGATGTGGGTCGCGACGCTGGTCACACGCCTCGTCCGCTCCGTCGGGGCCGGCTGGTCGGCGCGGCGCCTCCGGGCCGTCAATCGCCGCAGCCTCGCCCGGGCCGCCGAGCGCCACGGCGCGCAGAGCGGGCTCGAGCTCGCGGCGATCATGCTCGACCGGGTCGGGCTGCTCGCCCCCCGCCTCGCGGCGCTGCCGCCGGAGGATGCGGAGTGGACGGCCGATCTTCTCGCCGAGGTGCGCGTCGGCATCAACGTGGTCGAGCTGCGCCGCGACCGCCGGCAGCTCTCCACGGGGGCCAGGGCCGCGGTCGAGCGCCTCCTCGCCGCCATGGCCCGACACTACGACGGTCGCGCGGTCCGGCCGCCTGTGGAACTCCTGGCGGTCATCGATGCGGCGCTCGACAGCGCCGCGACCGACCCGCACCGGACGGCCCATCGCGCGGCGCTCATGGCCCTCGTCGGCATCCGCCGCGGGCTGTTCCCGGAGGCCCCCCCTTACCGATCGGGCCTCACAGCCCCTCTCGAGACGGCACTGGCGGCATGACCGGCGAACTCGACATCTACGGCGTCTTCGTCCCGAGCCTCGCGGCCTGGATGCTGCTCGCCTTCGTCATCAGCCTGGCCGTCCGCCGGGCCCTGGCCTGGACCGGGTTCTACCGCCTGGTCTGGCACCGGCCGCTGTTCGACCTCGCCCTCTACGTCGTGCTGCTGGGCTGCGTCGTCGCGGTCGGGCAGCCCCTGATCTCGTGACCGCGTGAGATCAACGTCCAACCATCCATCACGTCCTCTCCCGAACGCTCGGTTCCCCCCATGACACGGCTCCTCGCCCTCTCGCTCCGGCTCGCCGTCACCCTGGCGATGGTGGCCGCCGCCGCCGTCGTCGGCCTCGCCCTGTGGGACTACTACATGGAGGCGCCCTGGACCCGGGACGGCCGCGTGCGCGCGGACGTGGTCGAGGTCGCGCCAGACGTCTCCGGCCTCGTCACCCAGGTGCTGGTCGAGGACAACCAGGTGGTGAAGCGCGGCGACGTGCTGTTCAAGATCGACCCCGAGCGCTTCACCCTGGCCCTGCGGCAAGCCGACGCCATCGTCGAGGGGAAGAAGGCCACGGCCGAGCAGACCGCGGCTGACTATCAGCGCTACATCAAGCTGAGCGACGCCGCCGTCTCGCAACAGAAGGTCGAGCTGGCGCGGGCGACCGACCTCGCGGCGAAGGCGGCCTACGATCAGGCCGTGGCCGACCGCGACCTGGCCAAGCTCAACCTCGAACGCTCGGCGGTGAAAGCCTCGGTGAACGGGCGCATCACCAACATGGAGCTGCGCCCGGGCAATTACGTCAACACCGGCAGGGGCGTGATGGCGCTGGTCGACAGCGACACGCTGCGGGTCGAGGGGTACTTCGAGGAGACGAAGCTGCCGCGCATCCACGTCGGGGACCGGGCGAACATCCGCCTGATGGGCGAGGACCGGCTGATCACCGGCCGCGTCGAGAGCGTCGCCGGGGGCATCGAGGACCGGGAACGGTCCGCCGGAGCCAACCTGCTCGCAAATGTCAACCCGACCTTCGCGTGGGTGCGGCTCGCGCAGCGCATCCCCGTGCGGATCAAGCTCGATGCGGAGCCCGACATGAACCGGCTGGTCTCGGGCCGGACCGCGACGGTCTCGGTCGACGCGCCGGGCGCGACCGGCACGCTCGACCTGCTCGGAGGGTGGCGCCAGGCGATGGCCCGAGTCGACCCGCGGCGGAAGCCGTGATGCGCCGCGCCCCTCGTCCCCGAATAGACTCGCGCGTGGGTACCCTGCGTCGGATACCGGTTCGTCCGCACTCCGGGTACGGATGACTGCGGGGCGGATGTTTACCTGAAGGCTGCGGGTAACTGCGTCGAGGATCCGGCGGTCGTGCTCCTCCGCGCCGTTCAGCATGACTTGCGAGCGTGGAAGCACGTCCGCAGACGACGCGCGCGGTTCGGTCACCGCTACCGCGCGAGTCTGGCTTCGTTGCCAAAGCGGAACGCCTGATCCCGATCAGAGCAAAGCTCGGAGTGCTGGCTCGGTCTGGTTTCTGCCGGGGCCTGAGGCGGCGGCACCATCCTGTCCACGCCGGGGCCAAAAACTAGGGGGCGGCGAGGCCGGAGAGGCGGGCGCGACAGGCGCTGCAGGTCATTGATGCGTCCCGTGCGAAGCGGCTTGAGAGCGGCCCTCGACTTGGTCGAGAGCGGGATTTTTCCCTTGGGCTCCCTGCGCCCGTCCATCCCTTCAGTGATCGCGGTTTTCCCGAAGCCGCACCCCTGGTCCGCCGCCGTTCGCCGGGATGAACGCGACGCCGGCCGCTTCTAGCGCGGTGGTTACTGCTCGAACATTGTTTGCCATACCGGCCGCTGGGCCTGCGCTTGCTTCCATGCGCTTGAGCGTCGGCACTGAAATCGACGCTGATGCGGCGAGTTCAGCTTGACCCATGGCGAGAAGCGAGCGCGCGGCGGCGATTTGCCTGCCTGTCACCGCCGAATGATCTTTTTGGCTCATTTAGATCTAAAGGTGTTGACCGGATGCGTCGCGTGAGCTATAAGTATCAGATCAAACCGATCGGTTCAAAGCCGTGCCCCTCCAGCGCCGTATCTCTTGGAACGCGGCCCTCCGCGATATCCGCAGCGACCGAAACCGCCTCGCCCCCGGCGTCGTCTCGGCTCGCTCCCTGATCCAGGGCCTCGCCCGTATCCGGTGCACGCGCCTCGTCACCCTGACCGGCGCCTTCGACCGTGCGGCGATCATGGCGGCGGCCATTGAGGCCGCGAAGGCCCATCAGCTCCGCACCGGGGCCGCTTGGTCCGTCAGCATGTCGATCAGTCTCATGGCGGCGTGGCAGGCCGCCAAGGCTGCCAAGCTCTCAGCGGTGATGCGAGAGCATGCGCCTGGCGAGCGTGCTCGAGAAACTCCTCGCTACGTCAGCTTTCAGCTCCCGCAGAGGAAAGGCGAGGGGAGTGCCGCAAATTATGGTGCGCCGTCGTCATCGCGCGCTCTTGTGCGCTCCCTGCTCAGTCCTATAGCGCGAGGATTTCCAGGCGCGGCTGCCAGCATGGTGTCGGCGGCTCACTGAAGCGGCGGCGCACTTCAGCAGGGGCGTATCGTCCCAAGCACACCTCTCACCATTCAGGCTGAGCGAAGAGGCATACGATGCCACGGAAGAGCTCCCACAGGCGCGCGGCTGATCCCACATGCCCGACAGTGGCGTCATTGAGTCTCCAGGTGAAGCTCGTCGCTCGCGAGGACGACGCCGAACTCCGCGCGCTGATCGAGCGCTATGAGCAGCTTCTCTGTGACTGGGAGGATCTCTCTCACCGGGCGCTCAAGGCGCTTGCCAGACGGCCGTCTCGTGAAGGTGAGCGCCACGATGCCCTTCGTCGCTCTTGAGGATGTCGGCACGACGCCGCGCCGGCCCTTATCGGCCCGCCGGCGGCTCTAGGCCTGGGAGCGGACGAGCGGCACCTGTGTCGTCTGTGGCTGGCGTATCGACGGGGTGCGCGAGCGCTGGATCGTCGAGCACGTCCGGGCGCTCGAACTCGGCGGAGTCGATGACATCGACAATATGGGACCAGCGCATGAAGCGTGCGGTCGAGAGAAGACGCGGGACGACCACGCTCGGACTGCGCGGGCGAAGCGGCAGAAGCTTCGGCATCTCGGGGCTGCAAAAAGTACTCGTCCGGTGCCTGGCTCGCGCGCCGATGCGCTCAAACGCAAGGTTGACGGCACGGTCGTCCCGCGCGGGGGCCCTGCTCGTCCCAGCGCTGATGCTGAGCTGATAATAATGGAGGGCGTGACCATACCGTCGAAACCTACAGCATCGTCCGTGGATGCCACCTTCACGCCAACGGTTCGGCATTGCCCTCAGCCCAAGAATTCCGCTAGTGTGAACGAAGCAGGAACGAAGGAGCCGACGGTGGACCGAGATGGGGTATCGCCTGAAAAAAATGACGGCACTAACGCGACCGTTGCCGCGAAAGCCGAGCTTCGGCCGGCAGTTCCTGCGCATCTTGATTTTCTGTTTGACAACCCTCTTCTTTTGCCAGGCGAGAGCGAAGAGCAGTACGATGCTCTCCTGCGCAGCATCGTTCAGCAAGTGAAACCCGTTGATGTTATCGAAGCTCTTTGGGTTAAGGACATCGTTGATTTTATTTGGGAAGCTAAACGGCTGCGCCTCTGGCGCAGACAAGTTCTGATTTATGCCCAGCTAAAAGCCGCCAAGAATTGATTAAACCGGGGCTACGCAATGCGGAACCGTTGGGAATGTCAAGCTTTTTTGCACCCTCCGCCGATGCACTGGCAGCAGGCTGGATTACCGGAAGCACGATCGAGAAAGAAAAAGTCGATCAACTTTTGCAAGAGCGCGGTTTGACGGCGGCGGACGTTACAGCGCATGGTTTCCTGCTCAACCTACCGTCCATTGAGCGTATCGACCGAATGGCGGCATCGGCGGATCAGCGCAGGGATACGTTGCTCCGTGAGATCGAACGCAAGCGAGCGAGCTTTGCCCAACAGGTGCGCACCGCCACCGCAGATATCCTCGAAGTCGAGCATACCGAGACCCTGTGAACTGCGGCTCCTACGTGTGACGCCCCGATGACCTCTGAGCGCGCGACGCGCGCCAATCGCCGCAATGCTCAGGCGAGCACCGGCCCACGCACTTCCGCGGGCAAGGCCCGCTCGGGACAGAACGCCCGGAAGCACGGTCTGTCGGCGGTCGATCTCAATCCCGCAGCGGAGGCGGAAGTCGAGCGTCTCACTGTCCTCATCGCGGGCGAGCACGTCAGCGATGCCGTCATTCTGGATTCCGCTCGGTCGGTGGCGGAGGCGCAGGTTCAACTCCAGCGCGTTAGAGCATTCAAGATTTCGTTGTTGCGGAGCGAGGCGTCAGTCCGTGGGTGGGGCGCGGAGCCTAATAATCGATCTCCCATCGAGATCCCTTTGGAACTGCTCCTGCAGCTCGAAGGTCTGGAGCGGTATGAACGTCGAGCCTTGTCACGTCGGAAATTCGCAGCTCGCCACTTCTATGAACTCGTAAAGAAGGATCCCAGGCTTATGGCTGAACCCGGCGAAATATAAGCAGATCAGCACGCCGTCACACAAGCGTTGACTAAAGTCGACTTTGACCTTCAATGCGGCTTGGCAGAGGGCACAGGCGCAAGGCGCGTGTAGGCGGAAGCAAGGTTCTGTTCGGGGGCGTCAACTTAGAGCGCCTAACAGAACCGTCTGATCTGGTTGAGGGTGATGAGGCTGGCGGCGAGGCTCGTGAAGGCCTCGTAGATGTCTGCGCGTCGCTCATAGCGGATGGGCAATCGACGGAAACGGTTGAACCAGGCGTGGGT
>NZ_JAKSYC010000272.1 GCF_022829585.1 Methylobacterium sp. J-026
GCACCCACGCCTGGTTCAACCGTTTCCGTCGATTGCCCATCCGCTATGAGCGACGCGCAGACATCTACGAGGCCTTCACGAGCCTCGCCGCCAGCCTCATCACCCTCAACCAGATCAGACGGTTCTGTTAGGCGCTCTAAGGCCCCTCGATCTGACCATGGAGGCGGATCGAGCCGGAACCAAGCCTATGGCACCACGGCAGTGGATTGTGTAGATCCACCGGATAAACATCCACGGTGCTATGGGTGCCGTCGAGTCAATGTCGTCAGATTTGAAAGATACATATCTTGATTTGATATTTTGACAATACAATTACACAACGGAATTCCGACGCATTGTTGCAATCATCACTATGGAAGCTTTTAGATCGACGGCTCCATCGTGACCTGCGCTTCGGTGTGCATGGGGAGGCCGAGCGGGGCGATCCGAACGTGAAGGGGTCACTGCAAGACAACGACGTCTGCGTGCGCTCGGTTCATGGTCCCGGGATGAGGTGGTGCTGGCCGATTCTGAACCGGTCCGGGCCGGTGATCCAGGCCTGACAGATGGTCGGGAACGGTGTTTTCCGGCGTGATGCCCGGAGGTCCGTGGCGAAGTCGCGGGTCATGACGAAAGCCAAGACGTGCGCCCTGAGGCTTTCCAACGCGTCGGAGTGGAAGACCCTTACGGTCGCGTCCTCGATCGTCCGGCTCCTGCACTCAGCCTGGCCATGGCTCGGCGTCGTGCGGGCCCTGCCGTGAAGACCGCTTGCCGCGGGACATCCTGCTCCTGACGCGTCAGGAGCAGGATGCACCCTCACAGACCGGGACGGCACACCGAGTGCGCGATGCGGCTCGCCGTCTGCGAGATCCCGGCGGAGACGCCCCGGGCGTTCGGCAAGGGTACGCCGCCGAACTCACTCCGCCGCCGCCTGGGCTTGGACGGGCTCCGGCCGCAACCAGATCTGGCCGTCGATGACCCGGGCCTGATAGGTGACGAGGCCGAGATGCTCGTGGCTCGTGCCGCAACCGGATGTCAGGTCGAAGGTCCGGTCGTGCAGCGGGCACATCAGCGTGGTCCCGCCGAGGAGTCCATCGGCCAGGGGTCCCTGCCGATGTGGGCAGAGTGCCTGCGTCGCGTAGACGTCCCCTTCGGCGGTGTGGAACACGGCGATCTCGACGTCGCCGACGCGGAAGGTGCGCCCCTCCCCGGTGGGGATTTGCTCGACCGCGCCGAGCAGCACTTCGCCGGCCGCCATCATGCCTCCTCCTTCGCCGGGATCACCGAGGTGAACTGGTTGGCGGTCTTCGGGGCGACCGCTTCGAGCCAGGGATCGACGCAGGCGGCGATCGACGCCTCCATGGCCGCGTCGAGATCGGCGCAGATCCCCTCGCTGTCCTCCACCACCACGGCGCGGACCCGCTCCAGGCCGACCCGCTCCATGAACGTGTAGGTCCGTTCCTTCCACTTCGCGTTCTCGCGGTAGAACTGCATGAAGCGGCTGCCGATCAGCATCGCCTCGGTCTCGTCCCGGGCGGTGGTGAGCAGGTCGCCCTTGCGGATATGGGCGCCGGCCGCACCGCCGACGTAGATCTCCCACTTGCCGTCGCCGATCGCGACGAAGCCGACATCCTTCACGTAGGCTTCGGAGCAGTTGCGCGGGCAGCCGGCGGTGGCGAGCTTGAGCTTGGCCGGGCTGTCGATGCCGCGGTAGCGCCGCTCGATGCGCTGGGCGAAGCCCATGGAATCGCCGAGTCCGAACCGGCAGAAATCGGTGCCGATGCAGCTCTTGCAGGTCCGGTAGCTCTTGCCCCAGGCATAGCCGGCCTTGAAGCCGAGATCGCTCCAGATCTTGGGCAAGTCGTCCTTCTTCAGGCCGACCAGATCGACGCGCTGCCCGCCGGTCAGCTTCACCAACGGAACGTTGTACTTCTGCGCCACTTGGCCGATGCGGACCAACTCGTCGGGGGTGCAGACGCCGCCGGGCATCTCCGGGATCACCGAGAAGGTGCCGTCCTTCTGGATGTTGGCGTGGACGCGGTCGTTGATGAAGCGCGCGTCGCGCTCGTCGTCGTACTCGCCCTTCCAGACGGTGATCAGCAGCGAGGCAAGCGCGGGCTTCGCGCCGGCATCAACCTCGCCGTTCCCGAGCTCGCGGAACACCGAGGAGACCGACTTGAGGCCGCGGGCGACCACCTCCCGCATCAGTTCCGGTTTCCGCAGGGGAATCGTCGGCACGTAGTAGTGGACCGACGGGTCCTCCTCGACCTCGCCGCCCAGGAGCCACGAGACGAGCTCGGTCACCTCGCCCTTGCAGGCGCCGCAGCCCATGCCGGCGCGGGTCTGGGTCATCACCGCTTTGGAGGTGTTGGCGCCGCCCGCGACGCAGGCCGCGATACCGGCCTTGGTCACGCCGTTGCAGTTGCAGACCTGGGTCTCCGCCGGCATCTCGTCATAGGTGACCTTGGCGGAGGGCGTGCCGAGATCGAACATCAGCGACAGGCGCTCGTCCGGCAGCGGCGCGTCCTGCGCGAAGGCCTGCATCAGGAACGGCGCCTTGGAGATGTCGCCCATCAGGATGCCGCCGACCAGCCGGCCGTCGCGCACGATCAGCTTCTTGTAGGTACCGCGCTTCGGCTCGGTGAACTGCACGACCTCGTCGTTGTCGTCCGCCGGCTCGGTGATGCCCATCGAGGCCAGCTCGACCCCCATCACCTTCAGCTTCGTGGCCAGCTTCGAGCCGTGATAGGCCGCGTCGATGTCGGTCCGGGTGACGTGCTCGGCGAACACCTTCGCCTGCTCGTAGAGGGGGGCAACCAGGCCGTAGAGCCGGCCGCGGTGTTGCGCGCATTCCCCGACCACGTAGATGTCGCGGTCGTCCACCGACTGCATATGATCGTTGACCACGATCGCGCGCTCGACCGTGAGGCCCGAGAGCTGGCCGATCTCGGAGTTCGGCCGGATGCCGGCGGCGACGATGACGAGGTCGCAGGCAAGCTCCGAGCCGTCCTTGAACCGCAGGCCCTCGACTTTGTCGGCGCCCAGCACCTCGGTGGTGAGCTTGCCGGTGTGGACCCGGATGTTCATGCCCTCGATGGTCTTCTTCAGAAGTCCGCCGGCGGTCACATCGAGCTGCATCTCCATGAGGTGGCCCGCGAGGTGGACCACATGCGACTCGCAGCCCTGCACCGTCATGCTGCGCGCCGCCTCGAGACCGAGCAGACCGCCGCCGATGGTCACCGCGACCTTGCTCTGCCGGGCGTAGTCGACGATCCGCGCGCAATCCTCGACGGTGCGATAGCCGAACACCCCCGGCTTGAGGCTTCCGTCCTCCATCCGCACGCCCTGCATGGGCGGGATGAAGGCGCGGCTGCCGGTGGCGATCATCAGCTTGTCGTAGCGTTCCCGCACGCCGGTCTGCGCGATGACGACCTTGGCGGCGCGATCGATCCGCTCGACGCGGTGGCCGGCATGGAGCGTGATGCCGTTCTCGGCATACCAGCTCAGCGGGTTCATGGTGATCCCGTCGGTGTCCTGGGTCCCGTTGAGGATCTCGGAGAGCAGGATGCGGTTGTAGTTGCCGTAGGGCTCGTCGCCGAACATGACGATGTCGAACATCTCGGCGCCGCCCCGAGCCAGCACCTCCTCCACGGCACGGGCGCCGGCCATGCCGTTTCCGACGACCACGAGTCTCTGCTTGCTCATCAAGGCTCTCCTGCTCGGTGCTGCCTGCGGTCGGACCGTTCAGATCTCCAGGAGGCCGACATCGACCACGACCTGGCCGGTGGCGCCCTCGGGGGCGGAGATGTGGATCTCGACCCGCGTGTCCGGCTGCAGGTCCTCGACGATGGTCAGCGGCACGTTCATGCCGGCCTTGGCGCCGATCGGCAGGTAGCGGGCGGCCTTGCCGGCGATGACGAGCGACAGGCAGACCAGTTCAGGCCCCGCATTGCCAGCGCGCAGGTAGACGAACTGGGCCCGCTTGGTGCTCGGAACCGTATAGATCAGCGTCGAGGCCAGGAGGGCCGACCGGTCGAGGCCGGCACCGGTGTATCCGAACACGCCCTGGAGGAATTTCGGGATGGATTCCATGATGCTGATCCTTGGCTGAAGCTTCGGGGCCACGGCCCCGTATCGTCCGTGCGACGGAGGGTCCGTCAGGCTGATGGGCGGAGGCGGCGTGCGGCCGGGCGATGGCAGCCGTCGGCGCGGCGTGCGCCCCGAAGCGGTGCATCCGCGGACGTTTCCCCGATGCGGCCCGGGATCGGCGTCCGCCGAGTCGGCGCGGAGGCGCCCGAGGGGGTGGGTTCTTCGATACCGGCCATGCGACACCCGCCACATCCGCACTTCGGCACCGCCCGAGGCTCGTCGGTCCAGGTCGTGCGGGATCCCCGCGCCTGAACCATCCCCGGACCGGGACATAAACGAGACGACCTCAAACCGTCGGTAACCAGCCGGAACCCGGCTGTTCAAAACACCTGTTCGGCGCCGTTCTAAAGTGGAACGCTATCCGATAATACTTGAGCGTCGAGCAATAATTTTAGGCTCAGTGCTCATCAGGCATCATATCTGCACATGGCGAGAGCATGAGCGACAGAGAGGCGCCGATACCCTTCGCAGAGCCGCGCTCGCGTTTGGTGAGCGTGTCCCCGGATCGATCGAAGTCGAGCGGATCGTGTTGCGCGACCGCGCCGACGGCCCGGGCTTCGGCGGCCCCGGATCGGATCGTGACGGGGCCGTCGCCGGGGTCGATCGCCGCGACGCGTGGACCGGATGTCCCAACCTCCGCCAGGATGCCGAGCGCCGCCCGGGCAGAGGCAGGGCGGACTACACCACCTTCTCGGTGATCTGCTGAGGCGTCGGCCGCGTCTTCTGGAAGGAGGGCCGGCGTTCCATGCGATCGCTATAGGCGGCGAGACTCGGGTATTGCGCGCGCCACGGATAGTCCGGCCAGCGGACATCGAGATAGCCGACGACCGTTCCTGCCGCGATGTCCCCGAGCCCGAAGCCGTCGCCGACCGCATAGTCACGGTCCCCGATCAGGCGGGCGATCTCGCGCACGCCGCCATCGACCTTGCGGCGCTGCCGGGCGATCCATTCCGGGCTCTGCCGCTCCTGCGCGCGCATCTGCTCGAAGAACATGAGCACGAACGCGTCACAGGTGCCGTCGCACAGCACCTCGAACTTGCGGGCGAGGAGCCGGCCGTCGACATCCGCCGGAACGAGCGGCGGCGTCGGGTACTTCGCCTCGATCCATTCCATGATGTAGTGCGACTCGTAAACGGCGCTGCCGTCCTCGAGGATGAGAACCGGCAGCTTCTCGAGGGGATTGTACTGCGGCGTCACCGACGTGCCGTGCCAGGGCACTTCGGTCTGCAGCTCGAAGGGGATGCCCTTCTCGGCGAGTGCGATCCGCACCTTGCGGGCATAGGGGCTCGGCGTCGCGCTGATCAGCTTCATCATGCCGGGATCCTGGGGTGTTTCATTCCGCGAGCGCCGGTGCGGTCGGTGCGGCCCGGCCGACGAAGGCCCCCCGCTGGTGATCGATCCGGGCCTGCGGACTCCTGTCGGTGATGGACACGAGGTAGCAGACGAGAAACGCGAGCGGCATCGTCACGATCGTCGGCGGATCGATCGGGAAGATCGGTGTCGCATAGCCGAGAACGCCGACCCAGACGGCCCGGCCCAGGATGGTGAACAGGAGGGCACTGGCGAGCCCGACGCACCCGCCCGTCACGGCCCCGCGCGTCGTGAGCCCGGGCCAGTACAGAACGAGGATCAGAAGCGGCAGCGTCGACGAGCAGGCGATGGAGAACGCCAAGCTCACCATGTAGGCGACGTTCTGGTTCTGGAACGCGATCCCGAGCCCGATCGCCACGATCCCCAGGACCACGGTCGCGTAGCGCGAGACCCGCACCTCCGCCGCATCGCCCGCTCCGGCCCGCCGGAACACGCTGGCATAGAGATCGTGCGACACCGCCGTCGCCCCGGCGAGCGTCAGGCCCGCCACGACGGCGAGGATCGTCGCGAAGGCGACGGCCGAGATGAACCCGAGCATCAGGTCGCCGCCGACCGCGTGCGAGAGATGGATCGCCGCCATATTCCCACCACCGATCAGGCCGCCGGCGGCGTTCACATAGGCGGGGTTCTTGGCGACCAGGGCGAGGGCTCCGAATCCGATGACGAACACCAGGGCGAAGAAGTAGTTCATCCAGACCGAGGCCCAGAAGACGGAGACCCGGGCGGCGCGCGCATCGGGCACCGTGAAGAAGCGCATCAGGATGTGGGGGAGGCCGGCGGTCCCGAACATCAGCGCGAGGGCGAGGGAGATCGCCGAGACGGGATCGCGGGACAGGAATTGAGGCGTCAGGATCGCCTCACCGCGGGGGTGACGGGAGACCGCCTGCCGCAGCAGCGCGCCGTAATCGAAGCCGAAATGGGCCATCACGAGCAGAGCGACCGCCGTTCCGCCGATCAGGAACAGCACCGCTTTCGTGATCTGCACCCAGGTCGTGGCGACCATGCCGCCGAACAGGACGTAGCAGATCATCAGGAGCCCGACGATGAACTGCGCGTAGACGTAGTCGAGGCCGAGCAGAAGGCGGATGAGCTGGCCGCCGCCGACCATCTGGGCGATCAGGTAGAACGCGATCACCACGAGGGAGGCCGAGGCCGCGAAGATGCGGACCGGCTTCTCCTGAAGGCGCGTGCAGGCGACGTCGGTGAAGGTGAACCGGCCGAGCGCGCGCAACCGCTCCGCCATCAGGAAGACGACGATCGGCAGCCCCGTCGTGTAGCCGACCGCATAGATCAGGCCGTCGAACCCGTTGCCGTAGACGAGCCCGGCGAGCCCGAGGAAGGCGCCGGCCGAGATGAAGTCGCCGGCGATCGCGAGACCGTTCTGGAATCCCGTGATGCGTCCTCCGGCCGTGTAGAAGTCCGAGGCCGATCGGGTCCGCTGTGCCGCCCGGTAGGTGATGTACAGCGTGCCCATCACGACGGTCGTGAACAGCGCGATGGCGGTCAGGTTGAGGCCAGTCCCGGCACCGCCCGTCTGCGCGAGCGCCGGCGTCGGTGCGAGAGCGGCCAAGCCGAACAGCCCGCGGCGTCCTGCCCAAGCCCTCACCGGATGCGCTCGCGGTTCGCGATCAGCACGTAGATGCCTGTCAGCGCGACGCCCAACGCGATGACGAAGAGACCATACGCGAAGGCGACGGTGACCGTGCCCCCATCGACAAGGGGCTGCGCCAGGACGGACGGCGCGAACGCGCCGAGCCCGACGAACCCGAAATAGAAGACCATCAGGATCGCGGTGAGGCCCAGGCCGAGCCGGGGACGCCCGATCCTGCCGCCCGCCTCGGAAGGCGGGGAAATCTGCACAGCCATGACGGTCTCCGGATGCGTCCCGGTCGAATCCGCAACTCGGATGCCAACCTGGAGACCGCTCCGAGAAAGACCTTCGTGGCGATCAGCGGGTGCCGGAGATCCGCGCCCGAGACCCGTTGGCGCCGAACCCTGCGCCGGCCATCGCTTGAGCCCGTCGCGCCGGGCCGATCCAGCCGCGGCCCAGCGGTGGTCAGCCGCGGATCTGGGCCCGCGCCATGTCCCGGTCCCAGGTGGTCCGGGCCGCCGCGCGGGCGGCGCGGGCGGCGTTCGCGGTGGCCGTGGCGGCCTTGACGAGGGACGCCCGTGCCGTCGTTGCCGCTCGCCGCATCGCCGCCATGTCCGAGCGGACCGAGGCCCCGGCGGCCGCCTCGGAGGTCTGCACCGCGAGCCGGGTCGCCGCCACGGATGTCCGCGCGGCATCCGCGGCCTTCCGCATCGAGGCGTTCGCCGCCCTGCCCGCCGCCCTGTTGGCCGCGGCGATCTTGGTCTCGGCGCGATCGGCCGCCTCGGCGGCGTCGGTGGCGAGCTTGCCGATCATGTCGGCCGATCGCTTCGGGGCATCGGTCACCGCCGCCTTCGAGGCCTGCATCGCCAGCCGGGCCGCCTCACGGGCCGCGTCGGCGGCTTGGCTCGCCTCGCGCCCCGCCTCCCGCATCGTCGCGCTCGTGTTGCCCGGAGGCGTCATCGGCGTCTGCGCCCGGGCCGCCGGGATCGTCGCGAGGACGAGGAACGTCGTCGTCAGGATCGTGATCGTTCGCATGGGACAGTCCAATCGTGTCGTCGGGCGGGGCGGGCGGCGGTCTTCGGTCGATGCGCGGTTCAGTCCGTCCGCCGGATCTTCGCGGCCGCACTCCAGTAGGCGTCCGCCTTCGCGGTCTGCCGGGCGAACGGCTCCGCCGTCGTGAAGCGGCCCTCGATCATCCGCGGGGCCTGGTCCATGCCGTCCTTGCTGGTGTCGAGGACGAGGATGTTCAGGTTCGGAGAGACCTTGAACTGATCCCAGGGGACCGCGACGTGGCGCTCGCCCAGGCCGAAGATGCCGCCGCGGGCGACGACGAGGTAGGCGATCTTGCCGCCCTCGGGGCCCATGACGATGTCGTCGACGCTGCCGAGGGCCACGTTGCCGGGGTTGCGCACCTCGCTGCCGAGCAGGTCGTCCGAGCGGAAGGCGCGCGTCCGGGACGCGACCGGCTGGGCGAGGGCGAGTTCCTGCTTGCGGAAGCCCAGGGCGTTGGCGATCCGGAGGTCACGGCCCTGCAGATCCGTCTTGTAGGCGTCGTAGCTCGCCCGGATCTGGACCAGTACGTCCTCGCACGGCTGCTGCTCGCCATGGCGCGCCAGGATGTCGGCGCCCGCGAGCAGGATCCGGACCTCGTATCCGGGGCGGGCATTCGCGTACCGCATCATCGCGGAGGCGGCGCCCATCGCCATGCCGGCGTCGGACCCCAGGCTGCCCGCCCAGTAGCCGCCGAGCGGATAGCCGTAGCCGTAGCCCGATCCGCCGAGCCAGTACCCGTCCTTCTCCATCTGGGCGTCGAAGACCTTGAGATGGTCGAGGCAGGCCTGGGCCGGCAGGGCCTCCGCGTCCGGGGCGGTCGCGGCCGCCGGATCGGCGCCCCGCTCACCGACGGCGCGCAACGGTGTCGCCAGGATCAGGGCCGCGCAGGCCCCGAGCGTCAGGGGGCGGATGAGATCGCGCATGGGGGTGCCTCGGCTCGAAGGGACGGACGCGGACACGCGTCAGAGGATGGCGAGGTCGTTCTCGACGATGGCGACGCCCGGGCAGCCCCAGGCCGTGACGGCCGCGAGCCGGCGCTCGCCCTCGGTATGGACGCTGCCCGTCAGCCGGACCCGGTCGCCCTCCACATCGACTCCGACGCGCTTGGGATCGAAGAACCAGGAGCGCCCCAGGGCGCTGTGGATCCCTTCGGCGATGTGATTGGCGTTCGCGCGCGGCTTGATCGTGATCCCGTTCGAGAGGCCGACGACGCCGAGCAGCGACCGGACGTCGAGAGCCGCGGCGTCCTTCTGGAAGTTCCAGTCCACGGCCCCGTTCAGGGTGACCCAGCCGTCCTGGACCTGCGCCGTGATCGTGTCCGGAAGGATCGCGGCATCCCAGTCCAGGCGGTTGACGACGGCGGCCGCGATGTCCGCGTCGGTGCGGCGATGATCGAAGGGGAGGTCCACCCCGATCTCCCCGGCGATGGCCTTGACCCCGTTCACGCGGCGGGCGGCGGCCTCGGCGGCGTGCTTCTGCGCGAAGCTGGTGACGGCGCCGGTCAGCGTGACGATGCCGTCCTTTGCGCTCGCCCCGAGGGCCGTCTCGGTCACGCTCGGATCCCAGGCCAGCTCGGCCAGCACGTCGTGCGTCAGTTTCTCGTCGGGGCTCATGATGGCTCGCCTTCGTCGGTGCGATCCCGGCGGCGGATGGGCCGACGGATCCTGTCGACAGCAAGCTAGCGTATCGAACAAATACATACGCCAATCAAATTTGATATTTCACTATGCACGATCGGATGATGAAATATTGCAACATCAGCGGCAAGCTTTGATTCAGATCAAAGGGCAGTGACCGCAATCGGTCGATACATGGCGATTGATGTCCGTCCCGGCGCATCCGGCCTCCTGTCGGGATCGGACCGCGGATGGCCGCCAGGGCCGTATCATTGGTTGACGGCGCGGACGTCATCGGCGTCCGCCATCAGGGGCTGGAGCTTGTGGCTGAGCGCGCGGATGCTGTCGGTGATGTGGCTCAGCACCACCCGGATCCGCGGCGTGTCGCGGTTGTCCTTGTGGACGAGCAACAGGATGTCGGCGCTCGGGGGTTCGGTCGGAACATTCAGCCGGATCAGCCGGGACTCTTCGTCGCCGCGGAACCGCGCGAGGCAGGCCAGCCCGCCGCCATTGGCAGATGCCAGAACGGCGGCCTCGTGGCTGCTCGTCTGCAGCACCACCTGGGCGCGGGGGGCCATCTCGGTCAGCCAGGCCGACTGCGTCATCTCCTGGCTGTCCTCCAACTGCGTGATCAGGTGGTGGTCGGGGCACCCGTCGTCGAAGTCCGGCCCGCCGTGCGCCGCGAGATAGTCCGGCGCCGCGTAGAGACCGAAGGCGATGCCGCCGATGCGCCGCACGACGAGATCGTGCTGTTCCGGCTGGCGCATGCGGACGGAGATGTCCGCCTCGCGCATCGCCAGGCTCAGTTCCCGCGGGTTGGGGATGAGCTCGATCATGATATCGGGATGCAGCGCATGGAGCCCGGCGAAGCTCGGCGCCAGCAGGTGCGCCGCCATCGTCTCGGCGCAGGTCACCCGCACCAGCCCGCGCAGGCGGGTATCGCGCCCGGTGACGTCCCTTTCCAGGGCCAGGGTCTCCGCCTCCAGACGCTCCGCCCGCTCGCGCACCTCCTCGCCGGCCAGCGTCGGCACGTAGCCCTCGGGGGTGCGGTTGAGCAGGCGGACCGCCAGGGTCGCCTCCAGGGTGTTGAGGCGCCGCCCGACCGTCGACTGCGAGACATGCAGCACCTTGGCGGCCGCCGACAGGCTGCCGTGCCGCGCCAGGGCCAGGAAAAATCTCAGGTCATCCCAGTCTAGCATCCGCCGCGCCCCGCCATTTTTGAGCTTCCCTTCATCAAATTTGGTTGCCGACTCTCGCGAGTATAAGTCTAAACTACCGTTCGAGAGTTGCCTATCGATCAAATATTTCCGGCGGACGGAACGATCGCCATGGACAAGCAATCAGGGGACGGCATTCAATATGGCTAAGCTGCCTCTTGCACCCGAGAACCGGGCGCCGTCCCCCGTCGACAAACGCGCGCTCGACGTCGTCGTGGCAAAGGCCAAGGCGGACCCGGCCGCCGTGCGGACCCTGCGGTGCCGGACGGTGGCACAGGGGCGGCTGCACCAGCTCAACTACATCCGGAACCTGCCGCCGCAGCAGGTGATGGAGGACGAGCCCGAGGGACTGCTCGGCGAGAGCGTAGCCCCGAACGCGTCCGAGGCCCTGCTCGCGGCCCTCGGGTCGTGCCTGTCCATCGGCATCCACGCCAACGCCCTGGCGCAGGGCATCCCGATCCGGTCCCTCGAACTCAACGTCGAAGCCGACATCAACATGACGTCGGTCTGGGGCAGCGGCGATCTCCAGCCGAAGACCATCGGGTTTGAGACCATCCGGGTTGCCGTGACGATGGACGCCGATGCGTCGCGAAAGGCGCTGGCCGCGCTCATCAGGCATACGGTGCTGTGGTCGCCGGTGGCGAACACGCTCCACAACCCGGTCCATCTCGATGTCGCGCTCACGGCGGCCGTCGCCTAGCGCATACGCCGTCTCCGGAATCCGGTGGCCGCCGTCCGGGGCGATCCGGTCGGGCGGGGCCCAACATCGCGACGCCCTGACTGCGGGTGAAGACAGGGGACCGATCCCGTCATCACGCGGCCCCCAGTCCGGGCACGGCGCAAATCCGGGTGTCCGGTCGCCGGATTTGACTCCGTTCGTCGCCGCCGCAGGCACGTTGTCCCGATACGGAGCGGATGCGGGTCACCGAATGGTGGCGGAGGCGCCGCGGTGCCGTCATCGGCGGAGCATGCGACCAGACCGAACCCGAAGGACAGGCCCATGTCGACCCATTCACTGCCGGTCAGCCCAGGGATCCATCCGTATCGACCGCCCGCGTATCGGCCGGACGGCGTGGGCACGCTCCGTCGCGTCAGTTCGGCCACGGCCCTTCCGCTGGCGGAACGCGACGCGCTGGAGCCGCTGAGCCGGCGGGTCGCCCTCGACCAGAAGCAGACCCTGTACGGTCAGGACGAGCCCGCCGCCTCGGTCTACAACGTCACGTCCGGCGCCCTTCGCCTGTACCGCATCCTCACCGACGGACGACGCCAGGTCACCGGATTCGCCTTCCCCGGGGACTTCCTCGGGCTCTCCATGCTCGACCGTTTCTCGGTCTCCGCCGACGCCCTCGGCCCGGTGACGGCCTGCCGCTTCGAGCGGCTGGCCTTCATGGACCTGCTGCGCGGGCAACCGGGCCTGATGATGCACCTGCACGCGATCACCGGGCAGGAGTTGTCCCGGGCCAAGGACATGATGATGCTGCTCGGGCGGCGCACCGCGGAGGAGAGGATCGCCACCTTCCTGACGGGCCTGCAGGCGCGCTACGTCCGGATCGGGCGGTCCGCGGTCACCCTCGAATTGCCGATGGGCCGCCTCGATATCGCCGACCATCTCGGCCTGACCATCGAGACGGTGAGCCGGACCCTGTCCCGCCTCGACCGGGACGGCGCCATCCTGATCGTGCCGGGCGGCGTGCGCCTCATCGATCAGGGCCGCCTCGACCGGCTGTCGGCACAGTGATCCCCTCGGTCGCAGCGCGCCGGAGGCCGGGCCCGCTCACGGGGACGGCGGCCGGGCCGGCGGCCGCTTGATGTCGCGCCACCGGGATATCGCGCCCGTCTCCGCGGGTCCTTGGGCGCTTCCCGCCGCGGCGGGATCCTCCGGTCGGATCTCGCTGGGCACGATGTCCCGCGCGGGCGGCATGTTCGGGCCGCTGGAACCGGCCTGAGGTCCGTCGGCGGGGGCCGCCCGAGCCATCGCGCCGACGAGGACCGCCCCGAGGGCGGCGAACGTGGTCGTCAGTGATCTTGCCATCGCGGGTTCGTCCTTCCCGGGTCGTCGGCCGCGTTCGGCCGCCCCGGTGCGCGATGCAGCATGGGCGCGTGGCCGGTCCCGGACTTTGCGTTGGATCAAGGATGGGGCCCGCCCGGTCATTAGGGTTCGGTGGCCAGGACGGACGGCCAGGACGCACGGCCCGAACCGAGGCCGCGACGGCCCCCCTCACCGTCCCG
Organism: Methylobacterium sp. J-026; assembly: GCF_022829585.1. GTDB lineage: Bacteria > Pseudomonadota > Alphaproteobacteria > Rhizobiales > Beijerinckiaceae > Methylobacterium. The sequence continues at coordinate 13,206 of NZ_JAKSYC010000272.1, forward strand.
GCACACCGGACGCAGCCGATCCCCGAAGCCCCAGCGGCGACGGGGCGCCGTCCTCCTCGATCCAGGACCGCATCATGACCATGGACAAGACTCTGCAGACCAACGTCATCGCCGAGCTCGGCTGGGAGCCGAGCGTCACCGCCGCGCATATCGGCGTCACCGCCAAGGACGGCATCGTCACCCTCACCGGCCACGTCCAGAACTACATGGAGAAATACGCCGCCGAGCGGGCCGCCGGCCGCGTCAAGGGCGTGCGCGCCGTCGCCGAGGAGATCGAGGTCCGCCTGCCGGACCATGCCAGGCGGAACGACGACGAGATCGCGGTCGCCCTGCTGCAGCGCCTGGACTGGAACGTCTCGATTCCCGACGGGGCGGTCCAGGCCAAGGTCGAGAAGGGCTGGGTCACCCTCACCGGCACGGTCGACTGGCAGTACCAGAAGGAAGCGGCGCAGCACGACATCCGCGGGATGCTCGGCGTGGTCGGGATCTCCAACTGGATCGCGATCAAGGCCCGGCCCAGCGCGGTGAATATCGGCGCGGACATCACCAAGGCCCTGCACCGGAGCTGGTACGACCCGAAGACCATCGCGGTCAGCGCCGAGGGCGGCGTGGTCCATCTGAGCGGGACGGTGGACACCTGGTACGACCGGCAGATGGCCGGATGGACCGCCTGGGGCGCGCCCGGGGCCACCACGGTCGAGAACGACATCCGCGTCGTCTGATACCGGGCCTCACCGATCCCCGCCAGGGGTCGGGATCGGTGGGGCTGAGCCAGCCGCGCACCGCGACCTACCGGGCGGTCCGAGCCGATCGGCCCGGTACGGCCTCCCTCAGGAGCCCCAACGTGATGATGCACGCCCGGATACACGGCCACGACCGGACCACCCTCGCCCTGATCTTCAACCACCCGACCAGCGAGAACCTGGAATGGCGGGAGGTCGTGGCCTTCGTCGACAGGATCGGGACCAGCGAGGAAAAGCCGGACGGGAACTGGAGCCTGAGCCTCGGCGGGCGGGCGTGGACCTTCCCCCAGCCGCCGCACAAGGACATGGATCCCCGGGAGGTCGAACGGCTGAGGCACCTGATGGAGGAGGCCGGCCTGTCGGCGCATTCCACGGAATTGATGGCGCCCGGCCCGGCCTCGGCCGAGAACGACGCCCTGATCGTGGTCGATCATCACGAGGCGCGGATCTATCGCCTCGACCCCGAGACCGTGGGCAAGACGGCCGAGACCACGCTCCGGCCCTACGATCCCCACGGCTACATCCACCACCTCACCCACAAGGAAGGCGGGACCTACCCCGGCCAGCGCGCCCCGGAGAACATGGCCTTCTACGACGGGATCGTCGCGTCGGTCCGGGATGCGCCGCGCATCGCCATCGTCGGCCACGGCACCGGCACCGGCAAGAGCAGCGCCATGTCGGTCCTGTCGCGCCGCCTCGGCGAGCACCATCACGCGACGCAGGGCCGCGTCGTGGCGACCGCGAATGTCGACCTCTCGGCGGCGACCGACGGACAGTTGCTGGCGCTGGGGCGCACGATGCTGAACCGGGACGCAGGGTCATGACCGCAGGCGTCTCCACCGCCCCCGAGGGCGCCCTGACGCTGGCGGAGGCCAGCGCGGTCGTCGCGCAAGCCATCGCGGAGGCCCGTCGCCTCGGGCTCGCCGTGAGCGTCGCCGTCTGCGGCGGCCAGGGCCGCCTCGTCGCCTTCGCGAAGATGGACGGCGCGGGCTGCATGACCGCGCGCGGGGCCATCGGGAAGGCCGTGGCCTCGGCGCTCTCGGGCGAGCCGAGCGAGGTCCTGCGCGCGCCCGGGGAGCCCGTCTGGAGCTCCTTCGTCGAGGCCGAAGGGACAGCGGCCTTCCACGAACGCGGCGGCGTGCCCTTGAGACGGGACGGCGCCCTGATCGGGGCCGTCGGCGTCTTCGGGGAGGCATCCCGGGACCAGGATCTCGCCTGCGCGACCGCCGGCAGCGGCGCCCTGCGGTCCACCGCGCCTGCGCCGGAAGGGCGGGGTCACACCGCCGTCACGGAGCGCCCCGTCGTCACGAACGACGCCCGCGGGATCGGCGGCCCCGAACCGGACCACGGGGCCGCCGGCGTCGCGGCGGGTCGCCCGGCCGATCCTCACAACGGGGCACGGCTCGAGCCCGTCCTCATCCGAACGTAGCCCGCGATCACGCCAGGTGAGGAAAGTCTCCGATGTTCTTGCGCTGCCTGCTCGTCCCGACCGCCCCGGGTCTCGACCCGACCCGTCGGCTGGAGGCCGCCCTTCGTCTCAGCCGGCGCCTCCATGCCCATATCGGCGTGCGTTTCATCGCGCCCGGTCTGGACCATATGCTCGCCGGCTTCGCGAGCCTCGCCCCCCTCGACGGTGCGAGCCTCGAGGCCGTCCAACAGGGCGTGCGCGAGGCGGCGGCCGACGGCAAGGCGGCTCTGCAGGCGTGGTGCGCGCGGGCGGAGGTGCCGTTCAATGGGAAGTCCGAGCGCCTCGACGCCACCTTCGTGACCTGGGCCGAGCTCAGCGGCGAGGTCGAACCCCTCCTGACGCTGGCCGGGCGCGTCAACGACCTGGTCATCGTCGACCGGCCCGATCCGAAGCTGCCCTTCACCGGCCGTGCGCTCGACACCGCGCTGTTCTCGGTCGGGCGGCCGACGCTGATGGTCGGCGAGACCGTCCCGTACGACCTGCTGAACCATGTCGTGATCGCCTGGAACGGCAGCTTGGAGGCGACGCGCTTGATCGGCCAGTCCATCGACCTGCTGCACGAGGCCACGCGCGTCACGGTCGTGCATGCCAGGACCGAACGCTCCGACGAGGCGCGGGCCGCGGACCTGTGCGGGTACCTGAGCTGGCACGGGGTCGTGGCCGAGGCCGCCAGTCTGGCGATCGAGGACGGAGCCCCGGTCGGCGCCGCGATCCTGGCCGAGGCCGAGCGACGGGGCGCCTCCATGCTCGCCCTGGGCGCCTACACCCACAGCCGCGTACGCGAATTCCTGCTCGGCGGCGTCACCCGGCACGTCGTCGAGAACGCGGGCATGCCCGTGCTGATGGCCCACTGACGCGGAGAGACGGCGCGGCTCTTCGACCGCTGCCCGATCGCTCGAACGAGGCCGCGACCGTTCCGGTTACCGGTTTCGTCCCTCCGGTTGACCGGGGGCATCGCCGGACCCGCGCGCCGCCGCCAAGGTCCCGTCCGCGATCCGGTCCCGGACGTGGTCCGGCTCTCGCCGGATCGCCACGGCGAGGTGGCCGAGCGCCCGCCGCATGCCGCTCATCCGGTCGACGAGGTCGAGGATCAGGACGATCCCTTCGGCGTTCACGCCGAAATCCCGGTCCAGGTCCTGGATGAGTTGCGCCCGGCCGAGGTCGATCTCGCGGAACGTCCAGCGTCCCTCGGTCTCTCCGGGGATGAGCCAGCCGGTCTCGACCCAGGCGAGCAGAGCCTCGGTCTCGACCCCGGCGCGGGCCAGGAACTCACGCATCTCCATCATCGCACGTCCTCGCTTTGGCGGGTCTCGGGACGCTCCGCGCTCCCCCATCGGGAGACGAAGTCCTGCAGTTCCGCATCCGGCTCGGCCGGCAGGGTCAGCCGCAGCGTGACGTACGCGTCGCCAGGGGCGCCGCCGCTACGGACCATGCCCTTGCCCTTCAGGCGGAGCACGGCGCCGGCGTTGGTCCACTTGGGAACCGTCATGGAAACCGGACCGGACGGCATCAGCACGCTGACCCTGCCGCCGAGGACCGCGTCGCGGAGCGAGAGCGGCAGCGCGACATGGATGTCCTCGCCCTCCAGCTTGAACACCGGGTGGGGACGGACCTCGATCGCGATCAGGGCGTCGCCGGGCGGCCCTTTTCCGATGCCGGGCTCGCCCTTGCCGCGCAGGCGCAGCGTCAGCCCCGTCCGCGTCCCGGGCGGGATCGTGACGTCGAGGGCTGGACCGTCCGGGAGCGTCAGCGTGCGCGTCCCGCCGTTGAACGCCTCCAGGAAATCGAGATCCAGCCGATACCGGGCGTCGGCACCTGCTCGATTGGGGTCGGCGCGGCCAGCGCGGCCGAACATCTGCGCGAAGATGTCCTCGCCGTCGAAATCCCCGAAGCCCGCATCGCCGCCATACGGATGGGCGCCTTCGCGCTCGGCCTGCGCGCGGTAATACGGCTGCCGCGGCCGCTCCGCGCCGGACGCGTCGATCTCGCCACGGTCGAACTGGGCGCGCTTGGCGGGATCGTTCAGCAGATCGTAGGCGGTTGCGACCGTCTTGAAGGCCGCCTCGGCTTGTGCATTGCCCGGGTTCAGGTCGGGATGCAGCTTCTTGGCGAGCTTGCGATAGGCCTTGCGCAAGGCCGCCTCGGAGACGTCCCGCGTCACGCCGAGGATCTTGTACGGATCGTCGCTCACTGCGGAGTCCTCCGGCTCGGGATGATCTCTGGACCGACCCAGGCCTGTCAGCCCGGCGTGCCGCCGCCGGATCGCACCTTGGCGACACTCACCCGGGCCGGTCTGAGGAGCCGGTCATGGAGGGTGAAGCCGTCCTCCATGACGTCGAGGACGATCCCCGGCGGGTGGATCGCATCCTCGATCTCGCGCATCGCCTCATGGGCCTTCGGATCGAAGGGCATCCCGAGGGCCGGGATCCGCTGGATGCCGAAGCGTTCGAGGGTGCCGGTCAGCATCCGCTCGGTCGCCCCGACGCCTTCGAGCAGGGACGCGTGGGCCGCCGGACCGACGCCCTGGCCGCTCATGGCCGCCGCGACCGCCCGGCCGAGGTTGTCGACGACCGGAAGAAGCGCGCCCGCGAGACCCTGGACGGCGAATTTCTTCGCCTCCTCGACACGCCGCTCGCCCCGCCGCCGGACGTTCTCGGACTCGGCGAGCGCCCGCATCAGGCGATCCTGCAGGGATGCGTTCTCGGCCTGGAGGGCCGCGAGATCCGCGGCCTCCGAAGCGGGCGACATGGCCTCGGTCGGGGGCTCCGCGATCGGGCCGGTCATGCCGCCGGCCGGTGGCGGGTGTCGCCGCCCGGCGCCTCCTCGAATTCCGCGTCGACGATCTCCGGGTCGGAAGACGGCGCCTTCGGTGCGGCCCCGGTCTCGCCCAGCCGGGACGCCGCCTGGATCAAGCGCTCGGTCGCCGTCCTGATGCGCGCGAGGTCGACGGCCTGGATCGCCGCCTTCGCGGCCGTGACCGCGGTCTCGACCTCGGCCTTCACATTGGCGGCCACATGGCCCTCAGCGTCCTTCAGGCTCTTCTCGGTGGTGTAGATCGCGACATCCGCCTGATTGCCGGCCTCGACCAGCTCCTTGCGCACCTTGTCGGCGCCGGCATGGGTCTCGGCCTCGCGCACGAGCCGCTGGATCGCCGCCTCGTCCAACCCGCCGGACGCCTCGATGCGGATCGTCTGCTCCTTCCCGCTCGCCTTGTCCTTGGCCGCGACGTTGACGATGCCGTTGGCGTCGATGTCGAAGGTCACCTCGATCTGCGGCTGGCCCCGGGGCGCCGGCGGGATGCCGACAAGGTCGAACTGGCCGAGCATCTTGTTGTCGGCCGCCATCTCGCGCTCGCCCTGGAACACCCGGATCGTCACCGCCGGCTGGGCGTCGGCGGCGGTCGAGAAGGTCTGGCTCCGCTTGGTCGGGATCGTGGTGTTGCGCTCGATCAGCCGGGTCAGCACGCCACCGAGGGTCTCGATGCCGAGGGAGAGCGGGGTGACGTCCAGCAGCAGCACGTCGCCGACGTCGCCCTGGAGAACGCCGGCCTGGATCGCCGCGCCGATGGCCACGACCTCGTCGGGGTTCACGCCCTTGTGCGGCTCGCGTCCGAACAGGGCCTGCACGGTCTCCTGCACCTTCGGCATCCGAGTCTGGCCGCCGACGAGGACGACCTCGTCGATCTGCGACACGTCGAGGTTCGCGTCCTTGAACGCCGCCCGGCACGGCGCCGTCGTCCGCTCGATCAGGTCGGCCACGAGGGCTTCGAGCTTGGCGCGGCTGAGCTTGATCGCGAGGTGCTTGGGCCCGTTCTGGTCGGCCGTGACGAAGGGCAGGTTCACCTCGGTCTGGGTGGCCGAGGACAGCTCGATCTTGGCCTTCTCGGCGGCGTCCTTGAGGCGCTGCAGCGCGAGGCGGTCCTTGCGCAGGTCGATGCCGCTCTCCTTGCGGAACTCGTCGACGAGATAGTCGACGATGCGGTTGTCGAAATCCTCGCCGCCCAGGAAGGTGTCCCCGTTGGTGGATTTCACCTCGAACACGCCGTCGCCGATCTCGAGGAACGAGACGTCGAACGTGCCGCCGCCGAGGTCGTAGACGCCGACCCTGCCGCTGCCCTTCTTGTCGAGCCCGTAGGCCAGAGCGGCCGCCGTGGGCTCGTTGATCATGCGCAGCACCTCCAGGCCGGCGATGCGGCCGGCATCCTTGGTGGCCTGGCGCTGCGCGTCGTTGAAATAGGCCGGCACGGTGATGACCGCCTTGGTCACCTTCTCGCCGAGGAAGGCCTCGGCGGTCTCCTTCATCTTGGTGAGGATGTAGGCGCTGATCTGGCTCGGGCTGTAGGTCTTGCCCCGCACCTCGACCCAGGCGTCGCCGTTGGGGCCGGGCACGATCGTGTAGCCGACCATGGCCTTGTCCTTCTCGGTCAGCGGGTCGTCGTAGCGGCGGCCGATCAGGCGCTTGATCGCCGAGATGGTGTTCTCCGGGTTGGTGATGCCCTGGCGCTTGGCCGGCTGCCCGACCAGCACCTCGCCGCCCTCCGTGAAGGCGACGATCGACGGCGTGGTCCTGCCGCCTTCCGCGTTCTCGATGACCTGCGCCTTCGCCCCGTCGAGGACGGCGACGCAGGAATTGGTGGTGCCGAGGTCGATGCCGATGGCCTTGGACATGGTGGTCTCCGCAGTGTCTGTGGTCAGGGATGCCGGTGCCGGCGCGTTTCGGCATGGGCGTCGAAGGTCTCGAAGGGTCAGGCTCGAAGGCCGGTCGGGGGAAGGCTTGAGCGGGGCCGTCGCGACGGCCGATCCGGCGGGGCGCGACCCATGTCGGTCGCGGCTTGCGCGGGGCCCGGAGACGGATGCGGAACCCGGCTCGCCGTGCGCGGGCCCGACACGCCAGCCCCGCCATCGTCCGCCCAGGTCTCGCGCTGGAATCGCTCGATGGGCGTCAGGCGCTCGGATGGGAATGTCATGTCCGGTCCTCCCTGCATCGTGCCGGGCCGCGGGCGGCGGCCGCTCTCAGCGCGCGGGAACCGGACCGATGCCGGCCGCCCCCGGCACCGCAGCGTCGGGGCCGCGGTCGGATTTCGGGGCGGTCAGGGCCCCGGTCGTGTCCGGAGCCGCTTCGCCGCAGGTACAAGCGAAGGTCTCATCACCGGCTTCGGAAACATCGTCCGGATCGGCCTGACGGTTCGAACCGCCGGGCGGGATCGAGCCCGCGGCGTCCGCACCCGGCGCCGTGATGCGGCAGGTGCAGTCCAGGGCCTGCTCATGGGCCGGCGCCGCGTTCCGCACCGAGCCGGGATTGTTCGCGCTGTTGACGGCATCGTCCGGCAGAGTGGCCTGAGCGAAACCGGACCCGGTGATCGCCGCTGCGAACACGACCGAAAGGATCAGAACGGACAGTCGCATCGGAGATTTCCTTCGTCCGATGGGGCTCACAAATCTGCATCCATCGCGACATATCTATGCATTTCATCGCAACGGAGGTCTTTGTCTTGGATCAAAGACGGTGGGAGCTCGTCCAATATTCTCAAGACCGCGCCTGAAGAGCGCGGTTTCTCGTGTCCACGGGCATCACGGTGGCGCGGGCGCGTCGAACGAGCGCTGGCAGGCAAGTTCTGGACAGCGAGACACTGCATGGCCCACGCCGACACCCCCCGCCACGGCCCGAAGGCCTATCTCGTCGGCGGCGGCCGTCTACCAGGGCAAGTTCGATCCCCGCATCCTGTTCAAGGCTTACCGGGCCCTGCACTATCGGCAGGCCACCGGGGTCTCCCGCGCGGATCTCGGCAGACCGGCGGCCTGAGCCGCACGGGCCGACGATCCTGACCCGGTCGGCGCGCCGGCGGTCGGGATGACGGCCGGATGCCCCGAGGCGTCGCGGCGGTTGCGGTGGATCAAGGACGTCACCGGTGCGGCTGCTTAGGGTCGCCGAATGCCGGGCCATCCCCCCCCCTCACGGCGCGGACGGCAAAGGAGCCTCCGCCGGGGGTTCAGGGTCATCCGCGCCCCGCATCGTCACGGAGACCACCATGTCCCACGACACAACCCTCCAGCACGCCGTCACGGCCGAACTCATCTGGGATCCCCAGGTGACCTCCTCCGAGATCGGCGTGACGGCCAAGGACGGGGTCGTCGCCCTGTCCGGCCAGGTCGGCACCTACGACGAGAAGATGGCCGCCGAGGCCGCCGCCCGCCGGATCCGGGGCGTGCAGGCGATCGTCCAGGAGATCGAGGTGACGGTGCCGTTCGCGCTGAAACGGTCCGACGCGGACATCGCGGCGACGGCCGTCGCCCGCCTCGCCTGGAACGTGGCCGTGCCGCCGGACTGCATCTCGGTGAAGGTCTCGAAGGGCGTCATCACCCTGACCGGGGAGGTCGACCAACACTTCCAGTCCAAGGCCGCCGAGCGGGAGCTTCGTCAGATCTCCGGCGTCGTGGCGGTGAACAACGACATCACCGTTCGGCCCCAGGTCGACGTCTCGGCGGTCAGCGACAACATCAGTGAGGCGCTGGATCGCTCGTGGCTGTTCGATCCGAAGACTGTGACCGTCACCGCCGACGGTGGGACCGTCCATCTCGGCGGGACCGTCCGCACGATGCAGGAGCGCCGCGCGGCGGTGGGGGCGGCCTGGGCCTCCCCGGGCACCACGGCCGTCGACAACCTCATCAGCGTCGTCTGACGGGCGCACCCCCTGCCGGATCGCACGTGCCGGCAGGGCGACCTTCGACCAGGACAGGGAAACCGACCATGACCAGACCCGATCACGAGCACGGCCAATCCTCGGATACCGGGGCCGGCGGCAGCGACGACGGACGCCGCATTGAGGGGGCTGCCGACGCGATCTTCGCGCGCGCCCAGGACGCGGTCCGCGACGTCGCCGACCGGGCCACGCACCTGGCGCAGGATAGCCTGGCCCGCGGACGGGCCGGTGTCAGGCGGGCCGAACAAGCGAGCCAGGGCGACCCGCTCAACGGACGCGCGCGCGGTGGGGCGTCGCCGCTGGCCACCGCGTTGGCCGTCGGGGCGATGGGCTATGCCATCGCGACCCTGATCCAGGGGGCTTCGCGCAAGCGTCGCCCCGCCCCCCGGACGGCGTTGCCGGCGGCCCCCGCGGCATAGGCGCCACGCCGTCGCGCCCGCGGGCGCGACGGCGGGCGTCAGGGCTTCGTCCTCACGCCGCGTGATCGGCGCAGGTTTCGCCAGCCGGAAGATACAAGCCCCGATGGCGGCACAGACCGTCGCTGCTCTTCACGGAGGCGAAGGCCGAGCTCATGGCGGCGAGGTTGCCGAACAGGCGCTCCAGCCTGTGCGGATCGGTCTCGAAATGCACGCAGGTCCCGCAGCGGCGCCCCTCGCGCGCGGCCCAGCGCAGGCCGGCCACTGTCCGCCGCCAGCGGGGGGCGCTCACTTCGCCAGCTCCGCCCAGTAGGTGCCGAAGACCAGGACCGACATCACGAAGCCGACGATGAGGTTCACCGCGACGCCGGCCGTGAAGGCGATCGCCGGCCGCCCGCCCGCCGGGGCGAAGTCGCGGAAGCGCGTCGTCAGCCCGATCGACAGGAAGCTGAACGTGAAGGCCCAGATCCGCAGGCTGGTGATGGGGGCGATCAGGGCCGGCTTCACCCGCGCGTTGTAATCCCCGAACGAGATCCCCCGCGTCACGGCGGTGACCAGGAGCGAGGCGATCAGGAACCCGACCACGAATTTCGGGAAGCGCCACCAGATCTGGCCGACCTCCACCGGGCCTGTCGTGCCCTCGCGCTCCCAGTAGGTCACCGAGATGATCGACAGGACGAGGGCCCAGATGCCGATCCAGACATCGCGCCCGACCACCTTGATCAGCGTATAGGCCCAGACAGCCTGATCGGCCGTGCCGGCGATGCCCGTCGCCGGACCGGCGAGGCCGCCATAGGCCTGCGCCGCGGCGAAGCCCGCCGCATCGGCGAATTCCGAGGTGCCGATCCACGCCCCCCCGACCCCGGCCGGGAGGCCCAGAGCCCGGGACACCAGCGGCAGCAGGAAGATCAGCACGATCGCCCAGAGCACGACGAGCGTGATCGCGATCGGCGGATCCTCCTTGCGGGCGCGCACGGCCCCGGCGACGGCGATCGCCGCCGAGACGCCGCAGACCGCGCCGCCGGCCCCCAGCGTCGCGGCCAGCCGATGGTCGAGGCCGAGCCTGCGCGCCACGAAGAAGATGACCAGGAAGGTCAGGATCGAGACGATCGACGCCTGCAGGATCGCCACCGGGCCCGCCCAGAGGATCAGCGTGAACGGCAGCGTCGCGCCGAGCAGGACGATGCCGAGCTTCACGTAGAACTCGACGCGGAACGCCGCAGACAGGGCGGCCGGCAGGCCGGTCGTGTTGGCGATCACCAGCCCGACGAAGAGGGCGATCAGCGGTGGTTCGAGGTTGTAGGTCTGCGCCTTGTCCCAGGCGCCGAGGGTGAAGATCGCGAAGGACAGGAGATAGACCAGCACGAAGGAGGCCAGGAAGGCCCCCGGGCGCAGGCCGATGACGGCGAGGGCGATCGTGAAGACGGCGGCGAAGGCCACGAACTGGACGGCGTAGCGGACGGCATCGGCCGCAAGCTGCGCCCGGAGTTGATCCAGCGTCGACCATTTGGCCGGCGCCGCGGCGATCCAGCCGATGCTGGTTCCCTGGGCGAACGCCGCGTAGGCGATCAGCACGGTGGCCAGGCCGACCCAGACGGCCCACCAATCCTCCTTGCGCCACAACTCGTTCCACCCGCCCCCGTGTTTCGAGGACACCGGCTCGGTTGCGGCCGGTATCGCAGCGTCCCCACCCATCTCGACCCTTTCACACATCCAGCGCCCGAGACCCCGTGCCCGGCCGGACCGGCCGCGCATCCCGCCGCCACGTCGGCACTGAGGGAGACCCCCCGGGCGCACTGTCTCGACTGCGCGTTGCGGTATGCCCGTCCACGGCGCGGGACGCTACGGCCCCGCGGCGTTGGCGAGCGCCTGCTGCGGCTCGGCGAGGAACAGGGACCGCAGCCGCGCCGCCGATTCGGGAGGCGGCAGCGCGAGGGCGCGCGTCGCATCGGCGATCCGGGCCTCGCAATCCTGCGATCGGGCGACGCTCGGAACCGTGACACCCGGGCTCGTGACCGCCGGGATCGTGGCGGGGACCACCCCTTGGCCCGGGGCCGCCCCTTGGCCCGGCAGCGCCCCTTGGCCCGGCACCGACCCCTGCGTCCGGGCGAGGAGCGGCGCGAGCCCGAACCCGGAGGGTCCCTCGGCGCGGAGCCGCGCGTCGAGCGTCACGAGATCGCCGGCCAGGAGCGCCGTGCAGGTGGCCGCGCCCCGCGTGCCGGTGATCCGCATCATCGCCAGCACCCGGCGCCCCAGCGCCCGGACGACCCCGTCGTCGGCCGCTCGGAAGCGCCGCCGCAGATAGGCGCCGGCCAGCCGGCTCAGGCCCGCCCGCGCCTCCGCCTCCGGCCGCCCGGCCGCGTAGCTGTCCCGGTACCACCGGGCGATGGGATCGAGGCCCGCCGCCCCGGCCTGCCGCAGGATCGGCAGGGCCCGCAGGATCGCCGCGCGGGCCCCGGCCTCGCTCGGATCCGCGTCGAGGGTGGAATCGGGGAAGCGGTCGGGGCCGACGACCTCGGTCACGACGCCGGCCGCGCGGAGTTCCGCCGCCGCGGGCATCCAGATCCCGGCCGGCGGCACCGCCAGGGCCCGCGCCACGAAGGCCCGCGGCAGGCCGGCGGCGCGGTAGGCCGCCCGCTCCGGCGCGGAATCGACCGGGTGCATCCGGCCATGGGCGCCGATCTCGTAGGGCGCGTGGAAGCCGAGCCGGCCGCCGACCGCGAGGGAGCGCGCCCGCCCGCGGACGAAGATCAGCGTGCAGGCCGAGGCGCAGGCATCGGGCACGTAGGTGGCGAGCCCGCGCGCCGCCACGAGCGCCCCGATCGCCGCGCCCTCCTCGACCAGCCCGCCGTCGCTGGTGAGGTGGAGGCGCGCGATCTGCGGATGCGCGGCGAGGATCTCGGCGACCCGCGCGGCCACGCCCTCCGTAAGGTCGCCGGCGAGGCGCAGGTCCCGGCCATCCGGTCCGACCGTGAGCCGGGCCGGGATCTCCGGCCCGTCCGCCGCGGCGGACGCGCGGCGATTCGTCGACAGGGGCCCGGCGACAACCGGGCCGGCGGCGAGCGCCAGGGCGAGGACGCAAGCCGCCCTCCCCGTCCGGCGCCGCCACCCGCGGGGGATGACCGACATGACAGGTTTCCATCGTTCGGGAGCGGGATTGCCGGCGCGGCCGGCCGCGGCGCGTCTACTGGAGGTAGGCGACGAACATCTCGGCGACGGCCCGGGACGCGTAATCCTCCGGGCTCTCGCCCCGGCGGACCGGAAAGGCCTCCGCCACCCGGCGGCCGGCGAGGATCCGGGCCACCTCGTCGGGCATCAGGCCGTCATCGAAGGCGGTCGCGAGGGCGGCGCGTTCGTAGGCGGGATGGGAGCGGACGCTCCGGTACAGGGTTCGGCCGAGGGACGCGGCCGGTTCGGCCTGCGCGGCGCTCAAGTCAGATCGGGTGTTCCGGGTCGTCTCATAGGTCTGCATCGCTGGTCGCCTTCCGTGCCTGATGTCGTGCGCTCTCCGCCTCCTGGACGCGGCAACACGGCAGACACGGCACAGTCGTCAGGGCGATCCGATCCTTGCTGGCGACCACGGCACACCTCATTCGGCGCTGCGTCGACTTCGCGTCGACACCGTCAATCTAGATGCCGATGCCGAGAATGTGCTGCCAAATCGGCGATAACCTGCAGCGCAGGTTGTTCGCCGAAGGCCCATCCCGGAGCATAAGATGCGGTCCGGCCGGGGCCTGAACCCGCCCTCCGGCTCACCCGCGGCCGACGGCCCGGCGGCGAGCGGTCTGGGCGGGGTGGCGTTCGGGCAGCCGGTCGCCCTCCCCGAACAGCTTGTTCCGGTACGACCCGTCCGCATACGCGGTCTTGTAGAGCCCCCGATCCTGCAATTCCGGGATCACGATGTCGATGAAGTCGGAGAAGCTCTCCGGGGCGACGATGCGGCTGAGGTTGAACCCGTCGACCTCGCCCTCCTCGATCCAGGCCTGAAGCTCGTCGGCGATCGACACCGCGTCGCCCGCCAGCACCGCGTAGCGCCCGCCGAGATCCAGCTCCCCCAGGAGGTCGCGCTTGGTCAGGCCGCGCTTGGCGGCGGCCGCGGTGGCGGACTGGATGGCGTTGCCCGGGCCGTAGGGGATCGGCTCGTCGAGGCCGTAGCGCGCGAAATCGATCCCCGTGGACGCGGAGAAATGCGCCAGGCCCGCCTCCGGGTTGGCGTAGCGCCGGTACTCGGCGCGTTTCTCCGCGGCCTCGGCCCGGCTCCGGCCCGGGATGACCGCGAGGCCGACGAACACCTTGATGTCGTCCGGCCGGCGCCCCGCCGCCACCGCCTCGGCCCGGAGCGCGCGCACGGCCTCCCGGGCGGCGCCCCGGTCGCGGGCGGAGATGAACACGCATTCGGCATGGCGCCCCGCGAAGGCCTGACCGCGGCCCGAGGCGCCCGCCTGGTAGAGGACCGGGGTCCGCTGCACCGACGGCTCGGACAGGTGATAGCCCTCGACATCGAAGAACTCGCCGTGGTGCGAGACCGGCCGGATATGGGCCGGATCGCTGAACACCCGGGCCTCCCCGGTCCCGGCGCACGGCCGCGTCGTCCCAGCTGCCCTCCCAGAGCTTGTAGAGCACTTCGAGATACTCGTCGGCGTAGTCGTAGCGCCGGTCATGGGCGGGCAGACTGCCGCCGCTCTGGCCGCGATGGGCGCTGTCGAGATAGCCGGTGACGATGTTCCAGCCGATCCGGCCGCCGGTCAGGTGATCGAGGGTCGAGAGGCGCCGGGCGAAGGTGTAGGGCGCCTCGGTATGGACGTTGACCGTCACGCCGAAGCCGAGATGCGCGGTCACCGCCGCCATGGCGGGCACCAGCAGGCTCGGATCGTTGACCGGGAGTTGCACCGCCTCCCGGGCTGTGACGGCGATGCCGCCGCCGTAGATGTCGTAGACGCCGCTGATGTCGGCGATGAACAGGCCGTCGAACAGGCCGCGCTCCAGCAGCTTCGCCTGGTCGGTCCAGTACCGCAGGGTGTTGTACTCCGAGGATCGGTCGCGCGGATGGGTCCACAGGCCGTGGTTGATGTGGCCGACGCAGTTCATGGTGAACGCGTTCAGCCGGATCTGCTTTCTGGCGGCCATCAGAGGGCTCCGTGCCGGGGCGGCAGCCGGCCGTCGAGGTGGTAGGCGCCGATCCAATGGTATTTCCACCGCACCGGATCGTGCAGGGTGTGGGTGCGGACGTTGCGCCAGTAGCGGTCCAGCGCCTCGGCCCGGTCGGTGGCGGAGGTGCCGCCGAGTTCGAGCAGCGTGTTGGCGGCGCGCAGACCGGCCCGGTGGCTCGCGGCCCGGGCCTCCGCCACCGCCACGGAGGCCGCCGCGACGCTGTCCGCGTCGGGTTCGGCCTGCGCGGCATCGACGAAGCGGCCGGCCCGCTCCAGCAGGGCATCGGCGGCGGCGAGCCGCACCCGCACGTCGCCGAGCGCGTGGAGGGTCAGCGGATCCTCGCTGGCACGGGCGACGCCGGCATCGATCCAGGGCCGGGCCCGATCCCTGACAAAGGGCAGCGTCGCCGCGAAGGCGCCCTGGCCGATGCCGAGATCGATCCCGGCGTGCAGGATCTGCGCGAAGGGGCCGATGGCGGTGGGGCGGTCCATCGAGGCCTGGAACGGCACCACCCAGTCCGGCTCCACCCGAACGCGGTCGAACACGACCGAGCCCGAGCCGGTGAGCCGCTGGCCGAACCCGTCCCAATCGTCGACCAGCGTCACGCCGGGGGCGTCCCGGGGGATGAACACCAGATAGGCGACCGCCCTGCCCTCCTCCTCGGCATTGACCATCGTGGGGATGCGGTGGGCGAACAGCGAGCCGGTGCAGTAGTATTTGCGCCCCTCCACGAACCAGCCGGACGGATCGCGCACGAGCCGCGTGCGGCGGGTATGGTCCCGCGGGCCGATCTCGGCAAGCGCGTTGCCGAACCGCTCGCCGGCCAGGACCCGCCCGTAGAGGTCCCGCTTCTGCGCCGCGGTGCCGCCGTTGCGGAGCACCTCCAGGGCGTAAAAGTGGTTCTGCGGAATCTGGCCGATCGACCCGTCCGCCGCCGCGATGATCGCGATCACCTGCGCCACCGTGGCGGCGCTCACCCCGGGGCCGCCGTAGTCCCGGGGCACCGTGATCGCCCAGAGGCCGGTCCCGGTGAAGCGCTCGATCTCCGCGAAGGGTAGCGTCCGGTCGAGGTCGCGGGTGGCGGCATCGACGGCCAGGTCCTCGGCCAGCGCCCGGGCGGCCGCGAGGGCGGCGGCATCGTCGGCGAGGATTGGCACCCGGCGCGGCGGCTCGGGCAGCCGGGTGAAGGCGGATTCGTGCGCCTGAAGCGGCATGGCCCTCAGTTCCACTGGTGCCGGGCGGGCAGCGCGCCGTTCAGGGTGTAATCGCCCAGCAGGTGATACTTCCAGCGCACCGGATCGTGCAGCGTGTGCACCCGCGCATCGCGCCAGAAGCGGCCGAGATTGTCGCCCGCGCGGGTCGCCGCGGCGCCGGCGAGTTCCAGCAGGCGCTCGGAGGCCTCGAGGGCGACTTCGGTGGTCAGGATCTTGGCCTCGGCGACGGCGACGGAGGCCTCGGCCGAACTCTGCGCGGTGACGGGGGCGGCGGCGATGCGGTCCAGCGTCCGGCCGGCGCGGGCGAGTACCGCCTCGGCGGCGTGCAGGTCGACCGTCAGCCGCCCGACCTCCCCAAGAAGGTGCGGATCCTCGGCCACGCTCTCGGCGGTGAACGGAAAGGGCCGTGTCCGGGTCCGCAGGAACTCCAGGGCGGCTTCGGTCGCGCCCCGGGCGATCCCGGCATCGATCGCCGCCTGCACGAGCTGGGAGACCGGTCCGAACAGGGCCGGCCGCTCGGCCAGGGGCGCGAGGTCGAGGGTCAGGCCGTCCTCGATCGGCGCGTCCACGAACGCCACCGTGCCGCTGGCCGTGGTGCGCTGGCCAAAACCCTGCCAATCGTCCACGACCCGCACCCCCGGGGCGTCGCGGCGTGCCCAGACCAGGAGCGGCCGGCCGTCCGGGGCCACGGCGCGGGTCGGGATCCAATGGGCGAACAGGGCGCCGGTGGAATAGAAACGCCGGCCGGTGAGGCGGCTCCCCGCCGGCCCGGGCGCCAGCCGCGTCTCCACCTGGGTGATCGCCCTGCCGTTGCGCGACGGCCCGGCATTGCCGATCCGGTGGCCGTCGAGCACGGCGCCGTAGATCCGGGCCTGCTGCTCGGGGCTCGCCGCCGCCCGCACCAGGGCCAGCACGCCGAACTGGCTCTGCGGGATCTGGGCGGCCGAGCCGTCGGCGGCGGCCAGGATGGCGAACACCGCGGCCAGGGTCGTGTGCGCGACATCGGCGCCGCCATAGGCCCGCGGCACGGTGATGCCGCCCAGGCCGCTCGCCGTGAACGCCTCGATCTCCGCCCAGGGCAGGCGCCGGTCGCGGTCGCGGTCCGCGGCCCCGTCGGCGAAGCGCCGCGCGATGGTCCGGGCGATCGCGATCGCCTCCGCGTCCGAACGGATCCGGTGCGGGCGGGTCGGCGGCAGCGGGCGCCGGTCCTCGAAACCGTCGGCACGGTGCAGGGTCATGCGCGGATCACCTCGAACGGAACGGGGCGGCGCGACAGCCGCCGCGGGTGGCGCGCCCGGATGCGGGACGATCAGCGGGCGCGCAGGCGCCGGACCGCACGATCGCCCGCGAACTGCACCAGGCAGACCAGCGCGACCAGCACCGCGATCACCGCCGCCATCACGGTGGTGTCGAAGCGCTGGTAGCCGTACCGGATCGCGACATCGCCGAGGCCGCCGGCGCCGACCGCCCCGGCCATGGCGGAGGCGCCGATCATCGCGACCAGGGTGATGGTGAAGCCGCCCAGGATGCCCGGCAGGGCCTCGGGCAGGAGCACGTGGAGCAGGATATGCCGGCGCCGGCAGCCGATGGACTGCGCCGCCTCGATCAGCCCGCCATCGACCTCCCGCAGCGAGACCTCGGCGATCCGCGCGAAGAACGGCGTGGCGCTCACCGAGAGCGGGACGATCGCCGCCCAGATGCCGATGGTGGTGCCCGTCACCAACCGGGTGAACGGGATCAGCGCCACCAGCAGGACGATGAAGGGCACGGCGCGGAAGCCGTTGACGATCGTCCCGACCACCCGGTTGGCCTTCGGCGCCGGGAGGATGCCGCCGGGCTCCGAGGTGACCAGGAACAGCGCCAGCGGGATGCCGGCCAGCACCGCGATCCCGGCCGAGACACCGACCATGAAGAGCGTGTCGAGACATGCCTGCCCGAGGCGATCAATCATCTGCGGTGACATAGCCGATCCTCTCCACGGTTCCTCCGAGGGCGCGCAATCGATCCTCCGCGTCCGGCCCCGCCGCATCGAGGGCGATCAGCATCCGGCCGACCGCGTGGCCCTGGATCCGCTCGATGCCGGCCTGGAGCAGCCGGACGGGTCCGCCGGCGGCCGCCACGAGGGCCGACAGATCGGGGCCGGCCGGCCCGGCACAGGTGACCGCCAGGACCGTCGCGGCACCGGGGGTGAAGTGCGGCCGGAGCCGGGGCGCCAGATCCGCCGGCAGGCCCCGGCTCAGGGGTTCAAGGAGGGCCCGGGTCGTGGGATGTTCGGGGCCGCCGAACACCCGCCAGACCGGCCCCGTCTCGACGACCCGGCCCTTTTCCAGCACCACCACGTCGCTGCAGATCTCCCGGATCACGCTCATCTCGTGGGTGATCAGGATGATGGTGATCCCGAGCCGGCGGTTGATGTCGCGGAGCAGGTTCAGGATCGTCAGGGTCGTTTCCGGGTCGAGCGCGGAGGTCGCCTCGTCGCAGAGCAGGATGTCCGGGCGGCTGACGAGGGCGCGGGCGATGCCCACGCGCTGCTTCTGGCCGCCGGAGAGGCGCGACGGATAGGTCTCCGCCTTGCCCTCGAGCCCGACCAGGCGCAGCGCCTCCTGGACCCGCGCGGCGATCTCCGGCTTCGGCAGGCCGGCCGCCTTGAGCGGCAGCGCCACGTTCCCGTGCACCGTCTTGGCCGAGAGCAGGTTGAAATGCTGGAAGATCATGCCGACGCGGCGGCGCAGGGCGACCAGCCCGTCCGTGTCCAGCGCCGCGACCGGCTGGCCGTCGACCAGAACGCGGCCGGAGGTCGGCGCCTCCAGCCGGTTGACCGTGCGCAGCAGGCTCGACTTGCCGGCCCCCGACCGGCCGATGATTCCGAGGATCGCGCCCGCGGGCACGTCGAGGTCGACCCGATCGAGGGCCTGGACCGGGCCGGCGGCGGACAGGTAGGTCTTGGACACCGCCTCGAACCGCACGGTGCCGGCCGCCCGGGTCGCGATCGCCGACACGAGGGCGGGCGCGGCGGATGCGCCGGGCCGGTCCCGGGCGATCCAGCGGGCGGGGTCGCGGAGGCTGTCGAACGTGAGGCCGGCCATCAGTTCTGCCACGCCAGCACGTAGAGCTTGTCGCTGTTGGCGAAGGATTTGTGGATCTGCCGCTTCACCGCCTCCGAAGTCTGGAAGATCCGCACGAACCTGGCGATGGTCGGGTCGTCCTTGCGTGCCGCCTTGGTGACGAAGCTCACCGCGAAGAGCTTGTCCTCGATGCCCGTATAGATGAGGCCGCTGGTCGGATCGAAGCTGCCGGCGGCGACGATGAAGTGCGGATAGCCCTGCGCCAGATCGACATCGCCGGTGATGCGCGCGAGCTGGGGGCCCTCGACCTCGGTGAACCGGAGCTTCCTCGGGTTCTCGGTGATGTCATCGAGCGTGCCGAGGAAGCCGACCTGGTCCTTGAGCTTGATCAGCCCGGCCTTCTGGAGCAGCAGCAGGCCGCGGCCCTGGTTCACCGGATCGTTGGCGATCGCCACCGTGCCGCCCACCGGGATCGCCGCGAAGCTCGTGTGCTTCAGGGAATAGAGCCCGAGATTCTGCAGGATCCCGAGCCCGACGATCGCGAATTTGTAGCCCTTCTGCCGCTCGGCATTCTCCATGAAGGGGCGGTGCTGGAAGAAGTTCAGGTCGATATCGCCCGCGTCGAGCGCGACGTTGGGCGTCGTCCAGTCGCTGAACTCGATGACCTTGACGGTGATGCCCTGGGACTTGGCCTCGTCCGCGGCGACGTTGACCGCATCGGCATAGGCGCCCGGGACCACACCGACCGTGAGGGTCTCGGCCCGGGCGGCCATCGCGCCGAGCGACAGGAGGGCGGCGGCAAGGAGACGCGGGACTCTCATCGGGTCGAACTCTGGGATGGGGCGGCTTCGGGCAGCCAGGGCAGGGCGTAGAGGCTCGGGTTGTGGGCGAAGGACGCGTCGATCCGCGCCCGCACGGCCGGCGAGGTCTGATAGATCGCCACGAATTGCGCGATCTCGGGATCGTCGGCGCGGTCGGCCCGGGTCACGAACCGAATGGCGTAGGCGCGGTCGCCGATGCCGGAATAGATCAGGGCCTGGCCGGCGAAGTCTGCGCGACCGGCATTGACGAAGTGCGCCGGATACCCCTGCGCGAGATCGACATCCGAGACCGCGCGGACCAGTTGCGGCCCCGCGATCTCGACGAATCTGAGTTGTTTCGGATTGGCGACCACGTCGTCGAGCGTCGCCCTCGTGCCGGCCCCGTTCGTGAGGTTGATGAGCCCGGCGGATTCGAGGAGCGCGAGCCCCCGGCCCTGGTTCACCGGATCGTTCGCCACCGCCACCGTGGCCCCGTCCGGCAGGGCGGCGAGGCTCGCATGCCGCTCCGAGTACAGGCCGATATTGGGCACGATGCCGAGGGCGACGCTCCTGAGCGGAAAGCCGGTCTCTGCGACGGCGTTGTCGAGGAAGGCCTGGTGCTGGAAGTAGTTCACGTCGAGATCGCCGTTGGCGAGGGCGAGATTGGGCGTCGTCCAATCGGTGAATTCGACCACCTGCACATCGAGCTTGCGTGCCTTGGCCTCCGCCGCCGCGACGTGGATGGAATCGGCCAGGGATCCGGGCGTGACCTCGATCCGCACCCGGGCGAGGGCCGGCGCGGCGCCGAGGGCGAGCAGCAGCGCGGCCGCCAGGACGCGGCGTCTCCGGCGCGGCCGCCGGGGCGAACGGACGAGGCCGGCCTGTGGGTGGAGGATGGCGCGGGACTCCATGACGGCGTTCGACCTCGCGGGACCCCGTCGGGGGATCCCCGCAGTCCAGAGCGAATAGGACGGCCATTCATCGAACACCCCAGACGCCGATTCCCGGCCTCCGAAGTCTTCCGTGCGCGACGGCCGAGGGAAGATCGGATGGGATCGTGTCGGGACGATCGTTGCGACCGCGAGCGTTTGATCTCGCGTCGCAAACTAGACCAGAGTCGCGGGGCCGGGCATTCCAAAGATCTCTGAATCGCGATACAGACGACCTACCGCCGGCCTGACGGACAGAAGTTCTAGCCTGCCTCCGATCGGTGGCCCGGGCTCGCAGTCAGACCGTCGTCGGTCCGCGGTCCGCGGCCCCGGAATGGGGCGTCCCGCGGGAGGCCCGCTCGGCGCGCGCCTTCAGATGTCGTCCCACGCGATCGCGATGTTGCCGCCCTGAGACAAAGTCCCGCTCGACCGCTGCAAGCTGCGCGACGCCGGGAACCTGCCTTTCAAGACCGGATCCGCTTCGGGATCGCGCGGCCGCGGCAGGCGGCGCGGTATTGCTGGCGCGGCAGGCCGCGCATGTTGCGCCGGTCCGCCTCCTGCGTGCAGGCGGTCTTGCGGTCAGCCTTGCTCAGTTCCCGGGTGCCGGAGGACGGCACGTCGGTCGGCGCGGGGGCGGTGTAGCTTTGCGCGCCTGCCGCACCCGGGAGAGCAACGAGAAGGGCGAGCCCGAGATACAACCGGCGCATGATCGTCCCTGTGAACTAGAGCCAAGTCGAAGCAAGCGCCGCGCCAGGACGAAGACCAACGGGACGTGCAGGAACTCCGGTTCAGGTCCCGGATTCCGGCGCGGGATAGCGCAGCGGGTCACCTCCGCGGGTCCGGCATCTGTTGCACTTTTATAACGCGTGCGGCCGGCCGCGCTCTGGACCGGAGCGATGGCATATCGGTTGCGGCCGCTCGTCCGATGCTTTGCGAAGCCGGGGGACCGAGACGATGTTCAGGCGCGGGATCGCGGCTGCCTTGTTGCCAGCCCTGATGTTCGGGGCCGCGCATGCGGCAGACCCTGGAGCCGGCACATCGGCCAAGGCACCCGAGGCTGCCGCCGTAGCCGATGGGCCGTTCTTCCTCTTCGCCGACACGCAGGTCAGCTATCGCTACCAGTTCCCGACGGTCTCGCCCGGCGTCCAGATCCAGCGGGCGGACGGCAGCTTCGTCTCCCGGGAGGCGCCCAAGCAGATCCTCAACATCGCGCATGCCGATGCCTGGGCCTACGGCACCAACTTCTTCTCCCTCGACATCCTGAAATCGGGCTCGCAGTTCCCGGCGGGCACCACCAACCCGCCGGGCAGCGTCGCCGCGCCGGCCTTCTTCGAGAACGGCAATACCGAAGCCTACGGCCTGTACCGCGGCACCCTCAGCCTGAACGCGCTCACCGGCACCAGGGCGTTCACGTTTCCCGGGCTCGTGAAGGACGTGTCCCTCGCCTTCGGGTTCGACGCCAATGCACAGAACGACGCGTTCGGCTCGAAGAAGCGCGATATCGTCGGCGGCTTGAACTTCTCCTTCGACGTCGCGGCGGGCTTCCTCAATCTCAGCACGCACGTCTACAAGGAGTGGAACCGCAACGGCTTCAACCTCCAGCCGGATCGCGACCAGAGCTTCGACGCCGTTCCGGAATTCGAGTTCGTCTACAACTTCCCGCTGACGTTCACCGGGCTGCCGCTCAGCCTGACCGGGTTCAACAACATCGTTCTGCCCAAGGGCCGCGGCGTGCGCAACGTCGCGGACTTCTCGTACAACCCGCCGCGCGGTCTCGAGTTTCTCTCGCGCACGAACCTCGTGCTCGATCTCGGCAAGCTGATCTACGACCAGCCGAACAGGGTCGATGTCTTCATCGGCTTCCAGTACTGGCTGAACAAGTTCGGCAACCTGGAGACCGCGACCTTCAAGGGGACCGAGGAGAAGAGCTTCCTGGCGGGCTTCGCCTTCCACGTCCTCTGAGGCGCTGTCCCCGCATCGCGGAGGGTCTGGATGACGATCGCGGCGACTGAGCCGATGCCCGCCCCGGGCGATCCGAGGCCGCTGTTCGGCGCCTACGGCATCGTGAAGCGCTTCGGCGCCTTCACGGCCAACGACCGCATCGACCTCGAGATCCGGGCCGGCGAGATCCATGCCCTGCTCGGCGAGAACGGGGCCGGGAAATCCACGCTGATGAAGATCCTCTACGGCCTCCTGGAGCCGACGGCGGGCGTCGTCACGCATCGGGGCGAAGTGGTCCGGCTCAGGAACCCCGAGGCCGCCCGGCGGCTCGGCATCGGCATGGTGTTCCAGCACTTTTCCCTGTGCGCGAATCTGACGGTCGCCGAGAACATCGCCCTCGTGATGGGCAAGGGCCTCGGCCGCAGGGCGCTTGCCGACCGGATCGCGGCCCTCGGTCGGACCTACGGCCTGCACCTCGACCTGGATCGGCCGGTCTGGTCGCTGTCGGCGGGGGAGCGTCAGCGCATCGAGATCGTGCGCTGCCTGCTCCAAGATCCGAAGCTCGTCATCCTCGACGAGCCGACCTCGGTGCTCACCCCCGGCGAAGCCGAAAAGCTGTTCACGGTGCTGGAGCGCCTGCGGGACGAGGGCCGGGCGCTGCTCTACATCTCGCACCGGCTCGACGAGGTGCGCCGCCTCTGCGCCCGCGCCACGATTCTGCGCGGCGGCCGGGTCGTCGGCGCCTGCGACCCGCGTGCGGAGAGTGCCGGCTCCCTCGCCGCCCTGATGGTCGGCGCGCCGGTGCGCGCGCTGACGCGGGAGGCCGCCCCCGCACGGTCGGCGCCGGCGGGACCCGAGCGCCTGCGCCTCGACCGGCTGTCGCTGCCCGCCCCCGGCCTGCACGCCACCGGCCTGCGCGACATCTCGTTCAGTGTCCGCGGCGGCGAGATCCTCGGCATCGCCGGGATCGCGGGCAACGGCCAGTCCGAACTGTTCGCGGCGCTCTCGGGGGAGGCCCGGGCGCCGGAGGCCGGCGCCGTCCGCATCGACGGGACGCCCGCCGGCCGCCTCGACATCAACGCGCGGCGGCGTCTCGGGGCCGTCTTCGTGCCCGAGGAGCGCAACGGCCATGCCGCGGCGCCCGGCCTGAGCCTCTCGGAGAACGTCGTGCTCTCCCGGTACGCCACCGCGTCGCTGACGCGCTTCGGACTCGTGCGCCGGGGCGCGGCCCGGGCGCTGGCGGCCCGGGTGATCGCGGCGTTCGATGTGCGCAAGGCCGGCCCGGACCCGGCCGCCGGCACCCTGTCGGGGGGCAACCTGCAGAAGTTCGTGGTCGGACGCGAGATCCTGGGCGAGCCCGGGGTGCTCGTCGTCGATCAGCCGACCTGGGGCGTCGATGCGGCGGCGGCCGCGCGCATCCGCCAGGCGCTGATCGACCTCGCCGCGCGCGGGAGCGCCATCCTGATGATCAGTCAGGATCTCGACGAGCTGTTCGCGATCGCCGGCTCCATCGCGGTCCTCCAGGCCGGCACCCTGTCGCGGGCGGTGGCGCGCGCCGAGACCACCCGCGAGGCGGTGGGCCTGCTGATGGGCGGCTCCGGCGGCCCGCCCCCGGGCGGCCACACGGGCACACCGGCGGGCCGCAGCCGCGAAGGAGATTCCCATGCGACGTAGCCAAGCGACGTAGCCATGCGCCTTGACCTCGTGCCGCGCCCCGGCCGCGCGCCGCTCGCCGCCCTCCTCGCGCCGGCCCTGGCCTTCCTCGCCTCCGTGCTGCTCGGCGGCGTGGCCGTCGCCCTGCTCGGCGTCTCGCCGGCGGCGGCCTTCGCGGCCTACTTCATCGCGCCGCTGTCCGAGTTGTGGTCCCTGCAGGAGATCGCCGTGAAGGCCGCGCCGCTCGCCCTGATCGCGACGGGCCTGGCCTTCTGCTACCGGGCGAACCTGTGGAATATCGGTGCCGAGGGCCAGTTCGTGGTCGGCGGCCTCGCCGGCGGCTGCGTCGCCCTCGCCACCCAGGGCAGCGCGGGCTTCACCTTCTGGATCCTGCCGACGATGCTCGTCGCCGGCACCCTCGCCGGCATCGCCTACGCGATGATCCCGGCCGTGCTGAAGGTGCGGCTCGGCGTCTCCGAGATCCTGACCAGCCTGATGCTGGTCTACGTCGCGGAACTGCTCCTCGACTACATGGCCCGGGGCCCGTTGCGCGATCCGGCGGGATACAACTTCCCGCAGAGCGTCCCCTTCGATGCTGCGGCGCGCCTCCCCTACCTGATGGAGGGGGAGACCCTGCATGCGGGCGTGCTCATCGCCTTCGCTTCCGTCGTGCTGGCCACGATCGTCCTCGGGCGGACCCTGTTCGGGTTCGAGGTGCGGGTCGTCGGGGCGAGCCCCCGCGCCGCCCGGTTCGCCGGCTTCAGCGAGGCCCGCCTGACGCTCGCCGCCTTCGCGGTCTCGGGCGGGGCGGCGGGGCTCGCGGGGATCGCGGAAGTCGCGGGCCAGATCGGGCAGCTCCAGCCGACGATCTCGCCGGGCTACGGCTTCACGGCGATCATCGTCGCCTTCCTCGGCCGGCTCTCGCCCCCGGGCATCCTCGTCGCCGCCCTGGTGATCGCGCTGACGACGATTGGCGGCGAGGGCGCGCAGATCGACCTCCGGCTTCCCCTCGACCTGACGCGGGCCTTCCAGGGCGTGCTGCTCGCCTTCGTCCTGGGGGCGGATGTCCTTACCCGCTTCACGGTCCGCCTCGTCCCGGGAGGGGCCCGATGAGCCTCGACATGGTCCAGATGATCCTGGTCACGGTGCTGACGGCGGCGACCCCGCTGATCGTCGCCGCGATCGGCGAACTGGTGGTCGAGCGCGCGGGCGTGCTCAACCTCGGGGTCGAGGGCATGATGATCTGCGGGGCGGCCGTCGGCTTCGCCGCCGCGGTTGAGACCGGCTCGACCCTCCTGGGCGCCCTGGCCGGCGCCGGCGCCGGATTGGGCCTGGCGGCCCTGTTCGGGCTGCTGACCGTCGGGCTCGCGGCCAATCAGGTCGCCTCGGGTCTCGCGCTCACGATCCTCGGCCTCGGCCTGTCGGGACTCGTCGGCGCCCGGTATGTCGGCCTGAAGCGGGATCCCGCACCCCATCTCGACATCCCCGGCCTGAGCGACCTGCCGGGGATCGGCCGGCTCCTGTTCGGCCAGGACGCCTTCGTGTACGCGGGCCTGGCCCTGACCTGCGCCGTCTCGTGGTTCCTGTGGCGGACGCGGGCCGGCCTGATCCTGCGCGCGATCGGCGACGACCACACCGCCACCCACGCCCTCGGCCTGCCGGTGCGCAAGCTGCGCTTCCTGGCCGTGCTGTTCGGGGGCGCCTGTGCCGGGCTCGCCGGATCCTACCTGTCGCTGGCCTACACCCCCTTCTGGGCCCCGGCGATGACCGCGGGCCGCGGCTGGATCGCCCTGGCGCTCGTCGTCTTCGCCTCGTGGCGGCCGGCGCGGCTGGTGGCCGGGGCGATCCTGTTCGGGGGCGCCACGGTGCTGCAGCTCCACGCCCAGGCGGCGGGCATCGGCCTGCCCGGACAGCTACTCTCGGCGCTTCCCTACCTTGCGACGATCGTCGCCCTCGTCCTGCTGTCCCTCGGGCGGCGGCAGGGCGGATCGCTCGCACCCGCCGCCCTGGGGCGCGACTTCACCCCGCACCGCTAGCGGTGCCATCCACCGGAGAGGACACGAGCGACCATGCGACATTCCATCTGCGCCGGCCTCGGTGCGTTCCTGCTCCTGCTCGGCCCGGCGCGGGCCGCGGACAAGCTCAAGGTGGGCTTCGTCTACGTCGGGCCGGTGGCCGATTACGGCTACTCGTTCCAGCACGACCTCAGCCGCAAGGCCCTGGCCGAGGCCATGCCCGACACGGTCGAGACCACCTACCTGGAGAACGTGCCCGAGGCCGACAGCGAGCGGGCGATCGAGAAGCTCGCGCGCTCGGGGGTGGGCCTGATCTTCACCACGTCGTTCGGCTTCATGGAGCCGACCCTGAAGGTCGCCAGGAAATTCCCCGCGGTGAAGTTCGAGCACGCCACCGGGTACAAGCGCGCGGCCAACGTCTCGACCTACTCGGCCCGGTTCTACGAGGGTCGTTACGTCTGCGGGAAGATCGCCGCCAGGCTGTCGAAGACCGGGACGGTCGGCTACATCGCGTCCTTCCCGATCCCCGAGGTGGTGAGCGGCATCAACGCCTTCATGCTCGGCGCGCAGTCGGTCAACCCGAACGTGAAGGTGAAGATCGTCTGGGTGAACACGTGGTTCGACCCGGGCAAGGAGGCCGAGGCCGCCAAGGCCCTGCTGGCGCAGGGCGCCGACATCCTGACCCAGCACACCGATTCCGCCGCCCCGCTGCAGGAGGCCGAGAAGCAGGGCAAGCTCGCCTTCGGGCAATCCTCCGACCAGTACCGCTTCGCCCCGAAGGCGCAGCTCACCGCGATCGTCGACGACTGGAGCGGCTACGTGATCGGCGAGGCCAAGGCCGTGCGCGACGGCTCGTGGAAGAGCCACGACACCTGGGGCGGGATCAAGGACGGCCTGGTCGTGCTCGCCCCCTTCACCAACATGCCCGCCGACGTGAAGGCCATGGCCGAGGACACCGTGAAGGCGATCGCCGCCGGCACGGTTCATCCCTTCGCCGGTCCGGTGACGAAGAAGGACGGGACCGTCGCGGTCAAGGACGGCGAGACCGCCCCCGACCCGATAATCCTCGGCATGAACTGGTACGTGAAGGGCATCGACGACACGCTGCCCCAGTAGGGGGCCGCGGACCACCGACGCGGATCGGGATCGGGATCAGCGCCGTCAGCGGCTCGCGGGGGACCCGTAAGTGCCGGGCGGCGGCCCGGCGGGCTCCTCGACGGCGACCCCGCCGCGGCGCGGCGGCACCGCCACGGCATCACCCGACCGGATCGATTCGGCCTCGTTGCGCGGTCCGGCGATACCCTCCGTGCCGCCCGGTGCGGTGGATGGATCGCGCCCGGCCGGCGCAGTGTAGGATTGCGCCGCGGCGGCGCCGGCGGCGCCGAGAAGTCCGCAGAGCGCCAGTGTCAGGGTCGTCTTCGTTCGCATGGTCGCCTCGCGCCCGCTGCATCCTGCAATCGGGACGAATGGCGCAGCTGCGGGCTGGTTCCGCCGTTTCAGCGCCGGTGGCGCGGATGCCTATGAAAGAGGTGAAAATGGCGACGGCGGACGCCGCGACCGCGCAGGCCGCCCTCGAATCCGGCGCCCGGGCGGAAGATCCGCTTCCCGCCTGCGCCTGACATCTCGCCGGCGTCGCGGCCAACCCCGTGCCGCGGGCTCAGCTCCCCCGGTAGGTTTGGAAGCTCCACGGGGTCGCGGCCAGCGGCGGGTGGTAATGCGCCTCCGGCTCCGCCACACCGAAGCGCAGGGGCACGACGTCAAGGAAGGCCGGCCGCGGCAGGGCGAGACCGACCCGGCGGTGATAGTCGCCGAGGGCGAAGCGAAGCTCGTAGACCGCGATCGGGACCGGGCGTCCGCCGATCAGCGGCGGCCCGGGCGACCCACGGCGCATGCTCGAAGGCCGCGCCCAGGGCCGCGATGAAGTCGGGTTCCGGGAGGCCGTCGAGATCTGCGAGGGAAAACGTCATCGCGCCCGCACCGCCCCGGTCCCGTGCGGCCGCGACGCAGGCACCGGGCCAAGCGCCGGCGCTCGGGAATCGGCCGGCACGCGGGAGCGATGGCCAGGGCGGGGCCGGGACGCGGGGGTGGCATATGGCTTGCGCCTCCGCCCTCGTGGCGCATCGGGCCGCGCTCCGGCTGCCGGCCCGTAACGCCTCGGGGGAGTCTCCGCGATGTCGAGCGCCGTCCGGTCAGAGCCTTCCGCAGCCTCGGGTCCCGTCGCGCTCGGGCCGGCCACCGCCCCGGTGGGCGGGGTCGGCCCCCTCGCCCTCGGGCTCCTCGGCCTCCAGCACGTGCTGGTGATGTATGCGGGCGCGGTGGCGGTGCCGCTGATCGTCGGGCGGGCGCTGAAGCTGGCGCCGGAACAGGTGGCGATGCTGGTTAGCGCCGACCTGTTCGCCGGCGGCCTCGCCACCCTGGTCCAGAGCTGGGGCCTGCCCGGGATCGGCGTGCGCATGCCGGTGATGATGGGCGTCACCTTCGCGGCGGTCACGCCGATGATCGCCATGGGGAGCAATCCCGCGATCGGGCTCACCGGCATCTACGGCG
Organism: Methylobacterium sp. J-026; assembly: GCF_022829585.1. Classification (GTDB taxonomy): domain Bacteria; phylum Pseudomonadota; class Alphaproteobacteria; order Rhizobiales; family Beijerinckiaceae; genus Methylobacterium. The sequence goes on from NZ_JAKSYC010000272.1 coordinate 41,848, forward strand.
CGGTGATCGCCGCGGGCCTGTTCGCGCTCCTCGTCGCGCCGCTGATCGGGCGGCTGCTGCCGCTGTTCCCGCCGGTGGTGACGGGCACCATCATCCTGGTGATCGGCATCTCGCTGATGCGGGTCGGCGTGAACTGGGCGGCCGGCGGGGTCGGCAACCCGGCCTACGGGGCGCCGGTCTACCTGGCGATCGCGGCCTTCGTCCTCTGCGTCATCCTGGCGATCACCCGATACGGCACCGGCTTCGTCAACGCGGCCTCGGTGCTGATCGGCATCGTCCTCGGCATGGTCGTGGCCGGCATGTTCGGGCTGGTCGACTTCGGCCACGTGGCCAGCGCGCCGTGGTTCGACGTGGTCCGCCCCTTCGCCTTCGGCTGGCCGAGCTTCGAGCCGGTCTCGGTGGTGACGCTGAGCATCGTGATGATCGTCGTGATGATCGAGTCGACCGGCATGTTCCTCGCGCTCAGCGAGATCTGCGCCGATCCGATCGACGCGGCGCGCCTGACCCGGGGCCTGCGCGGCGACGGCCTCGGCACGGTGATCGGCGGCATCTTCAACACCTTCCCGTACACCGCGTTCTCGCAGAATATCGGCCTCGTCGGGGTCACCGGCGTGCGCACGCGCTCCGTGGCGGTGATCGGCGGGATCATCATGCTGGGCCTCGGGCTGGTTCCCAAGCTCGCCGCCCTGGTCGAGGCCGTGCCGCAATGCGTCCTCGGGGGCGCGGGGCTGGTGATGTTCGGCATGGTCGGGGCGACCGGCACGCGCATCCTCGGCGCCGTCGATTTCGCCAGCAACCGCAACAACCTGTTCGTGGTCGCGGTCTCGGTGGGCTTCGGAATGATTCCCCTGGTGGCGCCGGGCTTCTTCCGGCAGATGCCCCAGGCGCTGCATCCGCTGCTCGAATCCGGCATCCTGCTCTGCGCGCTCTCGGCGGTGCTCCTGAACCTGTTCTTCAACGGGCTCGGCAGCACGGAGGAAGCCCGCGCGGCCGCCATCCGCCAAGCCAAGACCGCGGAGGCGCATTGAGATAGGCCTTCGGCCCCATTCCGGAGATCCCCATGGCCCTGACGGCATCGCGATACGGCAAAAGCCGGGTGCGGGTGATGCGCCTGACCCGCGACGGCGACCACCACACCCCGCGCGAACTGACACTCACGGTCCTGATGACGGGGGGGTTCGACGCCGCCTGGACCGCGGGCGACAACCGGGCCTGCGTGGCCACCGACAGCGTGAAGAACATCGTCAACGTCACCGCGGCGGAGAACCTCGCGCTCGACAAGGAGGCCTTCGCCGAGGCCGTGGCCAAGGTCTTCCTCGACACCTACCCCCAGGTGGAGGAGGTCGCGATCGAGGCCACGGAGACGCGCTGGCTGCGCCAGGAGATCGGGGGCGCCCCGCACGGCCATACCTTCGTCCTCGACGGCAACGGCTTCGGCTATGTCGGCCTCGTGGCGAACCGGGGCGGGTCGGTGCTGCGCTCGGGCCTGCGCGGATTCACCGTCATGAAGACCACGCAATCGGGCTGGGCCGACTTCGTCGACGACGCCTACCGGACGCTGCCCGACACGACCGACCGCATCGCCGCCACCAGCATGGACGCGACCTGGACCTGGGCCGGCAAACCGATCGACTATGCCGCCGCCAACGCCGAAATCCTGTCGGTCCTGATCGCGGTGTTCGGAACCACCTACAGCGCCAGCGTCCAGGACAGCATGTATCGGATGGGCGAGGCGGCTTTGGCCGCCGTGCCGGAGATCGACACGATCAGCTTCGCGATGCCGAACAAGCATTACATCCCGATCAACCTGCAGCCGTTCGGCCTGGCGAATCCGGGGGCCGTGTTCCTGCCCACGGACGAGCCGCACGGCCAGATCGAGGCGACGATCCGCCGGACGGGCTGAGGCGGCCTTCGACAAGCGCGGCATCGGCGATCGATCGGGCCGAGCGGGAGGGGGTCGACGAAAGAACCGTGCCAGCAGGCCGGCCATGCCGAGAGCCTTCGAAAGCCCGGCTAAAAGGCTGAGACATCAGGGACTTCGCCGATCCTTCGACCCTCCGCCTGCGGCGCCGGCCTCCGGAGCGGGCACCGCCTCGTGCGCGAGCGCACAAATAGCGAACAGGGTGTGTTGTTATTTTCGGCAGCGCTGCACAGTTCCGATTCCATGGAGAGCGGCCGGCCCATGCCCGGCACCTTCGCCATCGGATCCTGCGCCATGACCGCCCGCATCGTTCTCGGAGCCGTTCTCGGCTTCACCCTCTCCACCGCAGCGCTCGCGCAGAGCTATACGGCCCCCGCCGGGATCCCCGCCACCACCGCGCCGGGCGGCCTTGAGGGGCGCGCGGCCGTCCCGAATTTGATGAACGACCGCGGGCCCGCGTTCCGTGCCGGTCCGTCCCACGGGACCACGGACGATCTGGTCACCGGCATCCTGCCCCACCCGCATCGGAACCACACGGGCGGCGCACGCTGAGGGCGGGCCCCGAGACGCGACGCCGGTGAGTGCCGGGTGGTCCTTTCGGGATCGCGGAACGCAGTTTCGCCGAAGCACCACCCGATGACCGACCGTTTGCCTTCCTGGTTGCCGCCGCGGGCCGTGGTGGTCCCACATCGGCCCGAACACGGCGCGACCCGCCCCCCTCCCCCGTGCGGGCTACCGGAGTCACACCTCGCGTTTTGATCCCCTGCCGGGTCGAAGGATCTTGGCTGTCCGGAGCCGCCATGCGCCCGCCCTCCCCCGCGTCAGCCACCCCGTCGTCCCGGGCCCACGGCGGTGCGGCGCCCTGTTTCACGTGAAACAAAACGCGAACCCAGCGGTCTCAGCCTATCTCCGTCCGCGGCGCCTCACCCACCGTCTCGCAGGCGAAGGGCGCGGGCGGCGCCTCGACGCCGCGCCAGCGGGCATAGGCCCAGGGGCGGTACCAGACGGCCCCCGCGGGCAGCCGCTCCGGCACGAGATCGATGCCGTGGGTGCCGAACGGCCCGCAGCGGCAGATCCGCGCGAAGCCCATCCAGCCCCCCGGCCAGAGCCCGTGCCGGGCGATGGCCGTATCGGCGTAGTCGGAGCAGCTCGGCCAGTGGCGGCACTGGCGGCCGATCAGGCTCGACAGGGTGAGCTGGTAGATGCGGATCGCCCAATGCGCGGTGCGCCGGACCATGCCGTCACGCGGCCTGCCGCTTGGCGGCGATCCGGTCGAGGGCGTCCACCACCGCGTCGAAGGTCAGCAGCGTCGAGGCGTGGCGCGCCTTGAACTCCCGTACGGGCTCCAGCACCGCGAGATCCGCCCAGGCCCCGCCGGGGGCCGGACCGTTCTCCTTGAGCATCGCCCGCATGGTCGCGCGGACCGCGCGCAGCTCCTCCGCGCTGGCGCCGACCACGTGCCGGCCCATCAGCGACGAGGAGGCCTGCCCGAGGGCGCAGGCCCGGACCTCCTGGGCGAAATCCGCGACCCGCCCGTCGGCGCCGAGCACGAGATCCACCGTCACGGTCGAGCCGCACAGGCGGGAATGCGCGGTGGCGCTGGCCTCGGGGTGCTCCAGCCGGCCGAGCCGCGGGATATCGGCGGCCAGTTCCAGGATACGGCGATTGTAGATGTCGTCGAGCATCGGGTCCTCGGCCGGAAGCGCATATCCCATCGGGACGCTGCCGCGTGCATCGCGCATTGCGCGTTGCCCCGCGAACGATGATATAGGCGCCGGACGGACGCTTCGCGAGGAGGCGGACCGTCGACCAGGGTCGCGCCCACGGCCACGGTGATTCCCACAGCTTCTGAACCGCCCGGGGCGCCGGCTTGAAACCTTTTCGAGCCCGGGATCTTCCCTCGAACGCCCGACGCGATCCAACGATGTACGCCAAGCCCGACAGCACCCCGATGAAGTCCCGCGTCGCGCGGGCCGGAGATGCCATGGATGCCGCGCTCAAATCCCTGTCCTACCAGGGCGACACTCCGGGCTTCGACCGGGGCGGGCTCGACGGGCAAGGGCTGAACGGCATGCGCAACGACAACCGGCCGGTGGATGACGGGCGTCCCGCCGAGGTCGCCCCCGAACCGGCCTCCGCCACCCGCGTCCCGGACGGGATCGAGACCGGCCGCCCGAGCCGCGCCGAGGCCGAGGCCGCCGTGCGCACGCTGCTGCGCTGGGCCGGCGACGATCCGGCCCGCGAGGGGCTGCGCGACACCCCGGCCCGGGTGACCAAGGCCTACGAGCAGCTGTTCGGTGGCTACGGGGTCGATGCCGAGAAGCTCCTGGAACGGGTCTTCGAGGAGGTCGAGGGCTACTCGGACATCGTGCTGGTGCGCGATATCCCGTTCCACTCCCATTGCGAGCACCACATGGTGCCGTTCATGGGGCTCGCCCACATCGCCTATTACCCGACCCGGGGCGTGGTCGGCCTGTCGAAGCTCGCCCGGGTGGTCGACACCTTCGCCCGGCGCCTGCAGACGCAGGAGACCATGACGGCCCAGATCGCCGACGTGATCGAGAGCATCCTCAAGCCCCGCGGCGTCGCCGTGATGGTGGAGGCCGAGCACCTGTGCATGGCGATGCGCGGCGTCCAGAAGGCCGGCGTCTCGACCATCACCAGCCAGTTCCGCGGCGTGTTCAAGGGCGACGCCAACGAGCAGGTGCGCTTCCTGACCCTGGTGCGCGGCGGCGCCAAGTAGCCTATAGGACCCGCGAACCAGAGGTCCCCGCCCCCGCCCCATGACCGCGCGCGACATCGCCTTCGATCCCCCCGGCTCCCGCGCCGAGGTCGAGGAGGGTACGGCCTTCATGCCCCGCTTCGACCGGGACGGGCTGATCACCTGCATCGCCGTCGATGCCGGGGACGGCCGGGTACTGATGCTCGCCCACATGAACGCCGAATCGCTGTCGCGCACCCTGGAGACCGGGGAGGCCTGGTACTGGTCGCGCTCCCGGCGGGAACTCTGGCACAAGGGCGCCACCAGCGGCCAGATCCAGCGCGTCGTCGAGATGCGGGTCGATTGCGACCAGGACGCCCTGCTGATCCGGGTCGCGGTCGGCGGCGACGGCGGCTGCTGCCATACCGGCCGGCGGGACTGCTTCTACCGCGGCGTCGTCCGGAAGCCGGACGGCGGCGTCACCCTGGAGAGCGCCGGGATATGAGCGCGAGCCTTGCCGCGACCGGGTGGCAAGACTGTCCCGCCGTCACGTCCTTTCTGCCCGGCGCGGTCGAGCCGATCCGGCCCCTGCCCAGGGCGGGCCCGCGGATCGGGCTGGCCCTGGGCGGCGGCTCGGCTCGGGGCTGGGCCCATATCGGCGTGCTGCGCGCCCTCGAGGAAGCGGGCATCCACCCGACCGTGGTGGCGGGCTGCTCGATCGGGGCGGTGGTGGGCGCCTGCTACGCGGCCGGGCGCCTCGACCGGCTGGAGGCCTTCGCCCGGGCGCTGACCCGGCGCCGCGTGGTCGGGCTGATCGATCCGCGGCTGCCGGGCTCCGGCCTGATCGCCGGCAATCGCCTGCGCCAGCGGCTCCGGGCCGACCTCGGCGAGCGCCGCATCGAGAGTCTGCCGATCCGCTTCGGCTGCGTCGCCACCGAGTACGGCAGCGGCCGGGAGGTCAGCCTGACCGAAGGTCCGGCGGTGGACGCGGTGCGCGCCTCCTATGCGATTCCCGGCCTGTTCCCCCCGGTGACCCACGAGGGCCGGGTGCTGATGGACGGGACGCTGGTCAATCCGGTGCCGGTGGCCTTGGCGCGGGCGCTCGGCGCCGATCTGGTGATCTGCGTCAATCTCAACGGCGACACCGGCGGCCCGGTGGTGCGCGAGGCGCCAAAGCATCCGCTCCGCCGCGGCTTCCTGCAGACCCTGCGCGAGCGGCTGCCGGGCTTCGAGAGCGCGGAGCCGGAGATCGCCGTGCCGGGCCTCGCCCGGGTGGTGCTCGACGCCTTCAACATCACCCAGGACCGGATCTCGCGCGCGCGGCTGGAGCGCGACCCGCCGGACGTGGCCATCGGCCCGGACGTGGCCGGCTTCGGCCTGTTCGACTTCCACCGCGCCGCCGAGGGCATTGCCCTCGGGCACCGGGCCGCCCGGGCCGCCCTGCCGCGGATCTGGGCCGTCCTGCAGGGCGCCGAGGCGCGGGCGTAGGGCCTCGTCCCCGGCGGGGTCGCGGGACGGGTCGCTATCGGAAGACGGGCAATCCCGCGCCGATGATGACAAGTCCGAGCACGATCAGGCCGCCCCCGGCCCCCTCCAGGGCCGCCTGCTGCACCGAGCGCCGCGGCGCCAGGCCGGCAAGCGACGCCCCCGAGACCAGGCAGATCACGCTGAGCAGGGTCATGGCGGCAGGCGCTCCGGCGCCCAGGCGGACGCTCACGACGACATCGGGCCGCCGAGGCTACAGGCGCACCGTTAAGGAAAGATCTCGCGGGACGCGCCCGCCCGGGGCGGTGACGGCAGCCGGCGGTCCCACGGATGGCGCCCGGCGCCGGGCCTACGCCGGCATAGCCCGATCAAACGTCTCTTCCCAAAAGCTGAGTATAATTGGATAAAAATTGACGAATCCTGAAATCAAAATCTAACTTATAATATTATGATCATATTATCAATGTAGTTCGATAATTCTTGAGCCTGTTCGGCTGTTCTTTCCCCGCCCCGACCTCACCCTGCGGCGTGTCGCGGAGCGGAGCTATACAAGAAGGCCTCCAGCCGGCCGCGTGATCCCTGGACGGCTCCTTCGAGGCTGTTGGGCAAAACCTCACGAAGAGGCGACGATCAGGCTACACGTCGGTCAGGACGGCCGCGCGATCGCAATCGCGCGGTCAAACGGGCGTTCAGACTCGGCAGCCGCCCCCATCCCGGTCCGGAGCGCGGACACGCGGCCCACGCTCCGTGTTCGATCAGGCGATGGAGATGTTAGTGCTTGCCGGTGCTCTTGGCGTGGGCCTTGGCCGAGCTCTCATGCGCCTTGACCGAATGGCCATGCGCTTCCTCGGAGTGTTTCGTGGCCGTGGCCATGTCACCCTTCGCATGATGATCGGCCGCACTCTTGTGGGATTTGGCCGCGGCCTCGTGATGCTTGGAGGCTTCGGCGTGGGATGTCTGAGCCATGGCTGGTTTCCTTCGTTGCACCGGTGACCGGTGCGTGTTGCGGTCGTTGCGACCGTCGCATCCGGACAGGATGTTTCCCGCCCGGCGTGCTGGGTTCCTCGGAGCCGGCCCATATCGGGGACGGGCCGTTTCGCTGCCGGTGGGACGGTGCCGACGGCGGCGGGAGGCTCCCGAGAGACTTTGAATCGAGGATCTTCGTCGTTCCGTTGTGCGCCGGACCGATCCTCTGGGATGTCAGGGTCGTGCGCGGGGGGCGCGAAGATGGATCGCGACCGCGGCTCGATCCGGGACGAATCCGGGAGGATTGATCGACGGTCGCCGGGGCTGTCCGCCCCGTCACGCCCGCCTTCAGATCGGCCGGACGGCGGCCTTCTCGACCACCACGGTTTCGACCATGTCGGCCGGCTCGTAGAACCACCGCGCGAGCCTGCCCGCCACCATGGCCCCGGCGATGGGCGCGAGCCAGAACAGCCACAGCTGCCCGATATAGGCCTCACCCGCGAACAGCGCCGGCCCCGTGCTCCGCGCCGGGTTGACCGAGGTGTTGGTCACCGGGATCGAGATCAGGTGGATCAGAACCAGGGCGAAACCGATCGGGATGCCGGCAAAGCCCACCGCCGCCCCCTTCGAGGTCGTTCCGATGATGATGAACAGGAAGAAGAACGTCGCCAGGAACTCGATGGCGAGGCAGGAGACGATGCCGAACCGGCCGGGGCTGAGGTCGCCGTACCCGTTCGCGGCGAAGCCGTTCGGAACCCAGCCGGGCTTCCCCGACGCGATCAGGTAGAGGGCGCCCGCCGCCAGGATCGCCCCCGCGACCTGCGCCAGGATGTAGGGGACCACATGCCGGCTCGCACATCGCCTGGCCGACCATAAGCCGAGGGTGACCGCGGGATTGAAGTGGCCCCCGGAGATATGCCCGACCGCGTAGGCCATGGTCAGGACGGTGAAGCCGAAGGCGAAGGATATGCCCAGGAAGCCGATGCCGAGTTCGGGGAAGGCCGCCGACAGCACCGCCGCGCCGCATCCGCCGAATGTCAGCCAGAACGTGCCGAGGAGTTCGGCCGTCGCACGCCGCATGGTCGAATGATCTGTCATCGAAGCCCTCCGGGGCTGTCGCGCGGGACGATCGACGCCGGGACGATGTTGCCGCAGCGCCCGCCCCCGGTCCGGATGCCCCCGCATAGGCGTTCGCGGCCCGAGACCCGCGCTGCGACGGGCCCTCTGGCGCCGCGCCGGGCACCCACCTTGGCGAACAGCGCTCCACGGCATCGTCCCGAACGGGGGTTGCCGCCTTTCGGAACACGATGATGCCAGATCAAAGATCTAGCGCATCGCCCTGATCCCGGTATTCAGGACGATGCGTTAGGCGCGAGGGCTTTGCACGTTCCGTCGAAGCGGGCCGTCGATCCGATGCACCGCCGCAGTGATTTCATCGCGAAGATCCTGACGCTGTATCTCTTCAAGGTCGGGGAGGATGTCGTCGTGCGCGGCGTTGATCACCGAGATCAGACTGACGTCGCTGCCGTCCCCCTTGAATGTCACCAGGACCTGAGCGTCGCTGTATTGATCGGTCGGATCGATGCAGAGGTGCGTCGGCATAGGCATCTCCGGACCACGGTTCGGGATGAGCGCCACCGCATCGCCGCCGTCCCGATGGGCCGGGTCCGGGGCGACGGTGCGCGGGCAGGTCGGGCGCGTCGCGCGCACCGGCCGGATACCGACCGGCGATCCGACGTCCGGAGTCTATCCGCGGGACGCTGCCGTGGCGCCCACCAATTCTGATGCTCGGATCCGCGAATATGACGCGACCGGCCTGTCCCGGACCCGGTCCGACATCCCCGGGCTCCCGCTCTCCGGCGCGCCATCCTGGCCGGGCGGAGCCGTGGCCGGTCGGGCGACGTGGCCGACCGATCCCGACCGGATCAATCGTCCGGGCGCGGCATCGGCCGCGCCTGAAGGAACGCGGCGCGCACGAAGGGGCGCTTCAGTCCGATGCCGACATTGGGACGACCGACAAATTCCTGGGCGCCCGGGTGGCTGCGCACCGCCTTGACGAGGTTCAGCCGATAGCCGCCTTGGAAGAGGAACACGCTCGCGACCGACCCGGACAGGAAGGCTTCGACGGCGGCGTCCACCTCGTCCTCCGAGATGAGCTTCCGGTCGCACAGCGTCCCGATCGTCTGAAAATCCATCATCGTGACGATGTAGGGCGCGGATCTCGCCCGTGGATCCGAAGGCCGCCGCCGCTCGTCAAGGCGCGGGGCGCACGACGGGACCGCTCGACACCTGTGCCGAGGGGCGTTCCTGCGCGCCTACGGCCGCCGCGACCTGGGCCAGCTTCTCGGACATGTATCGGAGCGCTTCCGCGCCGCGATCGATCTCGTGCCGCCGGTTGGCGACGGGACCCGCCTCGTCCTTGGTCGATGAGATCGCGTCTGCGGCGAGGCCGAGCCGTGCAGCCACACGCTGCAGGGATTGCGGCCCGGTGAAGACCGTTCGCGCATCGGCGGCGAGGGTCTCGACCAGCGTTCCCGTCTCGGGCTCGAGCTGCATGCCCCAATGCTGCTCGTAGTTCGAGGCCAACATCTGGCACTTGGTGAACCAGCTGAATTCGATGCCCGTCAATCTGGGACTTGTCATTACAATTTTCCTGATCCTGTGAGCCGAAATCAAGACATATCGGCTTCTTTAATCTCGACGATGTCGTTCATGACCCCGCCGAATTCGTATTTATTGCTGGCGAAGCCCTCGATCTCGCATTGGAAACTCTCGAAGAGGGCGATCGGCTCGGAATCCGCATCGCCGAAGCAGTCGCGCAGCGTGCTGATCGCGATGCGGCATGGGATAAGCCTGCGCCCATCCGACATCGCGAAACGGACGTGTTCGCGCGTGTTCGCATCGATGACCGGTTGCCAGGCCGGGTATCCGACAATCGGCATGACGTATCTCCGCAGTCTTTGATATCATTTAAAACATGATGGATGTGTGCTGCAATAAATGTAAACGTGCGAACGCGCAAAAAGTCACGGATTTTATTTTCGATGATCTCGCGACAGGCCCGATGCGGCCCGACGCCCCCGTGGCGGGGCGCCGGGCTCGTCCTGCAAGACCGAAGCGGTGGCCGCCGTTTCGCGGATCAGGACGCGAGCGGCAGCCGGATCCGCCGGGCCGGTTTCACCCGATCTCCGGAGGCGCACCGGACGGGATGCCCAGCGGCTCGTTGGACGGCGGGACCTCGTCCGGCCCATCGTCGGGCATGCCCGGAGGCTCGGGGAGCGGCGTCCGGTCGGGATTCGGGGGATGCGCCGGTGACGGATCGGGATAGGTCGGGTCGGGGCGCTCGGGAGACATCGGGCTTGTCATGCGGGGGTCCTCGCGCGCTCGCCGCCGAAACGGGGACCGGTTCGCCGTCTGCGAGCGCGTCAGATCAAGGACCTGGGGCGACGCCCGGTTGCACAGCCACGCGGTACGCCGGGGATTCCGCCTCGCTCCGGCGACGGCAAGGGGGCTACAGAGGTTTGAGGTCTCAGCGCGCTCGCCGGTCAGATCGGCGGGGCTCGGGTCCCCTCACTCGTGCGGGGCGGCGTTGGAGGTTGCGGGTGGTGCAGGATCGAACGGTGCGGTGCCGTCTGCACCACCCGCACCCCTGACCCCGCCCCGCAAGGGGGAGGGAAACAGCGCCTTCCTTTCAAGATGGTGGCGTCAGCCCGAGACGTGTGAACCCGGCAGGCCGTGGGGGAAGGGCGACGCGCCTGGGGCCGGCCGTTGCCCCCGGCCGGACGCGATCCGTGAATCCGCCAGCCCCTGCGGGCACGGCGGATGCGGCGGATCCCGATCGCCCCCCCCGGCCGCTCAGCCCTCCTTGAAGCCGTATTCCGGCGTGTCGTCGTCGTTGCCGTAATACTTGTACGGCAGGAACTTGCCCGACATGGTCAGCCGCACCCGGTCGCCCTTGTTGTTGGCCTCGCGGGCCATGTCCATGTTGAAGTCGATCGCCGACATGATGCCGTCGCCGAACTCCTCCTGGATCAGTTCCTTGAAGGTCGTGCCGTAGACCATCACCAGCTCGTAGAACCGGTAGATCAGCGGGTCGGTGGGCGGCATCTGGGGGATCGAGCCGCGATAGGGCGCCTCGTTGAGCATGCGCTCCTCGGCGGCGGTGAGCCCGAACAGGGCGGCCGCCCGCTTCGCCTGGGCCTTGGGCAGCTTCATCTGGCCCATGCAGGCCGCGGTGATCAGGAACGGCGACAGGCCGCCGATCTCCGCGTGGATGTGCTTCCAGCTCCAGCCCTTCTCGCGCTTGATGTCGAGAAGCTTCTCGGTGAGGTCCTCGCGCTTCATGCGTCACTCCCTGCCTGATCGTCGAATGGGGGGCCGGGCCGGCCCGCGGGTCGTTCGCGTCGCCCTCGGCAAGCGGTATGCCAAGCACGGCGCCGGTCCGGCAATCCGCAGCCGATGCCCGCGAGCGTGGTTTCGGTGCACCGGGCGAACGGGAAGCGCACGAGAGGGGCCGGAAACGCTTGCATCCGTGGCGTGTTTTCGGACCATGCGTCTTCGGGTCTCGGAGGCGGGCTTTGGACGGGGACGATCGGGACGGGCAGAGGGCCGGCGGGGCGGCGGGCGCATCCGCGCCCTGGGAATTCGTGCTGCCGGAGGAGACCGCCACCGAGGATCTCGGCCTGTTCCTGTCCGAGTTCCTGCTCCCGGGGGACGTCGTGACGCTCTCCGGGGGCCTGGGCGGCGGCAAGACCACCCTCGCCCGTGCGGTCATCCGCGAACTCACCGGCGACCCGCGCCTGGAGGTGCCGAGCCCGACCTTCACGCTGATCCAGCCCTACGCGACCCGGGACGGCCGGCCGATCATCCACGCGGACCTCTACCGCCTGCGCGACGCCGACGAATTGGTGGAACTCGGCTTCGACGAGTTGGCCGAGGGGGCGATCACCCTGGTGGAATGGCCCGAGCGGCTGCCGGCCCGCGACGGGCCGGTGCTCAGCGTCGACCTGTCCCTGCGGGCGGAGTTCGGTCCCGGGGCGCGGCTCGCCCGGATCGCCGGAACCGGCGCCATGCGCGCCCGGCTCGACCGGGCCCGGGCGGTGCGCCGGCTCCTCGACCGCAGCGGCTGGGACCTCGCCGAGCGCGCGCTGATGCAGGGCGACGCCTCGTCCCGCGCCTACGAGCGCCTGACCAAGCCCGACGGCACCAGCGCGGTCCTGATGATCGCGCCGCCCCGGCCCGACGGGCCGCCGGTGCGCGACGGCAAGCCCTACAGCGCGATCGTGCATCTGGCCGAGAGCGTCCACGCCTTCGTGGCCCTCGACCGGGGGCTGCGGGCGCTCGGCTTCTCGGCGCCCAAGATCTACGGCGAGGACCTCGCCGAGGGTCTGCTGATCCTGGAGGATCTCGGCAGCGAGCCGATGATCGAGGCCGGCGCCCCGCGGCCCGAGCGCTACGCCGAGGCCGTGCGCCTGCTCGCGCGGCTCCACGCCACCCCCCTGCCCGCGGTGCTGCCGGTGGCGGAGGGCATCGACCACGTGCTGCCCCCCTACGACACGGAGGCGCTGCTGTTCGAGGCGGAGCTGCTGCCCGACTGGTACGCCCCGGCGATCCGGGACGTGACCCTGCCGGAGGCGGCGCGCTCGGACTTCGTGGCTCTGTGGCGGGCGGCCCTGGAGGGGGCGGTCCCGGACCGGCCGACCTGGACCCTGCGCGACTACCATTCGCCCAACCTGATCTGGCTGCCCGACCGGGACGGGTTGGAGCGGGTCGGGCTGATCGACTTCCAGGACGCGGTGATGGGCCACCCGGCCTACGACGTCGCCTCGCTGCTGCAGGATGCCCGGGTCGATGCCAGCGCCGAGTTCGAGCTGCGGCTCCTCGGCCTCTACGCCCGGGAGCGCCGGGGCCGGGACCCGGCCTTCGACGTCGGCGCCTTCGCCACCGCCTACGCCCTGCTGGCGGCCCAGCGCGCCACCAAGATCCTCGGCATCTTCGCCCGGCTCGACCGGCGCGACGGCAAGCCCGGCTACCTCGCCCACCTGCCGCGGATCGAGGGCTACCTCGCCCGCAACCTCGCCCATCCGGCGCTGGCCGGGCTGCGGGCCTGGCACGCGGAACACCTGCCGGGCCTGGTCGCCCCCGCCCCCGAACCCTGACCACCGGATCCGCCCCGCATGAGCGAGCTCGAGCCAGCCGTCAGCCGCGCCTTCGTCCTGGCCGCCGGCCTGGGCAAGCGCATGCGGCCGGTGACCGCCACGGTGCCGAAGCCCCTGGTGGAGGTGGCCGGCAAGGCGCTCCTCGACCACGCCCTGGACCGGGTCGCCGAGGCGGGGATCGGGACCGCGGTCGTCAACGTCCATTACCTGCCCGACCTGATCGAGGGCCACCTCGCCCGCCGGGCCGAGGCGCCGGGCCGGGGGCCGGCCACGATCGTGTCCGACGAGCGCGGCGCGCTGCTGGAGACCGGCGGCGGCATTCGCAAGGCGCTGCCGCTCCTGGGCGAGGCGCCCTTCGTCGTGCTGAACGCGGATTCGTTCTGGCTGGAGGGGCCGGCCTCCAACCTGCGCCGGCTGGTTGAGACCTGGGACGCGGCCCGCATGGACGGGCTGCTCCTCGTGGCCCCCACCACCACCAGCCTCGGCTACGAGGGCGCCGGCGATTTCGTGATGGATGCGGACGGGCGCCTGGAGCGCCGCGGCGAGCGTGCGGTGGCGCCGTTCATCTATGCCGGGGTGGCGATCCTGGACCCGGGCCTGTTCGCCGACACGCCGGAGGGGGCGTTCTCGCTCAACCTCCTGTTCGACCGGGCGATCGCGGCCGGGCGGCTGTTCGGCATGCGCCTCGACGGCCAGTGGCTCCATGTCGGCACGCCGGAGGCGATCCGGGCCGCGGAGGAGCGGGTGAAGGCGAGCGCCCGGATTCTCTGACCCAGCGGGGGCGACGCTCGTGTCCGGATTCTCTTGCCACGATGTGTCTTGCCAAGCCCGATCCGAGCCTCTAGAAGCCCCCTCACACCGGCAGGGCGAGACCCCGCCGCCGTGTCAGGCGCCCGTAGCTCAGCTGGATAGAGCACCAGACTACGAATCTGGGGGTCAGAGGTTCGAATCCTTTCGGGCGCGCCACTTCCGTACAGAACTGCGAACACTGGGCGCGGCTGAGCCGGCATCAAGGATGGCTGTTTCCAGGGCTTCTTTCCCGCCAACGATGCGGATGACATCTGCCCCGACCTCGACCCGGTCGACGATCGCCTGAAGCCACGCCTTCCGGAACGGGATCTCTCCCGTCGTCACGTTCTCGCGCATCAGACGGCCGAATCGTTCGATGAGGTCCGGAGCGATTTCCGCCGGCGGACGCGCGTTGACGTGGATCCGGTCGAGCGCCGCTTTGGCGCGGTCCCGCTCCTGTTTCAGCGCCGCAAGACGGTCCCTCAGGATGTCGTCGAGGTCGGTCATTCCTTCTTCGATCATTCGGTACAAGCGCTTCAGTTTCTCCTCCGCCCCGGCGACCTCGCGGTGCAGCGCCGCCACCCGCACGTCGACCTGGATCGCCTTCTCCGCCCTCACCGACCAAAGCGAGGCGAGCGTCGTCCGCAGCCGGTCAGGCTGCAACAGCTCCGCCACGAGGCGGTCTGTGACCAACGTGTCGAGGGTGTCCATCCGGATCGATCGGCCGGTGCAGCCGGTCTTGCCTTGCCGGCCGTGGGTCGAGCAGCTGTAGTAGCGATGGACTTGGCCGGACTTCGACGTGCCGGTGCGGAGCGTCATAGGGCCGCTGCAGGTCGTGCAGGTCGCCAGCCCGGTGAGCAGGATCGGGCCGGTCACGACCCGGGCCGGCGTGGTGCGTGGGTTGTGCGCCTTCAGCGTCGCCTGCACCGCCTCGAACTCGGACAGGGAGATGATCGCCGGCACAGTGATCGGGATCTGCTCCGCCTTCGGTTTCTCGGTCAGCGTCCGCGAGCAGCGCCGGTTGAACACCCACTCGCCGACATACACGCGGTTGGTCAGGATACCGTGAACCGTCGCGACCCCGAAGCGACCCCCGGAGCGAGTGCGGTAGCCGCGCTCGTTGAGATGGCAGGAGATCGCCTTGACCCCGAGCGGACCGGAGATGCCGTCGCCATGGCGGTAGAGGCGGAACATCAGTGCGATCGTTTCCGCCTCGACGCTGTCGACCGCCAACCGCTTCTTGATCCGGGCCCCGCGCTTCTCGACCTCGACGGCGGTGTAGCCCAGCGGCACCGGAGCGCCGTTGTAGAAGCCCTGACGCGCATTCTCCTTCATCGCCCGCAGCACGTGCTTGGCGTTCTCCTTCGACTGGTACTCGTCGAACAGGGCGATCACCTGCCGCATCATCACCTGGGCGGGATCGTCACCGAGTTCCTGGGTGATCGAGATCAGCCGCACGCCGGCCTTGGCGAGGCGGCGCACGTACATCTCCAGACCGAACGAGTCCCGGAAGAACCGCGAGTATGAGTGGACGAGGATGACGTCGAAGGGGTCGTCGTCGTCGCAGGCGCGCTCGATCATCTTCTGGAACGCGGGGCGGTTGTCGTCGGTGGCCGAGGCACCCGGCTCGACATACTCCCCCATCACCGGCCAAGCCTTGGCGGCGCAGAAGGCGTGCACCTGCGCTCGCTGATCGGGGATCGAGAGATCCGATTCGGCCTGGCGTCCGGTGGAAACGCGCAGGTAGCAGACGACACGCTGAGGCTCATCGAGAGCAGGCATGGCGCGCGCTTTGCGGGTGTAATGACTCACGGCGGGAACCTCGGCACGGCAGGGGTGGTGAGCACGTTCAGAGAGATGAAAGCTGCTTCGACTGGTACGCGTCGAACCGGGCGATCACCTGCCGTATCATCACCTGGATGGGGTCGTTGTAGAGTTCCTCGGTGACCGAGATCAGGCGCACGCCGGCCTCGGCGAGGCGGCGCACGTACGGATCGCGCCCGCAGGCATCCCGAAGAAATCGCGGATGAGAGGGGACGAGGATGACGTCGAAGGGATGGTCGTCGTCGCAGGCGCGCTCGATCATCGTCTCGAATGCGGGCCGGTTGTCGTCGGTCGCCGAGGCACATGGTTCGACACACGCGTCCACCACTGGCCAAGCCTTGGCGGCGCAGAAGGCATGCACCTGTGCCCGCTGGTCGGGGAGCGAGAGATCCGATTCGTCTGCAGTCCAGTGGAAACGCGCAGGTAGCACACGACGCGCTGCGGTCCGTCGAGAGACGGCAGGACGCGCGTTTTGTGGGCGTGTCGGCTCATTGGCGGAACCTCAGCAGTTCAAGAACGAGAGCTCTCATGGACATGGAGGCTGCGAACTCTGCGACTCGGCGGCAAGAGTCGTCGCTGCATCCTCCAAAGGCGGTCACGCTCGCAGGATGGCGAAGCCTCAACCCAGCAGATCGTCGATGAAGCTCCCGAGATGCCGATCGATCACTTCGATCTCCCGGGTCGCCACGTTGGTGGGATCTGCGAGATCGAGGACGAACGAGGGATGCCTGCGGATACCGGGGCGGCGCTGCGTTGCGACGCGAGCCCGCGCACCGGGGGCATGGCGTCCGTCAGGCCGCCGAGGCTCGGTCTTGCGTCGTCCGTTTCGGCGAGATGTGTTCGGGGGAAATGGCTTACGCATCGTCGGGCTCCTCAATGGAGCTCTCCAATGATGCCAGTCCGCTTTGAAAAACTCGGGTAAAAACTCGCGCGGCCCTGTCGAACGACGAAATCTTCAGCCTGTCCGCTGCTTCGCGATGATCGCCGGCACACGGATCTCGATCGGCCCCCCCCGTTTGATCGCTGTTTCGACCTCGTTCAGCAGCTCGCCGCGCAAGAAGTGGATGTTTGCGTCGGCGAGACCGTTGAAGGCGTCGATGATCAGGTCCCTGCAGAGGAAGTACCGGCTGATCGCATCGGGATCGGTGCTGTCGAGACTCGACCAGCCGGCGAGGTAGTTGATCAGCCAGTTTGCACCGTCCGGGCTCAGCGGACCGAACTTTCCGATCCTGCACCACCCGGCGCAGCGTGCCGCTTCGAACATGGCACTCGACAGATGGTAGCTCCGCCACAGCTCAGCGGGATTGATGTGACCGTAGATCGCGACTTCGACCATCTCCGGTAGGCTCAGGCGGAATTTCTCCTGTTGCTTGGTGTCGAGGAGCAGGCGCTCCTCCAACAGAGCTTCCTTCCCTTCCCACCAACCGATGTCGTCGTGCGCGCGCACCGCGTGGCCGAGTTTGTGTTGCTCGCTGGTGATGAGCTGGTCTTGTTCGCTAGCGATGGCGAGCAGGCGCAGGATCCGTTTCTGTGCGGTGATCCAGGCATCGCCGGTTTTCGCGTTCGGCTTTCCCGGATGTTTGCGTCCCCGTCCGCGCGCGTCACCCTTGAACGCCTTGAAGGTGGGATATGGCGATAGCTCGGCTACGAACTTCTCTGCCGCATCGGTAACCGTTGCCGGACTCCACGACACTGGGATCCCATGGAGGATCTCCTGCCGCAACTCCTCGTGCAGAACCTCACGCCGATGTCCTTTCGCGCGGCCAGCATCTCGCGCGCGACGGAGCAGCGCCTCGAAGAGGCCGACGTAGGTGAGGCCGAAGCTCGCCTGCAGGAGCCTCTTCCGCTCAACGGTGCGGGGGCGTCCCGTCTGGACGGGCGGCGGACACGTAACTGGGACCCAGGCGAGCGGGTGACCTCGTCCATCCCGACGGATGTCCTCCGTTTTGAGGGGCTGGCTGTACACGAACCTGGGGGCATCATCGTCGCCGAGCATTGAGTCCGCTCCATCGTTTGAAGGTGGATTCGAGCGATCTCAAGATCGCGACGAAGAATGTAGGTCGGCATGAGAGTCCTCATGCCGACCCTTCGTATGAAGATATGGAAGATTATCGACTATGGGCCTGATGTCGTATTTTGCCTGGTATGACGCATAGCTCTGTAGACTGTTTGTGTAAGTCGCGGATCGCAACCTATCGCTGCCGTCATCTCGACGGATGATCAGAACAGCGGATCCTCTTTCTTTGTCGGATTGTTCCTGGGCTGTGGAATCGGATGTGGCTCGAAGCCCGGGGGAGGTGCGCGATCCATTCTCGCCGCAGCCGCGAGGCATAAATCGAGACTCGGTTGATTTCGAATGCCCGATGTCCGCTCTGCCATGGATGCAGGCGATGATGGTGTCGGCGCCCGTGACGTGCTCAGCGGAACGCTCGTCTCTCGGATTGGCGGCGCCGGCATCGGATTGTGTGAAGTGACGGGCTGCGCCGCCGGCCGCGTTACCTCGGCGGACTGAGGTGGCTTTGCGGGTATCACCGTTTGTGCGAGCGGCGCTGGTGCCGGTCGAGCCTGTTGTACTGGGTGCGCGTCGGTTATCGGTCGCGAGACATCTGGCTGGACTGGAATGCCCCGCATCGCCTGTGTTTGTGACGTCGATGCTGGCTTCGACGACGCTGCCGCAGTCGGTGATCGGTTCGACGGACAGGGATCGCCGCTGACCATTATCGCGGGCGATGACGACCCGGCTGACTGACCAGCTCCACGCTTTGCCGGTTTCGTACCCTTCGTGCGCCGCCCCTTCGATTTGCTGCGCCGGCCGCCACGCGCCGCGATGTAGCGCTTGAGCGTGGCTGCGAGCATCGGTTGGCCGCCAAGCCGAACGCGCTCGGCAATCATCTCGATGGTGTGGCCCGCATCCAGGAGCGCCAGGATCTTCGGGGCGAGGTCTCCAATGGCTTTCGCAAGTGTGATCGTCTCGCGTGGCGGCGGTGGCGGAATGCGTAGCAACGCATCGAGCGCCTCGTGCGACGCAGAGATTTCCTCCGACTTGATCGGGACCCTTATTCGCTTTGGCTTTACCATCATTGGCTCCACCTGTGGATTGGTTCGCTCGACGCATCGTCAGCGTCCGCCGTCACCATGGTCACGCTTGCCTGTACCGATTGCAAGAACTTTTTGCCGCGAATCGATGCAGATGAGTGTTATATTGATTGTGTTTTACAGTGATTCGCCCCCGCAAATTTCGCTGTGCTTGTCAACTCATTGACCAATCAAGCGCCGGTGTGAATGCTTGAGACGGCGATGCTCGATTCCCCCACGGACTCGACAAAGTTGATCGCTTTCGAGTTGGCTAGCGAGCTTATGATCTACGTAGAAAACTGCGCGACGCCGGTTAAACGAGCTCGCCGCAAAACGATCGCCAGTGCGCTGCGCGACGGCTTCGTTCCAGGCTTGGTGGCCAAAGCGGAGGCGATCACCGCGCGTCGGCTGACGCCGCGGGAAGACCAGGGAAAGACAACACCCATGGAGGACGCAGGGGGCAGGATGCCCTTTGCTAACCGCGCCGTCCCCGCCGGCCACGGAGCGCAAAGGGTCGGGGGCCGTTCGGCGCTCTCGCTTCTCACCTCCCCCTCAGCCTGTCGGGGCGTGCCCCCGAACCCCCACCCCTGAAGGCCCCCTGAGGACGACGCCGATGTCCGGCCAACGTGGTTCAGAGCGCCGCCAACTCACGGAGATGGTCGGCATTCGGCTCGCCCCCGACGAGCACGCGCGCCTCCTTCGCGAAGCGCAGGTGGCCGGGCTCACCCTCGCCGCGCTCACCCGCCGTCGGCTGGTCGGGCTGCACATCGCGGCACAAGTCGATGATGAGCACATTCGCGAGCTGCGCCGGCTCGGCGGCCTCGCCAAGCTCGCCATCCGCACCCCCGGTTTGCGCGAGGACGGCCGCCTCGCCCTGCGCGATATCCGCCGCGCCATCGACGCCCTGTCGAGGGCGCCGTCATGATCGGCAAGCGCGTGGACAAGCGCCGCGACGGTGCACCTCGGCGAAGGTGGCAACCCGCACCTGCACGCGCTGGTCTCACGCGTCGCACCGGATGCCGACAAGGCGACCAAGGTCGCCTTCTTCCACAACGCCATCGGGCGCGCGGTCGCCCGGATCGAGCATGCCCAGGGCTGGCGACGCGAGCCCGGCGCGCACTTCGAGATCCTCGAAGACGTCACGGGAGAACAGCATGTCAGCAGGTACAGGACAGCCCGGCGGGCAGCAGCCGAATTGGGGGCAGGTCGCCGCCAAGCATGCGGAGCATGCCTCCGTCGAAGCGCACGCCGCCCATCGCGACACGCGCAGGATCCTGCAGTTCCTGCAGGGCGGTGGGGATCAAGCCGAGGAGGATCCGATGGGCGCGATCCTCGAAGCCCAGGACGCGATGATGGAACAACAGGAGCAGATCGTCGGGCTCCTGGCAGACATGCGCGAAGAGATCGGCCAGTTGCGGGCTCAGATGCAGGCGGTGCTGGTT
Source organism: Methylobacterium sp. J-026 (assembly GCF_022829585.1). Lineage (GTDB taxonomy): Bacteria > Pseudomonadota > Alphaproteobacteria > Rhizobiales > Beijerinckiaceae > Methylobacterium. The sequence goes on from NZ_JAKSYC010000272.1 coordinate 62,209, forward strand.
CGGCTCGGGATCGGTTGAGGCGGGCCAATGCCGACACGGCTCACCTCCCACGACAGGTGAGCGCGAGCCGGTTGCGTGCTTCCGCTGCTCACGCTTCCAAAGCTAACGGGCAACGCCGGGAGAGCACCGAGGCGCGTATCACCCGCGTCCGGGACGCACTCCGAGCGGCCGCGGCGGACGATCCAAACGCGCGGGTTGCCCGTTATATGGCCGCCGCCCGCGTCCGTGAGAGCTATCGGGCGACGGCCCAGGCAAAGACCCTCGCCCGCCGTTTCGATCCGGGCGACGCCCTGCCTTCCGGAGCGGCGCGGGCGGAGATCTACCAGGGCGGCGAGAGTGCCGCGCGGCGGGCCATCGAGATCGTAGCCCCGATCGTCGCGCGCGCCGGATCCTGGGCCGCCCTGCACCGCGATCTCGCTACGGAGGAGATCGTCTACGCGAGCAAGGGATCGGGCGCGATCCTGATCATCGATGGTCAGGTCATCAAGGCCTCGACCTGCCGCGCCGCGAGCTTGGCCAAGCTGCAGGCTCGGCTCGGGCCGTTCGAGCCGGGTCCAGCTGCGCAGGGCGTCCGACCGGCCTACCTTCCCGAAGCGCAACCTTCCGGATCACCGCGCGCCGCACCGGGAACCGATCCAGAACTTCATGTGCTGGCACGGCGGCGCAAACACGAGGCTGATCGGGTCCGTGAGCGGTACGACGCGAGCTATCCCGCGCTCGATGCGATGCCCCTGCTCAAATCGGTGCTGGTCGGCCCCCGGCCTTCGACCGCGCCCAGCGCGCGAACGCTCGCCAGACAGACCGGTCGATCGCCGCCCAAGCTCGCCCCCCTGAAACGTGATAACGAGCCGGCGGCACGGATCCCGCACACGCTGGCAACGTGTCATGCCGCGCTCGATGCTTCTCGCTACCGCCTCGTCGCCGTGCGACCCGCTCCGGTCCCGCACGACCCGATCGACCGGAGCGTTAGGCCGGTCAGAATACCCGATCGCCTCGCCCATATTCCGCCCAGTCCGATGGCAAAGATCGCCGCGGCATTGCCCGGCTTCCTGGCGGCGTTCGACGATCGGACGATCCATCTGGCTCCCGACGACGACCGGCGCCACCACGTCGTCCTGGCCGATCTCGATGCTCGAGCCGTTGATCGCCTCCAGCGGAGGTTCTCACCGTCCCTGATCCTCGCCCGGGGGAGAAGGCGCTTCGACGCTGTCCTGAGCGCGACCAAGCTTCTGCTCCCGTTCGAGATGGCTGCGGTTGCGCGAGCTGCTGCCGCGATCCGCGGTTTTGTCGGTGCGGCCCGAGGGCGTTTGGGACTGACGATCCTCGACGATCCGAGCCCGGACGGCTTCAGGCTATTCGCACACGCAATCCAGACGACGGGGAAGGATTGCAGCGCGTTCGCAGCAGCGATCCAGCGGCAGGCGCGGTGGTTCGTCCGGCGTTTCGGCGTCGGAGCCTCCTCACGCTCGGGCGTAGCGCCGGATGCCGCACACCCGACGCAGCCCGTGCCGCCGGACGCGATGCTCTACCGCGAACACCGGTTGAACATCCTCGCGATGTGGGAAGGACCTTGGCCGGACGCCTCACGGGTCGATGCCCTCGTCGCCCGCCGTCTGCGCGTCTCGGGGCACGACCAGACCGAAGTCGCCGCCTTGATCGCCGCGTATGCACCCTCGACCGCCGGCAGGCACCGCGACTGGCAGGCCTACGGAAAGCGGGCCGCGGCACACGCGTTCAGTGACTTGGATGACGGGAGCTGGACGTTCGACCGTCGCCCGGATGCTGAGCCATCGGACATGCTTCGTCGCAAGAGGAAGCTGAACGCCGAGAAGACCGAGCCTTCAACACCGCTGCTGTCGACTCCGCCGGAGATCATCGGGGCGCTCCGGCCAACACCCGTTCGCCGTCCCGTCGGACGACGTTCCGAACGCGGGATAGGAGATGACTGACCGAACCACGTGGGTTGCATCGGCGCGATGCGCGCGGGGTACGACGACCCGAACGACGGGATTGGCACAGACAGACGATGATCCTTCGCCGCGCGGCCGGATCATCAGCGAGACAGACGAGAGACCGGGACCAAAGACGCGAAGGCGTTCCACGAAAAATCCCACGAGGACGGGACGAGAGGCGACGCGAGGCGGGCGACCGCAGCCTGCGCATGGCCGGTGAGGCGTCTTCACACCTCCCTCACATCCCAAGGATATCGACATGACACACGAGACCGACCTCCCCGCCAGCGGGGGGCCGAGCGCCTCCGCGCGCCAGTGCACGCCGCTGCGCATCTGCGCGATGGTCGAGGAGCCACGCCCCCATGACGCCGGCTGGCGATGCGAACTCCGCGCCACACACCCGGCACGGCGGGGCCGGCTCACGGCCGTGCTCCCGCCGAAACTCGTCGCGCGCATCGAGGCCCAGACCGGCCATCCTCTCCGTCCCGACGACCTCATCGGCGAGCACGTCGTGGAACTCAACGTCACGGTCGCCCCGGACGGTGACCTGCTCGGATGGATCGAAGATCTCCATCTCGACCTCGAGCACGACGAGGTGGTGGGGGCCCGGACTGAGAGGGATGACGCCATCAGGGCGAGGCTGTCCGCCGACGGCCTCATGGCCACGCAGGGCACGCGGCCGCAGATCGACCGTCTGCGCCGGGTCGCGATGATCGAGCCGCAGGATGGTCGCCCACGCGAGGCGAGCGTGCGGCTGGCAGACTGGGAGGCGCGGGGCCTGCTGACGCTGCTGCGCTTCCCGGTCGCGTTCGACGGGCCGCAAGCCGTTGTCGATCTGCACCATACCCTCGACGGTGCCTATGACCAGTACGAGTGGGGCACCCTCGACGCGCTGATCGTCGTCCTCAACGGGGTTCGCGACCTCGATGCCCTCGCCGACGAGGAGCTGCTGCGACGGCTCTGCGTCTTCCCGGTGCCGATCCTGGTGGTGCGGCCGCACCGTCCGACCGTGCTGTGCGATCTCGCCCACCTCACCGTCGATGGCGCGGTGGAACTGATCGCGCACCTCGAGGCCATCCTGCAGCGCGAACTGCGGCTCGCCGGCTACCCCCGCCTCGCGGCGATCGCCCAGGCGCTCCCCCCGGTCGCTCCCATCCTACGCCGGGTGCCGCTGTCCGAGGGCTGAGCCGATGTCAGGCGCCCGCTGCCCCAATCCCGGGCGGCCGGCGCACCCGATCAAGCCGACAAGCCGTGTCCTGTCGGAACACATTACGCCATCGCACGAGATCCGCCTCCCCATGCGTCACCATCTGTTCCCCGGCACGATCGCTTATGCGTCGCCCGGACATCGCCGGCTGTCTGCCCCCATAACCGCCGACCCGCCTCCCGGGCCCCCTCAGCCGGATAAGCCGGTCGATCGCCTGCCGATCCTCGAGCTACGCGACCTCGTGGGCTGGTTGCGGCAGCGTCTCGCGGGCGAGCACACCGTCCGTGCCTGTGTCATCGCCGTCGAGCCCGCCGGCAACGGCAGCTGTCTCCTGATGCTCGGCGAGGCCGATGCAGTCCTCACTGCGGAGCCTCCGCGCCTCACGGCTCGGCTGAACCCCTCCGAACTCGCCGTCATCCGGGAGCAACGCGGGGCGGCGTTCGATCCGGCATCCCTCGCCGACAGCATCGTGGTCCTGACGCTGCGGACCGGCATCCGCCATCGCTTCGGCAAGGGCTTGGGCGTCCAGGCCAAGGTCGTCGCTCTCGAGGGGGTCGAGGAGACCGCGCGTTCGGCAGCGCTCTCCCGCGACCGGGCGCTTGCGTTCCTGCGATCGAGCGGATTGCGATTTGGACCGCAGACCTGGGACGCTTCCGAGGATCCATGCGAGATCGCGGTGATCGCCTCGGAGCACGGCGAGGCCCGCAGGGACGTCGCCCACCAGCTTCAAGCCCTCGAACAGATGGGATTATTGCGCGTCCACTGGCTCTGGGCGACGTTCGAAGGGACCGGCGCGCAAGCCTCGCTGGTCGCCGCGCTCGAGCGAGCCGCGCAGCTGCACGCTGCGCGGGGCCTGTCGGCGACGGTGCTGGTCCGGGGCGGGGGCTGCTCGTTCGCCTTCCACATCCTGAACACCCTCGACGTGGCCAGGGCGGCCACGGCCGAGCGGATCCCCAACCTGATCGTCGGGCTCGGGCATGCCGGGACGGTGCGCACCGCTCTCGACGAGGTCGCCGCCCGCTCCGAGCCGACCCCGACAGCGGCGGCGAGGCTGGTCCGGGATCTGGTCGAGCAGACTGGCGCGCGTGCCGAGCGGGCGCTCGCTTCTCTCGACGATGCGATCGCGCACGATCTGCTGGAGGCGGGCCGCATCGCTCTGGCTCGAGCCACGAAAGCGTTCGAGGCGGCGTTACAGGATCTCGCCGCCGAGGCGCATGCGCGGCTGCGGCACCTCGATCGGGAGGTCGAGCACGCCCTGCTTGGCGCACTCGCGGCAGCGACGACGATCACCGCCGCTCACGGCATCGCGCCGCTCCAGGCGGTGGCCGAGCCGACCATCCTGGCTGCCGACCAGGACCCCGATCTTGAAGCGTCCCTCGCGCTGGTGATCGACGCCGAGACCGGAACGGTCATCACCGGGGCCGGCAGGGCGCCTGCTGGCTCACGCCTGCTGCTGCAATTCACGGACGGCCTCATGCCAGTCCGGGTCGAACCCCACTCCCATCCTACCGCTCATTGAGCCAGTTTTTGGAGACCCCCATGATACCGACACACGATCAGGCCCCGACATTCCTCGCTGCCGTCAGGCGCATCGAGCAGTTGACCGAGGAGATCCGTCGCGACGGGCTCGCGGGCTTCGAGCGGGCGCAGTCCGCCTACACCGAGATCCGGGAGTTGCGCCTCGTTCTCGATGCCCGGATCAGGGAGCTGAACGGGCAGCGCCAATAGTCGAGGTCACTAAGTACGTCGGCGGTGAAATCTTACCGCCGACGGGAAGAATGGATCCATCGGCCCGGGCTCGATTTGCTTCGAGTTCGGCCGTTTACGTCTGATTGGGCGCCCAAATACCGACGAGGCCTATCATACTAAACTACGACGCAGAGTCAAAATTTTGAGGATACCATCCAGAATAGTTTGAGATTGAAGATAAATATTGGCCGTTTGTCGTAAATGATCGGCTCCCACCGGGTGGTCCGGACTCAAAGTTAGTGCAGGGTCGGCTTTTGCTCCACGGGTAGCTTGGCCGGCGGGGCCGGTCGGGTGAGCGCAGCCGGCCAGACGTTCCGAGCCCACAGCGTCGAGTCTGCCTGCGCTCGCAACGACATCGACCATCGGCTAACAAGGCCGCGTCACCCCTGGACCACGGATGAGGTTGAACAGCCCCTTTCCTCGCGGATCGTGCTATTTTTCTGCCGCCCACGGGTGACCACGTGACGAAGAGCCGGGTTTGAGGTGCAAGGCCGGCCGCGCCGTCTTCATAGTCGCTCCTCCTTTGCGGGACCCGTGGGCACCCGCCGCCCACGTCGGCTACAACCCTCGATCAGCCGCCGATAGGCAATCTCCGCCTGCTCGACGCGTCGCCGTTCGTCCTGGCGCATGCGGGTTAGGTTGTAGGCGTAGGCTGACCCACGCTAGCCGCGACGAGCCGGCTCACCCGAACGCAGTTCCAACTCGCGCAGCTTCTTGGCGTGCAGCGCTGGACGCACCCACGCGTAATCCTCACCCCGCTTGAGCAGATGCCAGATGATCGCCGCGAGCTTGCGCGCGACCGCCACCGCCGCAACGTGTGGCCCGCGGCGAGCCGAGACGCGCTGGAAGAAGGCGCGCAACGGTCCAGGTCCCCGAACCGCCTGCCACGCCGCCTCGACCAGCATGGTGCGTGCATGGCTTCGGCCCTGTTTGGTGATGCGCCCGTGCCGTGGCTTGCCAGAGCCGGACTGATGCACGCTCGGGTTCAGCCCGAGATAGGCGACCAGACGATCCGGGGCGGCAAACCGTGCGATGGGTCCGATCGCGGCAATCAGCCCGACCGCCACTACCATGTCGATGCCCGGGATCGTCATCAGCCGGGTGACGTTGGTATCGGCCTGGGCCTCGCGCGCTAGCTCGCGCTGGACGACCTTCAGATCCTCACTCAGCCGGTCGTACTTGCGCAGGTGCTGGGTGACCGCATCACTCTCGTCGGAAGGGAGCGTTTGGGCCAGTAACCAAGCCCGCCCCCGTGGCCCGAACAGATCAGCATGCGGACAAGGCGGGACGAGATGGGCATGCAGGATCGACTGTACGATCGTCTTCAGTCGCGTCCGCTGCCGCACGATTTGGGTCCGGCGTGTAACTTGGCGTCGGAGCCCAAGGGTGGCCTCGTTCGGCATCCAGACCTCCGGAAGGAAGCCGCTGGCGTAGAGGCGTGTCAGCACTGTCGCATCGATCACGTCGGTCTTGATCCGCGCCTCCGCGATGAGGCGCACCTAGCGGGGATTTGCGATCACGACCCGACCGACATGGGGCCGGATCACTTCGGCGACCGCGCTCGCATTGCCGGTCGCCTCGACCACGACGTGGCCGTCGTGCGTCGGTCTTTTGGCAAACGCCGTCAGGTGATCACGCCTCATCCCGACCCGCCCCAAACGCCGGATCGTCCCGTTCTCCAGCAGCACCGCCTCAGCAAAGACGCGGTGGATGTCCAATCCCACAACTCGCATGAGCCTGCCTCCTCGTGTCTTGATCACGGGAGCTGGCGGGCAACACGGCAACTACGGATCCGCGCTCGCAGCGCATCCGGGCGAACCGCAGGGGCGGCCAGATAACGGCTCGGACTCTAAGCCCATAGCTTAAGGGTCGGCCTGCCAGCACTCACGTGCTCCCGGTGCCCCACATCCCGGATGGGCTCACCATAGCGCCGATCACATGGTCAGCGGAATGTAGGGGCACCGAGGCCATCATGCCGGATAACGGTCAGGTCGAGCGAATGAACCGGACGATCAAGGACGCAACAGTCAAGCGCCACCACTACGATAGCCATGAGCAACTCCGCGCTCACCTTGCTGACTTCGTGAGCTCCCACAACTTTGGACGTCGCGTAAAGACTTTGCTTGGACTCACGTCTTATGAAGCCTGTGTTTCAGCGTGCGACTTTAGTTCTTCCGCACTTTCGGTGCTGAAGGTTTGGCATCCGATCAAGCTTTGCTGATCCCGGCTCATGCAGCATGCAGGACGCGTTGGCGCAGGAGATCGAAACCGGCGCGACCGTACATGCTCCGCTTGATCAGCTTGAGGCGGTTGACCTGCCCCTCGACGTGGCAGTTGCTCCAGGGCTCGACGATAGCGGCGCGCACGGCTGGCTCGTCCTGCTGGAGCCCGGTGACGAAGCCGCCGAGATCGGTCGCGGCTGCAGCTTCCAGCCAGGGCGTCAGTCCGGTGGGATCGTTCTGGCGCAGGAGGTCGGCGAAGGCGCGTATATCCTTGGCGGCTTGCTTCAGCTTCGGCGCGGCGCTGCAGAGCGCTTCGGTGAAGGCGCGATCCTCCCGCGACAGTGCGGCCGGGTCGGCGGTGAGCCAACGGGTGATGCGGCGCGTCGAGGGGACCCGGGCGGACGGTGATCGCGCGGGCGCATCCTGCCTCCGTCGTGAGGCCCAGCGCCGGACGATGTCGTAGCTGCCGATGAAGCCCTGCGCGTGCAACTCGCGGTGGAGGACGGTGGCGCTGTGCTGGCCCTCCCGCCAGCGTGCCTCGACGAAGGGGAGATGGCGATCGAGCAGGCTCGAACCCGGTGCGCGGCGGTAGGGCATCAACCGGCCCGCCCGCACCCAGCGGCGCACGGCGTTGCGGGATGCGCCGAGACGGCGAGCGATCTCCTTGGTCGGCAGACCTTCGCCGTGGAGGCACAGGGCCGCCTCGCAGCGGTCGCGTCGCCGGCTGCTCACGTTCGTTGGCACTGTCTTCGCCAGATCAGGGGAGCCCGCGGAATCGTGCACGGCGCGGTGCGCCACGTCTCGGATCTCGGACTGGTGCCGCTCGACGATGCCGCGCAGGACCTCGGAAGCGTTGACGAGCAGGTGCCAGCGATCCGCGACCTGCGTCGCCGTCGGTGCTCCCGTGCGCGTGGCCTCGGCGTAGGGTCCCGAACGGTCACGGCTGACGACGGTCACGCTCGGATGGGCGGTGAGCCACTCCCGCACCGGTGCCGACGAGCGGCCGGGCAACAGATCGATGACGCGCCGCCGCTCCAAGTCGCACACGATGGTGCCGTAGGACCGGCCGCGCCGCCACGCCCAATCGTCGATGCCGATCACCCGCGGCGGCGGAGACGGTACGGTCCCGCGACGACGGATCAGGCGCAGGACGGTGTCGCCGCTGACCGGCATGGCCAGCCGCCGCGACAGCCTTGCGCCGGCTTCACCACCCAGCACCATGCCGATGTCGGTCTGCGCCTCGGCCAACCGGTCGCTGCGGCGCGCCTTGCGCGCACTCAGCCCCGGCACGCGTTCGGCGAAGATCCGCCCCGGGCAATGGCCGCAGCGGAAGCGGCGCACCTGCACCCGCCACGTCACCGGCCGGTCCTGCCAGGGCAGGTCGTCGAACGTCCGCCAATACCTGCTGTGCACCCGCACTGACGCACGCCAGCAGACCCGACAGCAGGCTTGGGCTGCCATGGTTCGGGCGGTGATCAGCAACCCGGCCGTGTCCAGCGTCAGATCATCGACGTGCAGGCCGTCCGGGACCGACGGCAACGACGGGTTCGAGATCGGCATCGCACTGCCCTCGGGCCAACATGCGAATCAACGTCCAAACCACCGCTCAGCACCGAAAGTACGGAAGAACCAATGTTTAAAGCTGTTTGACAGCCATCGCCGACCTGCTGCCGGACGTGCCCGAGCCCGGGCGTATTAGGAAGGTGAGGGCGATCCTCCAATCACTGGACGTGATCAGGAGGCGCGTAGCAGCCGTTCCGGCCTCCCCCTTCCTGCTCAACCTTCACGTGGTTAAGCCGATCCAGCATAAGTTTGCTCGGGCTGAAGTGGATGTTCGCCTTGACCGCCACCTTCACACGAGCGCCGAATCGTGGGTTGCGGACGATGCGATCTTTGACCGTCCGCGTCGTGAACACCCCGAAGCCGCGCAGCTCGACGCGGGTACCGTCCGCTAGTGCGTCGGCGATCCGGTCAAGGATGGCATCGACCGCCCGCTCGACGTCCCGGGCCTAGAGGTGCTGGTTCTGCTCCGCGACGCGGAGGACGAGCTCTGATCGGATCATGTCGGAAAGGTGTCGGGATCTCAGCGAAGGTGCAAGCGGGGTCCGGCAGCAACCTTTATCTTCGCTCCCCTTCGTTCACTTTGCTTCCGGCGGCATCGCAGTCAGGGCCTGGCTTGAAGAAATCCTCGACGGGCCTGCCAAGGACGTCGGCGAGGCGCTTTAATGTCCGCAGCTTGCCCTCGCGCTCTCGTGTCGCAGCGGCCTGCTCCCCCGAAGGGAGAGGCATGTCGCGGCCGTCACCTTTGTCGCGCTCGCCCATCCTGGACCTGTCATCATCGTGATCCCCAGGTTGAGTACGCCGATTGCGGTACTACGAAAAGTTGCGATGATGCGGTCTCCTCGAATTGTGAAGGGCATAGGTTACTCATGCCGCGTCGGTCCCCAGGGTACGCTCTTGCAGCAGCTGCGCTGCCGCTGACAGATCTCAGCATCGGGGTATGGGAAGAGGACGTAGGCGCTGACCGGATCCGCGGCGATGCGGTCATGGGTCGAATGTACGGGCTATCGGATGCGGAGACCGCCGAGGGCATCTCGCGATCGGATCTCTTCTCGATCTTCCACCCGGACGAAGTCGCCCAAGATCCAGAGCTTCGTCGCAGCGTGCGCGAGGAGGGCGGACTGTTCGTATGGGAGCACCGCATCATGCCCGCGCCCGGCATCGTGCGCTGGATCTTAGTGCGCGGGCATTACAAGCGGGGCGCGGACGGACAGATGCGTGGGCGCGGGATCGTCATCGACGTGACCGACAGTCGGATCGATGGACAGATTGATGGACCGGCACGCTTCCTCACAGCCTACGAGGCGCCAGGTGCTATTCTGGAGCGCATTGCTGATCGAGCGATCGAAGCCTGTGAGCTGATCCGCACCCTGGAGGCGGACAAGTCGGTTCACCTCCGTCTGCTGATCGATGCCCTCCTGCATGAGCTCGGTTGCCAGCTCGCGACTTCGCTGCAGGACGATCCGCCAGCTCCGAAACGGCCGCGGAGCGCCAGGATCCACTGAGCGTGTTCCGTAATATCGACGCTCCCCCGCCCCGTGAGCAGATCGGGGTGGGGCCGAGCGGCCGATACGAAGGTGAGTGCCCATACCGGGCCAGGCCCTGCATCGCAGCCACGTTCGGGAAGGCCCGCAAGTGGTGAGCGGCTATGCACACATAAGTTGCAACTGGGGGT
>NZ_JAKSYC010000277.1 GCF_022829585.1 Methylobacterium sp. J-026
TTGCTGCCGGCGGAGCAGAGGCAACCGAGCCGACAGCAACGACCAGAGCGAGGGCAGCGAGGGTTGTGCGCATGGGGGGAGGATAGCCGCCGGGATGGCGGCGTCGAGGTGGGAGCCGGGGTAGGGCGATCGGCACCGCGGGAAGGAGAACCAGAACAGGATCAGGGCGGGGATCGGAAGCCCTAGGAGCCAGAGCAGACTACCTGTCGGCATATCATCCTCTCTGATTTGCCTGAGAAATGCCGCAGATTGCAGATCCGTTCCGGCGCGCCGGCCGTACGCCATGGCCGTTCACTACGGG
>NZ_JAKSYC010000195.1 GCF_022829585.1 Methylobacterium sp. J-026
GCCCGAACAGGCCGCCCTCGCCGGCATGGGGGTTCAGCGCGGCGATGGCGATCTTCGGGTTCGTGATACCCAGGCCCTTCAGGGCTTTGTCGGTGAGGTCGATCACGAGGCGCAGGCGCTCCGGGGTCAGGCGCTTGGGCACGTCCTCCAGGGCGACGTGGGTGGTGACGTGGGAGACCCGCATGTTGCCGTGGGCCAGCATCATCACCGAGCCGCGCACGCCGGTCAGCTCCGCCAGCATCTCGGTGTGGCCGGCATAGTGGTAGCCGGCCTTGTTGAGCGCCTCCTTGTTGAGCGGTGCCGTGACGATGCCGCCGATCCGGCCCGCCAGGGCGAGGCGCACCCCGGATTCGATCGCCTTGTAGGCGAAGCGACCGCCATCGGCCGAGAGCCGGCCGGGCTCGATCGGGGCGCCCTCGGCGTCCGCCTGGAGGCAGCAGAGGGCCGGCCAGGCGCCGTCCTCGGTCACCTCCGGGATTGGCTCGGGCAGGAGGCCGAGCGCCGCCTCGGCCCGGTGCAGGGCCGGATTGCTGCCGATCACGACAAGCCGCAGATCACCGGCAGCGATCCGGTCCTTCAGCCGGGCGGCGGCCTTGACGATGATCTCCGGGCCGATCCCGGCCGGATCGCCCATGGTGATCGCGAGGTGAGGGGTCATGGGTCGCTCCTGTCGGGCGTGAAGCCGTTCCGATGAAGTAGATCCCGCCAGACGCCCTCCGTTCCGAAGGCGCCGGATTTCGACACCACCGCAAGCCCGTCCCAGCGACCGCCCCGCAGGGTCGAGCGGGGCAGGCCCGGGGCGATCTGGCCGGTGACGTCGAGGCGTTCGACCTGCAGGGCGAGGCAGAGCGCCTTCAGGGTCTCGCCGCCCGCCACCAGCAGCGTGCCGGGCTGCGGAATCCGGTCGACGAGACCCGCGAAGGCCCCGGCGATCCGCGCGGCGGCGGCCTCCCGGGCGGTGCCCTCCGGGAGCGCCAGGCTCGCCAGGGCGACGCCGTCCCGATCGAGGCGCGCGCTCACCGATCCGGCATGGTCGGTATCGTCCGGGGCCAGGACCAGCCGGTGGCGGCCGCAGGCTGCGAGCTGCGCCGCGGTCTCGGGCCGGTCGGAGCCGAACAGGCCGAGCACCGGCCCGACGAGGCGGTCGTCGCCCGGCGCCGCCGCGCCCCGCGCCAGCGCCGCCGCGAGGCCGCCGCTGCCGCACCACAGGACCGGGCCGCCGCGGCCGAGATCCGCGATCCGGGCGAGATCGGCGTCCGACGCCGCGTCGTAGACCGCCACGCCGGGCACGGGGCCCTCCGCCACCGTGGCCCGCCGCGCCGGCAGCCCGGCGGCCCGCAGCGCCGCGGCGATGTCGCCGGAGACCGGCCCCCAGCCCCCGTCGCCCCGGGCGTGCTGGCGCCCGTCCACCGTGCGGCGCCCCTGGTAGGGGAAGGCCGGCGCGACGATGCAGCGGTCCCAGGCGCCGATCCGCATCACCGCCGCGAGCTCCGCCGCCCAGGGGCCGCGCAGCAGGCTGTCGACCTTCTTGAAGGCGATGTCGGCCCCGCGGAGGCGGGGCGCCACGGCCCCGACGATCCGCTCGGCCGGCGCGGCCGCCCGTTCGCGGGTGCCGGAATCGATCGCCAGGCACCCGGACCCGGCATCGGTCAGGATCTCCGGCCACGCCACCGGGATCGGCCCGCACAGGCCGGTGAAGCCGGCCGCGGTGTCGAGGGTGCCGGTCAGGTCGTCGGCGATGAGGCGCAGGCGGATCATGGCAGGCGGGTCATGGCAAGCGGGTCATGGCAAGCGGGTCTTGGCAGGCGGGTCTTGGCAGGGGCGAGGCGCTCACGGCGTTTGCCCGAGCCCGATGGCGGCGTGGTCGCCGCCAGCACCGGCGCGCCGCGCGCGAAGGCCTGCTCCGGCGCTCATCCCTGGCTTTCCCGCGATCGGCAACCACAGCGTGTTGTGACGGTGTCCGCCGGATACGCCCGTCCTGCGCGGCGGGTCAAGGAATGCCGCGGAGACGGCGCGGAGCGGTTCCTCACCGTGTCCGCGGGATGGCGGTGATGAGACGCCACGCAACGCCGTCGGAGAGCGGCCACACCGTTCGCACGGTCGGGCTGCGCCCGTCGGGGGCGACGATCGGGCCCTCGTAGATCAGGCGTCTTCGTCCCGCGACGTCCGTTTCCTGAATCCGCAGGCCGGTCGCGGTCCGCTGGGCCAGCAGCGCCTCCGCCAACTGCATGGGTCAGGACGGATCGAAGCCGAAGGTCAGGAAATACCGTGCTTTTGGACCGTCTTTCGGATGGTTCACGTTCAGCAGGTAATGGACGATCTTGTCTTCGGGAACCTCGAAAAGCGGTTCCCGATCCCGGTCGATCAAGGCACCGAGCGCCCGATCCGCGCGATGCACGCCGCTTCCACCGTCGCCAGAGCGCCCATCGGTTCCGGAAACTCGACCTCGAACGCGTCACCCAAACCCCAGACGGCGACCACCGTCCCCTCGCGACCGGCGGGGATCGTGTCCCCATCGAGGGTCACGACGTCCGAAAGCAGGCGCACGTCGTCGAGCTCCCGGATGGCGCAGCCGGGCTGGTCCTTCCTCAACAGATACACGGCTTCGACCGACATGCCCGCATTCTGCCGCGCCTTCGACCGGGCCGCAAGGCATCCCCGGGGCCTCTCGCGGCCGGTGAGATCGTACTCGCTGGGCGGGCGCGCCTGCGCCGCGTCGGTCCCGTCGGCGATTCCCGTGCGGGCCGCGTGGTAGATGCTGTCGGCCGAGGCGCTGACGGGGGCCTCCGCCGGACCGGCAGGCGCCTCGGCCGGGCCGGAAAGGGCTGACGACATCCGGTACCGCCTTCGCGCGCAACGACGGCCAAGTCGGCGATGGGGCAGCCGGGTTGTCGACACGTCGGCGGTTCACCCCTGTGTTGCACGCACTTATCGAAAGGTTGTAGCTGGCGCCGGGGGGATGTGCGGGTGCCGGCCTCGGGACAGGGGCCGCACCGGAGGGCGGCCCATGCAGATTCCGATCAAGCGCGCGCTGGAGCGCGTCCCCGGCGGCCTGATGGTGGTGCCGCTCTTCCTCGGGGCGATCCTCCACACGCTGTTCCCGAACACCGCGACCTTCTTCGGCTCGTTCACCGGGGCGCTGTTCAACGGCGCGCTGCCGATCCTGGCCGTGTTCTTCGTCTGCATGGGCGCGGGCATCGACTTCCGCGCCACCCCGGCGATCGCCCGCAAGGGCGGCGTCCTGCTGGCCACCAAGGTCGGCGTCGCGGCGATCCTGGGCGTGGTCTTCGGCCAAGTCCTGGGCGAGGCGCCCATCGTGGGCGGGGCCTTCGCGGGGCTCTCGACCCTGGCGATCGTCGCCGCCATGAACGACACCAATGGCGGGCTGTACCTCGCCCTGATGGGCCAGTTCGGCCGCCCGAAGGACGCGGGCGCCTACGCGATCATGAGCCTCGAATCCGGCCCGTTCCTGACCATGGTGACCCTCGGGCTCGCGGGCCTCTCCGCCTTCCCGTGGCCGACGCTGGTGGGCAGCATCCTGCCGCTGGTGGTCGGCATGGTGCTGGGCAACTTCGACCGCGACATGCGCGCCTTCCTATCGGGGGCCGCCCCGGTGATGATCCCGTTCTTCGCCTTCGCGCTCGGGTTCGGGCTGGACCTCGGCAAGATCTGGCAGGCGGGCCTGCTCGGGATCGGCCTCGGCGCGGCGGTGGTCGCGGTCACGGGTGCGGTCCTGTTCGTCGCCGACCGGCTCACCGGGGGCAACGGGGTCGCCGGGGTGGCGGCCGCCTCCACGGCCGGCAACGCCGCCGCGGTGCCGGCGATCATCGCGGCCGCCAACCCCGCCTACGCGGAGGCCGCCGGCCCCGCCACCGTGCTGGTGGCGGCGAGCGTCGTCGTCTCGGCGCTGCTGGTGCCGCTGCTGACCGCCTTCGTGGCCGCCCGGGTCGGGCCGGAGGCGGAGCCGACCGAGCCCCGGCGCGCGCCCGTCCCGCGGCCCGCGACGCCCGGGCCCTGATCCGTCCACAGGCCCGCATCGACCCGGGCCCGGCTCGGCAACCGAAGGCGGTGACGCTCGGTTGTCTCAGCAGATGGCCCGGCACCGCCGCGGCGCAGGCACAGATCAGGACGCGCAGCATGTCCACCGAACCCAGAGGCAAGACGCATATCGACATCTACGACCGCGCCATGCGCGAGGCCTGGGCCCAGCGCTTCGGCGTGAGCGAGGAGCGCCTGCGCAAGGCCGTCACGATGGTGGGGAGCCGGATCACCAGCGTGGCCGCCTATCTCGACAAGCCGGCCATGTGAGGAGGCCGGCGGCGTCGCCGTGACGTCCGACGTTCATCCGCCTCCGGGGCCCTCGGCTCCGGAGCACCCGCCTCACGCCTCGGGTTCATCGTCCGTGTCCGACGACAAGACCGCGTCTCCCCCGGCCCCGGCGCCGGACACCATCCCCTTCGAGCAGATCCGCGAGCGCGCCTACGAATTGTGGGAGCGCAACCACCGGCCGGAGGGATTCGAGATCGAGTTCTGGCTCCTGGCCGAGCGGGAACTGCGCAAGGAGCGCGCGCGGCGCGCCGCCGCGAACGGGCCGGGGGCTTAGGGCTACGCCGTATCGCGGGGCCAGCCCGAGCCCTTGTTCCGGGCGGTTGCACGTCCCGCGATGCCGTGACCCGTGACCTGCGATGCGACCCCCCCTCGATCTGCTTCCTTGCGCCGCGCCGATCCTGGCGTGTCCCTTGCCTCCCGGAGCCCCATGAGCGAT
This sequence comes from Methylobacterium sp. J-026, assembly GCF_022829585.1. Taxonomy (GTDB): domain Bacteria; phylum Pseudomonadota; class Alphaproteobacteria; order Rhizobiales; family Beijerinckiaceae; genus Methylobacterium. Next base: position 4,766 of record NZ_JAKSYC010000195.1, read on the forward strand.
CGTCGGCGCGGCCGGCGGCGTGACGGGAGCCCGCCGTGGAGACACCTGCTCTGACACGCCGCCACTTCGCCGGCCTTGGCCTCGGAGGGGCCGCGGCCGCCGCGTCCGGCGGCGCGCTGGCCCAGGCCGGCCCGGCGCCCGCGTCCCCGGGCCAGCCCGGCCCGCTCGCCGCCGCGCCGGTCTCGCAGGCGGGTCTCGGCCCGCGCCTGACGCTGCACGCCATCGACAATTTCCACGGGACGCCGGCCGCCGGCATGGTCTGCGATCTCGCCTGGCGGGAGGGCGACACCCTCACGCCGATCAAGACCGTGGTCACGGGCGCTAACGGCCGGCCGGCGGAGCCGCTCCTCGCCGATGCCGCGCTGCGGGTCGGCCAGTACGAGCTGCTGATGCATGTCGCGGCCTATTTCGCCGCCCGCGGCGTGAGCCTGCCGAGCCCGAACTTCCTCGACCGCGTGCCGATCCGCTTCCGGATCCGCGACGCGGGCCAGCGCCACCATCTGCCGGTGCTGTTCACGCCCTGGGGCTATTCCTACTATCGCGGCAGCTGACCTCGATCCCCCGACCGTCAGGACATCGACTTATGGCCGGCATCTCGACCCACGTCCTCGACACCGATCGCGGCCGCCCCGCCGCGGGGATCCGCATCGATTTCTCCGTCCTGGAGGGCGAGACGTGGCGGCTCGTGAAGAGCGTCGTGACGAACGCGGACGGCCGCACCGACCAGCCGATCCTGGCGCCCGAGGAGGCCCGGGTCGGCCAGTATCAGCTGGCCTTCCACGTCGAGGATTATTTCCGGCGCCGGCCCGGCACCGCGCAGGCCGACATCTTCATCGACGACCCCGTGGTGCGCTTCGCGATCTTCGACCCGGCCCAGCATTACCACGTGCCGATGCTGTGCGCGCCCGGGAGCTTCACCACCTATCGCGGCAGCTGAGGCCGTGACCGACCTCGCCGCCGTCAACCGGATGGATGCGGGCGCCTTCGAGGCCCGCCTCGGGGGCGTGTTCGAGCACGCGGCCTGGGTGGCGCGGGACGCCTGGGCCGCGCGGCCCTTCGCCAGCGTCGCCGACCTGCACGCGGCCATGATGCGGGCGGTGCGGTCCGCCCCCGCGGCGGCGCAGCTCGCCTTCCTCAACGGCCATCCGGAACTCGCCGGCCCGGAGGCGCGGGCACGCAGCCTGACGGACGACTCGGCGCGCGAGCAGGACGGCGCCGGCCTCGCCCGGATGAGCGAGGCCGAGGCGGCGGCCTTCGACCGCCTGAACGCCGCCTATCGCGCCCGGTTCGGCATCCCGTTCATCATCGCGGTGCGCGGGCGCGGACGGGCCGAGATCCTGGCCGCGTTCGAGGCCCGCCTCGGCCGGGATCGGGCGGCCGAGATGGAGACCGCCCTGGAGGAGGTCGCGCAGATCACCCGCCTGCGGCTCGATCGCCTGATCGACGGCTGAGCTGCCGCGTCAGGCCGCGGCGACCGCTTTCCCCACGTCCTTGATGGCCGCCTCGAAGGCGATGAAGGCCGCGGTCGCCTCGTCCCAGGCCTGGGCGCGCACGTGGCGGAGCATCGCCGCGGCCTGCTCCCGGGCCTGCGCCAGGGGCACCTCCACGGCGGCCGGCCGGGCCGGATCGGCGGGAACGGCCGCCGGCGGCGTGTCCGCCGGGCGCATCCCCACCAGGGTCGCCGCGATGGCGCGGCGCCACAGGGCGCAGTCGGCCGGGAGGCGGATCACGCGCGCCTCCGTCCCTTGCTCCGCCCCTTGCCGGGTCTGCTGGTCGAGCAGGGTGCGGCCGAGATCCTCGATCTGCTCGAGCTGGCCGAGGGCGTCGCCGATCTCCCGGCGCGCCTTGTCGGTGCCCTCCGCGATCTGGCCGACGGTGCGGGCGATGTCGCCGGTGGCCTGGATCTGCTGGTTCAGGATCTCGGCGGCCTCGCGCATCTGCGCCGCGACGTTGGCGACGGCGCCGCTCTCGGCCTCGACGCGGGCATTGGCCCGCATCATGGCGCCGGACCCGGCCTCGACCGCGTTGCGGCTGCGGGTGACCGCGGCCTGCATCGCCGCCATCTCCTCGCGCAGGCCGGCCACGCGGGCGCGGATCTCGTCGGTCGCGCGGGCCGTCTGCGCCGACAGCGTCTTCACCTCGGCGGCGACCACGGCAAAGCCCCGCCCGGCCTCGCCCGCCCGGGCCGCCTCGATCGTGGCGTTCAGCGCCAGCAGGTTGGTCTGGGCCGAGATCGCCGCGATGGTGCCGGCCATCTCCTCGATCCGCAGGGCCGCGGTCGAGAAGCTGTCGAGCCGGCTGCCGATCTCCTCGGTGCCTTCCTCGATGCCGCGCATCCCCTCGGTGGCGCGCTGCAGGTCGCCGACGCAGGTGGCGATGCCGGCGCGGGCCGTCTCGGCGGTCTCGGCGGCCGAGGTGGAGCGGGCGGCGATCTCCCCCGTGGTGGCGGCGAGTTCCTCACTCGCGGCCGCGATCAGCCGCGTCTGCTCGGCGGTGCCGGTGGCATCGTTGGTCATCCAGCCGATCGAGGTCCCGGCATCCGAGGCCGCGGCCGACATCCGCGCCAGGAGGGCCTGCCAGTCCCGACTCACGGAAAACTCCGGTTCCGGGCGCGGATCCGGCGCGGCCGGCGCCGCGGCAACGATCACCGCCGGGCCGGCCTCCGCTACGGCAGGAAGCCCCGCACCTCGGCGTTTGAGGCGCAAATTGAACATGAAACGCGCTCCGGCAATCGAATCGGTGCGCAGAATGGCATCAAAACTTCAAATTGGCCTTAAGATTATCGGGTCGGCTGGCGCTGCGGCGCGCATGTCCGGCGCCGAAGACGGCCCGGTGCCGCGCCCCCGGACCGAAACCGATCCGGGGGCGCGGGTGCTCATTCGCCCGTCAGCGCGGCCTTGGTGCGGGACCACCAGCCGGCGCGCTTGGGCCGGTCCGGGTCGGCCGGCGGAGTCAGCACGACCGCGACCGGCTCGGGCGCGTATTCAACCGCGGACTCGGGGGCCGGCTCGGCGGCCCCGTTCGCCGCGGGGTGTTCGGCGGCGTCCGGCTCCGGTGCGGCGGCCACCGGCAGATCCACCGCGGTCTCGCCGCGGGCGGCTGCGGGCGCGGCCTCCACGACCTCGGCCACGGCCCGGTCGCTCACCGGCTCCTCCGCCGACAGGGCGACGACGTCCTCGGCGGAGGCCGGGGCGTCCTCCATCTCGGCGGCCTCGCGGGTACGGCCCTCGCCGCGCCCGCGTCCGCCCCGGCGTCCGCGGCGACGGCGACGGCCGCCCTCGTCCTCGGCCGGGACGGCCTCGTCCTGGCCCGCGGCGGTCTCGTCGGCGGTCCCGCTCCCGGCCGCGACGGCGGCCTCGGCCGTCTCGCCGACGGGCTCCTCGGTCCGGGCCGGCTCTTCGCCGTCCCAGTCCTCGTCCCGGCCGTCCTCGTCCGGACGCGCCCCGTCCTGTTGCTCCTCCTCGGACCGGCCGTCCTCCGCGCGGCCGTCCGCGCGGCCGCCACGCCGGCGGCGGCGGCGACGGCGGCGGCGGCCGTCCCCCTCGTCGCGGGTCCCGTCCTCCCGCGCCTCGGTGCGGCCCTCCTCGGCGTCGCCCTCGGGCTCCGCCTCGGCCTCGACCCCGACCTCGGACTCGGCCTCGTTGATCTCTTCGTCCTCGTCCTCGAGCTCCGTCGTGGGCGAGATCGCCTGGGCGCGCACCCCCGTGACGGGGCCCTCCGCCCGCTGGGCCGTCTCCCCCCGGTCGAGCTGGAACGCCGCGGTCGCCGCCAGCCGCTCGTCGGCCGCGATCGTGATGGTCACGCCGAAGCGGACCTCAAGTTCGCGCAGGTGCCCGCGCTTCTGGTTGAGGATGTAGAGGGCGACCTCGGTGCGGGTGCGCAGCACGAGGTTGTGGGAGGCCGACTTGAGCAGCGCCTCCTCGATCGAGCGCAGGATGTGCAACGCCACCGAGGCGGTGGCGCGCACGTAGCCCGAGCCGCCGCAATGCACGCACGGGATCGAGGACGATTCGAGCACGCCGGTGCGGATGCGCTGGCGGCTCATCTCCATCAGGCCGAAGGGCGAGATCCGGCCGACCTGGATGCGGGCGCGGTCGTTCTTCAGGCAGTCGTTGAGCTTCTTCTCGACCGCGCGGTTGTTGCGCTTCTCCTCCATGTCGATGAAGTCGATGACGATCAGGCCCGCGAGGTCGCGCAGGCGCAGCTGGCGGGCGACCTCCTCGGCCGCCTCCAGGTTCGTCCGCAGCGCGGTGTCCTCGATGTCGTGCTCGCGGGTCGAGCGGCCCGAGTTCACGTCGATCGAGACCAGCGCCTCGGTCGGGTTGATGACCAGATAGCCGCCGGATTTCAGCGAGACATGGGTCGAGAACATCGCGTCGAGCTGCTGCTCGACCCCGAAGCGGGCGAAGATCGGGGTCGAATCGCGGTAGGGCTTCACGACCTTGGACTGGCCGGGCATCAGCATCCGCATGAAGTCCTTGGCCTCGGCGTAGGCCTCCTCGCCGGCGACCAGAACCTCATCCAGATCCTTGTTGAACAGATCGCGGATCGCCCGCTTGATCAGCGAGCCCTCCTCGTAGACCAGGGCGGGGGCCATCGAGGTGAGCGTCAGCTCCCGGACCGATTCCCACAGGCGCATCAGGTACTCGAAGTCCCGGGCGATCTCGGGCTTGGAGCGCGAGGCGCCGGCGGTGCGCAGGATCACGCCCATCCCCTCCGGCACCTCCAGGTCCGCCACGACCTCCTTGAGGCGCTTGCGGTCGGCCGCCGAGGTGATCTTGCGGGAGATCCCGCCGCCCCGGCCGGTATTGGGCATCAGCACCGAGTAGCGGCCGGCCAGCGACAGGTAGGTGGTGAGCGCCGCGCCCTTCGTGCCGCGCTCCTCCTTGACGACCTGCACCAGGATGATCTGGCGGCGCTTGATCACCTCCTGGATCTTGTACTGGCGGCGGTAGTGGCGGGGCCGCTCGGGGATCTCGGCCAGCGCATCGCCGTTGCCGCCGATCTGGGCGATCCGCGGCTCGGCGTCGGGATCGTCCGACTCCTCGTCAGACTCCTCGTCCGAATCCTCATCCTCGTCGGACTCGTCCTCGTCGTCCTCCGAGTCGTCCTCGTCCTCGTCGTCTTCGTCCTCCTCGGGCTCGTCCTCGTCGGACAGCTCGTCGGCCTCGCCGGTGGCCGGACCGCTGCGGCCCGACGCCTCCGCGGCATCCTCCGCCACGGTCTCGGCCGGCGCGTCGGCCACGGTCAGCGCCTCCGCGACGGCGATCCGGGCCTCGGGCTCGACCGCGTCGTCGGGCTCGGCCGCGGAGTGCTCGGGCCGCGCCTCGGCGGCCGGATCGGCGGCGTGCTCCGCCCGTGTCTCCGGGAGGTCCCCGGCCTCGGTCTCGGAGGCGAGCGCCTCCTGCACCGCCTCGGGGTTCTCGGCGAGGGCGTCGGGCATGCCGGCGGGGGCGATCCCGGCCTCGGCGGGGGTCTCGGCGGGGGTCTCGGAATGGTCCGCCCCGTGATCCGCGTCATGACCCTGGCCGTGATCCGCCCCGTGATCCTCGGCCGGATGCGCCGCGTGCGGATCCTCGGCGCTCACCGTCTCGTCGGTGCCGCGGACGCGGGCCTCCGCGCGGCGGCCCCGGGAGCGGCGCGGCGACCGGCGGCGGCGCTCCTCGCGCTCGCGGTGCTCCTCGGCGTCGCGCGCCTCCTCCTCCAGCAGCGCCTGCCGGTCGGCGAGGGGGATCTGGTAGTAGTCGGGGTGGATCTCGTTGAAGGCCAGGAAGCCGTGGCGGTTGCCGCCATACTCCACGAAGGCCGCCTGGAGCGACGGCTCCACGCGGGTGACCTTGGCGAGATAGATGTTGCCGCGCAGCTGGCGCCGGTTGGCGGCCTCGAAGTCGAATTCCTCGACCCTAGACCCTTGGACCGTGACGACCCGGGTCTCTTCCGGGTGCATCGCGTCGATCAGCATTTTGTTGGCCATGTCGGACTCTCGGCATGGCGGCCGACGTCGTTCTCCGTGCCCGTGGTCCCGGCGGCGCCTCGCACGACCGGAATGCGGTCGCCGATGGCGCCGGCCTCGTCGCCGAGGCGGCTGGGTTCGAGGGGAAATTGCCGTCAACCGCCGTTCGGCGCCCTGGGCGCCTGGGGTTGAAACAGGCCGGGTGGGCGGACGGACCGGTGCGACGCAGGTCCTGCGCCTCCGGGGCACGCGCAGCGCCATGCTGGGCCGTGCTTCCGTCCATCCTGGTTCCGACCTCGCGAAACAATCTCGGCCGGATCGGGACCGGCCGTGAATTCCTGGGGTGCGACGGAGGATCTCCGCCGCGTCGTGCGACACCTGCCCGATCGGGGGCGAGACCCGTCGCCGCCAGACGGGACGACAGGGCCCGCCGCGACGCCGCGGCCGTTTTCGCGAGGAATTCGGCCACGTCCGCGGGCCGTTGCGGCGACCGGCGGGACCGGAGAGGGGTCGGTATCATTACAGACCGCCGCGCGGATTTGGCAAGGGTCAAGCGTGAATAGATGTCACGGGGCTGTCACGGGCGATGGGCCCGCGCGGAGGTGGGCTTAGGTCGGCGCGCGCGTCGTTCGCCGATGCGTTACTCCGCCGCCGCGAGCCGCGGCGCCACCCCGGCGAGCGCCGCCGGCTTCGGGCCGCCGGTCGCCCAGTCGAGCAGCTCCACCGTGTGGACGATCGGGATGCCGGTGCCCTTCCCGATCTGCGTGGCGCAGCCGATATTGCCGGTGGCGATCACGTCGGGGCGGATGCGCTCGATGTTGGCGACCTTGCGGGCGCGCAGCTTCCCGGCGAGTTCCGGCTGCAGGATGTTGTAGGTCCCGGCCGAGCCGCAGCAGATATGGCCCTCCGGCACGTCCTTCACGGTGAAGCCGGCGCGCTTGAGCAGGGTCTTGGGCTCCAGGCGGATGCCCTGGCCGTGCTGCATCGAGCAGGCCGAGTGGTAGGCGACCACGAGGTCGTTCTCGACGACCGGCGCGAGGTCGAGCAGGGCCACGTACTCGGTGACGTCCTTGGCCAGCGCCGAGACCCGCCGCGCCTTCTCGGCATAGGCCGGGTCGTCGCGGAACATGAAGCCGTAATCCTTGATGGTCGTGCCGCAGCCCGAGGCCGTGACCAGGATCGCGTCGAGGCCCTTGGCGATCTCCGCGTCCCAGGCGTCGATCGTCTGCTTGGCGTGGGCGTGGGCCGAGGCCTCCTTGCCCATGTGGTGGGTCAGCGCCCCGCAGCAGCCCTCCTGGGCATGGACCACCTCGATCCCGTGGCGGTTGAGCAGGCGGATCGCCGCCGCGTTGAAGTCCGGCCGCAGCACGCTCTGGGCGCAGCCGCGCAGCAGGGCGACGCGCCGTCCCGCCGTCCCGGTCGTCGCCGGGAACCGGCCGGGCCGGTTGGTCGGCTCCCGGGGCGGCCTCCCGGCCGGGGCGAGGTCGAGCATGGCGGCGAGCCGGTTGCCGACCCGGGGCAGCCGCGCCACGAGACCCCGGAACGGGGCGCCGAGCTTGGCGGCGATCAGCGCCAGGCGGAATCGCCCCGGGTAGGGCAGGACCTGCGCCAGCACGGCCCGCAGGAACCGGTCATCCGCCGGGCGCGCGAAGGTCGTCTCGATATGGGCGCGGGCATGGTCGACCAAGTGCATGTAATGCACCCCCGACGGGCAGGTGGTCATGCAGGACAGGCAGGAGAGGCAGCGGTCGACATGCTTGACCACCTCCTGCGAGGCCGGCTTGCCGCCCTCCAGCATATCCTTGATCAGGTAGATCCGGCCCCGCGGGGAATCGAGCTCGTCGCCGAGCAGCAGGTAGGTCGGGCAGGTGGCCGTGCAGAAGCCGCAATGCACGCAGGTCCGCAGGATTTTTTCCGAGGCCGCCATGGCGGGGTCGGCGAGCTGGGCGGGGGCGAAGTTGGTTTGCACGGTCTCTTCCTGCCTGCTCTCCTCCCCCTTGCGGGGAGGAGTGGGAGGTGGGGGTGGCTCAGGATCGAGCGCTGCGGTGCCTCCTGCACCACCCCCACCCCTGGCCCCTCCCCGCAGGGGGGAGGGGATGAACCTCACACCTGCGCGTACATCCGCCCCGGGTTGAGCACGCCGGCGGGATCGTGCGCGGCCTTGATCCCCGCGCCGAGCCGCATCAGCGGCTCGGCGAGCGGCTGGAACACCGGCACGGCGGCGCGCACCGCGTCGGGGGCGCGCACCAGCGTGGCGTGGCCGCCCTGGGCCTGCACCGCCTTCCGCACCGGCCCGGCGCCGGCATCGCCGTCGGCGCCGGTGGCGAGCCAGATCAGGCCGCCGCCCCAGTCGTAGAACCAGCGCGCGTCCCGCTCGGCCGCGACCGCCGCCGCCAGGGCCGGCCCGTGCGTCGGCGCCGTCGAGATTCGCCACAGGGCGGCGTCCCGGGGCTCGGCGAGCGGGGCGGCGTCGCGCACGGAGCGCCAGAGGGCGGCGCCGGCCGCGCCGTCCACGATCTCCGGCTGGCCGTAGCGCTTGAGCAGGCGGCGCAGCTCCCCCGTCCGGTACGCGATGGAGTCGGAAAACCCCTCGCAGCGCATCAGCGTCCGCGCCTCCGGGGCGCCGATCCCCGCGGGCAGGTGCGCCGCCCCGGTCAGCTCGAAGGGCGAGCCCAGCGCCTCCGACAGCGCCGTCACCGCCCGGGTATCGTCGAGTCCGGAGAACACCAGGGTGGCGACCCGCTCGCTCACCGGCAGGACCTTGAAGGTCACCTCGGTGAGCAGCCCCAGCGTCCCGTGCGCGCCGGCCATCAGCTTCACGAGGTCGAGCCCGGTGACGTTCTTCATCACCCGCCCGCCCGACTTGATCGCCTCGCCCCGGCCGTTGACGAAGCGCACGCCGATCAGGCTGTCCCGGGCCGCCCCGGCATTGATCCGGCGCGGGCCGGCATTGTTGATCGCCGCCACGGCGCCGAGGGTCGGTTCGCCGCCGGTGCCGTAGAGGCCGCGAAAATCCATGGGCTCGAACGGCAGCATCTGGCCCCGGGAGGCGAGCAGCGCCTCGACCTCGGCGAGGGGCGTCCCGGCGCGGGCGGCCACCACCATCTCGGCGGGCTCGTAGAGCGTGACGCCGGTGAGTGCCCGGGCGGAGAGGGTGTCGCTGTCCTGCGCGGGCCGGCCGAGCCCCGCCGCGGTGCCGCCGCCTTCGAGCCGCAGGCGCGCGCCCCGCCCGGCGGCGTCGCGCACGATCGCCCCGGCCTGCGCCTCGGTCTCGGGCTCGTAGACGCCCATCGTTTCCGTCCCGGTGCTGTTTGTATCCGTTCCAGGACGGGTGTCGCCGGAACGGCGACCGGATTCAAGCGGGGGCGGCGTCGCGGGGCCGGCCGGGGCTTTCAGCGGCGGGCTTTTCTCCGCGGCGGCCGGGACGGCTATTCCGCCGCCACCGCCCGCGCCGGATGCAGGCGCGCGCCGACCTGGCGGCGCAGGCCCGCGATGTCGAAGATCCAGACCAGCGCCCCGTAGAGGGCCATCCCGGCCGGGACCAGCACCGCCAGGGCGGTGGCCGGGGGCAGGTGGCGGAACGGCGCCAGCGTCAGGCCCATCGCGGCGCAGGCCAGCGACGCCGCCCCGATCCCGCCCCAGGGCAGGCGGATGCGCTGCGGGCCCGTGAGCGCGCGCCCGCCGAGCCAGAGCGCGGCGGCGGCGAGGCCGGCGGTCTGCGCCAGGGCGACCCCGATCCCGCCCATCCGATCCGGGAGGACCAGCAGGCCGGCGCCGTTGACCGCGAGCCCGACCAGGGCCGCGGCGATCACCGGCAGGGTCCGGCGGCGGATCTGGAAGACCGGGTTGAGGGCGTAGAACATCATCGTCAGGCAGAACAGGCCCGGCATCAGCGCGACGCTGTAGCTCTCGAACGGGCCGCGATAGGCGTCCGGCACCACCAGCGCCTGGAGCGCCGGGAGCACGGCCCAGAAGCCGACCGCGCAGGGCGCCAGCAGCGCGAACACCATGCCGGCATTCCCGGCGACCTGCGCCTCGGCGGCGGCGCGCCCGTGCCGCTCCTCGGCCTGGACGGCGAGCTGGAACAGCAGCAGGTCGAGGGCGGTGCCGAGCGTCATCAGGGCGCGGGCGGTGACGTCGGCCGCCAGGGCGAAGTAGCCGGCCTCCGCGAAGCCGGCCTGGCCCGCGACGGCGCCCCGGTTGACGAAGGCGAGGCACTGGTAGGCGGTGTTGGCGGCGATCAACGGCAGGCCGTAGCGGGCGAAGACCCCCCAGGTCGCCGACAGGCGCGGCCGCTCGAACGGCGTGCGCGGGTCGCGCAGCGGGTGGCGCAGCAGGAGGACCGCGAGGAACTGGCTGAGCCCGGCCGCGGCCAGCACCCAGGCGGGCTGCGGCAGCCACCATGCGGCGGCCGCCATCAGGGCGAAGGCGAGGACGTTCTTGACCGCGACGAGGCCGAGATAGAGCTTCCCGTCGAACCGGGCCCGGGCGAGGGCCGCGTGATAGTCGAAGACGCCGATGCCGAGGGCGGCCAGCCCGGTGCCGCACAGCACCGCCGCGTGCCCGTCCGCGCCGTCGCCGAGACCGAGGGCCCCGCACAGGGCGGCGGCGGCGAGGAGCAGCAGGCCGATGCGCAGATAGGCCCGGTCGAGCCCGTGGCGAATCCAGGGCTCGTCGACCCGCACCCGCCCCGAGTAGAAGCGCGTCGCCGAGAGCCGCAGCCACTCGAACAGCACCGTGTTGAGCACGGTCGCCCCGGTGGTCGCCAGGGCGAACCGGCCGAAATCGGCCGGCCCGAGCAGCTTGGCGATCAGCAGGCCGAGGACGAAGTTGAGCCCGGCATTGATGATGAAGGCGGCGATCACGGCCATGGACGGCAACTCATGAGCGTCGAGGGGCTTCGGGACGGTGTCGGCACGGTAGGGCCGGACGTGTAAGACTCCTTTAACGGGGCGGGAACGGGGCGGGGGCCGGTCGGCCCGGCGCTCGCGTGCCGGTCAGGCGGCCCGGACGGTGTCGAGGAAGCGGGCGACCTCGGCCTCGAGGTGCTCGGACTGGCGCGACAGCGCCGAGGCGGCGTCGAGGACCTGGCCCGCCGCCCGGCCGGTCTCCTCGGCGGTCCCGGCGACGCCCACGATGGTGCTGGTCACCGCGCCGGTGCCCTGCGCCGCCTGGCCGACGTTGCGCACGATCTCCTGCGTGGCCGCGCCCTGCTCCTCCACCGCCGCCGCGATCGAGGTCGCCACGCCGTTGATCTCCTGGATGCGGGTCGTGATCGCGCCGATCGCCGACACGGCCTGGGCCGTCGAGCCCTGGACCCGGGCGATCTGCCCGGCGATCTCCCCGGTGGCCTTGGCGGTCTGCTCGGCCAGCGCCTTCACCTCGGAGGCGACCACCGCGAAGCCGCGGCCGGCCGCGCCGGCGCGGGCCGCCTCGATCGTGGCGTTGAGCGCCAGCAGGTTGGTCTGCCCGGCGATCGACGAGATCAGCCCGACCACGTCGCCGATCCGGCTGACCGCGCTGTTCAGCTCCTGCACCAGGGCGCCGGTCTGGTCGACCTGGTCGGCCGCGGCCTTCGCGAGGTCCGCCGAACCCTCGACCTGACGGCCGATCTCCCGGACCGAGGTGCCGAGCTCCTCGGCCGCCGCCGCGACCGTGTTGACGTTGCTGGAGGCTTGCTCGGCGGCGGCCGCCACCGTGGTGGACCGGCTGGCGGTCTCGGCCGCGACGCCGCTCATGGTCCGCGCCGTCGCCTGCAACGCGGTGGCCGCGTCGGCGACGCGGCCGATGATGCTCCCGATCGTCCGCTGAAAGCCCTCGGCCATCTCGCGCATCCCGGCCTTGCGCTGCGCGTCGGTGGCCCGCCGCGCCTGCTCGGCCTGCGCCTCCAGGGCACGGGTGCGAAGCAGGTTGTCCTTGAAGACCTGGACGGCCGCGGCCATCGCGCCGATCTCGTCGCGGCGGTCCCGGAAGGGCACCTCGGCGGTGGCGTCCCCGTCCGCCAGCGCCCGCATCGTCGCGGTCATCCGTCCGATCGGCCGCAGAACCCCGCGGAAGACCGCGAGCAGGCCCAGGCCGACGAGCAGGAGCGAGGCGAGCAACGCCCCGGCATTGCGCAGCAGCGCCGCTTCGGCCTGGCCTTGGAGCGTGCCGGCGCGGGTGATCAGCTCGTCGAGGGCGACAGAGGCGAGGTCCACGATCGTCTGCTGGTCGGCGGTGTTGCGCGTCCGCGATTCCAAGAGGGTGATGCCGGGCGGCGTGTGCTGACTGAACGCATCGAACAAGGCCTGACGGCGCGCCAGGGTCGGCCCCTCGAAATTATGGGCCTTGGCGCTCTGCATCGCGGCCCGGACGGTCTCGGAGATCTCCGACGCACTTGCGGCCACGCGCTGCCACGCCGCCTCCATCCGGCCGAGTTCCCTGGACGCGGCCATGGACTCGGCCAGGGACCACGACGTGCCGGCCGCGAGGGTCGACTGGATGCGCGTGCCGACATCCCCGCTCGCCATGCGCAGCGCCCAGGCGGCGCGCTTGATCGTGAGGTTCCGGCGCAGGACCGGGTCGGACAGGGGAATCGCGGCATCGACGGCGTCGGCGGTGGCGCCGAGGGCGTCGAGCATCGCCTGCCAGGCCGTCCGGGTATCGGCCGGCAGGGCCGCCGCGCGCTGCGCCTTGGGGAGGCGGATGCCCTGGGCGAGGCGGGGGCGCAGGGCCGCGAGCGCCGCCCGGGCCGCCTGGAGCTCGCCGAGCGGTACCGTGACGGAGGGCAGATCCTGGTCCCGCAGGAGCGTCGCGATGTGCACGACGGCGCTGTCGACCCGCTGGTCATTCGTCTCGAAGTCGGACACCGACGCGGCATCGAGGGGCGTTTCGCTGGCGTTGCCCTGAAGGGCGATGCCGCGCGCGAGGCGCGTCGCCAGCAGACCCTGGAGCGCGGTGCGGCTCACCTGCGTCAGGGTCCCGACCCTGGCCGCCTCCCGGGCTTGTCCATGCACCTCCATCAGCGCGATCGTCGCGTAGCTCAGCACGATGAGGCCCATCGCGCTCAGGACGAGGCACATCGTCGTGCGGATCGAAACTCCTTTTGGAAGACGCATGTTCAGACCTCGACGCAAGGGCGCATTGAAATTGAATTCGGCACTCTGTTAGCACACAGTGGTTGTCGCTTCGTTCATATTGTGCAAAGAGTTGAAATACCAGCGTAGCACGATGTCTAAACAAAGCATAGCGTTTTGCGTTCTGATCGTATTGCAGCACATACTTCAAGTATCAGGAATTTATATTGATATGCAGCAATTGAGATCAATATTATTGATCAAAAACCCTTTGCATCCGTAAGGCGGCGGATGTTCCGCCCTTCCGCGGATGAACAATCCTGCAGCGTCCGTGCCGCGCCGTGGTGGCGGCCGAGGTGAAGATGCTGGCCGAACAGACCGCGAAGGCCACGCACGACAGCGCCGCCCGGGTCGCCGGGATCCGGGAGGGCACGCGGCGCGCGGTCGGCGCCAACGAGGCGGTGTCCGGCCTGATGGCGGCGATCCTGACGGCGGCCGCCGGCGCGATCGCCCACAGCGGGCTGGCCGTTGCGCGCACCGTGCGTTCCCAGGCGCCGAAGATCGACGCGCGGACCCGGTGCTACAGCGCGCGCTCGTAGCGCCACGCCTCCATGCCGTCCTCGTAATAGTCGGGACGCACCGCGAAGCGGACATAGCCCCGGCGCTCGTAGAGGCGGATGCCGGCGCCGTTGTCGGCCCGCACTTCCAGCCGCAGGCGGTCGCAGCCATGGGCGCGGGCCTGTGCCTCGGCGGCGTCGAGGATCTTTCCGCCGAGCCCGAGGCCGCCGCGGTTCGGCGCGACCGCGATCGAGGCCAGGCGGGCGATGCGGCTGCCGCGCCGCCGCTCCAGCACCGCGGCGCCGACGAGGACCGGATCCGGGGCGCCGTCCGGCACGTCGAGCAGGGCCGCCAGGACGTCCATGGTCGGCGACAGGATCGCGTGGCGGATCGCCCGGCGCTCGGCCCGGTCGGTGGCGAAGGCGGCGTGTTCCAGGGCGACGAGGGCGTCGAGGTCGGCGAGCGTGGCGGCGCGGATCACCGGCTCCGGGAGATCGACGGCGACCGCGTGGCGGATCGGGGCGCTCACGCCCGCGCCGTCGCGGTGGATCTGCTCGCCCCGCCCATCGCTCACCCGCCTGCATACGCCACGCTCGCCGTCAGATGCCCGCTTCCGCCCCGCTTGGGAAGCCCGCCCGGCCCCCCGGGATGCGCCGTTTTTGCAACGGGCGGCCCGGGGGGTGGATTTCCGGCTGAAAAGCGGCTGCTGCAGGTTGTATTGCCCTTGCCGATACGGGGGCGGCCCCGTATATGCCGCTTGCCCAATTTCGCACGTGCCTGTGGCCGCGTGTCGGTTGGTGGGCATCCGGTCAACTGCCGGACAGCCGCCAGGGGTCTTAAAGGATCGATGGTCGCAAGGGTGGATCCCTACGGCCGGCATCCAGGTGGCAACACCGGACCCCGACAACAACCGGCAGCCGGAGGCGAAACCGGCGAACCCCGCTCTCCACGGGGGACGCAGCTTAAAGCAACGACGAACGGGCTTTTTTGGTCTCGTCGGCCCTCCAAAGGCCGGCACCGAAGAGGCTTGTTTCTCTTTGCCCGGCGTGCGGTGGGGGTCCTCCCTTCCAATCCACGGCAGCTTCCGGGTGCCCTGCGCCCGCACGGATGCACGCGTCTCCACACCGCGTGAGTCTGCGCGACGCTTCGCCCCCTGACGCCGGCGGCCTGTCAGGCCGTCACCTTCGACAGCGCGCCCCGCGAAGGGCGCACGCGAACCCGTGCCGGGAGACGACCATGACCGACCGCATCCGTGACTACCTGCGCGTGCGCCGCGACCTCGGTCAGGACGAGGGGCCCGTGATGGTCCTCGACCTCGATGTCGTGCGCGACAACTACACCGCCTTCGCCCGCGCCCTTCCGGATACCCGCGTGTTCTACGCCGTGAAGGCGAACCCGGCCCCCGAGGTGCTGCGCCTGCTCGCCGAGATGGGCTCCTGCTTCGACACCGCCTCGGTGGCCGAGATGGAGATGGTGCTCGCCGCCGGCGCCACCGCCGACCGGATCTCCTTCGGCAACACCATCAAGAAGGAGCGCTGCATCGGCCGCGCCCTCGCGCTCGGCATCCGCCTGTTCGCGGTCGATTGCCAGGCCGAGGTCGAGAAGATCGCCCGGGCCGCCGAGACCGTGGGCGTGCCGGCCGCCGAGGTGCGGGTGTTCTGCCGCATCCTGTGCGACGGCGCCGGCGCCGACTGGCCGCTGTCGCGCAAGTTCGGCTGCGTGCCCGAGATGGCCGCGGACGTGCTGGAGCACGCCCATCGCCAGGGGCTCGAGGCCTACGGCATCTCGTTCCATGTCGGCTCGCAGCAGGGCAACACCGAGGCCTGGGACGGGGCGCTCGGCTCCGCGGCGGCGGTGTTCCACGAGTGCGCGGAGCGCGGCATCGGCCTGTCGATGGTCAATCTCGGCGGCGGCTTCCCCACCCAGTATCTCAAGGCGGTCCCGGGGGTGGAGAGCTACGGCGAGGCGATCTTCCGCGGCCTGACCAAGCATTTCGGCAACCGGATCCCCGAGACGATCATCGAGCCGGGCCGGGGCATGGTCGGCAATGCCGGCCTGATCGAGGCCGAGGTGGTGCTGGTGTCGAAGAAGTCCGCGCAGGCCGACGAGGTGCGCTGGGTCTATCTCGACATCGGCAAGTTCGGCGGGCTGGCCGAGACCATGGACGAGGCGATCCGCTACCCGATCCGCACCGCGCGGGACGGGGAGCAGACCGAGCCCTGCGTCATCGCCGGGCCGACCTGCGACTCGGTGGACGTGCTCTACGAGCGGCAGCTCTACCCGCTGCCGATCTCGCTCTCGATCGGCGACAAGGTGCTGATCGAGGGGGCGGGCGCCTACACCACGACCTACGCGGCGGTGGCCTTCAACGGCTTCCCGCCCCTCCAGCAGATCGTGATCTGATCGCGCCGGCCGCCCGGGATGCTCCGGGCGGCCTCCATCCAGGACCGTTCCCGGTGGGTGGGCCGCGGCAGGGTGTGGACGCACGGATTCCGTTCGTCCGGAACCATCCTGCGGTCATGCGGCGTTAAGGGCCGCCGTCGCTTCTCAGGACGCGACGGCCAGGCCCGATCGCCTGCCGAGACGATCCATCGCTTCTCCCGCATGCCGGCCCGGGGAGGGCACAGCCATGATCGAGATCCGCGCGGAGCACGGCCACGACGTCCCGGCGCGTGAGCGCCTGCTCGACGCGTGCTTTGCCGGCAATCGACGTGCCAAGACTTCGGAGCGCCTGCGCGAGGGACGGCTTCCGGCCCGCGGCCTCGCCTTCGCGGCGACCCGCGCCGGCCGGCTCGTCGGCACCCTGCGGCTGTGGCATGTCGAGGCCGGGCTCGCCCGGCCGGCGCTGCTGCTCGGGCCGCTCGCGGTCGATCCGGCGATCCAGGGCCAGGGGCTCGGCTCGGTGATGATGCAGGCCGCGCTGGGCCGGGCGGAGGCCCTCGGTCACGGCGCCGTGCTGCTGGTCGGCGATGCGCCCTACTACGCCCGCTTCGGCTTCGCGGGGGCGCTGGCGGAAGCGCTGACCCTGCCGGGGCCGTTCGAGCGCGCGCGTTTCCTCGGGCTCGAACTGCGTCCGGGTGCGCTGGCGGGGGCCGAGGGCATGGTCCGGCCGACGGGCGTCCTCGCCCCGGTCGAGCGGGTGGCGGACGAGGCCGCGGCCGGGCGACGACGCGCCGCCTGAGCGAGGCTTCCGCCTGCCGCCGGGGTGAGGGCGGTCCGCCCGAGCGCGACCGCATCCCCAGCGGGGTCTCCGGCTCGGGCGCGGTGCCGGCATGCGCCGAATGGCGGCCCGGTCCACCGTCCTGGCCGCCATCGTGCATTGCGCCGGACGGGCCAGATCCCGCATAGACGGGGCGCCGGCCTCCCGAGAAGGTGTCCCGTCCGATGCAGATCGCCACGCCCTACCTGATGTTCCTGGGTGACGTGCCCGACACGCTGGCGGCCAAGACCGCCTACGGCATCAAAGACTGGCGCCCGGACTGGTGCATCGGTCAGATGCGGCTCCCGGGCTGCGCCGCCGATCTCGGCATCCCCGACATGACCCTGCCGGAGGCCCTGGCCAAGGGCTGCCGGACCCTGGTGATCGGCGTCGTCAACGCCGGCGGCGTGCTGCCCGACCATTGGGTAAAGGAGATCGTCGCGGCGATCGAGGCCGGCCTCGACGTGGCGAGCGGCCTGCACGTCAAGCTCGGCGCGGTGCCGGCCATCGCCGAGGCGGCGGCCCGGCGCGGCCGCCAGCTCCACGACGTGCGCCACACCGACGAGCGCTTCCCCACCGGCAAGGGCACCAAACGCGCGGGTCGGCGCCTGCTGACCGTGGGCACCGACTGCTCGGTGGGCAAGAAATACACCGTGCTGGCCCTGGAGCGGGGCATGCGCGAGCGCGGCCTCGACGCGGATTTCCGCGCCACCGGCCAGACCGGCGTGTTCATCTCCGGCCGGGGCGTGGCCATCGATGCCGTGGTGGCCGACTTCATCTCCGGCGCGGTCGAGACGATCTCGCCGGAGGCCGCCCCGAACCACTGGGACCTGATCGAGGGGCAGGGCTCGCTCTACCACCCGTCCTTCGCGGGCGTGAGCCTCGGCCTGCTGCACGGCGCCCAGGCCGACGCTTTCGTGGTCTGCCACGAGCCGACCCGCACGACGATGCGCGGCGTGCAGCATCCGCTGCCGACGATCCGGCAGGTCATCGACCTCACCGTGCAGCTCGGCAGCCTGACCAACCCGGGGATCAAGCCGGTGGGCATCGCGGTGAACACGCAGGCGCTCGCCGAGGACGAGGCCCGGGCGCTCCTGGACACGCTTGGGTCCGAGCACGGCCTGCCCGCCACCGACCCGGTGCGCTTCGGCGTGGACGGGCTGGTCGACCGGATCGTCGCCGACTTCCCGGAGGCCTGACATGGGCCGCCGCCTGAGCCTCTCGGTGGAGCGTTTCCCGATCGCCGGCGCCTTCACGATCTCCCGCGGCAGCCGCACCGAGATCGCCGTGGTGGTGGCCACCATCACGGACGAGAACGGCGTCGGGCGCGGGGAATGCGTGCCCTATCCCCGCTACGGCGAGAGCGTCGAGAGCGTGGTCGCGCTGATCGAGGGGCAGGGGGAAGCCATCGCGGCGGGGATCGGCCGGGACGAGCTGATGACGCGGATGAAGGCGGGGGCGGCGCGCAACGCCCTCGACTGCGCGCTGTTCGACCTGGAAGCCAAGCTCCAGGGCCGCCCGGCCTGGGCCATCGCCGGGCTGCCCGAACCCCGGCCGGCGATCACCGCCTACACGCTGAGCCTCGGCACGCCGGAGAGCATGGGCGAGGCCGCCCGCAAGGCCGCCCACCGGCCGCTCCTGAAGGTGAAGCTCGGCGGGGCCGGGGACCCGGAGCGGATCGCCGCCGTCCGGGCCGGCGCGCCGGAGTCCCGCCTGATCGTCGACGCCAACGAGGCGTGGCGGCCGGAGACCGTGGAAGCCAACTTCGAAGCCTGCCTGAAGGCGGGCGTCGCGCTGATCGAGCAGCCGCTACCGGCCGATGCCGACGCGCTGCTCGCCGGGATCCCGCATCCGGTTCCGGTCTGCGCCGACGAGAGCCTGCACGACCGCGCCGGCCTCGACGCGCTCGCCGGGCGCTACGACGCGATCAACATCAAGCTCGACAAGACCGGCGGCCTGACCGAGGCGGTGCTGCTCGCCCGGGAGGCGAAGGGGCGGGGCCTCGCCATCATGGTCGGCTGCATGCTCGGCACCTCGCTCGGCATGGCGCCGGCGGCGCTCCTGGCCGAGGGGGCCGAGTTCGTGGATCTCGACGGTCCGCTGCTGCTCGCCCGCGACCGCGCGCCGCCGCTGCGCTACGAGGGCAGCCTGATGCATCCGCCGACGCCGGAACTGTGGGGATAGGGATCGCGCTGACCGGCGGATCAACCGGTCTGGGCACGGCCTCGATGACGGAGCGCCGCAGACCCCTCTCCCGCACTGGAGAGGGGGCCGGTCGCGCTGCGTCATGAGCCGCGTGCCTGGAACGTGTGTCGCCCTCCGCCCGTGCGGGGAGGAGAGAACGCCTCGGCCAGCGATCTGTGAACATCATAGCCCGCACGGGGGAGGGGACCCGCGCCGCGTTCTTTGCATCCGAGAGGCCATCCGAGCGTCTCCGAACCCGCGTCGCCCATCGTCCGATCGCACATCGGAGCCGGTTGGGATCAGGTATACCAGAAGGCTTGCCTTCTCCCCGCCCCGCTGCCATCCATCGGTCAAGCGATGGGGCCGAGCGTCAACGCCCAGGACCCGGCAGCCCGACAACAACAGCAAAACCAATATGCTGGGGAGGACCGACATGGCCAAGAACATCCTGATCCTGGGGGCCTCCTACGGCTCGCTCCTGGGGACCAAGCTCCTGATGGCCGGTCACAACGTGACCCTGGTCTGCCGCAGGAAGACCGCCGACCTGATCAACCGCGACGGCACCGAGGTCCGGATCAAGCTCCGCGACGAGAAGGAGCACCGGTCGATCCATTCGCGCGACCTGCCGGGCAAGGTCGACGCGATGCCGCCGGAGGACGTCGACGTGGCGCGCTACGACCTCGTCGGCCTCGCCATGCAGGAGCCGCAATACAACAACCACACGATCCGCGTGCTGATGATCAAGATCGCGGCGGCGAAGCTGCCGTGCCTGTCGATCATGAACATGCCGCCGCTGCCCTACCTCAAGCGGATCCCGGGGCTCGCCGCCATGGACCTTGAGGACGCCTACACCAATGCCGGCGTCTGGGACCGGTTCGAGCCGGGGCTGGTGACGCTCTGCTCCCCCGATCCGCAGGCGTTCCGGCCCCCGGAGGAGGAGGCCAACGTCCTCCATGTCGGGCTGCCGACGAACTTCAAGGCGGCGACCTTCGCGGACGAGGGCCACAACGCGCTGCTCCGGGAGCTGGAGGCCGATATCGACGCCGTCCGCCTCGACGGGCACGACGTGCCGGTGAAGCTCAAGGTGTTCGATTCGCTGTTCGTGCCGCTGGCCAAGTGGTCGATGCTGCTCACCGGCAATTACCGCTGCATCACCCCGGGCGAGCCGCAATCGATCCACGACGCGGTGCACGGTGATCTGGCGCGCTCGCGGGCGATCTACGAGCATGTCGACGGGATCGCCCGGAAGCTCGGCGCCGACCCGGCCGATCAGGTGCCGTTCGAGAAATACGCCAAGGCCGCCGAGAGCCTGCTGAAGCCCTCCTCGGCCGCCCGCGCGGTGGCCAACGGCGCCCCCTATATCGAGCGGGTCGATCTGCTGGTGAAGCTGATCTCCCACCAACTCGGCGAACCCAGCGCCGAGATCGACCGCACGGTCGCGACCGTCGACCGCAAGCTCGACGAGCGCATCATCGAGGGCTGACGGATCCCGTCGCGTGCGGGCCGGGCGCGACGCCGAGCGGTGTCGCGTCATCCAACCCGTCATCACGAGCGCAGCGAAGTGACCTGGGGCGAAGTAACCTGGGGCAGCGCGACACCGGTCGCCGGGGTGACACGGGATCGCTTCGCTGGACGCGCAGAGGCGGTCAGCGGGCCTTCATATCACTCCGCCAAGTCCAGGAAATGGCAGCCCTGGCGGTCGTCGATCTCGACGATCCAGAGGTCGGAATCGAACCGGATCTCCTTGGTCAGGCGCTCCTCCACGTCGAGCGGGCTGCCGCCGGTGACGATGGCGGCGAAGCGGCGATCCCCGCTCTCCTCCGCCTCGAACAGGGCCTGCGGTGCCGGGCCGTAGAGATCGGCGGCGCCGTCGAGGCGGTCGACCTTCACGAAGATCGCCCCCGCCTCCGGCGAACCGCGCCGGCGCAGCACCGCCGGGACGCCCGCGACGCCGAGGCGGCGCAGATGGGCCGAGACCCAGAAATCGGAGCGCAGGCGCATGCGGCGTTAGACCTTTCGAGATGCCGGTGCCGGCGCGGTGACCAACGCCCCAGCGGCGATGGATCGGCCTGCACCGCGGGACGCGACGCGGGGCCGCGTCCGGGGGGCGACGAGAGTCACACAACGTCCCCCGCGTGTCTCCCTCTCCCCGCACGCCTACGGGCGACACAGGTTCAAGGCACGCGGCTCATGACGCGGCGCGACAGGCCCCCCCTCCCGTGCGGAAGAAGGGGGCCTGTCGCGCCGTCCCGAACCGATGTGCGAGCATCGTCGCCCCCCGGTCGGGGCCGGTCCCGTATCCCGCCCGCGATGCGATCGATGGACGGGATCTCGCCCGGCGCTCTTAACCGTCCCGATACAGTTTCGGGGATGAACATCGATTCGCCCGTCACGGTGCAGGGAACCGATTTACTGTGCCCGGACCGGTTCGCTGCCCACGATGCAGCCCGACCCTCCGGTTGCACGGGTGGAGCGATGCGCGGCACACGGCTCGGCTATATCGATACGATCCGCGGCCTGGCCGCCCTGGCGGTCATCTACTTCCACGTCGCCGATCACCTGCTGAAGACCGGCCAGGCAGGGGCGGGGATCGAGTCGGTCCTGTTCGTGGCGCTCACGCAGTGGATCGATCTCGGGAAGGTGGCGGTGGTGATGTTCTTCGCCGTCTCCGGCTTCGTGGTCCCCTACTCGCTCGACGGGCGCAGCCGGACCCCCGTCCGGGACTTCGCGATCAGCCGGTTCTTCCGCCTCTATCCGGTCTACTGGCTCTCGATTCCGCTCGGGATCTACGCCTTCTACGTCGTGCCGGGCCGCGGCATCCCGGTGGCGACCGTGCTGGCCAACCTGACGATGCTCCAGCAATTCGCCGGGATCGAGAACGTCATCGGCCTGTACTGGACCCTGCAGATCGAGCTGATCTTCTACGGCCTCTGCGTGCTGCTGTTCTGCGCCGGGCTCCTCCAGCGGACGCGCGGCGTCGCCGGCGCCGCCGTGGCGATGCTGGGCGCGGCCATCCTCATGGCGGTCGCCCGCCACCAGCTCGGCAAGGCCCTCCCGGTGGCGCTCCCCCTCGCCCTGGCGATCATGCTCTGGGGAACCCTCTGGCGCCGCTGGCACGTCGAGGGGCAGGCGGAGGCGCGGCGCGCCGCCCTCGGCGTCCTGGCCCTGATCGTACTCGCCGTCCCGGTCGTCTCGGTGCTGGCCTACGGGCGCGATCTCGGATTCGGCGAGACGTGGTACCGCTACACCGCCACCTACTGGGCGGCCCTCGGGCTGTTCGCCCTGATGACCACGCGCGGCCGGATCGAGGCGCCCGTCTTCGCCTGGCTGGGGGCGCTGAGCTACGGCCTCTACCTGTTCGGCCCGATCGCGCAGGAGGCGGTGAGCGCCGCCGCCCGGTCCGTGGGGCTCACGGGCCACGGCCACGCGCTGATCGCCGCGGCGATGCTGGTGGCCCTGGCCTGCGCGGCGCCGGTGCATCGCTTCGTCGAGCGGCCCAGCATCCGCCTCGGCCGGCGCCTGATCGCGGACCTCCACCGGGACCGGGCCGCCGGGGCCGTATCACCGTCCCCCGCGGGGGCTTCGTCCCGCGTCGGGACGGCGTCCTGACCGGGTCTCACGTCGGAACCCCGCGCGCCGCAGCCGTCGGTCACCGCGCCCCGGCGCTGCGGCGGGTGCGCCGTTCCGCCTTGCGGGTCGCGGTCTCCCGCAGGTGCTGCTCGATGGCGTCGTTGGCCCGGCCGCGCATGTGCCGGATCGCCTCCACGTCGTCGAAGGTCTCGGGGAAGCGCCGCGACAGCCAGAGATAGGCGCTCGCGAGCTTCACGGTCCGCTCCTGGTAGTCGAGGGCGCCGGTGAGGTTCCCCCGCAGCGCCGGCACCGTCTGGCCGCCCGCCCGCGCCTGGCACCAGCGCTCCAGCAGACCCATGGCGATCTCGTCGCGCCGGTCGATCGGGCAGACCGAGAAGGCGAACTTCTCCTCGATCGGCAGCCGGGCCCGGTCGACCGTGCGGGCGACCTCCAGCACCTCCTCCAGGGCCGAGGGCTGAAACGGCGAGCCCGCGTAGAAGGTCGCCCGGGCGAAGTGCGTCAGCACCTCGTGGAGGCTGTGCGTGCGCATCTCCGCGGCCACCGAGCGGATCGCCCCGAGATCCGGGCGGACATAGAAGCGCGTGTCGGCCGCCGGCGCCGTGGGCGCCCCCGACAGGGCGGTCCGGATCGGCTCGACGGCGACGGGGTCGGTCGCCGCCACGTAGCCGACATCCTGGTGGCCGTAGCGGCCCGCCCGGCCGGCGATCTGCCGGATCTCGGAATGGGTGAGCGCCCGCTCGGCGCTCCCGTCCCACTTGCGCACCGCCGAGAACACGACCCGCTTGAGCGGCCCGAGGTTGAGCCCCATGCCGATCGCGTCGGTGGTGACCAGCACGTCGGCCTCGCCCGCGCGGAAGCGGGCGGCCTCGGCCCGGCGGACCTCCGGCGACAGGGCGCCGTAGATCGTCGCCACCCGGTGGCCCCTGGCCACCAGGATCTCGCGGTTCTCGTGCACCGCCCGGCGGGAGAAGGCCACGACCGCGTCGCCGGGCTCGACCTTCTCCAGGGGCACCGGCGCCTCCAGCAGCAGGAGCGGCGACTTGCGGGTGAAGGGGATCACCTCCAGGGATTCGTTGGCCGCCTCCGCGGCGCGGCGGACATACGACAGGGCGTCGTCGGAGCCGCAGACGATCACGGTCCGGGCGGCGACGCCGAACAGGGCGTTGCTCCAGGCCCAGCCCCGGTCGGGATCCGACAGCATCTGGATCTCGTCGATCACCGCCACGTCGATCGGCCGGGTCAGGTCGGCGGTCTCGATGGTGCGGGCGGTGTGGGTCGGATCGGGCTCGCCCAGCACCTCCTCGCCGGTGATCATGCCGGCGCGCAGGCCCCGCTCGCGCAGGGCCTCGTAGTTCTCCAGCGCCAGGAGCCGCAGCGGCGCGAGGTAGGCGCCGGTCTCCGCCGCCGTCAGGTGCTGGAGCGCCGCGTAGGTCTTGCCGGAATTGGTCGGCCCCATGTGGAACAGGATTTTCCGGTTGAGGCGCCGGGCGGCGGTGAACCGCTCGATATAGGCGCCGAAGCCGACCTGATCGCGCAGGCGGCGCAGACGCGAGCCCTCGCGGGCCACCGCCTTGGCGTGCCGGCGCACGGGGGTGAGGGTGTCGTTCAGGGCACGGGCGAGCTTCGGGCCGTAGGTGAACACCCGGGACCGGAGCGACCGGTCCATATGGGCGATGTAGGCGGCGGCATCCGCCCCGACCTCGCGCAGGTCGACGAGGATCTGCGCCCGCAGCCCGTCCACGGGCTTGTGCAGGGCGCGGACCGCCTGGAGCGCGGTCTGCGCCACGGCGGCGCGCAGGGCCTCCAGGCGATGCGCCGGGTCGTTCCGGGCCGCCATCCGGGCGAGGATCTCGGCCGCCTCCGGGTCGGGGGCGATGTCGAGCCGCAGGTCCAGGCGGCCGTTGTCGAGGAGCGGGATCTCGGTCCGGATCAGCCACGTGATCCGGTGGTCCTTCGTGACGACGGCCCGCAGGGCGGGAATCGCCTTCCGGACCGCCGGGACCCCGGTCTCGGCGAAGACCCGGGCCGCCCGCATCGCGCGCAGCGCCCCGGCGACCCGCGCGTCCTCCACCTCCGCGCCGTAGTCGGGCAGTTCGAGATGGGCGAGCAGCCGGTCGAGATCGACGGCGTCCGGCGACAGGCCGAGCCGCCCCAGGGATTCGATCAGGCTGTCGATCGTCGGGCGGAGACGCTTGCGCGCCATGCGGTCACCTCTGGCAGCGGCGTCTCACGCCAACCCGGACGTGGTCGGGGGCGTTCCGAGCGCCACCATGCGCCGGGACGCGCCGGCGCGCCACGCCGGATTCGCCGCCGCCCCGGGTCGCTTCGCTGCGCGCGCGAGGACGACCCTCACGGCCGCCGGGCCGCTTCGGCGAGCCACCCGCAGAAGGCCCGGACCGCCGGATCCTCCGCCCGGGGCTCCGGGACGTAGGTGTAGTAGCTCCGCGCCGGCAGCGCCGGGCCGGCGAAGGGCAGGGTCAGACGGCCGGCCGCCACGTCGTCGGCGATCAGGCGCTCGGGACCCATGGCGACCCCGAGCCCGTCGAGGGCGGCCTGGAGCGTCAGGTAGAAATGCTCCAGCGTCACCGAGGCCTGGGGCTCCAGGTCCGGCACCCCCGCCGCCCGCAGCCAGTCCGGCCAGACCCGCGGCAGCGTCGCCGCGTGCAGGAGCGTGTGCCGGGCGAGCTGTTCCGGCGTCGCGAGGGGGAGGCGCCGCAGCAGTGCCGGGCTGCAGACGGGGATGCGCCGCTCCGAGAGGAACGGCTCGGCGACGTGGCCCGGGCGCGCGTCCGGGCCGCCCCGGATCGCCACGTCGAACGGGTCCGTCAGCTGCGCCAGGGGCACGTTGGAGGTGGTCAGCCGCACCTCGATCGCCGGGTTGGCCCGCTGGAACCCGGACAGGCGCGGGATCAGCCACCGCAGGGTGAAGGTCGCCAGCGCGTTGACGTGCAGCAGGCGCGGGCGGCCCCGCTCCGCCTGCCGGGCGGTGGCGAGGGCGATCCGGTCGAGGGCGGCGCCGATCTCGGCGGCGTAGGCGGTGCCGGCCTCGGTGAGGACGACACGCCGGTTGTGGCGCTCGAAGAGCGGCAGCCCCAGCCAGGCCTCGAGCATCTGCACCTGCCGGCTCACCGCCCCGTGGGTGACGTGCAGCTCGTCCGCCGCGCGGGTGAAGCTGCCGTGGCGGGCGGCGGCCTCGAAGGCCTTCACGGCGTTGAGCGGCGGCAGGCGGCGATGCACAGGTCAGGTTTCCTCACGCGAGCGTCAGCATAAGTCGTTTGTCAGGGTCGAACCAGGCGGCCATCCTGTGATGCCAGCACGGATGGTGACAGGATGTCCTTCGCGTCGGACCGGACCGCGTCCCCCGATCACGCCCGCCCGCAGGAGGCCCGCCAGACCCTCGCGGTCACGGGGCTCAACCACGCCCTGCACGACGGCTACACGGATCTCATCTACGTGCTGCTGCCGGTCTGGCAGGCGGAGTTCGGCCTCGACTACGCCGCCCTGGCGCTGCTGCGCTCCCTCTACAACGGCGCGCTGGCGGCGCTGCAGATGCCGGCGAGCCGCCTCGCCCAGTCCCTCGGGGCCCGCACCGTCCTGGCGCTCGGCACCCTGCTCAGCGCCGGGGGCTACGCCGTCGCGGGTGCCTCGGGCGGCCTGGTCGGCCTCGGTGCCGGATTGCTGCTCGGCGGTGCCGGCAGCAGCACCCAGCACCCCCTGGCCTCGGCGGTGATCGCCCGGGCCTACGGCCCCGGGGCGCGGGGGCCGCTCGGCACCTACAATTTCACCGGCGATCTCGGGAAGGCGGCGGTTCCGCCCCTGGTCGGGATCCTGCTGACCCAGTCGGGCTGGCGGCACGCGCTCTGGGCGGTCGCCGCCGCGGGGGTGGTGGTGGCGCTGGCTGTCGCGCGCCTGCTGCCGCGTGATCCGGCTTCACGCGGTCCCGCGCCCGGCACGGCCGTCCGGACGGCCGCGCCCGCCGATTCCGGGGCGGCCGGCGGCGGCGGCTTTGGGCTGCTGGTCGCCATCGGCATGCTCGACAACGCCGCGCGCCCGGCCTTCCTGATCTACCTGCCGTTCCTGATGCAGGAGAAGGGCGCAGCGCTGACCACGGTGGGCCTCGCGCTCGCCCTGGTCTTCGTCGGCGGTGCCCTCGGCAAGGCGATCTGCGGACGCGTCGGGGCGCGCCTGGGCGTGACCCGCACCGTGATCCTCACCGAGACCGGGACCGCCCTGACGATCCTGGCGGTGATCGCGCTGCCGCTCGCCCCCGTGCTGCTCCTGCTCCCGGTCCTGGGTGTGATGCTGAACGGCACCTCGTCGGTGCTCTACGGGACCGTGCCGGAACTGGCCCCGGGGGGCCGCGTCGAGCGGGCCTTCGCGGTGTTCTACACCTGGACCCTCGGCGGCAGCGCGCTGGCGGCGCCGCTGCTCTACGGGCGGCTCGGCGACGCGGCCGGGCCGCACTGGGCGGCGGTCGCGGCGGCCGCGACGGCTCTGGCCGCGGTGCCGCTCATGCTGGCCCTGGCGCCGCGCCTCCGGGTGGCGCCCGCGCGACGGCCCTGATCGGCGCGATCCGACGCCGGTCCCGATCGCCTTCAGGCGGCCCGAATCCGCCCGAGGAAGTCGTGGACGGCGGTGCCGAGACGCTCGGCATGGGTCGACAGCTGCAGCGCCGCGTTCAGGACCCCGTCGGCGGCCGAACCGCGCGCGCCCGCGTTCGACGCGATCTGCCCGATATTGTGCGTGACGTCCCCGGTGCTCGACGCGGCCTGTCCGATCGTGCGGACGATCTCCTGCGTGGCGGCCTGCTGCTGCTCCACGGCGGCGGCGATCGAGGTCGTGGTCGTGTCGATCTCCCGGATGCGGCCGGCGACGCCGCCGATCGCCGCCACCACGCGCTGCGTGGCCGCCTGCATCTGGCTGATCTGCGTGGTGATCTCCTCCGTGGCCTTGGTGGTCTGGCCCGCCAGCTCCTTCACCTCCGCGGCGACGACCGAGAAGCCCCGGCCGGCCTCGCCGGCCCGCGCCGCCTCGATCGTGGCATTGAGCGCCAGCAGGTTCGTCTGGCTGGCGATCGACGAGATCACCGCGATGACGGTCCCGATCTTCGAGGCGGCCGCATCGAGGTCCGTGATCAGGCCCGTCGCCTGCTCGGCCTCCGTCACCGCGGTGCGGGCGAGCCGCGCGGAGCCGTCGACCTGCTGGCCGATCTCCGAGACGGACGACCCGAGCTGCTCAGCCGCCGATGCGACGATGCCGACGTTGTCCGACGTCTGCGTGGCCGCCTTCGCGACCTCGCCGGTGCGCTGCGTGTCCTGCTCGGCGAAGCCCGTCATCCGACGCGCGACGGCCTCCATCTCCGCCGCCGCCGCCGACAGGGCGGCGACCACCGACGACGCGTTCGCATCGAACTCGGCGATCAGCGCCTCGAGCTGCCGCGAGCGCAGCGTGCTGGAGTGAAGCGCCTCGACCTCGGCATGGATGTCGACGAGGGAGCCGCAGGCCCGCTGCGCGACACCGGCCCGATCGAACGCGACGCCGCCCGTCGCGCGGAACCAGCGATACGTGCCGTCGGGCATCCGCAGCCGGTACTTGACGTCGTACGCGCCCCGGTTCGTGACGTTCTTGAGCGCGGCACCGAAGGCCGCGAAGGTCGGGCCGGCATCGTCGGGATGCAGGCGGCTCGACCAGGACTCCATCGTGTTCGGATACTCCGCCTCCGATTTGTAGCCGACCAGCCGGCGGAATTCGGCGCTCCACGTCCAGCGGCTCTTGGGATGTGCGGGATCACCGTCGTGCAGGATCGCGTCCCACAGCCCGACCCCGGAATGGACCTGGAGCAGCGCGAGCAGTTCCGACGTGTCCCGACGCTTTGCAAACATTTTCCGCCCCTCGATAGTGATCAATCGTCGGTGCACTTGCCGTATTCCGGCGTCGATTTTATTTTTGATCGATTAATCGAGATATGTTTTTCATTTGTGATGGAAATTGGAAGATGTGATTTCGCTTTTAGCCGGTTAAACATTGGGTGTGATGCAAGATCTGCTATCACACGATTCCCTGTTGCGGAAGCGTTGCGGCCCGGGCCGGAGGGCGTGGCGGGCCGGCCGAAACGCCGTTCGGCTGTGCCCACCGGACGTACCGCCGGAGCCGTTTCGCTCGGCCCCCGCGGCGGTCGGCCCCCGCGAGGCCTTACCGGCGCCCGAGCACGTTGACCCGCACGGCCTCGGAGCGGCCGTCCACCGCGACGTCGCGGATCGTCTCGGGGGCGAGGCTGGCCGCGCGGTACACCGCCTCCGACACGACCGCCACGCAGCCGAGGCCCTTGGTCAGCCCCTGCAGGCGCGAGGCGACGTTGACGGTGTCGCCGAGCGCCGTGAAGCGGGCATCGGTGGCGTCCCCCATCTCCCCGACGATCGCCGGGCCGGCATGCACGCCGATCCCGTACCGCAGGGTGTGTTCCAGGTCGGCCGCCAGCAGCCGGTTCAGGGTGGCGACGGATTCGGCGATGCGGTCGACCGCCCGCAGGGCGTCCCGGGCGGCCTGTTCGGGCTCCGTCTCCAGGCCGAACAGGGCGAGCAGCCCGTCGCCCAGGAACTGGTTGGTCGAGCCGCCCGCCTCCCGCACGGCGTCCCCGACCGCGCCGAGGAAGCGGTTGATGATGAACACGGTGTCGTAGGGCAACCGCTCCTCGGCGAGCCGCGTCGAGCCGCGCAGGTCGACGAACATCGCCACGATGAAGCGCTCCTCGCCGGATTCCGCCCGGTCGAGCAGATCCGCCTGACGCACCCGCGGCTGCGGCGGCAGCAGCGGCACCACGGCGAGGTCGGTCTCGGGCCGGAACTGGCAGGCGAGGCGCACCCCCGGCCCGGCGGCGATCCGCTCCAGGACGGCCCGCTCGGCCCGGCCGGGGTCCGGCGCGCCGTCGCTGCCGTCCGTCACCCGGATCCGGCAGGTCGAGCACCGGCCGCGGCCGCCGCAGACGCTGGCATGCGGGATCCGGTTGCGGCGGCTGGCCTCCAGGACGCTGGTGCCCCGGGGCACCCGGACCACCCGCCCGTCGGGGTAGCTGAGCCGGACCGTCCCGCGGGTGACCTCCGCCAGGCTCCGCAGCCCGCGCGCCGCGACGACCGCCGCCACCAGCCCGGCATAGGTCAGGAGCATCCCGTCCCGGATGCCGGCGAGCCGCGCCACCTGGTCGGGCCGCCCGACATGGACGGGCTGGAGCGCCGTCGCCCGCCAGGCCGGATCCTGCGCCAGGGCGAGGATCGCCCGGCCGCCCTGCACGAAGCCCAGCAGCGCCAGGACCGGCACCAGGACCGCGAGGGCCAGCAGCACCGGCGCCGCGCGCCCGAAGCCGGGCCTCAGCCGGAGCCAGAAATGCAGGCCCGCGCAGCCGTGGATCCAGGCGACGATCAGCACGGCCGCCTGCATCAGGCCGAGCGGCGGCGAGGCCACCCAGAAGGTGTAGAGTTCCTGCGCGTAGCCCTTGTCGAGATCCTCCGTGACGAAGGCGATCCGGGTCCCGGCGATGTGGCTGACGAGCAGCGGCGGGATGAGCAGGCCGGAGACCAGCTGCAGGATCTCGGAGGCCCGCCAGCGGAAGAAGCGGGCGGCGTAGAGGGCCTGGAGCCCGAGGAGCAGATGGGCGAGCAGCGCGCCGTACAGGAGCGTCAGGCCCAGGGGGTTGAGCCACAGGGCCGTGACGAGGTCGAGGCCGTCCTCCATGGCGGCGAGGGAGACGTTGCCGAGCGCGTGGTTGGCGAGGTGGCTCAGCACGTATCCGAACAGCACCAGACCGCTCGCCAGCCGGAGGCGGCGCAGGGTCAGGGGCCGCCACGCCCGCGCGGCAGCCGCGGCCGGCCGCCCCTCGGCGTGCCCGTCGGCGGATCGCAGCGTCGCGACCGAGGCTGTGCGCGTCATGCTGGGAGGTCCGATGGGATCGGCCGCGGGCCCGCAATTCGCCGACCTTCGTACCAGCAAGACTTCCACCGCGTCCGATTTATTTCGCTTCGCCGGTGGAACACGGCGTCGATGTCCGCGGGCACTGCGCGCGGTCGCGGCCCGTCGCGGGTGACGGGATCGGTCGGATCGGGCCAACCTGAAGGGCCGGCTGTGCGTTGCCCGTGCCGGATGGCGCCTGCCGGACCCGGGGACCCGATGCTGGATTTCGACTTCGCCCGACCGGCCGCCGCGGTGGCGGCGGACCTGATCGGCGCGCACCTCTTCGTCGACGGGGCGGGGGGCCGCATCGTCGAGACGGAGGCCTACGACCGGACCGACCCGGCCTCCCACAGCTTCAACGGTCCCACCCGGCGCAACGCCAGCATGTTCGGTCCGCCCGCACACGCCTACGTGTATCGCTCCTACGGGCTGCACTGGTGCCTGAACCTCGTCTGCGCGCCCGGCAGCGCGGTGCTGCTCCGGGCCATCGAGCCGACGGAGGGTCTGGCCGCCATGGCGGAGCGCCGGGGCCAGGGCAATGGCGAGAACAAGGGCAATGGCGAGGGCAAGAGCAAGGGCGAGCGCGAGGCGCGGCTCCTCTGCGCCGGGCCCGGCCGCCTCTGCCAGGCGCTCGGCGTCACCGGCCTGCTCGACGGGGCGCCCCTCGGGCGACCGCCGTTCCGGTTCGAGCCCCGCACCCGGCCGGTCGCGGTGGTGAGCGACCGGCGGATCGGGATCACCCGCGGGGCCGGCACCCCCTGGCGGTTCCTGCTCGCCGGCTCCCGGTTCGTCAGCCGGCCGGTGCGCCGGGGCGTCCCGGGGGAGGGGGCCGCGTGACCGGGATCGCCCGGCCGGTCGGGGACCGCCGTGCGGATCGGCGGCGGCGCGCCCCGTCCGGCGGCGCACCCGTCGGCTTTCACCCCGCGGGGTTCGTCGGGTAGGACGGGTCGGCCGCGCGGCCGGCGCCGATCGGGGGGAACCATGGCGGGCAGGGATGAGGCGGCGTGGCGGGTCGGCGTCCTGTTCTCC
Organism: Methylobacterium sp. J-026; assembly: GCF_022829585.1. Taxonomy (GTDB): domain Bacteria; phylum Pseudomonadota; class Alphaproteobacteria; order Rhizobiales; family Beijerinckiaceae; genus Methylobacterium. The sequence goes on from NZ_JAKSYC010000195.1 coordinate 36,279, forward strand.
CGCAGCGGGGTCAGCGGCGTCACCGAGACCGAGCACTTCCTCGGCACCGCCCTGGCGATCGAGGAGATCAACACGGCCGGCGGCGTGCTCGGGCGCCCGATCGAACCGGTCTGCTACGACCCGGCCGGCGACAACGCGGCCTACCGCGTGCTGGCCCGGCGCATGCTCGGCGAGGACGGGGTCGAGGTGGTGTTCGGCTGCTCGCTCTCGGCAAGCCGCAAGTCGGTGCTCTCCACCGTGGAGCGGCACAACGGCCTGCTCTGGTACCCGTCGATCTACGAGGGCTTCGAATACTCGGAGAACATCATCTATACCGGCGCGACCCTCAACCAGAACGTCTTCGCCCTGGCCGACTATCTCCTGCAGGCGCACGGCCCGCGGATCTTCCTGATCGGGTCGGACTACATCTACCCGCGCGAGTCGAACCGCGTGATGCGCGACCTGATCGAGGCCAAGGGCGGGACGATCGTGGGCGAGCGCTACGCGCCCCTCGACGGGGACGATGCGGCCCACGCGGCGATGATCGCCGAGATCCGCCACGCCGGGCCGGACGCGGTGTTCTCCACCGTGGTCGGGCGCGGCGCCGAGCGGCTCTACCGGGCCTATGCCGGGTCCGGACTCGACCGCGCCCGCTGCCCGATCGCCAGCCTGACCCTGGCGGAGGGCCAGATCCGGGTGATCGGCCCCGAGCTCTGCACCGGCCATGTCCTGGCGGCTTCGTACTTCGCCGCCCTGGCGGGCGAGGAGAACCGGCGCTTCGTGGCCGCCTTTCAGGCCCGGTTCGGGCCCGGGCGGCCAACCAGCATGTGGTCGGAGACCGCCTACGCGCAGGTCCACCTCTTCGCCCGGGCGCTCGCGGAGGCCGGCACCCTCGACGCCGAGCGCCTCGGCGCCGCGGCCCTGCGCCAGCGCCTCGCGGCGCCGGAGGGCGAACTCGCCTTCGACGGCGAGACCCGGCACCTCTGGCTGACCCCCGGCATCGGCGTCGCCCGCGCCGACGGGCAGTTCGACGTAGTCTGGCGGGCGCGCCGGCCGGTGCGGCCCGATCCCTACCTGGCGTGGTCCCGGTTCGAGACGAACGGGCTGGAGGAGGGTGTCGCCGCGTGACCGCCTCCGCCCGCAAGATCCTGGACGACCTGAGGCGGGCCCGCGCCCTCGTGATTCATCCCCGGGACGAGGAGGGCGCCGCGCTCCTGGAGCAGCTCCGGCGCCTCGGCTGCGCGGTCTCGCTGGCCTGGCCGCCCCCCGCCGCCCTGCCGGGCGACATCGACACCCTGTTCATCCAGCTCGACGACGCCCAGGTGATGCACCTGCTGCCGTCGATCGAGGCGATCGAGCCCGCCGTCATCGCCATTGTGGCCTACGAGAGCCCGACCTCCCTGAAGGCCATCGCCGACGTCAACGCCCACGGGGTGCTGAACAAGCCGCTCCACCCGCGGGGCGTGCTCACCCAGTTCGCCCTCGCCCGCTACCGGCGCGGCTACGAGGGGCGGCTCACCAGCAAGATCAACCGGCTCGAGGAGACCATGAAGGGCCGCCGCACCGTCGAGAAGGCGGTCCGGCTCCTCGTGGAGCTCAACCGGATCGACGAGGACGCCGCCTACCGGATGCTCCGGGACCGGGCGACCGCGTCCCGGGTGCCGATGGCGAGCGTCGCCGAGGGCGTGGTGACGGCCCACGAGGCGATGAGCGGTCTCGGTCTGCGCATCGCGTTGGCGGACAAGACCTGATCGCAGCAGCGTGACGCAATTATAGTCTTGCGGTCCGTGTCTCGGGGCGTATCGTTCGAGCGGGCAAGGGTGCCCCGCAGCAGGATTGCTGCACCACATCTCGGCTTTGGAGCCTCTGGTTCGCGGATGATCCGTCCGCGTCCAGGGGCTTTTTGCGTTTTGGAGCTTTCATGATCCAAGCGAACGGTCCCCCGCGCCCGCCGATACGGGTGTCCTGCATCCAGTTCGAGCCGCGGATCGGCGCGGTCGCGGCCAATATCGCCGGCGCGTCGGATCTCGTCCGCGCCGCCGCCGCCGGGGGCAGCCGGCTGATCGTCCTGCCGGAACTCGCCAGCACCGGCTACGTGTTCGAATCCGAGGCCGAGGCGCGCTCCCTCGCCGAGCCGGTGCCGGACGGCCCGACCACCCGGGCCTGGGCGGCGCTCGCCGCCGAACTCGACGTGCACATCGTCGCCGGGATCGCCGAGACCGCGGGCGACGTCCTGTACAACGCCGCCGTGGTCGTCGGGCCGGAGGGCTATATCGGCACCTATCGCAAGGCCCATCTCTGGGACCGGGAGAACGTGTTCTTCGCCAAGGGCGACCTCGGCTTCCCGGTCTTCGCCACCGCGCTCGGCAAGGTCGGCGTCGCGATCTGCTACGACGGCTGGTTCCCCGAGACCTTCCGGCAGCTGGCGCTGGGCGGCGCCGAGATCGTCTGCATCCCCACCAACTGGGTGCCGATGCCCGACCAGCCCGCGGGCGAGGCCGCCATGGCCAACACCCTGCACCGGGCCGCCGCCCATTCGAACGGGATCTTCATCGCCTGCGCCGACCGGGTCGGGATCGAGCGCGGCCAGCCCTTCGAGGGCCAGAGCCTGATCATCGGGCCCCAGGGCTGGCCGCTGGCCGGTCCGGCGAGCCGCGACCGGACCGAAACGCTCTCGGCCCTCGTCGACCTCGACGCGGCCGGCCGCAAGGACCTGAACGCGTTCAATTCCCTCCTGCGCGACCGCCGCACCGACATCTACGGCTGAGCCGCGATCCCTTACCCTCCCAAGGAGTTCGTTCATGGTGAAATGGTCCCTCCTCGGCGCCGCCGCGCTCGTCCTCGCCGCCCCGGGCGCGCGGGCCGCCGACGGCAAGCCGATCGTCATCGGCGTGCCCGTCGGCCTCTCGGGGGCCAACAGCGTCGTGGCGCCCTCGGTGGTGCAGTCGGCCGAACTCGCGGTCGAGGAGATCAACGCCAAGGGCGGCGTGCTCGGCTGCAAGCTCGCCCTGGAGGTGGCCGACGACGCCTCCGGGGCCGCCGGCGCCCAGAAGGCTTTTGACGGGCTGATCTACCAGAAGAAGGTCGACGTCCTGATCTCCATGGAGACGAGCGCGGCCCGCAATGCCGGCCTGCCCGCCGTCACCAAGGGGAAGGTGCCGTTCCTCTACACCTCGTTCTACGAGGGGCATTCCTGCAACAGGAACCTGTTCGTCGATGCCTGGGTGCCGGAGCAGCAGGTGCCGCCGGTGGTCGACGCCTTCAAGGCGAAGGGCGCCAAGACCTATTTCCTGATCGGCAGCGACTACGCCTTCGGCCGCGGCATGCTGGGCTTCACCCGGAGCTACGTCGAGAAGACCGGCGGCAAGGTCCTCGGCGAGGAATACCTGCCGATGGACGGCAGCGACTGGACCGCGATCGTCTCCAAGCTGAAGGAGGCCAAGCCCGACGCGCTGATCACCTCCACGGCCGGCGGTGCGCCGAACGTGACGCTGACCAAGCAGCTGCGCGGGGCGGGCGTGGCGCTGCCCTTCGCCAACCTCGCCCTGGACGAGGGCACCGCCAAGAGCATGGGCGCCGACGCGGAGGGCGTCTACCTCTCGGCCTCCTACGTCACCGGGATCGACAGCCTGGAGAACAAGGCCTTCCTGGCCGCCATGAAGAAGAAGTTCGGCGCCGAATTGCGCACGCCCAACGACCTCTCGGTGCCGGAATACGAGGCGATCTACCTCTACAAGGCCGCCGTCGAGAAGGCCGGCGGCACCGAGACCGCCAAGGTGCTGGAGGCGCTGCCGACGGTGAGCTTCACCGGGCCGCGGGGCACGATCACCATGAGCAAGCAGCACCACGCGCCGCTGACCATGTATCTCGGCCAGATCCAGGCCGATGGCACGGTGAAGGTCGCCGGCACCTTCAAGGATGTCGATCCCGGCGCGCAATGCCCGAAGCTGCCGTGAGGGGACGGGGGCTGAGGAAGCCGCGCATCGCCCTCGCCGAAGAGCACCGCGCGTCTCCCTCCCCCCTCTGCGGGGGAGGGGGCGCAGCGGCCCGTGCCGTGCCTTCCTATTCCCGCCCACCCGGAACGCCCCGATGCTCCTCCTCCTCGACATCCTGACCACCGCGGCGATCCTGTTCATCGTCGCGATCGGCCTGCTGGCGATCTTCGGCGTCCTGAAGATCATCAACTTCGCCCACGGGGCGTGGCTGACGGTCGGGGCCTATTGCGCGGTGGTGACCGCCCGGCTCGGGCTCAACCCCTGGCTGGCGCTGCCCCTGGCCTTCGTGGTCGGGGCCGTCCTCGGCGGCTTCGCCGAGCAGGTCATCATCCGGCCGCTCTACCGGCGGCCCCTGGACGCGATCCTGGCGACCTGGGGCCTCGGCATCGTGGTCGGCCAGCTCATCACCCTGGGCTTCGGCCGCGACGTGCAGCTCACCCCGAACCTGCTCGCGGGGACCGTGACGATCCTCGGCGTCGACTATTCCGCCTACCGCCTCGTGGCGCTGGGTATCGCGCTGGCCATCGGCCTCCTGTTCGCGCTCACCATCGAGCGGACGCGGCTCGGGCTCTCGGCCCGGGCGGTGATCATGAACGAGACGCTCGCCCGCAGCCTCGGCATCGACACCGGCCGGGTGCGCCTCGTGGTGTTCATGATCGGCGCCGGCTTCGCGGCGCTGGCGGGCGTCCTGCTGACGCCGCTCACCAGCGTCGATCCGAACATGGGCGTCTCCTGGCTGATCGGCGCCTTCATGCTGGTGATGGTCGCCGACGCCTCCTACCTCGCCCTGGCGGCGGCCTGCCTGGTCTTCGGCGCCGCGCAGGTCCTGATCAGCACCTTCGTGAGCCCGATCCTGGGCAGCATCGCCGTCGCGGTGCTCGCCGCCCTGGTGCTGCGGATCAGCCCGAAAGGATTCTCCCGTGCTTGAGAGCGTCCCCGTCGCCCGGCGCGACGCCGCGGCCCCGCGCCGGCGCCTGTCCCGCGCAGCGCCCTTCGTGGCCGCGATCCTGGCGGCCCTGGCGCTCTGGATCGCGCCGCGCGTCCTCGACACCTTCGCGGTCAACGTCCTGACCCGCTCGATGATCTACGCGGTGCTGGCCGTCACGGTGGACCTGCTCTGGGGCTTCGCCGGGATCCTGACCTTCGGGCAGGCCGCCTTCTTCGGCGTCGGCGCCTACGCGACGGCGATGATCCTCGCCGCCTACGGGGCGACGCCGCTGGGGATCGCCGCGGCGCTCGCGGCGGCGCTCGCCGCCCCGGCCCTGCTCGGCCTCGCGGTGGGGTGGCTGTCCTTCTACCACCGCTCGACCCCGCTCTACGCCTCGGTGATCTCCCTGGTCGTCCCGATCGTGGTGACGCAGCTCATCTACTCGGGGGGCGAATGGACCGGCTCCAGCAGCGGCCTCGTCGGCTTCGACGTGCTGCCCCTGGAGATCGAGGGCTATTTCCGCCTCGCCGCCCTGGTCCTGATCGCCGTCACCCTGGCGGCCTGGATCCTGGTCCGGGCCGATGCCGGGCGCGCCCTCGTGGCGCTCCGGGACAACGAGGCGCGCTGCGCCTATCTCGGCCTCAACCCGCGCCGCCTGCAGATCCGGCTGACCGCGGCGCTCGCCGCCGTGGCCGGGCTCGCGGGCTTCCTGTTCGCCAACGCGTCGGGGGTGGTCGCCCCGGAGAATGCCGGCTTCCTGTTCGGGACCGAGCTGGTGATCTGGGTGGCGCTCGGCGGGCGCGGCACGCTGCTCGGCCCGGTGCTGGGCACCATCGCCATCGACTACCTCGCGGCGAACCTCTCGGGGGATCTGCCGTTCCTCTGGCAGCTCCTCCTGGGCACGGCCTTCGTGGTCATCATCATCCTGCTGCCGGGCGGGCTCGCCGACCTCGTCGGCCGCCTGTGGCGGGCGCTGCCCTTGGGCCGGCAGGAGCCCGTGCCGCCGCGCCTCGTCGCCCGGGCCGCCGAGACCGGCGCGGCGGCGGCCGGTCCCCCGATCCTCAAGGTCGCGGGCCTCGCCAAGGCCTATGGCAGCCTCACCGTGCTGGAGGCCATCGACCTGGAGATCCGCGCGGGCGAACTCGTCAGCCTCGTCGGCCCCAACGGCGCCGGCAAGACCACGCTGATGCGCTGCCTCAGCGACGGCACCGAACCCTTCACCGGCGCCATCGCGATCGGCGGCATCCCGACCACCGGCCTGACGCCGAACCGCATCGTCGGCCTCGGGGTCGGGCGCAAGTTCCAGGTGGCGAGCGTGTTCGAGAGCCTGTCGGTGGCCGAGTGCCTCCGGCTCGCCCGGGCGCCGCATGACGGCCTGAGCCCGGTCGGGCAGGCCGAGACGCTGGGCCTGCCGCAGCCGGCCCTCGACGTCCTGCGGATGACCGGCCTCGACCGCCTGCTGACCCGGCCGACGCGGCTCCTGTCCCACGGCCAGAAGCAGGCGCTCGAACTCGCCATGGTGGTGGCGCTGGAGCCGCGCTTGATCCTGCTGGACGAGCCCACCGCCGGCCTGACCAAGGCCGAGCGCACCACCATCGGGACCGTGCTCAAGGCGCTGACCGCCGGGGGCCGGATCGCCGCCGTGCTGGTCGAGCACGATCTCGACTTCGTGCGCGAGATCTCCTCCCGCATCGTGGTGCTGCACCAGGGCCGGCTCGTCCTCGACGGCACGGTGGAAGACGTCGTCGGCTCCGAACTGGTCCGGACCATCTATGCGGGAGGCGCCCATGGCTGAGGCGGCGCGGCGGAGCGAGCCGGCGACGGCGGCCCTCGCCCTGGAGAACGTATCGAGCGGCTACGGCGCCGTCTCCATCGTGAAGGATGTCTCGCTGGCGGTGCGTCCGGGCGAGATCGTCGCCCTGCTCGGCAAGAACGGCATGGGCAAGACCACGCTGCTCAAGACCGTCCTGGGGATGGTCGCCCTGCGCGGCGGCGGGATCACGATCGGCGGCCAAGCGCTCGCGGGGCTCACGCCCGCCAAGCTGGTGGCACTCGGCGTCGGCTACGCCCCCCAGGAGCAGCCCCTGTTCCAGGACCTGTCGATCCGCGACAACCTGCGCCTCGCGGTGCCCTCCGACCGGATGCTGCCCGAGGCGCTGGAGCGGCTGTTCGGCCATTTCCCCTTCCTGAAGGACCGCCTCGCCCAGCGGGCCGGCACCCTCTCGGGGGGCGAGCAGAAGATGCTGATCCTCGGGCGCGCCCTGATGCTGCGCCCGCGCCTCCTCCTGATCGACGAGATCTCCGAGGGCGTGCAGCCCTCGATGGTCGAGCGCCTGCGCGGCGTGCTCCAGGCCGAGCGGGATTCGGGCGTGTCCATGCTGGTGGTGGAGCAGCACGTCGCCTTCGCGCTGGGGCTGGCCGACCGCTACGCGGTGCTCAAGCGCGGCGAGATCGTCGACAGCGGCCCGGCCGGGGCGCCGGAGGCGCGCGCCCGGGTCATCGACCACCTGGCGGTGTGAGGCACGATGGAACTCAACACCTTCTCCATCGCCGCCCGCTGTCCCCGGACCGGGCAGCTCGGCGTCGCGGTGGCGAGCGCCGTCCCGGCTGTGGGCGGGCTGTGCCCGTATCTCAGGGCCGGGATCGGGGCCGTCACCACGCAATCCTGGGTGAACCCCTACCTCGCCGCCCGCATCCTCGACCGGCTCGCCTTGGGCCAGGTCCCCGATGCGGCCCTGGCGGCGGCCCTCGCCACCGACGACCGGCCGGACCTGCGCCAGCTCGGGCTGGTCGACGCGCACGGCACCGGCGCGGCCTGGACCGGAGCCGGCTGCACGGCGGCGGCCGGCCACCGCACCGGCGCCGATTATGCCGTGCAGGGCAACATGCTCGCCGGGCCGGGGGTGCTCGACGCCATGGCGCGGGCCTTCGCGGACGCCGCCGCAGCCGATCTCGACGAGCGGCTGATGCGCGCCCTGGAGGCCGGCGATGCCGCCGGCGGCGACCGGCGCGGCAAGCAGTCGGCGGCGCTCCGGATCGTGGCCGGCGAGGATTATCCGCTCCTCGACCTGCGCGTCGACGAGCACGCGGTGCCCGTGGCGGAGCTGCGCCGCGTCCTGGAGGTCGCCCGCCGGCAGCTCGTGCCCTTCGTGGCCGGCATGCCCCGGAAGGACGGGCCGGCCGGCGCGCTGCCGGACGCAGTCGTGGCGATGCTCCTCAAGCCCCCCGCCGAGCGCCCGGGCGGGGCGCGCGATCCTGCGCGGGAACCGTGACGCCCCGCGCCGCCCAGGACCTCCGGGTCTCCGGCCCCGGTCTCGTCACGGACATCCGGGCGCCTCGAGATCCGCGAGGGTGAGCTTGGCCTGCGCGACGGTGGCGACCGTGTTGGCGATCGTCGTCAGGGACCCCTCGATCACGATGCCGCTCTCGGCCAGCGTCGGGTTCAGCCGGGACACGGTCCGGCTCAGCGCGGTCTCGTAGGCGGACAGCAGCTCCGGCTGCGAGCGGCTGACGTCGAATTGGGAGGCGAGAAGAAAGCGGACCTCGCCCGACAGCGCCTTCAGCTTGGACAGGGACAGCAGATTGACGAACGGCCGGCCGTCCTTGCGGACATTGACGATCGGCGTGCGCACCGCGCCCAGCCTTTCGTCCTGCAGGAAGGCCTGGATCCTGGCCCGGGCCTCGCGGTTCTCGGTGTCGCGCTGCAGGAGGCGGCAGTTACGCCCGACGACGTCCACGTCCGCGTAGCCTGTCAGCTGGCGGAAGGGTTCGTTCACCAGCAGCAGCGAGGTGTCGCCGCCGGCCGCGGCCAGGGCCAGGGCGATGTGCGCGCCCTCGATATAGCGCCTGAGTTCGGTTGGGATGTCCTGCGTGTGCACGGCAGATCCTCCGTCGCCTCCGATCGGTTCGGCACGTCGCATCCGGGCCGGACGTCCCCCCGGTCCGTGATTCCGAGGATGGCGGCGCCATCCGGTTCGCGCCCCGGGCGGCGGGGCGCCGCCGCCGTCATGAGCGCCACGGTTCCCCGTGGCAATGACCGGGGCCGCGCCGACCCGCAGGGCCCCGTCCCCGGCCTCAGCCCTCGCCCGCGATGATCCCCCGGATCCGCGTGGCGAGCGCCTCCAGGGCGAAGGGCTTGGTCATCACCTGCATGCCGGGGCCGAGATGGCCGTGGTTGAGCGCGGCGTTCTCGGCGTAGCCGGTGATGAACAGCACCTTGAGGTCCGGCCGGGTCTCGCGCGCGGCGTCGGCCATCTGGCGGCCGTTCATGCCGCCGGGCAGGCCGACATCGGTGATCAGCATGTCGATGCGCACGTCGGACTGGAGCACCTTCAGGCCCGAGGCGCCGTCCGCCGCCTCGATCGCCGCGTAGCCGAGATCCTCCAGCACCTCGGTGACCAGCATCCGCACGGTCGGCTCGTCGTCCACCACGAGGACCGTCTCGCCCTGCTCGGCCCGCGGCGCGTGGGCGAGGTCGGGCAGGATGGTCTCGCCCTCCGTCTCGCCGAGATGGCGCGGCAGGTACAGGCAGACCATCGTGCCCTGGCCGAACTCCGAGTAGATCCGCACCTGCCCGCCCGACTGCTTGGCGAAGCCGTAGATCATCGACAGGCCGAGCCCGGTGCCCTCGCCGATCGGCTTGGTGGTGAAGAACGGGTCGAACGCCTTGGCGACCACGTCCGCGGTCATGCCGGTGCCGTTGTCCGAGACGCAGAGCGTCACGTACTGCCCGGGCTCCAGCTCGCGCTCCTGCCCGGCCCGGTGGTCGAGCCAGCGGTTGGCGGTCTCGATGACGATCCGCCCGCCCTCCGGCAGGGCGTCCCGGGCGTTGAGGCAGAGGTTGAGCAGGGCGTTCTCGAGCTGGCTCGGATCGACCAGCGTCGGCCACAGGCCGCCCGCGCCCACCGCCTCGATCGTCACCGCGGGGCCGACCGTGCGGCGCACGAGCTCCATCATGCCCTCGACCAGGCGGTTCACGTCGGTCGGCTTGGGATCGAGGGTCTGGCGGCGCGAGAAGGCCAGCAGCCGGTGGGTCAGGGCGGCGGCGCGCCGGGCCGCCCCCTGCGCCGCGCCGATGTAGCGGTCGAGGTCGCCGACCCGGCCCTGGAGCATCCGGGTCTGCATCAGCTCCAGCGAGCCGACGACCCCGGCCAGCATGTTGTTGAAGTCGTGGGCGAGCCCGCCGGTCAATTGCCCGACGGCCTCCATCTTCTGCGATTGCCGGAGCGCCTCCTCGGCCCGCATCAGCTCGGCGGTCCGCGCGGCGACGCGCTGCTCCAGGGTCTCGTTGAGGCTGCGCAGGGCCGCGGTGACGCGGTCCCGCTCCGCCTCGACGGCCCGGCGCTCGTCCACGTCGAGGAGGACGCCCGGGAAGCTGAGCGGCGTCCCGTCCGGGCCGTGGTCGACGCGGCCGTTGGCCTCCAGCCAGTAATAGCGCCCGTCGGCGCGGCGGACCCGGTACTGGTGCGCGTAGGCCCCGCCCCGGGCGATGGCGGCCTCGATCGCCGCGGCGAGGCCGGCCCTGTCGTCCGGGTGGACGGTCTCCACCACCTGGGCCAGACTCAGGCCCTCGCGCCCGAGGACCGGGTCGAGGCCGAAACTCGTCGCGAAGGCCTCGTCCACGGTGAAGCGGTCGTTCGGCAGGTCCCACAGCCACGTGCCGATGATCGCGCCCGCCGCCAGGGCGAGCTGGACGCGCTCGACATTGGTCCGGGCCAAAGCCTCGCTGGCGCGCAGGGCGTCCTCCGCCTGCCGGCGCGCCGTGATGTCCCGGAACAGCACCGAGACCTGGCGCCGGCTCGGCGGCTCGATGCGCACCGCCGAGACCTCGATGGTGCGGTCCACGAGCGCGAAGTAGCGCTCGAAGCGGATCGGGACGCCGGTGCGGAGCACGCCGCCGTAGAGGTCGAGCCAGGCCTCCGCGTCGTCGGCCGGGACGAGGCCGCGCAGCGTCCGCCCGACGATGCCGGCGATGCCGGTATGGCGCTCGTAGCCCGGATTGGCCTCGACGTGGACGTAGTCGCTCAGCGGCCCATGCGGGCCGTCGAGGAAGGTGATGACGCAGAAGCCGTCGTCGATGGCCTCGAACAGCGTCCGGTAGCGCTCCTCGCTGGCGCGCAGGGCCTGCCCGGCCTCGCGCAGATCCGTGCGGTCCTGGAGGATCTGCACTAAGCCGGCGGGGTCGCCCGCATCGTCCCGCAGGGGCATCGTCTCGCTGGCGACCCAGAGGCGCGCGCCGTCGGCACGCAGGCGCCAGCCCGTGTCCTCGGCACGGCCCCGATCCAGGGCCATGCGCATCCCGGTCTCCGGATGGCCCGCTGCCCGGTCCTCGGGGGTGAACAGGTCGGCGATCGGCCGACCCCGCATCGCCGCCGCGGTCCAGCCGAGGAGGCGCTCCGCCCCCGCGTTCCACGCGGTGACGTGCCCGTCGCGGTCGGCGGCGACGACCGCGAGCCGGGTGGTCCCGTCGAAGATCGCCCGCTGCAGCCACGCCCGCGCCGCCGCGCCCGGTGCGTCCCCCCGGGCGGCAATGCCGGCCCGGGCGCGGAGCGCGGCGGCCTCCTCCTCCAGCGCGCGGGCGCGCCGCAGGAGGTCCTCGGTCCCGGCCTCGCCCATGCTCAGGTCCCGATCCGCGCGCGGGCGCGCGGATCGGCCCACGCGCGCCGGGCGCGGCCGAGCTCGTCGGGGGTGGCGAAGGGGGCGGTCACGGTCGGGAATCGGCCTCCGGGAGGGATGGGGATGCGTCGGCGCCTTCTGCCGGAAACCGGCCCGGGGCGCCACAGCGGGCCGCACCTTTCCGGGGCCGCCGATCTGGTCCGGAGCCGGTGTGGTGTGGAGCGCAGCCTCGGGAACGGGGGCGGGCCTCGGGCGGGACCCGGCCGGTTCGGGGTGCGTGGCGGGATGCGGCCCGCAACGGACCCTCGGCGGGTCCGCTTTCGGGCGCTGGGTGGGGCCGCGGCGAATGACCGGAACGGGCGGTTTTCCGCCGGTCCGGACCTTGGCGCGGCATTGGCACATCGGATATTGGCCGCCGCCACGCGGCGATCCGGGGGGGGGGGCACGAGCGGTTCCGGGTGCAGCCCGATTAGGCGCTTTGCCCGCGGTGCGGTAGCAAGGTCGGCGGTTTCAATGTCTCTGGAGCGGCTACCTCGCCATGCCGGAGCGCTCTGCAGCGCCTCGCCCTGACGAACGTAAGGCTGAGATCAGGAGCAAACCCAGTGATCGCTGACCGCAGGCCTCTCGCTGTCCTCATCGCGGAGGCCGACCAGCTCGTCCGTATGGTGACGGTTGATATGCTGGAGGATGTCGGCTTTCAAACCATCGAGGTCCGCACGGCCGCCGAGGCGCTGGCGGTGCTCGAAGGACCGACCCCGGTGCGCGTGCTGATTACGGGACGGGGCATCGTAGGCGACGGTGTTGCCCTCGCCCATCTCGTTCACCACCGTTGGCCCGGTGTTCGCATCATCGTCACCTCGGGCGCCGGGGCGGATCTTCAGCGCGAACTGCCGCCGGGCACACGCCTGCTCAGCAAGCCGTACGTGTTCGCGGACCTCATCCAGGAGGTGGAAGCCGGCCTCGCCGAGGGGCAAGAGGACCTCGCGGCCGCTCCCGTATTGCCGAGCGGAGTCCCGCCTCATACGGGATTGGAGCTGGGCAACGGCATCGGCGCCCTTGCCGCTCCCACGACCGAGCCGGACAAGACGTAGCTTCGGCCTCTCCGACGACCGAGCAGGATTTCCTGCCTCGGCGGGGTCGGTCACGGTCGATCGGAGCCATCCCTTGGGGGGGCTGCCCTGTTCGCCCGCTTTCGAGAATGGGGCGCGTCGGCATCACGAGCTGTTACGGGTCGGAAACAGAGGGCCTGTGTCCCACCCCGGGCGGACATCGCCAAGGCCAAGCCGCTCGACGTCACGCCTCAGCGCGGCCCGGCGAGGCGGCAGGCGGCCGCGCCGGCCCGGGGCCAGCCGTAATAGATCGCCTCGGCCTGCCCGGCGGCGCCGCCGGCGATCGCCGGCACGGCGGCCGTCTGCGTGGCGAGGACCGTCCCGCCCGCCCCCGTGAAGGTGCAGAGGACACTCGCGTTCGTCACCGGGTCCGGTCCCGCGTTCCGCACCTCGACCAGGGCCCGCTGTGGCTCGTGGGAATCCGGGGGCGTGTGGAGGCGGGTCTCCTGAACGACGAGGCCGTCACCGGCCCGCACCGGCGCTGCAGGCCCGACGAGGGCGGCGACCAGGAGGGTCCGCGCCAGCCAAGAGACGTGGAATGCCGCCATGATCGTACCCATCCATCCTTCCGTCGCGGCCCCCGCGACCGCGCTCAGTTGCGCAGCGGCTTGGCGTCGATCTGCATCCGGTAGATCGTCGTCGGGAACTTCACCGCCGAGGCCTCGCCGCCGTTCATCGCCGGGGTCCGGTTCATCTGCGCCGCCGGGATCCACAGGCCGCCCTGCTCGTCGATCCAGAGCGCGTCGACCCAGACCAGCCGCGGATCCTGCACGAGCGTGCTCATCGACCCGTCCGGGGCGATCTTCAGGATGCGCAGGCCGTCGGTGTCGCTCGCGTAGATAGTGCCGGCCGCGTCGATCGCGGTTCCCCCCGTCGCCACGGTGGCGGCGTGGAGCCGCACGTGCTTGGCGCGCTCGGCGTCGCTCAGGGTGGCGTCGTCGAGGTCGCGGGTCGGGATGCTGTAGAGCGGGCCCGTGCAGGCCTGATAGTAGAAGGTCTGGCCGTCCGGCGAGACCTCGAGCTGGTCGGCGTGGATGAAGAGCAGCTTGCCCTTGTCGTCCCGGAGCACCCGGCCCTGGCCGGTGAGCGGACGCTGCGCGATCGTCGACCAATGCCCGTCGAGCACCCGCCGCAGGGATCCGGTGTCGAGGTCGAGGACGATCAGCCCGGGCTGCCCGGCATCGGTCAGGTAGACGTGGCGGCCGTTGAAGCGGAAATCGTCGATGAAGCTCCTGTCGGTGGTCGCCGCCTGCAGGGGGTAGACCTTGCGCACGGCGTTCGTGGCGAGGTCGATCTGCACGAGTTTGGGGCCGCCCGGGAGCGGCGCCTCGCCCATGCCGGGGGCGCCCTTGTCGACCACCCAGAGGTCGCCGTCCGGCCCGATCCGGATGGCGTTGACCGCCACGAACGCCTTGGCCGGGTCGTCCCCGGCCTTCCAGGCGTTCCAGCCCGCGTCGGGATAGGCCACGGCCTTGCCGTCCCGCCACTCGCCGAGCTCGATCCCCGTGTCCTTGGTCTGGCGCTGGAACGGCGAGAACACCCGGCCGTCCCGGGACCGGGTGACGCCGTTGAAGACGAGGCTGTCCGACTGGATCATCGGCTGGAGGGCATCGCCGGCGGCCGGCGCCTCCGCGGCACGGCCGGGCGTCGCCAGGCCGGCCACCAGCAGGAGGGCAAGGAGTGAGGGGCGGGTCATGCGGCGTCCCGGGATGCACGGCGAAACTGTCCGCCGGAAAGCGCGGGCGGCGGGTTCCTGTTCCTCGACGGGCCGCAGGCGATCCCGGATCGCGGTTCGATCCGGGCCGGCTGCGACGCTTCGACCGGGCTGGATCCCGGCCAAATCAGAACATATAGTGAACTCAAGGTGAGGGCCGCGCGGGGCGGTCGGGAGGCGCGAGGGATGGCACGCTACCGGTTCCACTGCACCAACGGCCTCGAATGCGTGTTCGACGCCCGGGGCACCGAGATCCGCGCCGCCGCGCGCCTGACCGCCCGGGCGCGCCGGGTCGCGGCCGACGTGCGGCACACGCTGGCGAACCGGACCGACTGGTCCGAGTGGCGCGTCAGCGTCCACGATCTGACCGGACGGCGGGTCCTCGTGCAGCCCTTCGAGGCGGCCGCCTGAACCGCCCCGCAGCCAGACTCGGATTGGCCCGGGCGCGCTGTTCACACCGAGCGGATTCACAAACCGGGCAACACGGGCGCAGGACGGTGCGTGGGTCTCCCCTCTCCCGCACGGGAGCGGGGCCTGTCGTGCCTTCCCGAACCGAGGGTGTGGGTACCGTGGCCCGCAGGGGGCGGGAGGGGCATGGCGGCTCTAGACTGCCATGCCGGTGGACCGGGCGATGATCCCAAACCCGAACTGGGAATCGCGGAGCCCGGCGGGTCGCAGGGACGTCGCGATCAGCCGGGCCCCGCGCGTCCCGCCGTCACCGGCCGGCCATACCGCCCCGCGCGGACCGGATCGGGGCGCGGGCACGTCCCCGCCCGCGCCGGAGCGAATCGGGCAGGAAATCGCGGTCGGTCAGGGCGGCCGCCACCACCGCGAGCAGGCCGAGATGCAGGGCGCCCGCGGCGATCGCGGGGCTGTGGAGCGCGCCCAGCACGAGCGCCCCCGCAGCCATGGAGGGCGGACCGGCGACGTAGACCGCGGTCCGCCAGGGGCCGGCGGGCCGGGCGAGGCGCCAGAAGCAGGCCGCCAGGGCCACCAGCGCGAACCCGCCCTTGAGCGCCGCCATGAACCGGATCACCCGCACCAGATCGGGATCGACGGGCGTCACCGGGCTCCGGGACACCGTCCAGGCCCCGAGCAGCGCCAGGGCCGTCAGCAGGACGAGGGCGGCGCGCGCCGGGAGCGGGCGTCCGTCCGCGCGCCCGGCGGCGGCCGGTTCATCGAGCGGGATCTCAGCGCGCATGGGCTCCTCCCGGACAGGGTGCGGGTCAAGCCTCGGGCGTCTGCGGGGCGATGACCGGACCGTGCCGGTGAGTGTGCGGCAGGACCCGCGAGCCGTCAAAGACCCGGCCGGACGACATGGCGGCGCAGCAGGGACACGGACACGGCCGCGTCCCGCCGGATTCCGGAACGCCGCTCACGCCTTCCGGAGGTTCCAGAGGATCGGAAAGCCCACGACGCGGCCGGCGAGATTGCGCCGGTGCGCGGTCATCGATCGGTAGGAGCCGACCGGCACGTAGACCACCTCGTCGAGGGCGACCCGCTGCATGTCGGCGCAGAGTGCCCGGCGCGCCGCCTCGTCGGGGGCGGCGAACCAGGCGGTGCGCAGCGCCTCCAGCTTCGGGATCGAGGGCCAGCCGAACCAGGCATTGGCGCCGTTGGCCCGGAGCGGCTGGAGCGCGGCCGGGTCGGCATTGTCGAAGGACGAGAACGTGGTCAGCAGCACCGACCAGCCGCCCCTGTCGACGGGCTCGCGCGAGACCCGGCGCTGGATCACGGTGCCCCAGTCGCTGAGCGCCGTCTCCACGGTGAAGCCGATCCGGGGCAGGAGATCGGCCGCCACCTGGGTGATCGCCGAGGGCGCCAGGATGTCGGTCGGGCCGATCAGCCGGACCTTCGCACCGTTATAGCCCGCGGATTTCAGCAGGGCCCGGGCCTTGTCCAGGCTGCGCGGACCGGTCAGCGCCTCCAGGCCGGCCTCCGTCGCCATCGGCGTGCCCGGGGTGAAGATCCCGCACCGGTCGTTGAAGTTGGCCGGATCGTCGCCCGCGACCGCCGCCATGAAGTCGCCCTGGACGATGGCCGGCAGCAAGGCCCGGCGCACCGCGACGTCGTCGAAGGGCGGGTGCAGGTGGTTCATCCGCAGGATCGCGGGATTGGTAAGGCGGTCGAGCCCCTCCACGACGATGTCCCGGTTGCGGGCCAGCAACTGCTGAAGTTCGGGCGGCGGCTGCTCGTACCAGTCGATCTCGCCGTTTTGCAGCGCGGCCGCCGCGGTGGCGCCGTCGGCGATGATCCGCCACTCGATCCGGTCGAAATGAGCGACCTTGCCGCCGGCGGTCAGGCTCGGCGCCCCGGGGGCGGGCACGTAGCCGGCGTGCCGCTCGTAGACCATCAGGCTGCCCGAGTTGAACTCGTCGGCCTTCCAGCGGAACGGGCCGGAGCCGGTGGCGTCCGTGATCTGCTTGAACGGGTCGGTGCGCGCGATCCGCTCGGGCCTGATGAAGGGGGGCTGGCTCACGCTCGCCAGCGCGTTCGGGAGCAGCGGGAACGGCGTCTTGAGCCGGAACACGAGGCGCGTATCGCCGTCGGCGCTCAGGTCGTCGGTCGCCGCCATCAGCACCTGGCCGAAGCCGTTCCGCGCGGCCCAGCGCCGGATGCTGGCGACGCAGTCCCGCGCCAGGACCGGGGTGCCGTCGTGGAAGCGCAGGCCCTCGCGCAGGGTGATCGTCACCCGGCGTCCGTCCTCCTCGACCCGGTGCCCGGCCGCCATCTGCGGGCGGGGCTGCAGGTCGGCATCGAGGCCGAACAGCGTGTCGTAGACGACGTAGGCGTGGTTGCGCGTCACGATCGCCGTCGTCCAGATCGGGTCGATGGACGTCACGTTCGCCTGCGGCACCATGCGCAGGACCCGGGCGTCCTGGGCCCGGCCGACGACCGGGGCCGCCAGGGTCGCCGCGCCGGCCGCGAGGAATGTGCGTCGCTTCATCGTGGTCCTTTCGCGGGATGCATAAGCGTAGCAACCCCCGGACCAGAGCGGGCGCGTGCCGCCGGCCAGGCGCGCCGGGGAATGATCGGTCCGACGCGACCGTCGGTCGCTTCCTTGAAACCCGGCCCTTCGGCCTCGGTATCGTGCACGGAGCGGCCGGACCGCGCATGGTCAGGCCCGCGGCTCGATGTTAATGTTCGTTAGATGGTACGGTCCCCCCGAGCGTCCGTCGCAATGGGGTATATCGGTTTGGAGCCATCGAAGAACGCGGCGCCCCGGGTCGACCTGACCGCCTGCGACCGCGAGCCGATCCACATCGTCGGGAGCGTGCAGCCGCACGGCTTCCTGCTCGCCCTCGACGCGGGGAGCCTCGCGATCGTGCAGGCCAGCGCGAATGCCCCGGTCGAGGCCGCCGTCGGCACGTCCCTCCACGCGGCTTTTCCGCACCTCGCCATCATCGTCCGGCGTCATCTCGACGAGGGCGGCCCGCAGGCCGGCGCGTCCTACCTCCGCACCGTGACGCTGACCTCCGACGCCGCGCGCCTGACCTACGAGGTCGCGGCCTACCGGGTCGACGACCTCGTGGTGCTGGAACTGGAGGAGATCGACGCCGCCGCGATGGGGGTCGGCCTCGACGTGCTCACGCCGCGGCTGCGCGCCTTCGTCGAGCGGCTGCACACCGCCCGCAGCATCGAGGAACTCTGCCAACTCGTCGCGGAGGATATCCGCCACGTCACCGGCCTCGACCGGGCGCTGGTCTACCGGTTCGACCGGGACTGGCACGGCACGGTGCTGGCCGAGGACGGCAACGGCGTCCTGCCGTCCTACCTCGACCTGCGCTTCCCGGCCTCGGACATCCCCGCGCAGGCGCGCGAACTCTACCGCAGCAACCGCCTGCGCATCATCCCGGACGCGGGCTACGCGCCCGTGCCGATCCTGCCGGCGACGACGCCGGCCGGCAAGCCGCTCGACCTCAGCCAGTCCGTGCTGCGCTCCGTCTCGCCCGTCCACGTCGAGTACATGCGCAACATGGGCACGATGGCCTCGATGTCGGTGTCAATCCTGATCGACGGCGGCCTGTGGGGCCTGATCTCCTGCCACAACAGCAAGCCCAAGCGCGTGCCGCTCCACGCCCGCAATGCCTGCGACGTGCTCGCCCAGATCTTCGCCCTGCAGCTCTCGGCGCGGGAGCGCGGCGCCCAGGCCGAGCAGCGGCTGGCGCTGGGGCAGGTGCAGGCGCGCCTGCTCGGGTTCATGGCCGAGGAGGACAGTTTCGTCGACGGCCTCCTCAAGCATCCCGACGACGTCCTGGCCCTGGTGAACGCCTCCGGCGCGGCCATCGTCACCGCGGACCGGTGCCGGCTCCTCGGCGCGACGCCGGACGAGCGGGCGGTGCGCGCCCTGTACGAATGGCTGTCGGCCCGCGGCGACACCGACGCCGTCTTCGTGTCCGAGGCCCTGTCGGAGGTCATCCCCGGGGCGGCGGCCTTCGCCGACCGGGCGAGCGGGCTCCTGGCGATCTCGGTCTCGAAGAAATACGCGAGCTACATCCTGTGGTTCAGGCCGGAGGTGGTCCGGACGGTCAAGTGGGGCGGCAACCCGACCAAACCGGCCGTGCCCGATCCCGAGGGCGGGCCGGACCGCCTGCATCCGCGCAAGTCGTTCGAGATCTGGAAGGAGACGGTGCAGGGCCGCTCGCTACCCTGGTCCATCCCCGAGGTCGAGGCTGCCAAGGACCTGCGCGCCTCGGTGCTCGGCATCGTGCTGCGCCGGGCCGAGGAACTCGCGGCCATGAGCGAGGAGCTTCAGCGCTCGAACAAGGAGCTCGAAGCGTTTTCGTACTCGGTGAGCCACGACCTGCGCGCGCCGTTCCGGCACATCGTCGGGTACTCGAACCTGCTCAAGACCCGCGAGGGGGCCAACCTCTCCGAGAAGGGCCGGCACTACGTCGACACCATCATCGAGGCCGCCTTCTCGGCCGGGACCCTGGTCGACAACCTGCTCGCGTTCTCGCAGATGGGCCGGAACGCCCTGAACAAGGTCTCGGGCGACATGAACGCCCTGGTCGAAGAGGTCCGGCGCAAGATCCTGCGCGACGTCCCCCCCGACCGGAGCATCGTGTGGGACATCGCGCCGCTCGGGCGTGCCTACGCCGACCCGGTGATGCTGCGGCTCGTCATCGAGAACCTGTTCTCGAACGCGGCCAAGTACACCCGGGGCAAGCCCGAGGCCGTCATCACGATGGGGCGCCTGCCGCCGAAGGACGGCGAGGCGGTGTTCTTCGTGCGCGACAATGGCGCCGGCTTCGACATGGCCTATGTCGACAAGCTGTTCGGCGTGTTCCAACGCCTGCACCGGGTCGAGGAGTTCGAGGGCACCGGCATCGGACTGGCCAACGTCCGGCGCATCGTCGAGCGTCACGGCGGCCGGACCTGGGCCGAGGGCGAACTGGGCCAGGGCGCGACCTTCTATTTCACCCTGCCGCTCCGGGAGGAATCGCACTGACATGGCGGGACTGAAGCCGATCCTCCTCGTGGAGGACAACCCGAACGACATCGAGTTGACGCTCGCGGCCCTGGAATCCAGCCAGCTCGCCAACGAGATCGTCATCTGCCGCGATGGGGCGGAGGCGCTCGATTTCGTCTACCGGCGCGGGCCGCACGAGCGGCGCCAGGCCCAGGATCCGGCGGTGGTGCTGCTCGATCTCAAGCTGCCCAAGGTCGACGGCCTGGAGGTGCTCGCCAAGATCAAGGGCGATCCGACGACCCGCGGGATCCCGGTGGTGATGCTGACGTCGTCGCGGGAGGAGACCGACGTGGTGCGCTCCTACGACCTCGGGGTGAACGCCTTCGTGGTGAAGCCGGTCGGGTTCGAGGAGTTCTTCGCCGCCATCAAGGAACTGGGGGTCTTCTGGGCGCTGTTGAACGAGCCCCCGCCGCACCGGGGAGGCTGGCCATCGAACGTGTGATCGGAAGCGCCGCCGGCCCGCTGCGCATCCTCCACCTGGAGGACAGCGACCTCGACGCGGAACTTATCGAGGCGGAACTTGAGAAGCTCGGCCACGCGGTGGTGATCGAGCGGGTGATGACGCGCGACGCCTTCGCGGCCGCGGCCCTGCCCGGCCGCCACGACATCATCCTGGCGGATTACGTGCTGCCGACCTTCGACGGGGTCAGCGCGCTCGGCATCGCCCGGGAGCAATGCCCGGACATCCCGTTCATCTTCTGCTCGGGCACCCTCGGGGAGGAGGTGGCCGTCGAGGCGCTGAAGAACGGCGCCACGGACTACGTGACCAAGCAGCGGCTCGACCGCATGCCCCGCACCATCGTGCGGGCCCTGGCGGAGCGGCGGGCCCGCGCCGACAAGCGGGCGGCGGAAGCCGCGCTGCAGGCGCTGAACGAGACGCTCGAGGCGCGCATCGCCGAGCGGACCCGGGAACTCGCGGAAGCCAATGCCGAGCTCCAGCGCCAGATCGGCGAGCGGGAGCGGGCCGAGGAGGCCCTGCGGCTCAATCAGCGCCTGGAGGCGGTCGGCCAGCTCACCAGCGGCGTGGCGCACGACTTCAACAATCTCTTGACCGTGATCGCCGGCAACATCGAGTTCCTGGAACGCGCGGTCTCCGACGACCGCGCGAAGCGCCGGCTCGCGATGATGAAGGGCGCCGC
The DNA here is from genome assembly GCF_022829585.1 of Methylobacterium sp. J-026. Taxonomy (GTDB): domain Bacteria; phylum Pseudomonadota; class Alphaproteobacteria; order Rhizobiales; family Beijerinckiaceae; genus Methylobacterium. The sequence continues at coordinate 57,231 of NZ_JAKSYC010000195.1, forward strand.
GGAGCGGGGGGCCAACCTGACGGCGCAGCTCCTGGCGTTCTCGCGCCGCCAGCGCCTGGAGCCGACCCCGGTGGAGCTGAACCAGACGGTCCTCTCGATGCGGGACCTGCTGCAGAGTTCCATCGGCGGGGCGGTCCGCATCGAGACGACGCTGCAGGAGGGGCTCTGGCCGGCGCTGGTGGACGCCACCCAGATCGAGCTCGTGATCCTCAACCTCGCGATCAACGCCCGGGACGCGATGGCGGTGGGCGGAACCCTCGCCATCGAGACCGCCAACGTCACCGTCACGGGGCCGCCGAGCCGGCCCGAGCAGCCGCAGCCCGGCGAGTACGTCATGGTCTCGGTGAGCGACACCGGCACCGGCATGGCGCCGGCGGTGCTAGCGCGGGTGTTCGAACCGTTCTTCACCACCAAGGAGGACGTCAAGGGTTCGGGCCTAGGACTCGCCCAGGTGTTCGGCTTCGTGTAGCGGTCCGGCGGCGGCATCCGCTTACATACGGTGTCCGCCGAGGCCACCTCGACAAAGGTTGACTAGCCCCGCGGGTGCGTGACAGTCTCGGCGGGGGACCCCCGCACACCCACGGCGCCGGCCGGCGGAGCGCGGGGGGTGGAACCCGTTTTCTACACCACCTAGGGCGGCACGGGGGGGGGCGCCGCCGCCTCGCGCCCGTTCCGCGTTTGAGAGCCGTACGGCGGCTGCCGCCCGCATCCCACCGGTTC
>NZ_JAKSYC010000300.1 GCF_022829585.1 Methylobacterium sp. J-026
AGCCCGGTAGCTCGTCAGGCTCATAACCTGAAGGTCACAGGTTCAAATCCTGTCCCCGCAACCAAACACACCAACACAACACACCACGACACAGCCCCAACCCGAACCCCCGCCGGATCGAAAGATCCCGCGGGGGTTTGCCGTTGGGCATAGGGCTGATGCCGGGGTAGCACCGCCCCGCGTCAAGAACGGGCCGGCCTCCAGGCTGCGATCCCTCGGCCGTCGCACAGGCCACCGGAATCCGGCCCGCCGCTCGAGACACCTTGGCCCCCCGTCCGGGCCGAGGCTCGCTTCGCCACGGGCCGTCACGGCCGGGATCGTCTCCGATCCTCGGGCTCGGTGGACAGGCTCACAGCCCCTCTGCAACCCCTGACCCATCCCTGCCCGCGGTGTCGTCGCGTTCCGCCTGTAAAGAGCAGGTGCGGTCGCATCGGACGATCGGCGCAGCAATATCGATTGCGCACAAATAACTTCATATCAGACCATTTTCCTTCAGGTTGGATTTCTGAGACGGATATTCTTACGTCTTGTTCGCTACTACAGGTCAGATTCGGAATTTCGACTTGACCAACCCGGCAAATGCGCTTGTATCGAGCGACCGAGTCGCGACGCAGTGCTTGCGTTCTGGCGAGTTTCGTCAACACGGGAAGGCAACGCTCAAGACATGGTTCACCCGAACGACAGCAACATCCGCTTCGTCACGCTCGCCTCCGAGATCGTCTCGGCCTACGTGATCCACAATCACATTCAGAGCGCGGATCTGCCGAAGCTCCTCACCGATGTTCACGAGACGCTTCGCGGCCTCTGTTCCGGCGGCGTCAGCGCGTTAGTCGCCAGGGCGACCGCGCAGGAGATCCGGCGCTCGGTGAGCGCGGACTTCCTGATCTCGTTCGAGGACGGGAAGCCCTACAAGACCCTGCGCCGTCACCTCACCCTGCGCGGGCTGACCCCCGAAGCCTACCGCGCCAAGTGGGGCCTCCCCGTCGATTACCCCATGACGGCCCAGACATATTCCGAGCAACGCTCACAGCTGGCCCGCTCTCTGGGGCTCGGACACCAACAGCAGCGTCGGGACACCGCCGTGCCGACGGTCGAACCGGAGCCTGCGCCGCCCCCGCCCGCCAGGAAGAGCCGGGCGCGCGGCAAGGAGATCGCCTGACCGGATCCCGGCCCCTTGCGGCGACGGTGTCGTGGACCTGCCGCAATCGGTCACGATAGCGTAGGGGTGCGCGGCGCGCGCCCCTCGTCCCGGCCTGGACGGCGTGCCCGCCCTGACGCCGGAGCCCTGCATGCTGAACCGCCTCGCCCTGCCCGCCCTCGTCGCAGTCCTGATGGCCGCCGGCCCGGCCGCGGCCCAGATGGCGCGCACCGAGGCGCGGGACGCCGTCAAGGACGGGACGGCCAAGGCCGTGCCGCTCAGCAAGGCCGACGTGCAGCTCTCCTTCGCCCCGGTGGTGAAGCGGGCCGCACCCTCGGTGGTGAACGTCTACGCCTCCCACGTGGAGAAGAGCTCCAGCGCGCGCTCCAGCGCCATGGAGGAGTTCATGCGCCGCTTCTTCGGCGAGCCGGAGGGGGGCCGGGGACCGCGGGGCGACCGGGCCCAGAAATCCCTGGGCTCGGGGGTGCTGGTCGATGCCGACGGGCTCGTCATCACCAACAACCACGTCATCGACAACATGAACGAGGTGCGGATCGCGCTGGCGGACCGGCGGGAGTTCGAGGCCGCCATCGTGATGCGCGACACCCGCACCGACCTCGCCGTGCTCAAGATCAAGGAGCCGCCGAAGAACCTCGTGCCGATGCCCTTCGGCGACGCCGACGCCCTCGAGGTCGGCGATTTCGTGATGGCGATCGGCAACCCGTTCGGCGTCGGCCAGACCGTGACGCAGGGCATCGTCTCGGCGCTGGCGCGCACGCAGGTCGGCTCGGCGGACTACCAGTACTTCATCCAGACCGACGCGGCGATCAACCCGGGCAATTCGGGCGGCGCGCTGGTCGACCTGCGCGGCCAGCTGGTCGGCATCAACACGGCGATCTACTCGCAGTCGGGCGGCAGCCACGGCATCGGCTTCGCGATCCCGGTGGGCATGGTCAAGGCGGTGGTCGACGCCGCCCGCGACGGGGCGAGCGTCGTGCGCCGGCCCTGGCTCGGCGCACGCATCCAGAGCGTCACCCCCGACATCGCCGACAGCATGGGCCTCGACCATCCGACCGGCGTGCTGGTGGCGAGCCTGCAGGCCAAGAGCCCGGCCGACGAGGCGGGCCTGAAGCGCGGCGACCTGATCCTCACGGTCGACGGCCAGGAGGTCGCCGACCCGGAGGCGTTCGGGTACCGCTTCGCGCTCAAGGGCGTCCAGGGCCAGGCCCGGTTCGGGATCCTGCGCGGCACGGCCCGCCAGACCGTCGCGGTCAAGCTCGCCCCGGCCCCCGAGACGCGCCCGCGCGACGTGCTCAAGGTGAAGACCCGCTCGCCCTTCCTGGGCGCGACGCTGGTCAACACCTCGCCGGCGGTGGCCGAGGAGATGCAGGTCGACTTCCCCGCCGACGGCGTGGCCGTGCAGGCGGTGGACGAGAACTCCGTCGCGGCCCGGGTCGGGCTGCAGCGGGGCGACCTGATCGTGGCGGTCAACGGCGTGCCGATGGCGACCACCAAGGATCTCGACCGGGTCACCCGCAACAGCCTCAATTCCTGGGAGGTCGCGATCAACCGCAACGGCGAGGTCCTGACCTCGGTGTTCGGGGGCTGATCCCGCGCGATTGCCGGCGACCGGCTTGCGCCCCCGCCCGCGCCCGGTGTTGATGCGCGGATGTCCGACCTGTTCGCCTCCGCGGAGCCCCCAGCCACGCCGGATCCCGGGCGCGCGCCCGGCCCCGAGGCAGCCCGCCCCCTCGCGGACCGGCTGCGGCCGCAGAGCCTCACCGAGGTCGTCGGTCAGGAGCACCTGACCGGCGAGGGCGGCAGCCTCACCCGCCTCCTGCGCGGAAAGAGCCTCGGCTCGCTGATCTTCTGGGGACCGCCCGGCACCGGCAAGACCACCGTGGCGCGGCTGCTCGCCCAGGGCACCGACCTGCATTTCGAGCAGATCTCGGCGATCTTTTCCGGTGTGCCCGAGCTGCGCAAGGTGTTCGAGGCCGCCCGCAGGCGCCGGGCGGCCGGACAGGCGACCCTGCTGTTCGTCGACGAGATCCACCGGTTCAACCGGGCGCAGCTCGACGCCTTCCTGCCGGTGATGGAGGACGGTACCGTCACCCTGGTCGGCGCCACCACCGAAAACCCCTCCTTCGAGCTGAACGCGGCCCTCCTGTCCCGCGCCCGGGTGCTGCTGTTCCGCGCCCTCGATCCGGGGGCGATCGCCCGGCTGCTGGTCCGAGCCGAGGCGCTGACCGAACAGGCCCTGCCGCTCACCGAGGAGGCCCGCGGCGTGCTGGTGCGGATGGCCGACGGCGACGGCCGGGCGGCGCTGACGCTTGCCGAGGAGGTCTGGCGCTCGGCGCAACCGGGCGAGACCCTCGACGCCGAAGAGTTACAAAGAATCGTGCAGCGGCGGGCGCCGATCTACGACAAGGCGCAGGAGGGCCACTACAACCTGATCTCGGCGCTGCACAAGACCGTGCGCGGCTCGGATCCGGACGCGGCGCTCTACTATCTCTGCCGGATGCTCGATGCCGGCGAGGACCGGCTGTTCATCGCCCGCCGGCTGGTCCGGATGGCCGTGGAGGATATCGGGCTCGCCGACCCGCAGGCCCTGGTGGTGGCCAACGCCGCCAAGGACGCGTTCGACTTCCTCGGCAGTCCGGAGGGCGAATTGGCGCTGGCGCAGGCCGCGCTCTACCTCGCCTGCGCGCCGAAATCGAACGCCGTCTACGAGGCCTACAAGGCCGCGACCCGGCTCGCCAAGGAAGCGGGCTCCCTGCCGCCGCCGCGCACCATCCTCAACGCGTCGACCAAGCTGATGAAGCGGATCGGCTACGGCGAGGGCTACCGCTACGACCACGACGAGCCCGACGCCTTCTCGGGCCAGGATTACTGGCCCGACGCGCTGGGGCGCCAGCACCTCTACCAGCCCACAGAGCGCGGCTACGAGAGCCGCCTGGCCGAGCGGCTGGAGCGGTGGGAAACGCTGCGCAAGGCGCGGCGCGGGGAGGGGTAGGCCGCCCCCGTCCCGGGGTTCCCAAGGGCATGCAGCCCCCTGGCGGGTGATCCGGCCGGAGCCCGGATGCGGCGGCCCCGCGTGTCACAGGGCCAGCGGCGCGTTGTCGATCACCTCCTTCATCACGAAGAAGGTCCGGGTCTGGCGCACCCCCGGCAGGCCGATCAGCGTGGCGCTGTGGAGCCGGTTGAAATCGGCCATGTCGGAGACGCGGATTTTCAGGATGTAGTCGAAGTCGCCGGCCACGAGATGGCAGTCGAGCAGCACCGGGATCGCCCGCACGGCGGCCTCGAACTCCGAGAAGCTCTCGGGGGTCGAGCGGTCGAGAACGACGCCGACGAAGACAAGGGTGCCCCGCCCGACCCGGGCCGGGTCGATCAGCGCCCGGACCGCCCGCACGAACCCGTCCGCGAACAGGCGCTGGATCCGCCGGTGGCAGGTGGCCGCGCTGGTGCCGGAGCGCTCGGCGATCTCGGCATTGGCCATGCGGCCGTCCGCCTGCAGCAGGCGCAGGATCTTCTGGTCGATCCGGTCGAGCCCTGCAGCCATGGTGGATTCTTTCACCTTGGATCCCGAATTCGAAATCCTTTGCGGCATCTCGGCCTGGCAATGCAAGTGTCAGACCTTCGACGCGGAAAGATCGAGAGCACCTTCCGGCCGACGTCTGGTAGTTTTCCTCGGCGCCTCGCAGACGAACCGGTTTCCCCCCCGATCCGGCCGTCCTGTGGGCGTCGCCTCGACGCATCCGGGCCGGGCCGAGACCGCTTCGGCCTGGATGCGTCCCGAGCCCCGGAGAGACCCGATGCTGGACCAATTCGAGCGCTATCCCCTGACCTTCGGCCCGACGCCGATCGAGCCGCTCAAGCGTCTCACCGCCCATCTCGGCGGCGAAGTCGAACTCTACGCCAAGCGCGAGGATTGCAATTCCGGCCTCGCCTATGGCGGCAACAAGCTGCGCAAGCTCGAATACATCGTGCCGGACGCGATCAAGAGCGGGGCCGACACGCTGGTGTCGATCGGCGGCGTGCAGTCGAACCACACCCGCATGGTCGCGGCGGTGGCCGCCAAGATCGGCATGAAGTGCCGGCTGATCCAGGAGGCCTGGGTGCCCCACGAGGATGCCGTCTACGATCGGGTCGGCAACATCCTCCTGTCGCGGATCATGGGCGCGCAGACGCAGCTCGTCGATGACGGGTTCGATATCGGCATCCGCGACAGCTGGAAGCGCGCGCTGGCCGAGGTCGAGGCCGAGGGCGGCAAGCCCTACGCGATCCCGGCGGGCGCCTCGGTGCACAAGTACGGCGGGCTCGGCTATGTCGGCTTCGCCGAGGAGGTGCGCAAGCAGGAGGCCGAGATGGGCCTGCGCTTCGACTACGTGGTGGTCTGCACAGTCACCGGCTCGACCCATGCCGGCATGCTGGTCGGCTTCTCCGCAGACGGGCGCGCCCGCAACGTCATCGGCATCGACGCCTCCTGCACCCCGGACCAGACCAAGGCCCAGGTGCTCGACATCGCCCAGAACACCGCCGCCCTGGTCGGCGCGGGCGACATCGTGGCCGACGACGTCGTGCTCAACGCGGATTACGCCTACCCGGTCTACGGCGTGCCCTCGAAGGAGACCGTGGATGCGATCCGGCTCTCGGCTCGGCTCGAGGGAATGATCACCGACCCGGTCTACGAGGGGAAGTCGATGCAGGGCATGATCGACCTCGTGAAGAAGGGCTTCTTCCCGAAGGGCGCGAAGGTGCTCTACGCCCATCTCGGCGGCGCGCCGGCGCTGAACGGCTACAGCTACACCTTCCGCAACGGCTGAAGCCGGGCAAACGCGGCTCCCATCCCTCCCCACCTCCTGATCCCAGGATGAAGTGGAGGGTCGGAGCGGCGACTCTGGCGTGTGGTCCCCTATATGGCGGCGCGGGACCCGAACCGGAGAGGGCAGGGATGATCGCACTGGCACGCGCGCTGTTCCTGGCCGCCCTGCTCACCCTCGCAAGTCCCGCGGCCCGGGCCGCCTCGGGACCGGCGGTCGAGGCCGAGAACGGGATGGTGGTCTCGTCCCAGCGCCTCGCCTCGCAGGTCGGGGCCGAGATCCTGAAGGCCGGCGGCAACGCCGTCGATGCCGCGGTGGCGGTGGCCTACGCCGAGGCGGTGGTGAACCCGTGCTGCGGCAATCTCGGCGGCGGCGGCTTCCTGGTGCTCCACCGCGCCGACGGCCCGAGCCGGTTCATCAATTTCCGCGAGACCGCGCCGGCCGCCGCGACCGGGGACATGTATCTCGACGCCGCCGGCAAAGTCGTGAAGGGGGCGAGCCTGCGCGGCTGGAAGGCCGCCGGGGTGCCCGGGACCGTGCTCGGCCTCAACACCGCCCTCGCCGCATACGGGACCCTGCCGCTGGCCCGGGTGATGGCCCCGGCGATCGCGCTGGCCCGGGACGGATTCGTGCTGACCCGGGGCGACACCGACATCCTCGAATCCGGCACCACGCTGTTCGCCGCTCAAGCGAACGTCGCCCGCGTGTTCCTGCGCCCGGACGGGAGCCCCTGGCGGCCCGGGGACAGGCTGGTCCAGGCCGACCTCGCCCGCACCCTCCAGGCCATCGCCGAGGGCGGGTCGGACGCCTTCTACAGGGGCGCCGTCCCCGAGGCCGTCGCGGCGGCCTCCCGGGCGGGGGGCGGCCTGCTGACGGCGGCCGATTTCGCCGCCTACACGGTGACCGAGTCGGAGCCGCTGACCTGCCGCTACCGGGGGGCGACCATCCTGTCGGCGCCGCCGCCCTCGTCCGGCGGCACGACGCTCTGCGAGATCCTCGGCATCCTCGACGGCTACGACCTGCGGGCGGCGGGCTTCAACTCCGCCCGGAGCGTCCACGTGATGGTCGAGGCGATGCGGCGCGCCTATGCCGACCGCAACCTGCTGCTCGGCGATCCGGCCTTCGTCGACAATCCGGTCGCCCGGCTCCTGTCGCCGGCCTATGCGGAGACGCTCCGGGCCTCGATCCGGCCGGACCGGGCGACCCCCTCGGCCGAGATCCGCCCGGATCCCGGCCTGGAGACGCGGGAGCGGGCCGAGACCACCCACATCTCGGTGATGGACAGGGCCGGCAACGCGGTCTCGCTGACCTACACGATCAACGGCTATTTCGGCGCCGGAGTGATCGCCCCCGGCACGGGCTTCTTCCTCAACGACGAGATGGACGACTTCACGGTCAAGACCGGGGTGCCGAACCTGTTCGGCCTCGTGCAGGGGACCAAGAACGCGATCCAGCCGGGCAAGCGCCCGCTCTCGTCCATGGCTCCGACCCTGGTGCTGCGGGACGGCAAAGTCGTGATGGTGGCGGGCTCCCCGGGGGGCTCGCGGATCATCACGATCACGGCCCAGACCATCCTCAACATGCTGGATTTCGGAATGGAACCGCAGGAGGCGGTGGACGCCCCGCGCATCCACCACCAGTGGCTGCCCGACACGGTCTATGCCGAACCCTTCGCGCTCTCGGCGGATACACAGGCGATCCTGAAGGGCATGGGACACATCATCCACGAGCAGAAGCCCTGGGGCGCGCAGGAGCTCATCGCGGTGCGCGGCGCAGGGCCGGCCGCGCCGGAGGCGGCCTCCTCGGGCAACGACGCCTCGCGCACGGAGCGGATGCGGCCGGACCTGCTCTACGGCGCCAACGACAACCGGAGGCCGGCCGGGGCGGCGATCGGCGAGTAGGGGTTTCCGAGGGGCGAGCCCTTTGGCGGGGCGTCGGGGCAGGGCCCCGACATTCGGGCTTCGCCCGGGACCGGGACTGTTCAGCCCTGGCCGGCCTCCCGCGCCACGGCCCGGAACCCGATGTCGCGCCGGCAGAACCCTTCGGGCCAGTCGATCCGGGCTACCGCCGCATAGGCGCGGGCCTGGGCGTCGGTGACGCTGTGGCCGAGCGCCGTGACCGCCAGCACCCGGCCGCCATCGGCCAGGAGCTGTCCGTCCTCGGCCCGGGTGCCGGCCTGGAACACGTGGACGCCCTCGCCCTCGGCCGCCTCGATCCCCCGGATTACCGAGCCCCGGACCACGGCGCCCGGATAGCCGGCGGCCGCCATCACCACGGTGAGCGCGGCCCGGTGGGCGTCGAATTCCAGGCTCACCCCGGACAGGTCGCCGTCGCAGGCCGAGAGCAGGGCCGGCACGAGGTCGGAGGCGAGGCGCGGCATCAGCACCTGCGCCTCGGGGTCGCCGAAGCGGGTGTTGTACTCGATCAGCTTCGGGCCATCCGCGGTGAGCATCAGGCCGGCGTAGAGGATGCCGGTGAACGGGCAGCCGCGCGCCCGCATGCCGGCGAGCGTCGGGGCGATGATCTCGGCCATGACCCGGGCCTCGATCTCCGGGGTGACGACCCGGGCCGGGGAATAGGCGCCCATGCCGCCGGTGTTGGGGCCGCGGTCGCCGTCGAACACGCGCTTGTGGTCCTGGGCGGTGCCGAGGGGGATCGCCCGCGTGCCGTCGCACAGGGCGAAGAAGCTCGCCTCCTCGCCGAACAGGCATTCCTCGACCACCACCTCGGCGCCCGGCTCGGCGAACAGGGCGGTGAGCGCGTCCTCGGCCTGATCCAGGGTCTCGGCGACGGTGACGCCCTTGCCGGCGGCGAGCCCGTCGGCCTTCACGACGATCGGGGCGCCCTGCCGGCGGGTATAGGCCAGGGCCGGCTCCAGCGCCGTGAAGCGCGCGAAGGCGGCGGTGGGGATGCCGCAGGCGGCGCAGAGGTCCTTGGTGAAGCCCTTCGAGCCCTCGAGCCGGGCGGCGTCGCGGGTGGGCCCGAAGGCGCGGATCCCGGCGGCCGTCAGGTCGTCGACCAGCCCGGCGACGAGGGGGGCCTCGGGCCCGACCACCACGAGGCCGATCGCCTCCGCGGCGCAGAAGGCCGCGACCGCATCGTGGTCCGCGACCGTGAGCTCCGGCCGGTTGGTGCCGTGGCGGCCCGTGCCGGGATTGCCCGGCGCCGTGAACAGGCGGGTGCACAGGGGGCTCTGGGCGAGGCGCCAGGCCAGGGCGTGCTCACGGCCGCCGGAGCCGATCAGCAGGATGTTCATGCGCACGCCACCATGGGCTGAGCTTCTGGGCGAAGCCTGTCGGCGGGGAAAGGATTTTTTCGGGCTTTCCCCGCTCTGCCCAGCCTTTCCGGCCGCTCAGCAGCCGGTGCACACGCTCGTGTTGATGCCGCCGCCCCGCCGCACGATCCCGTCCCGGCTGAGATGCCGGCCGATATGCGCGCCGGCATGCCGGCCCCCGTAGAGGCCCCGGCCGGGCAGATAGGGGGCGTAGGGCTCGAACTGGACGTTGCGCTGGATCGACTGGTTCAGCGTGTTGAAATCCGTGACCCGCTGCTGGTTGAGCGTGCGGATCTGGCTCTGCAGGCCGAACGAGGCGTTGGCGGCGTTCGGGTCGTTCTGCTGCACCTGCGCCCAGGCGGCGCCCGCCGGGAAGGCGAGCGCCAGGGCGAGGAGCGCGCGGGACGCGGCGCGCATGGCTGTCTCCGTGCTCCGTAGCGGGATGTCTATCGGGGTCGACGCCCCAGGATCGGGCCGGGTTCCGGGGCGCGTCAACCGGACACGACGGGTGATTTCGTCTGCGGCAGGGCATCGATCTGCTTGGGATCCATCCCGAGATGGGCCTGGACCAGGGGGTGCGGGGTCAGCGCCAGCCATTGCGTCAGCGAGACATCGGCGTAGCGCGGGCTCTTGAACATCTCCAGGAAGGTGAGCGTCGTGTCGCCGGTGTTCTCGATGTAGTGGCCCATGGCGAAGGGCACGTAGCCCACGTCGCCCGCCTGGTAGTCGAAGGTGCGGGCCTTCGATTCCGAGCCGAACACCGTCATCCGGCCCGTGCCCGAGAGGTAGTACTGCCACTCGTCGCCGTTGGGGTGCCAGTGCAGCTCGCGCATGCCCCCGGGCTCGACCTCGACCAGCGCCGCGGCGATCGTCACGGAGGCCGGGAACACCGTGGAATCGGTGATGCGCACGCGCCCGCCCCTGGTCCGGATCGGCTCCTGCGCCAGCATCCGGTGGCTGAATGTTTTGGGGATCTGGCCGGCGCCGCCCATGAGGTCGGCCGAGAGCGGGCCGGGCGTCGGCCCGGGGAAGATGTAGAGTTCCTTCTCGGGGATCTTGGCGAAGGCGCTCTCGGGCAGGCCGAAATTCTTGGCCAGGATGTCTTTGGGCGTGTGCGCCAGCCAATCGGTCAGCAGGAAGGTCGAATCCTCCGAGAACGCGCCGTCGTCGAACACGAGCAGGAACTCGCAGCCATCGACCCCGTCGGCCGACAGCCCCTGGATCGAATGCGGGATGCCGCCGGGGAAGTACCAGAGGTCGCCCTCGCCGACATCGTCCGCGAAGGTGCGCCCGTCCTGATCGACCGCGGTGATCCGGGCCTTGCCCTTGATCATGTAGGACCACTCGGCCTCCTTGTGCCAGTGCATCTCGCGGACCACCCCGGCCTTGAGGCGCATGTTGACTCCGGCCATGGCCTTCGAGACCGGCAATTCGCGGATCGTGGTCTGGCGCGCCCAGCCGCCCTCCTCCAGCCGCATGTGGCTGTCCGCGAAGGACCATTTCAGGTTCGGCATCGTGCCGTGGTCGGTGGCGGGCGGGGCCAGGGTGAACGGCTCCTCGGCGGCCCTGGGCTGGTTGCGCGGCCCCAGGATGTCGGCCCCCTTGGTGCCGCGCTCCGGCAGCGGGGCGGCGGGGCCGGAGGACTGCGCCGCCGCGGGGGACGCCATCATGGCGCCGCCCGCCGCGGCGATGATGGCGCGCCTGGAAATCTCGGTCATGGTCGATCGGTCCCTGATGTTCGGCAGGGTAACCGGGAGCGCGCCCGCAGGATCCGGCTCCGATCGTGCAGTGCGGCATCTCGCCCGGACCCCGCGGGCGGCCTATGTATTGAACAGAGCACTGGACGCATCCCGGCCGGTCGGCGAGCGCCGTGACGGCGGTCGATGCGCAGCGCGACCCGAGGGCGAGGATGGCGGACCGGAACAGTTCAGCGGCGGGCGAGGCCGGCCCGCGCGCGCATCGCGGCCGTGTCTGGTTCGCCCTCCTGGCGCTGGCGGGCGCCGGGTTTCTCGGATACCGCTACTGGCCGGACCAGTCCCGGGCGGCGAGCCCGCCGCAATCGGCCGAGGCGAAGCCGCCGACCGTGCGGGCGGCCGCGGCCGCGCGGGCCTCCGGCCCCCTGACCCTGACGCAGACCGGCACCACCCAGGCCTTCGACACCGCGAGCCTCTACCCGCGGGCGACCGGCTACATCGTCGCGCGGCAGGTCGATATCGGCTCGCATGTGCGAAAGGGCGACCTGCTGTTCCGGATCAGCGCCCCCGACCTCGACCAGCAGCTGGTCCAGGCGCAGGCGCAGGTGCTGCAGCTGCAGGCGGCGCTGATCCAGGCGCGGGCCATGGTCGACCAGGCCGAGGCCAACCGCCACCTCGCGGACGTGACCAACCGGCGGACCTCGACGCTGGCCGGCACCGGGGCCGAGACCCGGCAGAACGCCGACACGTCCCAGGCCGGCGTGCTCGCCCAGGCGGCCAATGTCGACGCGGTGAAGGCCGCCGTGAAGGTCGCCGAGGCCAACATCGCCGCCCAGGAGGCGCAGGTCGCCCGGCTCAAGGTCCTGACCGGCTTCGAGGAGATCCGCGCCCCCTTCGACGGGGTGGTGACGACCCGCAACAACGATGTCGGCGACGCGGTCACGGCGGACACGAATACGGGGATGCCCCTCCTGACGCTGGCCCGGGACGACGTGCTGCGCATGGCGGTGAACGTGCCGCTCTACGCCGCCGACGGGATCCGCGACGGGCTGAACGCCCGGGTCGAGGTGGCGCAGATCCCCGGAAAGATCTTCCCCGGCAAGGTGGCGCGCTCGTCGACGACGCTGCTCTCCTCCGCGCGCACGCTGGTGACGCAGGTCGACATCCCCAACCCGGACGGCGCGCTCCAGGCGGGCCTCTACATCACCGTCACGCTGGAGATCCCACGGGTCTCCCCCGCCGTGACGGTGCCGAACGACGCCCTGATCTTCGACCAGGACGGGACCCGCGTGGCGGTGGTCGAGACGGGAGCGGACGGGACCACGGTGGCGCGGATGCGGCCGGTGACGATCTTCCGCCAGACCCAGAGCCTGCTGGAACTGCGCACCGGCCTGTCCGGCGGCGAGCGGGTCATCGTCGGGCCCCCGGCCTCCCTGCGCGACGGGGACCGGGTGGCCCTGCGGCCGGAGGGCAAGGCGGGGGCCTGACCCGCCCGGCCTGCGGCACAAGACGATGCCCCAAAAGACGATGCCCCAGAAAACGACGCCCTATGCAGCCTGGAGCCTGGCCCGCGGATCGGTGCGGGCGAGGCGGGCCAGCAGGTACTCGACCTCGGCCTTCGCCTGGGGGGTGAGCGCCTGCGCGGGCTTGCGCTGCGCGTCGGAGGAAAAGATCCCCCGGCGCTGGAACACGTATTTGCGCACGGCGAGCCCGAGCGGGCCCTGCTGCTGCTCGTAGCGCAGATAGGGAAGGTGGGCGTCGAACAGGTCGTGGGCGGCGTCGCGGTCCCCGGCCCGGCCGAGGCGGACCACGTCGACCAGCATCTCCGGGAAGGCGTAGCCGGTATTGGCCCCGTCGGCGCCGCGCTCGGTCTCGAAATCCAGGAACAGGCCGCCATTGCCGACCAGGATGCTGATGTGGCGCATCGCGCCCGCGGCCTCGAAGCCGCGCAGGATCGAGATCTTCTCCAGCCCCGGCCAATCCTCGTGCTTGAGCATCACGCAGGAGGGATTGTCGGACACGATCCGGCGGATCACGCCGGGCGTCATCTGGACCGAGAAGGTGAGGGGATAGTCCTGCAGCACGAAGGGCACGTCCGGCCCGATCGCCTCGGCGGCGTTGCGGTAATAGCCGACCACCTGGTCGTCGGTGCGCAGGGTGTTGGGCGGCGCGATCATCACGCCGGCGGCGCCCAGTTCCATCACCTCCCGGGCCAGCGCCCGCATGGCCGCGAAGCCCGGCGCCGTGACGCCGACGATCACCGGCAGCCGTGTCCGCCCGAGGACGCGCTTGGCCACCGCGATGCCCTCGACGTGGTCGAGCTTGCCGGCCTCGCCGAGCTGGCCGAGGATCGTCAGGCCGTCGACCCCGGCGGCGCCGAAGAAATCGGTCATCCGGTCGAGGGAGGCCTCGTCGATCCGTCCGTCCGGGTGGAACGGCGTCGGGGCGATCGGCACGACGCCGCCGATATCGCTGGTGAGGAGGGGCATGCCGGTCTCCGCGCTGCTGCGGCGGCCGCCGGCCGCCGATGGCATGCCCCATACTAAAAAATCCCGGGCGCCGCGACGCGCCCGGAACGGATTCAGCCGAGCAGCTTGTCGAGCGTGATCGGCATCTCGCGCACCCGCACGCCGGTGGCGTGCCAGATCGCGTTGGCGATGGCCCCCACCGTGCCGGTGATGCCGATCTCGCCGACGCCCTTGACGCCCAGGGCGTTCACCACCGCGTCGTCCTCGTGGACCAGGATCGCCTCCATCGCGGGAATGTCGGCGTTCACCGGCACGTGGTATTCGGCGAGGTTGTCGTTGAGGAAGCGGCCGGTGCGCGGGTCCATCTCGGCCCGCTCGTGCAGGGCGAAGGACAGACCCCAGATCATCCCGCCGTAATACTGGCTCTGGACGAGGCGCGGGTTGATCACCCGGCCGGCCGCGAAGGCGCCGGTGAGGCGGCTCACCCGGATCTGGCCGAGGTCGGGATCGACCTTCACCTCGGCGAAGACCGCCCCGTGGGCGTGCATGGCGTAGGCCGCCTGCGCGGCCGGATCGGCCCCGGCCTTGCCCTGGCCCGCGATGCTGGACCGGCCGGCCCGCGCCAGGATGTCGGTGAAGGCTTCGCTCCGGCCCGGGTCGTCGCGCCGGGTCAGCCGCCCGTCCGCCGCGGTCACGCCGGCATTGCCCGCCCCGTAGAGCGGGGAGGCGGGGTCGTTGGTGGCGAGATCCGAGAGCTGCCGGATCACGTCGCCGGCGGCGGCGTGGATCGCCCCGCCCGCCGTGGCGGTGTGGCCCGAGCCCCCCGCGATGCCGGCATTCGGCAGATCCGAGGAGCCCATCCGGAAGGTGAGGGAATCCATCCCGATCCCGAGCCCGTCGGCGGCGATCTGGGCGAGCGCCGTCCAGGAACCCTGGCCCATGTCGATCGCCCCGAGCTCCACCGTGCCGGTGCCGTCGGCGCGGATCTCGGCCCGGGCCATGCCCTCGAAGATCAGCGCCGGGAAGGTGGCGGTGCCCATGCCGGTGCCGACCAGGAACCCGTCCGTGTCCCGGGTCTGGCGGGGCTGGAGCGGGCGCCCGGCCCAGCCGAACGCCGCGGCGCCGCGCCGGTAGCATTCGCGCAGGCCCTTGGAGGAGAACGGCTTGCCGGTGAGCGGCTCGACCTCGGCGTAGTTGGCGAGCCGGAACTCCAGCGGGTCCATGCCGAGTTCGTGCGCCATCTCGTCGAGCGCGCTCTCCAGGGCGACGCTGCCGGTGGCCTCGCCCGGGGCGCGCATGAACAGGGGCGTCCCGGTATCGAGCCGCACCGCCTCGTGCCGGATGGCGATGGCGGGGCTGGCATAGAGGGTGCTGGTCGCCCGTCCCGCCGGCTCGAAGAAATCGTCGAAGCTCGACGAGGCGGTGAGGATGTGGTGGTCGAGCGCGGTGAGCTTGCCGGCGGCGTCGGTGCCGAGCCGCAGCGTCTGGCGGGTCGGGCCGCGATGGCCCATCGGCCCGTACATCTGGGTCCGGGTCGGCACCAGCTTGACCGGCCGGCCGACGAGCTTGGCCGCCATGCAGGCGAGCACCTGTGGCCCGGCCGGGACACCCTTCGAGCCGAAGCCGCCGCCGAGATAGGGGCTCTCGATGTGGATGTCGTCGGCGTCGATGCCGAACAGCCCGGCGAGCCGGGCCTGCGACATGGCGAGCGCCTGGGTCGGCATGTACAGCGTCAGCCGGTCCCCGTCCCAGCTGGCCACGGCCGCGTGCGGCTCCATGGCGTTGTGGTACTGGGCCGGCGTCTCGTAGGTGGCCGCGATGGTTTTGTCCGCGGATGCGAGCCCCGCCTCGACGTCGCCGTCGCTCTCGGTCGCTGGCGCGCCGACGCCCACGGAGGGCGGCGTGAACACGTCGCCCGCGTCGAGGCCGATCCGCGGCGTCTCGGCCGCGTAGGTCGGGGCGAGCAGCCTCGCGCCCTCGGTGGCCGCCTCCAGGGTCTCGGCGATCACCACGGCGATCGGCTGGTTGGCGTAGCGGACCGTGTCGTTCTGCAGGAGGTCGAGGCGGAACGTGAACGGCCCGTCCTTGGCGTCCGGGTCCTTGGCGAGCGCCGGGGCGTGGCCCGGCCGCATCACCGCGACGACGCCGGGATGCGCCTCGGCGGCGGCCACGTCGAGGCCGGTGACCCGGCCCTTGGCGATCCGGGCGACGCAGAGCGCCGCGTGGAGCGTGCCGGGGGGCAGGTTGTCGGCGGAGAAGCGGGCCTGGCCCGTCACCTTGAGGGGGCCGTCGCGCCGGGTGAGCGGCTGGCCGATGCTGGAGCCGTGCCGGATCGCGCCGGCGGGGAGATTCGATACAGGCGTGGAGGTCGCGGTCATGCGGGTCTCCTCAGACGATGCCGAACGGGGAGGCGGGGAGCGCCGGGATCCGGGCGGGCGTGCCCGCGGCGGCCTGGGTGAGCGCGCGGACCGCCACCCGGCGGGCGAGCTCGATCTTGAAGGCGTTGGCCTCGCCGGTGGGCTTGGCGCCGGCGAGCGCCGCGTCGGCGGCCCTCGCGAAAACCTCGGGGGCGGGCGCCTGGCCGGCGAGCGCGGCTTCCGCCTCCGCCACCCGCCAGGGCTTCAGGGCCAGCCCGCCGAGGGCGAGCCGGACCCGGCCGATCCGCTCGCCGTCGAAGGTGAGGGCGGCGGCGGCCGAGACCACCGCGAAGGCGTAGGAGGTGCGGTCGCGGACCTTCAGGTAGCGGGCATGGCCCCGGAAGGATTCCGCCTCCGGGGGCAGGCGCAGGGCGGTGATCAGCTCGCCGGGCCGCAGGTCTGTCTCCCGCTCCGGATGGTCGCCGGGCAGGCGGTGGAACGCGGTCAGCGGCACCGCCCGGGCGCCGTCCGGCCCGGCGATCTCCACCACCGCGTCGAGGGCGGCGAGGGGCACGCAGAAGTCGGAGGGGTGGGTGGCGATGCAGTGCTCGCTCCAGCCCTGGACCGCGTGGATGCGGGTGGCGTGCCCCAGGGCCGCGCAGCCGGAGCCGGGCGCGCGCTTGTTGCAGGGGGAGACGGCGTCGGTGAAGTACGGGCAGCGGGTGCGCTGCATCAGGTTGCCGCCGACGGTGGCGGCGTTGCGCAGCTGCGCCGAGGCGCCGGCCAGCAGGGCTTCGGCTACCATCGGGTAGGTCTTTTCGAACATCGCGTCGTGCGCGAGGTCGCTGTTGCGCACCAGGGCGCCGATCCGGGTGCCGCCGTCCGGCAGCCGCTCGATCGCCGAGAGGCCGGGCAGCCGGGTGATGTCGACGATCCGGGCCGGGGCGGTGACGCCGCCCTTCATCAGGTCGACCAGGTTGGTGCCGGCGGCGAGATAGGCGGTGTCGGGCTGCTGCCCGGCCGCCACGGCCTCCGGCAGGCTCGCGGGGCGGATGTAGTCGAACTGCCTCACGCCGCGTCCTCCCGCTGCTCGGTCCGGGCCGAGGCCGCCTGCGAAGCCTCCTGCACCGCGTCCAGGATGCCCGCATAGGCGCCGCAGCGGCAGAGATTGCCGCTCATGCCCTCGCGGATCCGCTCGGGATCTGTGCCGGCCTGGCCCTCGCGGATCAGCCCGACCGCGCTCATGATCTGGCCGGGGGTGCAGAAGCCGCACTGGAAGCCGTCATGGGCGATGAAGGCCGCCTGGACCGGATGGAGCCGGTCGCCCTCGGCCAGCCCCTCGATGGTCAGGATCTCGGCCCCGTCGAGGCTCGCGGCGAGCGTCAGGCAGCTGTTGATCCGCCGCCCGTCCACCAGCACCGTGCAGGCGCCGCACTGGCCGCGGTCGCAGCCCTTCTTGGCGCCGGTCAGGCCGAGGCGCTCGCGCAGGAGATCGAGGAGGGTGACGCGGGGATCGTCGAGGGCGATCTCGCGCGGCTGCCCGTTCAGGGTGAGCCTGAGGGGAATGGTCATGGGGGTCCCGGCTTGCAAAGGCTGGAACCGTTACAGATAGCCGGACCTTCGCCCCCGGCGAGGCCACGGGTGACGGCGATGTGCGCAACCTCACGATTCGTGCAGCTTGCGCCGATATGCTGACTTGACCGGGACGCGCGCGGACCCGATCCGGTCCGGAACGGGAAAGCGGGGACCCGCGGGTCCGCCGGGGTGACGCGACGGTGTCCTTCGGGTATCGCTTCCCCGGAGGCTTCGCCTCCGCCGGGCCCGTAGCTCAATGGTTAGAGCCGGCCGCTCATAACGGTCT
>NZ_JAKSYC010000301.1 GCF_022829585.1 Methylobacterium sp. J-026
GCCAGACCGACCGCCTCCTGCTTCAGGTACAATTCGCATAAGAGGTGCGCCAAGTGCTCGAATGCCGGGCGGCGCCCCATGGCGACCAACCATTCCCGGAAGATCGCCGCGTCGATCAGAGTGTCACGCCAGAGCGTGGCCGCGATACCCGGGAAGCGGTTCGTGAGGTTGTGCATGCTTCCATGCGGGATGAACGCGACCGTTGCCCGGGTCATCGTCCCGAGGTTTTGGTCCATCAGTGGGATGGTCAGGCTCTGCAAATCCGGTATGTCGCGCGGACTGTGGAACGTGCAGATCTGGCGTGTTCCCCCGCCTCGGCATGTGTAGGGGTAGGGCCAGCC
>NZ_JAKSYC010000304.1 GCF_022829585.1 Methylobacterium sp. J-026
ACGGCGTCGCAGTTTTGTATCAATGTGTTGCTGATAGACAAAAAAGCCCGACCCAGGGGAGATGATCCTGGGCCGGGCGCTTCTGCATCGAGCAATACGGGGCGGTGTCGCTCGATGCAGTTATCGGATCAATACGGTGGAACGAACAAGAGTTCCACTACTGGGTCGAGCCATCGCTGGCTGATTGTGCCCGCCATCCAGCGCGTCAATCCACACCGCAATCGAGCAGATCGCGCCTGCGCTGCTCGGAGTTTTCCAGGGCCTCGTCTTGCCAGCTGACCTCGGGCGGATCCGTATCCGCCCTGACCGGCCGCGCGCCCGGCATGTACAGGCTGCGCGGGTCGGCGGACAGCGAAGCCCGTCGTTTCGGGATCCTGGTCGCAGTCCTGGGCCTGCTGATCGGCCCAGGCGACCGCGGGGCCCGCGCAGACGACCATGGCCGCGGCGATCGCGAGCAGCTTTTTCATAGGGGTCCTGATGGGCCAACGTCGGCGGACGTACCGCACCGGCGGTAGGGCCGGACGGCTTAATGAGGGCTTGCGACAGCGGCCACACGTGCGTGAGCGGGGCAGACATGCGTGACCGCCCTGGCCAAGGTGCGCGGTATCACCGTCACACCAGCGCGTAGCTCGACAGGCCTACTGGCCCATGCAGTGGTTGAAGAACAGGCGCTCCTGGCCGACGTCGGCGTGCTTTTCATAGGCGTAATCGCGGGCCCGGGTTCGGCAGACCACCGCGCCCGCATTTGCCGGGGTGTTAGCCGCCGCCGCATGCCGCCGCCCATGCGCACGTTGCGCCCAACTGGGGGCGGCCGTCACGGTGGGCACCGCGATTGCCAGGGCGAGGATCAGGATCGGACGGAGTAGGCGCATGCGGTTCACATAGTGCCGCGCGCCCTCGGTCACGGCAACTTGTTGCCGTGGATCGAAGCCAAGTTCTCAATGGGCAATCGC
>NZ_JAKSYC010000313.1 GCF_022829585.1 Methylobacterium sp. J-026
CCCCAGACCTGAACTGCAACGCCTTCTGTTCACGTTTCTGTATTGCTGAGAGATTATGAAGCACCTCAGTTCGAGTTCGTGTCATGCTCGTTCTGCTGATCGCAGATGACGCTACCGTCGCACAGAGCATTGAGTTGATGCTCAAATCGTAAAGCTTCGTCCCCTACACCACCGACCTCGGTGAGGAAGGTGTCGACCTCGGCAAGCTCTACGCTTACGACATCATCCTCCTCGATCTGAACCTGCCCGACATGTCGGGCTACGAAGTGCTGCGCAACCTGCGCGTGGCCAAAATTCAGACGCCAGTTCTCGTCGTCTCCGGCATGGGTAGCATCGAGGACAAGGTGAAGGGTCTGGGCTTTGGGGCCGACGACTACCTGACCAAGCCGTTCCACAAGGACGAGCTGGTGGCGCGCATCCACGCTATCGTGCGCCGGTCCAAGGGTCACGCCCAGTCAGTGATCGCGATGGGTGATCTGGTGATCGACCTCGACGAGAAGATGGCCTCGGTGAACGGCAAGCGCGTTCCGCTCACGACAAAGGAGTACCAGATGCTGGAACTTCTCGGTCTGCGGATGGGCATGACGATCACCAAGGAGATGTTCCTCAACCACCTCTACGGCGGCATGGACGAGCCCGAGCTGAAGATCATCGACGTGTTCATCTGCAAGCTGCGTAAGAAGCTCGCCAACGCCAGCCAGGGCAAGAACTACATCGAAACCGTCTGGGGCCGCGGCTACGTGCTGCGCGAGCCGATGGACGGCGAGGAGCGCATGGCGGTCTGAACCGCCTCCCATCCGGTCCCGAAAAGCCCGTGCGGTCCGACCGCGCGGGGTTTTCGCATTGTCGGACGGTCGCAACGCACGCTCCTCCCCGCAAGGGGGAGGGAAAAGTGCTCTTATTTCAGCGCGGCGGCGCCGAATACGAAGTCAGGATCGGCCATTCTCCCGTGAGACCCGCTACGCTTGTAGCTGAGAACGCGATCGCGGGTTGGCGGACCGGCAGCCTCAGCGCTGTCCCGTGAACACCTGGGCGGCCGGGGCGATCACCACGTAGCCGCCGCAGGGGGCGGACCGGCTGATCACGGCGCTGGCGATCCCCCAGACGTAGGTGCCGCCCCGATCCTGCGCGACCACCGGCCCGCCGGAATCGCCGAAGCAGACCCGGGCGCCGTTCGCCCGCGCGATGGTCAGTCCCGTACTGCTGGCCGCGAGCGGCGTGAGGCTGGCGGTCCGCAGCCGCCCGACCATGCGCCCGGAGAGGCCCGCCCCGGCGATCCGCAGGCTCTTGGGCACCCGGCGCGGCTCGGTCGCCAGGGCGATCGGGCGCCGGTCGCGCACCGGCTCGGTGAGGCGCAGCACGGCGAGGTCGAGGGAGAGGTCGGCGAGGCTGACGTCCGGCGCCGCGTTCGGCAGCATCTCCCCGGGATCGGGACTGTAGCGGGCGGCGATCCGGGCCGCGTAGACCCGCCCCGCCGGCTCGCTGCCGCGGAAGAACACCACCAGGGCGCCGAGGGGATCGCCGTTCACGCAATGCGCCGCCGTCAGCACGAGGTCCGGGGCGATCAGCACCCCGGTGCAGCGGGTCAGGCGCAGCGCCTCCTCGGGCTGGGTGATCGTGCCGATGGCGACGGTCGCCTGCGCCAGGGCGTCCCGTCCCGCCGGGGCGCCGCCCTCGATGGCTGCGGCCGGACCGGACAGGCCGAGCCCGAGCGCCAAAACCGCGAACCGCGCACCGAAGGTCGTGAAGATACTCACCTGCGGATCCCTCCCGGCGCCGTGTCCCGCCATGGGACGGCCCAAACCACAGATGCCGTCCGCCCGGACCCGCGCAAGCGGGCGAGAGGACGCGGGCGCGGCGATCAGCGGGCTACGGTCCAGGTGGTCGTGCCGTCCTTGTTGTCCTTGACGGTCACGCCCAACGCCGCGAGCGCGTCCCGGGTCCGGTCGGAGGCGGCCCAGTCCTTGGCGGCCCGCGCGGCGCGGCGCTCGGCGATCAACGCCTCGACCGCCGCGACGTCGATGCCGGCGGCGGCGACCTGTTCCTGCTCGCGGCCGCTGCGGGTGCGGGTCAGCAGCCCGAACAGGTTCGCGCCCGCCCGCAGGCCCGCCGGTTGCGCCTCGGCGCCCGCGAGCCGGTGGAGTTCGTTGATCGCCGCCGGGGTGTTGAGGTCGTCGCACAGGGCATCGACCACCGCGGCGGGCATGGCGGGGGCGGCGGGCTCGTCCCCGGCGGCGTTGTACCACCGGTCGAGCACGCGGCTCGATTCCTCGAGCCCGCGCAGCGTCCAGTCGATCGGCTGCCGATAGTGGGTCTTGAGCATGGTGAGCCGCACCACCTCCCCCGGCCAGTCCTTCAGCACGTCGCGGATGGTGATGAAATTGCCGAGCGACTTCGACATCTTCTCCCCCTCGACCTGGAGGAAGCCGTTGTGCAGCCAGACATTGGCCATCACCGGCGTGCCGAAGCAGCAGCGCGACTGGGCCACCTCGTTCTCGTGGTGGGGGAAGATCAGGTCGATCCCGCCCGCATGGATGTCGAAGGTTTTGCCGAGGTGCTTCGCCGACATCGCGGAGCACTCGATATGCCAGCCGGGCCGGCCCGGCTCGGCGATCCCGGCGGGGGACGGCCAGGACGGCTCGCCGGGCTTCGACGGCTTCCACAGCACGAAATCCAGGGGCGAGCGCTTGTAGGGCGCGACCTCGACCCGGGCGCCGGCCTCCATCTCGTCGAGGGGGCGCCGGGACAGGCCGCCGTAATCCGGCATCGACGGCACGTCGAACAGGACGTGGCCCTCCGCCACGTAGGCGTGGCCCGCGCGGACCAGCGCCTCGATCATCGCCACCATCTCGGCGATGTGGTCGGTGGCGCGCGGCTCGACGAAGCGGGGCCGCTCGCCCGCCACGTTCACGTCCTCCGGCATGAGGACGCCGAGGTCGCGCACGTCCCGGTGGAACTGGGCCAGCGTGCCGTCGGTGAGGTCGCGGATGGTGATCCCGCGCGCGGCCGCCCGGGCGTTGATCTTGTCGTCCACGTCCGTGACGTTACGGGCGTAGGTCACGTGCGCCGGGCCGTAGAGGTGGCGCAGCAGCCGGAACAGCAGGTCGAAGACGATGATCGGCCGGGCGTTGCCGATATGGGCGGCGTCGTAGACGGTCGGCCCGCAGGCGTAGAGCCGGACATGCGCGGGATCGATCGGCGCGAAGGTTTCCTTGGTGCCGGTCAGCGTGTTGTGAAGCCGCAACATCGGCGCCATGAAATCCATCCTCCGCCCGGCGCCGCGGCCGGCGCGCGACGCCCCGCTACCGCCGGCCAAATCCACCCTGCCGTCAAAGACCTACGGGTCGCGCACGGCGAAGAGCGGCAGAACCGTGGCGCTGCAAACGACACCGCCACCGCATCCTGTTGCATCGCCGCGACGGCGCGGCGCGCGTGATCGGGCTAACCCAAAAGCGTGAGGAATTCGAGAAGGCCTTCGCGCCATCCGGGTAAGGCTTCCTTAACCGCGCCGTCGGACCGTCCGTCCGACGTTCCTCACGCCACAGATCCTGTGCCCAAGGACCCTCCATGCGACGCTCGGCCACCGGTTTCCTCGCCCTCGTGACCGCCCTTGCCACCGCCGGACTGGCGCATGCCGCCCTGGCGGGCAGCGACGGCGAGACCCCCGCGAAGGCGCCCGGCCACGTCGAGAAGACCTTCCTGATCCCGTCGAGCGACGGATACGGCGTCGGCGAGTGCCTGACGACGCCCGGCAGCAGCTGCGGTCAGGTCGTCGCCAACGCGTGGTGCGAGGCGCAGGGCTACGCCGCCGCCAATGCCTACGGCGTCGCCGCAGCCGACGAATATACCGGCGCCATCAGCCAGCCGATCTCGACCCCGACCGAGCGCCCGATCCGCATCACCTGCCAGGATTGAACCCGGCCGGACGGGGCGACCCCGCCCCCGGTCAGCCCTTCAGGGCGTCCGCGCATTTGGGCGCCGGCTCCGTGCCCCAGGGGGCGAGCGGCACCGCCGAAGTTGAGTTCTTCGGCGATCCCTGGATGACCTTGTCCGAATAGACCATGTAGATCAGCGTATTGCGCCGCGTGTCGCAGCCACGCACGATCTGCATCGACTTGAAGATCAGCGAACGCCGCTCGCTGAATACGACCTCGCCCTGGCCGAGCTTGCCCTTGAAGGCGATCGGCCCGGTCTGGCGGCAGGCCAGCGAGATGTCCGAGACGTCCTCGGCGAGGCCCAGCGTGCCCTTGATCCCGCCCTTCTCGGGCTGGGTGTACCAGCAGGCGACCCCCGAGACCGCCGGATCATCCACGCCGTAGACGACGAGCTTGTCGTTGGGCGTCAGCGGACGCCAGACCGTCGACTTGTCGAAGATCCGGTCGGGCTCCTGGGCCGCCGCCGGGCCGGCCGCGGCCAGCCCCAGCCCGAGAAGCCCGACATAAGTGAGACTCCGAAACCACATCGCCGGCCAATCCCCCCTGAAGCTTGCGGGCGGGATGTAGGAGGGGTGTCGCGGTGTTGCGAGGGGGCGTAGGATGTCTTTGCTTCGGTCCCGAAGCGCGGATGCGCACGCCCGGGGCCTCTGGAGCGCCGCGCACCCGCTCAATGCGATGCAGCCGATGCCTCACCGCCCGATCGCCCGTTTGCTCGGCCGCCTCATCCTGAGCGCGGTCCTCGCCCTCGGGCTGTCCAGAACGCTTCTCGCGACGGCCGATGCGCAGGAGGCGCCGGCCGATCCGCCGGCCGCCGAGATGCGGCCGACGCCGCAGCTGCCGTCACCCCAATGCCGCCGGTACCGGGCCGAGCTGGCCGCGCTGCACAACGGCGCCAGCACGACGCGGGCCCTCAACGACGAGATCGGGCGGCTGGAAGCCTATTACCGCGGCCTCAACTGCACGGAGAAATTCCTGTTCTTCGATACGCGGCCGCCGCAATGCGGCGCCGTCGAGCAGCGTATCCGGGCCCTCAAGGCCACCTACGGCGGCGCGGTGTTCGACGACGACGGCACCCGCCGGCGCGAACTCCAGAGCCTCGTGGCCTCCACCTGCCCGGCGCGGGAGACCTATGCGGCGAGCGGGGAAAGCTACGCCCGCGGCGGCCCGCAGATGGTCTGCGTGCGGACCTGCGACGGGGGCTTCTTCCCGATGCGGAACCTGCCCGAAGGCCGCGGCGGCGCGGACGAGATGTGCCAGGCGCTCTGCCCCGGCACGGAGGCGCAGGCCTATTCGATGCCCTACGGCGACGATGCCCTGAAGCACGCCGCCACGGTGAAGGGCAGCCGCGCCTATGCGAGCCTCGCCAACGCCTTCAAGTTTCGCAAGGAATTCGTCCCGAACTGCTCCTGCAAGCCCGACGGCAAGACCTGGGCGCAGTCCCTGGTCAAGGCGGAGAGCATGCTGGTCCGGCATAAGGGCGACATCTTCGTGACGCCGATGCAGGCCGAGGCCTTGTCCCGTCCGAAGGTCAGGCTGACCCTCGTGGGCCGGGCCGACCGGACCGCGGCGGAACTCGCGGCCGACGCCGCCGGGCGCGCCGGAATCGGCACGAAGGAGGAGGCCGCGGCCACGGCTTCCGAATCCGGGAAGGACGGGGCGGCGCCGAACGAGACCGCATCCGTGCTGGCCAAGCCGGATCACGTGGCCGTTCGGATCATCGCCCCGAACGTGATCGCGGTGCCCCAGCGGCTGACGCCGTAAGGGAACTTCGCTGGAACCAACGACCGAGTCCCGTGTTCGGCTCCACCCGATACGAGGCCTCGATGCGGTTCCTACGACTGATCCTCCTGACCGGCACGGTGCTGCCGGTGCTGACGCCCCTTCACGCCGCCGATGCAGCGTCGGGCGCGATTCTGCTGGCACAGGGCGGTCCCGAGGAGCGCGGCCCCCGGGGCGGCGAGCCCCCGCGCGGTGGCCCACGTCCGGACCGGCCGCCGCAGGAACGCCCCGGCCCGCCGCCCGGCCCACCACCGGGTCCGCCGGCGGCGCGCGAACGGCCTGAGCCGCGTCCGGACCGGGCCGCGCCGCCCCCGGCCGCCCGGGAGCACCCCGAACCGCCGCCGCCACGCAAGGCCGAACCGCCGGAGCGGCCACGCGCCCCCGAACCCAGGCCCGCGGCCCCACCGCCGCCGGCCCGGGAACAGCAGGAGCGTCGGCAGGAGCCGCGGGAAGAGCAGCGGCAGGAACGCCCGCCGGCGCGCCAGGATCGGCCAGCCCCGGATCGGGACGGCGGATCGGGCGCACAGCCCCGGCCGCCCGGCAACGAGCGGCCCTCGGCTCCGCCGCAGCTCCGCCCGTCGCCTGACCGCGACCGCGGCGCGCCCGAACCGGATCGCCCGAACGCGGGCGCCGGTGCCGAGCGTGGCCGGCCCGCGCCGTCTGACCCGGCGCCGGGCATGCTCGGACGCCCCGTCCAGCGCGAGGATGTGCAGCCGGGCAACCGGCCGCAGCCGAGCGGCGGCCCCGAGGCCCAGCCCGGGCGGCCCCTCCCGCCCAACATGGCGCCCGGCGTACCCGGACGGCCGGTCCAACGCGAAGAGGTCCAGCCGGGGAGCCGGCCGCAGGCGAACGAAGGGCCCGGTGCCCAGCCCGGTCGGCCGCTCCCGCCGAATATGGCGCCCGGCGTGCCGGGCAGACCGTTCCAGCCGCCCGGTCCGGCACCCGCACCAGGGCCAGCGCAACCCGGACAACCGCCGGCCAACGGGCCCGCCGGAGCGGTCGGTCGCGGTGCGTTGAACGCCCCGGGACAGCCCGGCTACGTCCCGGGTGGCTTCCGGCAGGACGACGACGTGCGCGATTACGAGCAGGTCCGCCGCGACCGCCGGGAATACAGCGAGGGCGGCCGCACCGTCTACCGGGAGCCCGGCCGCATCATCGTGCGTGACCGCGACGGCTACCTGATCCGCCACGACGAGAACGAGCGGTTCCGCGACCTCGACCCGCGCGGCTTCCGCTCCGAACGGCGGGGCGCCGATTTTTACAGCTTCATCGACCGGCCGGGGGGCGAGCAGATCGTCACCGTCACGGACGATGACGGCCGGATGCTGCGCCGCTACCGCCGTTTTCGCGATGGCCGCGAGGTGGTGATCATCGACAACAGCTATGTAGGCCCGCCGCGCCCGATCTACGACGACGTGGTGGTTCTGCCGCCCCCGGACATCCGCATCCCCCGCGACCGCTACGTGGTGGAGTACGACCAGGCCGACGAGGGCGCGGTCTACGAGGCGCTCACGGCCCCGCCGGTCGTGGCGATCGACCGGCGCTATACCCTAGACCAGGTCCGCTACAGCCCGGATCTGCGCGCCCGGATGCGCTCGGTGGACATCGACACGATCAATTTCGACACCGCCTCGTTCACGGTCACGCCGGATCAGGCTGCGCGGCTGTCGGTGATCGCCGCGGCGATCAACCGGGCGATCCGCGCCAACCCGCAGGAGGTCTTCCTGATCGAGGGCTACACCGACGCGGTCGGTTCGGATATCGACAACCTGTCCCTGTCGGACCGTCGGGCGCAGTCGGTGGCGACGGTGCTGACCCGGCAGTTCCAGGTCCCGCCCGAGAACCTGACCACCCAGGGCTACGGCGAGCAGTACCTGAAGGTGAACACGCCGGGACCGTCCCGGGAGAACCGCCGGGTCACGGTCCGGCGGATCACCCCGCTGCTCCAGCAGGGTCCGGCGCCGGCGGCCCCGCCGCGCTGAGCGACCCGGCGCGGCGCGCGCGCCGGGCTGACTCAGCCGCAGGGCGAGACTGCGCCGATCGCGGTTGACGCCGGCGGCTCCGCCCCGCACCACCGGTCGAAATCGGCGGCGCGGGGCCAGGATGGACAGCGAGAGCGACGAGCGGCTGATCCGGTCGGGTACGCCGGTCTTCCGCCGCACGGCGTTGGCGCTGGCCGCCGCCGGGTTCTCGACCTTCGCGGTGCTCTACGCGGTGCAGCCCCTGCTGCCGATTTTTTCGGACGAATTCGGCGTCTCTCCGGCCGAGAGCAGCCTCGCCCTGTCACTCCCCTGCGGGCTGCTGGCGGTGGCGCTGCTGGTGGTCAGCCCCCTCTCCGAGGTCTGGGGCCGCAAGCCCGTGATGCTCGCCTCGCTGCTGGCCTCCGCGCTGCTCACCCTCGTGGCCGCCCTGGTCCCGGGGTGGCACGGGTTCCTGGCGCTGCGGGCGCTCAGCGGACTCACGGCCAGCGGCCTGCCCGCCGTGGCCATGGCCTATCTGGCGGAGGAGATGGACGCCCAGGCCATCGGCCTGTCCATGGGCCTGCTGGTGGGCGGCAACGCGCTCGGCGGCATGTCTGGCCGCCTGATCAGCGGGGTGATGGCCGACCATGTCGGCTGGCGCACCGGGCTCGCCACCATCGGCATCCTGGCGCTGGTGGCGGCTTTGGCGTTCTGGCGCTGGCTGCCGCCCTCGCGCAGCTTCGTGGCGCGCCGGATGGCCTGGCGGGAGGTGCCGGGCAGCTTCGGCCACCATTTCCGCGATGCCGGGCTGCCCTGGCTGTTCGTCGAGGCGTTTCTCCTGATGGGCGGCTTCGTCTGCATCTACAATTACATCGGCTTCCGCCTGCTCGATCCGCCGTTCTCCCTGAGCCAGACGGTGATCGGCCTGATCTTCTCGGTCTACCTCGCCGGGATGGTGAGCAGCCCGGTGACCGGCGAACTCGCCAGCCGCTTCGGCCGGCGGCGGGTACTCTGGCTCGCCACCGGCCTGGGCCTCGCCGGGATCCTGATGACCCTGTCGGACAACATCCTGCTGATCGTCTTCGGGATCGTGGTGACGACGGTCGGCTTCTTCGGGGCGCACTCCGTGGCGAGCAGCTGGGTCGGTCGGCGGGCCCGGCGTGACCGGGCGCAGGCCTCCTCGGTCTATCTGTGCCTGTACTATCTGGGCTCCTCGGTGCTCGGCACCGCCGGCGGCTGGTTCTTCGCCCATTCGGGCTGGACCGGCGTGGTGCTGTTCGTGGCGGCCCTCTACGGTCTGGCGCTCGCCATCGCGATTCGGTTGTCGCGCCTGGCACCGCTGACGGTCTGAACCCGAGAGGCATCCATGAGCGCCCGCGACCATGCCAGCCACGTCGTCGACCAGTTCGGCGCGCAGGCGGCGGCCTACGTGGCGAGCGCGGTCCATGCCGGCGGCGCCGATCTCGACCGGATCGGCAGCCTGCTCCGCGGGATGCCGGGGGCGCGGGCGCTCGACCTCGGCTGCGGCGGCGGCCACGTCGCCTTCGCGGCGGCGGCGGCGGGTGCCGCGGTCACCGCCTACGATCTCTCGGACGCGATGCTGGCGGCCGTCACCGCCGAGGCGCACCGCCGCGGCCTCGCCCCTATCGAGACCCGGCAGGGGTCCGCGGAATCCTTGCCGTTCCCCGACGCGGCCTTCGACGCGGTGCTGACCCGGTTCAGCGCCCACCATTGGCGCGACGTGCCGGCCGCCCTGGCGGAGGCGCGGCGGGTGGTGAAGCCGGAGGGCCTGCTGGTCGCCTGCGACATCATCTCGCCCGAGGACCCGCTGCTCGACACGCATCTCCAGGCGATGGAGCTGCTGCGCGACCCGTCGCACGTGCGCGATTACCGGGTCTCGGAATGGCGCGCCATGCTGGAAGCGGCGGGCTTCGCGCCCGGCGCCGTGATGGCCAGCCGGCCGCGCATGGACTTCGCGAGCTGGATCGCCCGGATGCGCACGCCGGCGGCCCATGTCGCGGCGATCCGGGCGCTCCAGGCCTCGGCGCCGGCGGAGGTCGCCGCGCATTTCCGGATCGAGCCCGACGGCAGCTTCCTGCTCGACTCGGCCCTGATCGAGGCGCGCCCGCGCTGAGCCGCGGCTTGGCCGTTGCGCGGACGGCGCCCCGCGCCCATCTTGCAGGCCCGCGCCACAGAGGAAGCCGCCCCCGCCCCGCGGGGACGCGGCTCAATGATCCGGCCTGATTGAGCTCGTCATCGTCGTCCTGCTGATCGCGCTCAACGGCGTGTTCTCGCTCTCGGAGCTGGCCCTGGTCTCGGCGCGCAAGGGCCGGCTGCGGGCCCTGGCCGACGCCCGCCATGCCGGCGCGAAGGCGGCGCTGGTCCTCGCGGAGGAGCCGGGGCGGTTCCTCTCGACCGTGCAGATCGGCATCACGCTGATCGGGATCCTGTCCGGCGTCGTCTCGGGGGGGGCGCTGGGTGACCGGCTCGCCCTGGTTCTGATCGACCTCGGCCTGCCCAAGGGCTGGGCCGACACGCTGGGCTACAGCCTCGTCATCGGGGTGATCACCTACCTGTCGGTGATCATCGGCGAGCTGGTCCCGAAGCACCTCGCCCTGCGCGACCCGGAGCGGATCGCCTGCGCGGTGGCGCCCGGCATGGGGATCGTTTCCAAGGTGGCCCTGCCCGCGGTGTGGCTGCTCGACGCCTCGACCCGGGCAGTGTTCCGCCTGATCGGCCAGGAGACCGAGAGCGCCAGCGCGGTCACCGAGGAGGAGCTCCGCAGCCTCGTGGCCGAGGCCGAGACCGCGGGGATCATCGAGGGCGGCGAGCGGGCGATGATCTCCGGCGTGCTCCGCCTCGGCGATCGGCTGGTGCGGGGCGTCATGACCCCGCGCACCGACGTGGTCTGGATCGACCTGTCCGACGATCCGGACGCCGTGCGAGCCCAGGTCCTGGCGAGCCCCCATGCCCGCCTGCCGGTGGCCGATGGCGGCCCGGACGCGATGATCGGCATCCTCCAGGTGCGCGACCTCCTCGGCCCCCTGTCGCGGGGGGAGCGCCTCGACCTGCGTGCGCATGTGCGCCCGGCGCCGGTTCTGCCCGACACCCTCGACGCCCTCGATGCCCTCGACACCCTGCGGACGGCGCCGGTGCCGATGGCGCTGGTCCACGACGAGTATGGCCATTTCGACGGGCTCCTGACTCCCGCCGACATCCTCGATGCGATCGCCGGCGCCTTCCGCTCCGGGACCGCGGAGCCGGACGCCGTGCGCCGCGCCGACGGCTCCTGGCTGATCGCCGGCTCGATGCCGGCCGATGAATTGGCCGACCAGCTCGGGCTGCGGCTCCCGCCGTCGCGGGACTACGCCACGGCGGCCGGCCTGGTCATCGCGGCGCTCCAGCACCTGCCGGAGACGGGCGAGACCTGCGAGATCGCCGGCTGGCGCTTCGAGGTGGTGGATCTCGACGGACGCCGGGTCGACAAGCTGCTGGCGACGCCGCTGGCAGAAGCCGAGACCCCGTAGATCAGGCGGGTTCGCCGGCCAGCCGCCGCGCCGCCCGGTCCCGCCCGATCAGCGGCAGCAGGCCGGCCAGATCCGGCCCGTGCTCCAGACCGGTGAGCGCGAGGCGCAGCGGCATGAACAGCCCCCGGCCCTTGGCCCCCGTGCGGCTCCGGATCTCGGTGGTCCAGGCCTTCCAGGTCTCGGGTCCGAACGGCTCCGGCGGCAGGGTCTCCCGGGCCGCCGTGATCACCGCCGCCTCGGTGAGGACCGGCTCGACCGGGCCGGCGACCACCCGCCACCACGCGGCCGCCTCCGGGACCCGGCCGAGATTGGCCCGCACCGCCAGCCAGAACGCCTCCGCGCGGTCCGGCGGAATCCCGAGATCCGCGAGGCGGCCGGCCACCGCGGCGTAGTCCATGGCGTGGACGAGGCGCGCGTTCAGGCCGTCGAGTTCCGCCGTGTCGAACCGGGCCGGCGCGCGCGAGATCTCGGCCAGATCGACGAGCCCCGCCAGGGTCTCGAGGTCGGGCACCGCCCGCACGGATTCGGCCGAGCCGGTCAGGACCGCCAGGGAGCGCACCGCGGCGGGCTCGTAGCCGGCCTCGCGCAGGCCGCGCAGCGACAGGTGGCCGAGCCGCTTCGACAGGCCCTCCCCGTCCGCCGTGGTCAGCAGGTTGTGGTGGCCGAAGACCGGCACGGCCGCGCCCAACGCCGCGAAGATCTGCACCTGCACGCCGGTATTGGTGACGTGATCCTCGCCGCGGATCACGTGGGTGACGCCGAGGTCGGCATCGTCCACCACGGAGGGCAGCGTGTAGAGGTAGCTGCCGTCGGCCCGGATCAGCACCGGGTCGGAGAGGGACGCGCAATCGACATGGGCGGGCCCGCGGACGAGGTCGTCCCAGGCCACGGTCCGCGCCTCCAGGAGGAAGCGCCAGTGCGGCCGGCGGCCCTCGGCCTCCAGTGCCGCCCGCTCCTCCGCGGTGAGGCTGAGCGCCGCCCGGTCGTAGATCGGCGGCTGGCCGCGGCCGAGCTGGCGCTTGCGGCGGCGTTCCAGTTCCTCCTGCGTCTCGTAGCAGGGATAGAGGCGTCCGGCGGCGCGCAGGCGATCCGCGGCGGCATCGTGCTGCGCCGTGCGGGCGCTCTGCCGGGCGAACAGGTCGGGCTCGATCCCGAGCCAGGCGAGATCCTCCCGGATCGCATCGGCGAAAGCCTCCGTCGAGCGCTCGGCGTCGGTATCGTCGAGGCGCAGCAGGAAGCGCCCGCCCGTCCTCCGGGCGAACAGCGCGTTCAGCAGGGCCGGACGGGCATTGCCGATATGGAGGTAGCCGGTCGGCGACGGGGCGAAGCGGACGAGAGTCATATGCGCTCTGTAACCGATCTCGGACCGGATTGCCGCGGGCGCTCCGGGAAATCGCCCTTCGCCGAACTCATGGGGTGCCGCATCCGGCGCGCTACCCAGGGTCGTGAAAACCCGTCACAAGGCTCCGCTTGGCGCGGGACGAGGCTCGATGGCGACGGACGAGACGGCCGATATCGTGGTGATCGGCGGCGGGATGGTCGGCCTCGCCAGCGCCATCGCGCTGAGGGATCGCGGCCTCGACGTGGTCCTGTGCGATCCCGGCGAGGCGCGGGCCCGGACCTCCTACGGCAATGCCGGGGTGATCAGCCGCGGCTCGATCCTGCCGATGTCGAGCCCGGCCCTGTGGGGCAAGCTCCCGGCCTACCTGCGCAACGCCGACCGGGGCCTGCGCCTGAGCTACGCGCACCTGCCGCGGATCATTCCCTACACGGCGCATTTCCTGGCGAGCGCCCGCGCCGCGCGCTGGCGCCGGGCCGCCGGGGCGCTGCTGCCCCTGACGAGCGCCGCCTATTCCGCCCACGAGCGCCTCGCCGCCCGGGCCGGGACGGGCGACCGACTCCAGCGCACCGGCTGGCTGAAGGCCTACCGGACCGAGGCCGCCTTCGCGGGTGCCGCCCTGGAGCGCGAGATCCTGGCCGGGCACGGGGTGGATTTCGAGATCCTCGACTCCGCGGCGTTGCGCGACCTCGAGCCGGCCCTGGTCCGTCCCTACGCCCGGGCGATGCTGCTGACCGAGACCGGCTCCGTGCGCGAGCCCGGCCGGCTCATCGAGGCCTGCGAGGCGCTGTTCGCGGGGCTGGGCGGACGCCGCCTGCGCGGCAGCGTCGCGCGACTGGCGCCCGGACCGGACGGGTGGCGCGTGGATCACGAGACCGGCGCGGTGCGGGCCCGGCAGGTGGTGCTCGCGGCCGGCGCCGCCTCGGGGGCGATCGCGCGGACGCTGGGCTACCGCTTCGCGGTGGCGGCCGAGCGGGGCTATCATCGCCACTACGCCCTGCACCCGGACAGCCCGCCGCTGACGCGGCCCGTCCTCGACACGGGGGCGGGCTCGATCCTGTCGCCGATGGGCGAAGACCGGGTGCGGGTTCTGTCGGGGGTGGAGCTCAACGCCCGCCACGCCGCCCCGGACCACACCCAGATCGAGGCGGCCGCGCGGGAGGCCGCCGGGACCCTGCGCCTCGGCGGTCCCCTCGACAACGAGCCCTGGCTCGGCTCCCGCCCG
This sequence comes from Methylobacterium sp. J-026, assembly GCF_022829585.1. Taxonomy (GTDB): domain Bacteria; phylum Pseudomonadota; class Alphaproteobacteria; order Rhizobiales; family Beijerinckiaceae; genus Methylobacterium. The sequence goes on from NZ_JAKSYC010000313.1 coordinate 13,767, forward strand.
TCCACGCCGGACGGGATGCCGGTGATCGGCCGGGCGCCCCGGCACGACGGCCTGCTCTTCGCCTTCGGCCACGGCCATATCGGCCTCTCCACCGGCCCGATCACCGGCGAGATCGTGGCCGACCTCGCCACCGGCCGAACCCCGGCGGTGCCGGTGGCGGCCTTCGGGCCTGAACGGCTGCTGCGCTGGCCGAGCCTGTTCTGAGTTCGAGCGAAATCTACCGCCAGTCGTAGGGGTTGTACGGGTCCAGCGCGGCCTGGATCTTCCGCAGGAGCGCCGGCTGGCGCTGGAGATCCACGTCCCGGGCCAGCGCCCGCAGGAAGGCCTGCGGCCCGTGCTCCAGGTCACGGGTGAGGCCGTCGTAGCGGTCGGAGGGCTCGACATGGGCCGGGTTCACCGCGACGCGGTAGTCGAGCCCGCAGGTCGGGGGGTCGATCCCGAGGCGATAGCAGATCTGCACCCGGGCGAAGGGCGCCTCCGGTCGATAATCGACACGATACCCGCCGAGCCGGAAGGCGCCGCCGGTCACGCGCTGGGCGTAGGCCAGGGTCTGGGCCACCGTGGCGAAGGCGGCCGTGCGGCGATCGCGCACGAGGTCGATCGCCGCGCGCTCCGTGGGCACGGCCGATTGCGCACCAGCCGCGGTGGAGACCAGCCCGGCCAGGACAGCGGGGACCAGCGAGCGAGGGACCAAGATTCTCATGGCGCCTTCATGCAGACCGCGACGGGTTGGGCATCCTTGGCGGCCTTGGCGGTCATGTCGAGGCAGCCGACCGTGGACACGCCGTCCGTGACGGTCACGGACGGTACCACCGCCATGCCGCGGCAATAGGCGCCGATCAACACCTCCTCGCGACGGCAGGCGACGTCGAGCCGGACCTGGCTGTTGACCGCCGGACCCGGGGGTCCGGCAGCGCCGGCCGGGCCCCGTTCGCCCGTGGGTCCGCGCTCGCCGGTCGCCCCGTTCAGGCCGGCCGGACCCTGCGGCCCGGGCGGCCCCTGGTCACCCTTGGGGCCGGCCGGCCCGGCCGGGCCCGGCTTGGCCGGCTCGCAGCCGGCGAGCGCGAGCGCGGCGACCGCACCGGCGATCGTCGCAATCAGGGGACGTCTCATGCGGTTCTCCGGACACGAAAAGGGTCCGACGCAGAACGCCCGCGGCACGCGCCGGTTCGGTGGCACCCGCCGGGGAGGTCGGCCAAGGCGGGCTCCGGATGGCGGCGGAGCAGCTCGGTTAATCGTCGCGATAGACCCGCTCCCGGCGCTCGTGCCGTTCCTGGGCTTCGAGGGACATGGTGGCGATCGGCCGGGCATCGAGGCGGCGCAGCGAGATCGGTTCGCCGGTCTCCTCGCAGAATCCGTAGGAGCCATCCTCCAGCCGGGCGAGGGCCGCATCGATCTTGCCGGTGAGCTTGCGCTGCCGGTCCCGCGCCCGCAGCTCGATCGCCCGGTCCGTCTCGGACGATGCCCGGTCGGCGAGGTCGGGATGGTTCTCGTTCTCGGTCTGGAGCGCGACGAGGGTGTCCTGCGCCTCGCGCAGGATGTCATTCTTCCAGCCCAGCAGCTTGCGTCGGAAATATTCGCGCTGCCGGTCATTCATGAAGGGCTCGTCGTCGGACGGGACGTAGCCGTCCTCCAGCGTCACCTTCGCCATGCGTCACCCTCGCTGGATCGTAAGACCGCCCACCAGGGGATGGCCGGTGCGCGGCGATAACGTGAGGTGCCGTATAGTCGAGGCGCCCAATCGCGACAACGCACACGGAAGCGGGGCCCATAAAGCGCCGCCACTGTCCAGCCGCGTGCGGCAAACAAGCCACGCTACAGCGCTTTTACTCTGTCACCGGCCTCCGCAGCCGTTCGATCGCGGCGGCGATCTCCGCCGTGAGGGGCCGGGCCAGACCCAGCCGGTAATGCGTCTGGTCGAAGAACAGGTCCGGATCCGCCGCCTCGGGGCGCCCGTCGCGCCAATCCACCACCGTGCTCGACCGGTGCGTCGCCAGCGCGGCGCGGACCTCGGAGCGGCAGGCGGCCTCGGCCACCGCACGGGGGCTGCCGGGCGGCGGCTCGGCGCGGGCATAGACCGGCGGAAAGACCACCACCACCGGCGTCTCGGCGGGGACCCGCGCGAGCTCCGCCCGGAGCCGTCCGGCGATCGGGAACGGGCCGCCATGCTGCGGCTCGGGCCCGGGGCCTACGGGCCTCTCCAGGGCGGCCTTCTTAGCGGGATCGATGCCGAAGCCCTGGCCGAGATAGTTGCGCTCGTAATCCCACCAGCCATCGGGGGCGGCGTTCCTGCGGCGGGGGTTCAGGAGCCAGCCGAGGCGGTTGATCGTCTCCTGCGCGGCCGGGAAGCGCACGAGTCCCCCGAGGTAGTCGGGCCAGCCGCCGAGCAGCCAGAAGGGAAACCCATGCTCGCTCGGGAAGCTCGGATCGTCCGCGCACCAGAACGCGTCGGCCGAGAGCACGAGGGCGGCGGGCCGCGCATGGTGCTGCAAATACCAGTCGAGGAGTGCGAACTGCTCCGCCGGACCGGTGGCCGGCACCGAGAGCTGGACGAACGGGATGCCGGTGAGCCGGGTCAGCGTCGCCGGCTCGATGAGCTGGATGTGCGAGTTGCCGATCACCGCGCCCGTAAAGGCCGGATCGCGCCCGCGCACGGCCGATGCGGTGCGCGGCCCCTGCGGCCGGACCGCGCCGCGGGACAGCAGGGTCGAGCGGCCGGTATCGTAGGGATCGACCAGCACCGCCAGGGCGAGATAGGCCGCGAACACGCCGAAGACGGATAGGATCAGGGCGCGGGCGAAGCCGCGCCAGTCCTGGTCCGAGGGGGGTCGGGGGGCCGCCATCCTCAGAACTGGAAGTAGATGAACTCGTAGTTCGCATCGTCGCCGATCTTCAGCAGGACGATCACGAACAGGAGCGCGAAGCCGAAGGCGAGGAGGCGCCGCGGCGGCAGGCGGTGGACCGCCGTCCAGGCGGTCGGCCCGACCGTGGCGACGAGGGCGGCGACCGCGATGGTGCGCCACTTGAAGCCGGAGCCCCGGGGCGCCAGCCCGAACAGGCCCTTGAACAGGAGGATCGCCGCCTCGAAGCTCGTCGCCCGGAACAGGACCCAGGTCAGCATCACGAACAGGCTGGTCAGCAGCCAACCCAGCGGCGCCGGGATCGCCAGCCGCGTGCGGCGGGCCAGCAGGCCGGCGCCGAGGCCGAGGCCGTGAAGGCCGCCCCAGGCCAGGAAGGTCGGGCCGGCCCCGTGCCACAACCCGCCGAGCGTCATGGTGGCCAGGAGCGCGCCGACCTGGCGCGGCAGCCCGTGCCGGTTCCCGCCCATCGGGATGTACAGGTAATCGCGCAGGAAGCGCGATAGGGTCATGTGCCAGCGCCGCCAGAAGTCGCGCAGGGACGTGGCGCGGTAGGGCGCGTCAAAGTTCTGCGGCAGGACGAGACCGAACAGCAGCGCGATGCCGAGCGCCATGTCGGTATAGCCGGAGAAGTCGAAATAGATCTGGAAGGTGAAGCCCAGCGTCGCCTGCCACGCCTCGGCGACGGTGACGACCTTGCCGGAAGCGGCGGCCTGGAACACCGGATTGACGTAGGCCGCGAGCGGATCGCCGAGGAACACCTTCTTGGCGAGGCCGACCGTCAGCAGCATCAGGCCGCGGCTGAAGCGCTCGGCGGCGTCCGGCCGGGCGTAGGGCGCCGCGTCGAACTGGTGCATGATCTCGCTCCAGCGCACGAGCGGGCCGGCGAGAACCTGCGGGAAGAAGGCGATGTAGAGGGCGTATTTCACCAGCCCGAAGGCGGGCGCCCGGCCGGCCCGGAGGTCGGCGAGGTACATGATGTGGTGGAAGGTGAAGAACGAGATGCCGAGCGGCAGGGCGAGGCCCAGCCGCTGCGCCCCGAGGCCGGGGATCAGGTTGGCGAGGTCGGCGAAGAAGTCGAGATACTTGAACACCCCGAGCAGGGCGAGGTTGGCCGCGATGGCCGCCGGGATCAGCCAGCGGCCGGGCCAGCGGCGATAGAGGCGGGCCACGCTCCAGTTCGCCAGGATCGAGCCGGCGAGCAGCGGCACGAAGCGGATGTCCCACCAGCCGTAGAACACGAACGAGAGGCCGACGAGGAGCGGCAGCCGCCAGGCCGGCGCGGCACGCGCCACCAGCCCGTGCAGGACCAGGGCGGCCGGCAAGAACGCGAGAAGGAAAACGAAGGAGTTGAACAGCATCGGGCGAGGCGGCGAGGAAGGCGCCGGATGGGCCGCCGTTGTCTCCGACCGGGAGGGACCGCCTTGTCGGGGATCGGCGCGGGCGCGTCAATCGGGGTTCCGCCTGTCACAGATCGAGCTCGATGACCCGGGCCGGCTCGCCTACCGAGAGGCCGGGTTCCGGCCGAAGCGTCCCCGGGACAGGGTCCGCTCCGTCATCACCCCCCGCGCCGGGCCGCCTCGATGGTCAGGCCGAGGCCGACCGAACCGAACGTGTCGCCCTCCACCACCCGGGCGGCCGGCAGCGCCGCGGTCAGGGCGGCGCGGAGGTGCGGCAGGCCGGTGGAGCCACCGGTGAGGAACAGGGCGTTGATCCGCTCCGGCGCCAGCTCCGCCTGGACGAGGCAGCGCCCGATCCGGGCCGCCACCGCCCGGGCGAGGTCGCCCGTCTGCGCGGCGAGGCGCGCGCGATCCACCGGCACCGACAGCCCACGCTCCACGAGGCCGAGATCGAGTTCCGTCCCGCCCTCTTCCGAGGCCGCGATCTTGGCGCCCTCCACCGCCCCCGCCAGGGCATGGCCGCGCTCGCCCTCCACCGCCTCGCGCAGGCGCGCGACGAGTTCGGGGCGGGCGCAATCGCGGATCACCTCGTCGATCTCGCGCAGGGTCTTCTGATTGTAGAGGCGGTTGATCGCCGACCACGTGGCGAGGTCGTGATAGTAGGCGTTCGGCACGGCGAGGTCGCCCCGGCGCATCGGGCTGCCGAGGCCGAGGAGCGGCATCACCGTGCCGAGGCTGAGCTGCCGGTCGAAATCGGTGCCGCCGATGCGCACGCCGTCATTGGCCAGGATGTCGCCGGCCCGCTCCACCCGGCGCCTCCGCTCGGGCGACAGGCGCACGATGGAGAAATCCGAGGTGCCGCCGCCGATATCGGCGACCAGGGCGATCTCCTCCGACCGGACCTGCCGCTCGTAGTCGAGGGCGGCGGCGATCGGCTCGTACTGGAACGAGACCTCGCGGAATCCGACGTCGCGGGCGATGGCGCGCAGCGTGTCCTCGGCCCGGCGATCGGCCTCCGGGTCGCCGTCCACGAAATGGACCGGGCGGCCGTGGACCACGCTGTCGAGGGGCGCGTCGCAGGCCGTCTCGGCCCGCGCCTTCACCGCGGTCAGGTAGCGGGCGATCACGTCCCGCAGGCGCAGGCGCTGGCGGCCGACCGGGGTCGCCTCGTCCATCAGCGGCGTGCCGAGGACGGATTTCAGCCCGCGCATCAGCCGCCCCGACAGGCCGTCCACATAGGCCGCCGTGGCGGCACGGCCGATCACCGGCTCACGGCCGAGTTCGAAGAAGATCGCGCTGGGGATCGTGCGATGCGCGCCCTCCAGCGGCAGCAGGATCGGCCCGTCGGGACCCGCATGACCCAGGGTGGTGTTCGACGTGCCGAAATCGAGGCCGCAGGCCGCCATCGTGTTGGAGATCCGGATATTGCGAGGAGGGCCGTGCGGCCTACAGGTCTGCCATGTCCGGGTCCAGGCCGGCTACGGCTTGGCTGGTATGGCGGGAAGCGTGGACAGCGCCGTCGCGGGGGCCCCGGAACCGGCGCCGGCATGCTATGAGGCGCCATGCGTTCCGACATCGATCTCGGCCTGACCGGCGAGCGCCCCGCGCTCCTCGACCTCACCGAACTGCTCGCCACGCGGCTGCTGGTGCAGGGCAATTCAGGCTCCGGCAAGTCGCACCTGCTGCGGCGCCTGCTGGAGCAGAGCGCCGGCCTCGTGCAGCAGGCGATCATCGACCCGGAGGGCGATTTCGCCAGTCTGGCCGACCGTTACGGCCACGTCGTGGTGGAGGCCGACGGCGACGACGCCGCCCTGCAGCGGATCGCCGCGCGGGTGCGCACCCACCGGGTCTCGGTGGTGCTGTCGCTGGAGAACCTCGACGCCGACGGGCAGATGCGCGCCGCGGCCGCGTTCCTCGGCGGGCTGTTCGATGCCGACCGGGACCATTGGTACCCGATGCTGGTGGCGGTGGATGAGGCCCAGCTCTTCGCCCCGGCCGCCGCCGGCGAGGTCTCGGACGAGGCGCGGCGCCTCTCCCTCGGCGCGATGACCAACCTGATGTGCCGCGGGCGCAAGCGCGGCCTGGCCGGGATCATCGCCACGCAGCGCCTCGCCAAGCTCGCCAAGAACGTCGCGGCCGAGGCGTCGAATTTTTTGATGGGCCGGACCTTCCTGGACATCGACATGGCCCGCGCCGCTGACCTCCTGGGACTGGAGCGCCGGCAGGCCGAGACGTTCCGCGATCTGCCGCGCGGGCATTTCGTGGCCCTCGGGCCGGCCCTGTCGCGCCGCCCGCTCACCATCGCGGTCGGTCCGACCGAGACGGTGAGCCGGAGTTCCTCGCCGGTGCTCGTCCCCCTGCCCGACGCGCTGGAGGACGCCCGGTCCCTGATCCTCACGGCGAGCCCGGAGGAGGTCTCGGTGCCCTTCGCGCCCCGCCCGAAGCCGCGTCCGGCACCGGCCCCGGACGTGCTGGTGCAGCTGGCGAACTACCGGCCGCCGGTTCCCGTGGAGGAGCCGGAGGAGGAGCCGATGGATCCGGAGGCGCGCGAGGCGGCCCTGTCCGAGGTTCTGGCCTCGGTGCTGGCGGATGCCGATGCGGCGGCCTGCACCCCCGCGACGCTCTACCAGGACTTCACGGTGCGGTGCCGGATCCGGCGCCTGCGCGGCGACACGATGGGCCTGCCGGAATTCAAGCGCCGGCTCGCGGTGGCCCGGGCCGAGGCCGGGGGCGCGGTCGCCGACAATTCCACCTGGGAGCGCGCCCAGGAGATCGCGGCCGGTTTGCCGGACGACCTCGCCGGGCTGTTTCTGGTCGTGGCCCGGGCGGCGATCGAGGGCGCGCCCTGCCCCACCGACACCATGCTGGCCGAGGCCTACGGCACCAGCTCGGGCGGCCGCGCCCGGCGGATGCTGGCCTATCTGGAGGAGCGCGGCGCCATCGTCACCCGCAAGGACCTGCGCGGCGCGCCGATCATCGCGGTGCCGGATCTCGGCGTGGAGACCGGGCCGGGCGAACCGCAGATGCTGCCGACCGGACCGAAGCGGCGGACGGGGTAAGGCGCCCTGGTCAGACGCTGCGCCGGCTTTCGAGCTTGGCGAGTTCCACCGCCGCACGCAGCTCGATCTCGGCCATGAGCCCGTCGAGCCGCGGATCCCCCGAGGGGCCCGGGCGCTCGGCGAGGCGGGACGCGATGGCGCTCAAGTCCTGCGGCGCGACCCGGCCGCCCAGCAGGGCGGCCTTCAGCCGGTCGAGGCCGTCGAGGAGATCCTGACCGCGCTTGGCCGAGCGACGCCGCCGCTCCTGCGGCGTCTCGCTCTCGGTCTGGAGGAGCAGGACCGCGTCCAGGCCGGTGAGCGTCGCCGCCGCCGCGGGGGCACCGGCGCCGGTGGCGGCACCGGGGGTCGCGCCGAGGCTGAAGCCTGCGCCGCCCTCGGTCCGCCGGAGGGTGGCGACGCCGCCCGCGCCCTGGATCGGCTGGCGAGTCTCGACGCGCATGATCCGGTTCGCGTTGCTCCAAGCGCCCCTGCGCAGGGCTCGAAATTCGGCCCGCAGGGTTAAGCGCGGGTAAACAAGCCGGCAGAAGCTGCCGGGTCGGCAGCATCGGTACCGGTCGATCGTGATGGGCCACGGCATGCCGGCCGGATAATGATCTCTCTTGTCAGCGACTTACCGGAAATTCTCGGGTGGCACGACGCTGGCAGGAGGGGGGCAGGTCCGTTCACCCTCGAAAAACCCGGCATGCGCCCGAGCCACCCCTGCAGTCTCATCGGATCGGTCCTCGCCGCACTCGCCGCGGGCGTGCTGCTCCTGGCGGCGATGTCCGGCCCGGCGCTCGCCCTGTCGCGGGTCAAGGATCTCGCCTCCATCGAGGGCGTGCGCCAGAACCAACTCGTCGGCTACGGCATCGTCGTCGGCCTGAACGGCACCGGCGACACGCTGAACAACATCCCGTTCACCAAGCAATCGCTGCAGGCGATGCTGGAGCGCCTCGGCGTCAACACCCGCGGGGCCACGATGCGCACGCAGAACCTCGCCGCCGTGATGGTGACGGCGAGCCTGCCCCCCTTCGCCGCGCAGGGCACCCGTATCGACGTGACGGTCTCCTCGCTGGGCGACGCCAAATCGCTCCAGGGTGGCACCCTGCTGGTGACGCCGCTGCTCGGCGCCGACGGCGAGGTCTACGCCCTGGCGCAGGGCTCGGTGGCGATCGCGGGCTTCGCCGCGGAGGGGGCCGCCGCCAAGATCACCCGGGGCGTGCCCACCAACGGACGCATCTCCAACGGCGCCAACATCGAGCGCGAGATCGCCTTCAAGCTGAACGACGCCAAGTCTCTGCGCCTGTCGCTGCGCAATCCCGACTTCACCACGTCCAAGCGGATCGCCGCAGCGATCAACGACTTCATGGGCGCCGATACGGCCGAGCCCACGGACCCCGCCACCGTCACGATCCAGATCCCGGCCCGCTACAACGGCAACATGATCCGGCTGATCACCGAGGTGGAGCAGCTCAAGGTCGAGCCCGACCAGACCGCCCGGGTGATCGTGGATGAGCGCTCCGGCATCATCGTGATGGGCCGCGACGTGCACGTCTCCACGGTGGCGATCGCCCAGGGCAACTTGACCATCACGATCACCGAGCAGCCGCAGGTGAGCCAGCCGGCGCCCCTGTCCAACGGCCGCACCGTCGTGGTGCCGCGCACCGCGCTGAAGGTCGATACCGGCGAGGGCAACAAGCTCGCCCTGGTCAAGGAGGGCGTGAGCCTGCGGGAACTGGTCGACGGCCTCAACGCCCTCGGCGTCGGCCCCCGCGACCTGATCTCGATCCTGCAGGCGATCAAGGCGGCCGGCGCCCTGCAGGCCGATATCGAATTGATGTGACGCGTCCGAGCGTGGAGGGCCCGACCATGCTGCAACTCGCCAACGTCACCGCCGCTGCCGCCAGCGTCGGGACCTCCGTCGCCGGGGGGGCGGTCGACGGGATCGTCAAGACCGCCAACCAGGCCAAGGCCTGGAAGACCGCGACCGAGTTCGAATCGATGTTCCTGGAATCCAGCCTCGACCGGCTGACCCAGTCGGAGGGGACCGACGGCCCCCTCGGCGAGAACGGCACCGGCGGCGGTGTCTACCGCTCGATGCTGACCAAGGAATATGCGGGACAGATCGTGAAGAACGGCGGCGTCGGTATCGCCGCTTCGGTCTTTCATGAGATCATGAAGATGCAGGGAGCACCGAGCGATGGAACGACCCATGCAGCGGGCTGAGCCGCTCCGCGTCGCCGACCGCGTCACCGCGGAGGCGCTGGTCGCGGGGGTGCTCGCCAACATGGCCGCGCTGGAGGCGGTGCTGGCCGACGAGGCGGCGCATGTCCGTGCCGGCCGGCTGCGGGAGGGGATCGCGGCGGCCGAGCCCAAGGCCGCCCTGGCCGGCGCCTACATGCAGGGGCTGGAGGTCGCCAAGGCGAACGCCGTGGCGCTGAAGCGCTTCCATCCGGACGGGGTCGAGAACCTGCGGTCGGCACACCGCCGTTTCACCGCGGCCGTCGAGGCGAACCAGACGGTGCTCGCCAGCGCCAAAACCGTGTCGGAGGGCCTGATCAAGTCGCTCGCGGAGGAGATCGGACGGGCGCAGATGCCGGCGGGCTACGGCCGCCAGAGTCCGGCCCCCTCCCCCTACGGGCGCGGCGTGCGCAGCGGGCCGCTGGTCCTGTCGCGGAACCTGTAGGGTCCGGCGCTCAGCGCCGGCCGTTACCGAACCGCAGGTAGGTCCGCACCTCGCCGAGATCCGTGTCGGCGCGGTTGTCGATGGCGAGGCGGCCGGCGACGACGGGGGCCGCCGCGGCGGCGTGCCCGGTGCGCAGGTCCATCCCAGCGGCGACGTGCCCGGACACGCGGATGCAGGAAGCGCTACCCGGCAGGCGGATGAAGCCCGGTCCCTTCGACGGGCACGGAACCGGCCCGGGCGTGACCGGCGCCTTCTGCAGGTCGATCGCCAGAGCGGACCCCGCGAGGGACAGGATCATCGCCAGGGCGGCGACCGGCTGGAGCCGCCCGCGCATCTCAGGCGGCCCGGCGCGGCGGATGCCGGTACGGCCGATCGATAGAACCCTCGACCGCACCGATGAACGGGTCGGGATCCGGCCTCTGGACGCGCAGCCGGGCGAAGCCGCGCAGCGGGATGTCGAGGGCAATGCCGCGATCGTCGAGCCGCCCGCAACCGGGGACGGGGGTGTCGGCCGCCCGCTCGGCCGGGACGGTCGCGCCGATCCGCGGGGCGCCGCCGAGACCGCGGACGAGTGCGACAGGTTCGGACGGCGACATGCGGACCTCTCCTCGGGTGGGCGACGGAGCGGCGGCGCGTCCGGTTTCCACGATTCACTGTGGGAAAGCGGCGAGACTAAGATTGCGGCGATCGCGGGCGATCCGCTTCCGCACACGGCTGCGCGATCATCGTAGCGCGCGTGACCGGACCGGGCTTAGCTGATGTAGTTGACCAGCGAGAGCTTTGAGAGCGTGGAGGTGATCTGGTAGCTCGCCTGGAGCCGGTTCTGCACGTCGAGGAGCTTGGCGATGACTTCCTCGGTGGGCGCCTGCTCGATCCCGTCCAGCGTGTTCTGCACGGTGTTCTGCGTGGCCGCGTTGGTGGTGCCGGCGTTGGTCAGCCGGGCGGCGGCGATCGAGAGCTGGGTGACCGTGTTCTGGACGCCGGAACTGCCGTCGGTCGAGGAGAGCAACGCGCCGGCGCGGTTCATCACGGTTTGATAAGCCGTGCCGGTGGTGTCGTCGTTGGTCGTGGGCAGGGCGAAGGCCATCGTGGCCAGGCCGGCGAGGACGTTCTGTACCGCCGGATCGATCGCGCGCGCGCCCGTGCCGATGTTGGACGTCGCGCTGACCTGGATCGACTGGCTGTCGAGCGCCGACGTCGGGGTGTTCGACGCGGTGTAGGTGTTCTCGCCCTGATACCACAGCACCGTGTCGGCCGCGGTGGCGGGTCGGTAGCCGATCGGGTTGTTGCTGGCATCGTACTGGATGCGCTCGGGCATGATCCCGGAGCCCGTCAGGCCGCCTTTCGCCGAGCCCGTGAAGAAACTCGACGCGGCGTCGGCGGTGGCGTTCACCGCCAGGGTGCCGCTGGCCAGACCCTTGAGCGCCTTGTTCAGGGTCGCCGACAGGTTGTTCATCGTGTCGGAGATGCTCGACCCGATCGCGAAACTGGTGGTCGAGGTCGCGTCCGCTGTCGTCGCGGCCTTGAGGGTGAGGGTCTTCGAAGTGCCGTCCGGCAACGTCAGCGAGATGGTCGCGCTGTCGCCGGGCTGGGGCTGCGCCGTCAGGTTGAGGGTGAAGGAAGCCGGGCTGGGGCTCGCGGCGGCCGTGTAGGTGGCGCTGAGCGCCGATCCCGTCACCGTCGGTGCCGCGGCCAGGGTGAAGCCGAACATGCCCCGGGTCTGGCTGTCCGCCTCGTCGGTGACCGTCACCGAGGTGCCGGAGTTGGACGAAGACGGGGTCGGCGTCTGGGTGAGCCGGCCGTTCTGGTTGGGTCCGACCTCGGCATCGACCCGTTCCGCGATCACCGCGGAGAGGCCGGCGACGGTTTGGCCCTGGCTGCCGGTCGTCCCGTTGAGGAGCGTGTCCGCATCGACCACCGGCTGGGTGCTGGCATCGCCGCCGCCGAACAGATAGTTGCCCGCCGCCGACTGGTTGAGCGCATCGAGCGCCGTCTGCAGGTCCCCCAACGCGGTCGAGCGGCCCGAGACCGAACTGGTCGCCACACTCTGCAGACCGTTGTTCAGGGTCTGGCTGGCACTCGTCCCGAGGGTCGCGACCTGGGTGAGGCTCGTCACCGCGAGGTTCGTCCGCGTCTGGCCGGCCGTGATGCCGGCCGCGTAGCCGCCGAGCGCGCTCAACGTCGCCTGGGCGCCGAGGGCCGTCGAACGCCCGGAACCGAGGCCGCCGTAGGTCTGCGACACCTGTCCGCTCGAGACCTGGTTCGACAGGTCGTTGAGCTGGTTCTTCAGGGTCGTGAGCTGCGCGGCGTTCCGGGTCGTCAGGTAAGAGCCGGCCGCGAAGGGGGCGATCGTGGTCATGATCAGATCTGCAGCAGCTGGTTGAGCATGTCGCGGGCCGCGGTCAGCACGCGGGCATTGGCGCCGTAGGCGGTCTGCAGGGCGATCAGGTTCGACATCTCCTGATCGATATTGACCCCGGCCCCGGCCGAGAACCGGCTCTGCGCGGTGGAGAGCGCGGTCTGCTGGCTGGAATCGATGGCCGTCGAATTGGCGGAGGCGGCCCCCTGCGCGGCGATGATGTCCTGCGCGAAACCCGCCACGGTGGCGCTGTAGGGCGCCGAGACCCCGCCGATGCCGCTCGACGACGAGAAGGTCTGCTGGGTGGAGGTCAGCGCCGCGTAGAGCTGCTGCGCCCGTGTGCCGGACGCGTTCGTGTTGGCCGCGCTCGTCGAGCTCGCCGCGGCCGAGAGCGCCGCCGTGTCGCCGGACAGGGTCGGGTTGACCGCGATGCGCTGCGCGAATCCGGTGAGCTTCGAGCCGCCGTCGAAGCTGCCGGTGTAGACCGCGTTGTTCGCGCCGTCGACGAACAGGGCCAGCGACGGGTTGCCGGTATACAGGTCGGTGGCGGAAACCGCGGTGACGTTGGCGGTGGCCGCGGTCACCGCGGGTGTGTTCCCGGACGCGGGCCCGATCGTGACCGAACTGCCGGTCATCGTCGCGTTCAATCCCAGATTGAGATTGCCCAGCGCCGCATTGATCGAGTCGGCGTAGGTCGCCGTCCCGCTGGGGATCTTGAAGGTCTGCACCAGGGCGGTGGAATCGTTGGTCTCGCTCGCGGGGACCGACGTGGCATTGGCGTCGGACGCGATCAGGATGACGTTGCGGACCGCCCCGTTCACCGTCACCGGGATGGTGATCGTGTTGCCGGCCTTCATCCCGGTCGGGTCGATCGTCGCCGAGGTCCCGTCCGAGGTCCCGGTCACGGTCTTGTCGGTCAGCGAACTTGCCAGGCCGGCGGCGAGGTCGTCGAGCTGGCGCTGCGCCTGCGGCAGGGTCTGATCGCGCAGCTCGAGCTGGGCGGCGAGGCTTCCGGAGCGCAGCACGCCGGGCTCGCCGAGATCGATCTTGCCGCCACCCGGCAGCGTGGCGGTGATCGTGCCGACCGAGCGCGGCGTGGACGTGGCGGACGAGTTCGCGCTGAGCGTGCCGCGGCCATCGAAGCTCAGGGTCGCCGCGTTGCCGCGATCGACCAGGGTGGCGCCCGACTGGGTGAGGACGGTGACCGTGCCGTCGCTCTGCGGCGTGGCTTTGACATCCATGTAGCTCGACAGGCTGTTGATCGCCTGGTCGCGCTGGTCCTGCAGGTCGGCGACCGACGTGCTGTCCGTGGTGTTCTGGATCTTGGTGTTGAGTTTCGCGATGTTCGAGAGGAGCGCGCTGGCCGAAGTCGTGTCGGTTCCGAGCTGCGCCTCGATCCCGGTGCGCAGGGTCTGCACCGTGTTGGCGGCGCTGTTGATCTGACCGGCCAGTGCCGTCGCGTTGCCGAGGACGGTCGTCCGGGCCGCCGCGGAGGTCGGATTGGCGGCGAGTTGCTGCAGCGACTGCGTGAAGGTGTTCAGCGTGCCGTCGAGGGCCGTCGCACTGCCGGGGGTTCCGTAGAGGGCGTCGAGCTGAGAGCCGATGCTGGCCTTCGTGCTGGTATAGGCGGCGCCGGACGTCTCCAGGCGGAGTTGGTTCAGGGCGGCGGCGTCGAAGCTTCGGGTGACCGTCCCGGCAGCGACCCCCAGGTTGTTGGTCCCGGTGGCGACCGGCGTGAGCGTCCGCTTGACGTAGCCGGCCGTCCCGGCATTGGCGACGTTCAGCGAGACGACGTTGATCGCCGCCTGCGTGGCCGCAAGCCCGGCGGTCGCATTGGAGAGCGCGTTCAGCGACATGTCGAAGCCTCCTCAGCGCTCCCTGCGATGCAACCTACCGGATCACGTTGAGCAGGTCAGACATCATGGTCTGGGCCGTCGACATGACGCGCGTGTTTGCAGAATAGGCCTGCTGGGTTACGATCATCTTAGAGAATTCGGTCGCAATGTCCGTGTTGGATTGCTCGATGCTCGCACCGGTGATGGTGCTGCCGTCGAGGCCCGCCAGCGGTGGGCCGGAATCGGCCGTCTGCAGGTAATTGCCGTTCGTATCGGCCTTGAGCCCGTCCGGATCGGCGAACTGGACGATCCCGACATTGGCGAGCGCCTTCACGGCCCCGTTCGAGAAGGTCCCGTTGATCTTGCCGTCGGTGCCGACCGCGACGCTCGTCAGCGTGCCCGCGGTGCTGCCGTTCTGACTGAGCGCGTTGGTGGTGACGGCGCCGCTCGCGTCGGCGTATTGGGTCAGTCCGCCGGACAGATCGAGCGAAAGCTTCGGAAACGTGTATCCGGAGATCGTCTTGTTGCTCAGATCGACGGTGATGCTGGTCGGATCGGCCACAGTGCCGGTGGGCGAGGTCATCTTGCCCGTCGAATCGAAGGTGAACGCTTGGCCGGTATCGGTCCAGTTCGGTGTGCTGGTGGCGCTGCTGTTGTACAGTAGGTTCCAGCTGGAATCCGTTCCGTTGCCATTTGGCGTCGTCTGGACCCAGCGCATGTTGATCGTGACCGGCGCTCCGGACGCGGTATAGGCCGTCAGCGACGGACCGGCGATGCTGTTGGCCGGATCGGCGGTCGAACTCGTCGTCGGCGTTGCCGGGAGATTGGCCGCGTAGGTGATGGTGGTCGTCGGCTGTGCCGGGAGGGTCGGATTGCCGATCACGATCGGTCCGGACGAGGTGACCTGGCCGCTGATCGGATCGAGGTTGTTGCCGGTCAGGTAGCCGCCGGCCCCGTTCATCAGGTGCCCGTCGGCGGTGGGAGCGAAGTCACCGCGCCGCGTGTAGGCGTTCGTCCCGCTGAAGGTCGCGGCGCCGTTGGCGTCCCCGGTCTTCTGCGCCACCGTGAAGAAGCCCGTCCCGCTGATCGACATGTTGGTCGGCACGGTCGTCGAGACGACGTTGCCGGCGATCGTGTTCGTCAGCTGCGATTGGGCCAGAACCGAGCCGGCGACCTCACGCTTGGGGGTCGTCTCGGACATCAGGTCGACGAAGCTGGTGTCGACGCGCTTGAAACCGGTCGTCTGCGAGTTGGCGATGTTCCCGGAGATGTTGCTGATGGCGTAGGACTGCGCCTGCAGTCCGGAGACCGAGGTCTGCAGGGCGGAAAAAAGATCCATGGCGAGCGATCCCGATGCGCGCCATCGCGGCCCGCAGATCCGGATGGCCGCAACCGCCGTGCCATCACTAAGTCCCTGACAAACCACGATTGGCTCCGGCTTGGCCCGGCAGCCTTGGCCGCCCGGACGGACCGGGCCGGCAAATTCTGCCGCGCCGGGGCGTCCCCGGCCCGGCTCGGGGTTTTCCGGCGTTTACGGCACGTTATCCGAACCCATGCGAAGGTCGCAGGCGGGCTAGAGCATCATCCCGGACGGTGGCCACAGGCCTTCGGACACGGATGATGCGATCGCAACAGGCTGGCGAATCGTCCCGGGTGCGGTATCCGGGATGATGCGGCGGGTCCGGGCAGGGATCGGGCGCAGCGCGTCCTGCCCGAAAGTGCTTGACGGGTACGGCTTTCGGGTCTCGGGATCATGCGGGCGAAACGGACGAGCCTCGTCCACATCATCTACTTCTCGCGGATGAACCTGTCGTCGGATCCCGCCAAGCGGTCCGAGCAGATCGGCGAGATCGGCCGCATCGCCCAGAAGAAGAACGAGTTCGCGGTGATCACGAGCTTCCTGGTGATCGAGGGCAACTTCGCCTGTCAGGTGATCGAGGGCGAGCGCTCGTCGGTGCATGAGACCTTCGACCGGGTCAGCGCCGACAGCCGCCATCGCGACGTCCAGATCAGCGAGTGGCGGGAGATCGCCAAGCGCGAATTCGTCCATTCCTTCAAGAGCGCCCAGCGGAGCGCGGGCAACGACACCCTGTTCGCCAAGGCCAATCTGCTGCCCATGCTCCAGCGCGGCACACCGAAGGCCTCGGCGATCCACGGGCTCTGCCTGGCGCTCCAATCCGACGCGATGTCCCGCCAGGGCATCGATCACCTCTTCGTCTGAGCCGAGCGATGTCCGAGAGCGATACGCCCCCGATCCTCATCGTCGACGACCAGGAGAAGCTCCTGCGGCTCATCGTGATGCTGATGACCCGCATCGGTTTCCCGGACGTGGAGGGCGTCACCAGCGCCCCCGAGGCGCTGGAACGCCTGCGGCAGCGCCGCTACGCCCTGGTGATCTCCGACCTCGACATGGAGCCGATGGACGGGATCAGCCTCCTGCGCGAGATCCGCGCCGACGACGCGCTGATGAACACGCCGTTCATGCTCACCGAATCGTCCTTCGACTTCGAGGACATCAACCTCGCCCATCAGGCGGGGGCGGACGCCTTCATCCTCAAGCCCTTCGACATGGCGGTGCTGAAGACCAAGCTGAAGCAGGTGCTCAACCGCAAGCCGCGCAAGCGCGAGGCGCCGATGGCGGCCGAATCGACCTTGAGCGTGGAATTCCCGATGCTGGGGAAGTTCTGACCGAGCCGAGACGTCGATTCTCCCATTCACCACCTCAGGATGAGGTCGGAGAATGGATCAGGCGCCCCTCCGCCTCACGCCGCCCGCTTCTGGTAATCCTTCACGTCGGTGAAGCGCACCGCCGGGTAGCGCTCCTCCTCGTAGCGGAGGGAGAACGCGGTGGTCGCCATGAAGACCGGGGCCCCGTCGAGGTCCTTGGCCATGGCCGAGCCGTGGCTGTCCACGAACTTGTCGAGCTCGATCTCGGAATCCGACTCGATCCAGCGGCACACCGAGAACCGCGAGGTCTCGTAATCCACCGGCAGGCCGTACTCGGCCTGGAGCCGCTCCTTCAGCACGTCGAGCTGGAGGGCGCCGACCACGCCGACGATCGCCTGGCTGCCGTCCTGCGGGATGAACACCTGGACGACGCCCTCCTCGCCCATCTGCTGCAGGGCCTCGCGCAGCTTCTTGGCCTTCATGGCGTCGGTCAGCTTGATCCGGCGCAGGATCTCGGGGGCGAAGCTCGGTACGCCGCGGAACACGATGTCCTCGCCCTCGGTGAGCGTGTCGCCGATCCGCAGCGTGCCGTGGTTCGGGATGCCGACGACGTCGCCGGCGAACGCCTCGTCGGCGATGGCCCGATCCTGGGCGAAGAAGAATTGCGGCGCCGAGAGCGAGATCGGCTTGCCCGTGCGCACGAGCCGGGCCTTCATGCCCCGGCTGAGCTTGCCCGAGCAGACCCGCATGAAGGCGATGCGGTCCCGGTGGTTCGGGTCCATATTCGCCTGGATCTTGAACACGAAGCCGGTCATGCGCGGCTCGCCGGGCTCCACGAGGCGCTTGTCGGCATCCTGGCCCCGGGGCGGCGGCGCCACCTTGGCGAGCCCGTCGATGAGGTCGCGCACGCCGAAATTGCGCAGGGCCGAACCGAAGAACACCGGCGTCAGGTGTCCCTCGCGGAACGCGTCGAGGTCGAACGGCTTGAGGCCGCCCTCGGCGAGTTCCACCTCCTCGCGCCACGCAGCGGCGGCGCCGTTCTCGGTCAGCAGTTCATCGAACAGCGGGTCGTCCGGGCCGGACACCGCGACCATGCCGGCATCCTCGGCCGCGTCGAGGCGGCGGACCCGGTTGGCGCCGAGTTCGTAGGTCCCGGAGAAGTTCCGGCCGGTGCCGATCGGCCAGGTCACCGGAGCGACATCCAGCGCCAGCGTCTTCTCGATCTCGTCCAGCAATTCGAACGGATCGCGGGCCTCACGGTCGAGCTTGTTGACGAAGGTGACGATCGGGATGTCGCGCAGCCGGCAAACCTCGAACAGCTTTCGCGTGCGCGCCTCGATGCCCTTGGCCGCATCGATCACCATGACGGCCGAATCGACCGCCGTCAGCGTCCGGTAGGTGTCCTCCGAGAAGTCCTCGTGGCCGGGCGTGTCGAGCAGGTTGAAGACGCAATCGCCGTACTCGAAGGTCATCACCGAGGTGACCACCGAGATGCCGCGCTCCTTCTCGATCCCCATCCAGTCGGAGCGGGTCGAGACCCGGTTGCGCTTGGCCTTGACCTCGCCGGCGAGTTGGATCGCGCCCCCGAACAGCAGCAGCTTCTCGGTGAGCGTGGTCTTGCCCGCGTCCGGGTGAGAGATAATCGCGAAGGTACGCCGCCGCGAAACCGGATCGGCCGGCTTCGCTTCGGTCTTGGTCTGCATCAGCATGGAGCGAACGCTCTGGGTCGGCGGGTCTGGGCCGCGCGGCGTCACAGGGCGCGCGCGGCTCTTGCGATCCTGTAGCGGCAAGCCCCCGTATTGGCAAAGAACCGCGGGCGGTCAGGCCGCCTCGGCCGCGAGGGCCCGCAGGTCGGCGACGAGTTGGTCCACCCGCTCCGGCTCGGCGTCCCAGGCGAACATGAACCGCGCCCCGCCGCCGATGAAGGTGTAGAACCGCCAGCCCCGGGCGCGCAGGCCCTCCATGGTGGCGGCCGGCATGGTCAGGAAGACCGCGTTGGCCTCGACGGGAAACAGCGCCCGCACCCCCGGAAGCCCGGCCACGGCTTCGGCGAAGCGCCGGGCGCAGGCATTGCCGTGCGCCCCGTTCCGCAGCCACGCGCCACTCTCCAGCATGCCCACCCAGGGCGCCGCGAGGAAACGCATCTTGGAGGCAAGCTGGCCCGCCTGCTTGCAGCGGTAGCCGAAATCCTCCGCGAGCCGGCGATCGAAGAACACCACGGCCTCGCCGGCATGCATGCCGTTCTTGGTGCCGCCGAAGCACAGGACGTCCACGCCGGACCGCCAGGTCATGTCGGCCGGGCTGCATCCGAGGCTCGCGCAGGCATTGGCGAAGCGGGAGCCGTCCATGTGGAGGGCGAGGCCCAGGGCGCGGCAGGTCTCGGAGAGCGCCCGCAGCTCGGCGAGGCTGTAGACCTGGCCGGTCTCGGTGGGCTGCGTGATCGTCACCACCCGCGGCCGGGGGAAGTGGATGTCGCTGCGGTTCGTGGCGAGTCCGCGGATCGCCTCGGGGGTGAGCTTGCCGCCCTCGGTCCGGACGGTCAGGAGCTTCGAGCCGTTCGAGAAGAACTCCGGCGCGCCGCACTCGTCGGTCTCGACATGGGCCGAGTCGGCGCAGATCACGCTGTGATAGGATTGGCACAGGGCGGCGAGCGCGAGGGCGTTGGCGGCGGTGCCGTTGAACGCGAAGAACACCTCGCACGCGGTCTCGAACAGGTGGCGGAACGCGTCCGCGGCGCGCTGCGTCCAGGCATCCTCGCCGTAGGCCGGCGCGTGGCCGCGATTGGCCGCCTCCATGGCGGCCCAGGCCTCCGGGCAGATGCCGGAATAATTGTCGCTGGCGAATTGCTGCGAGTCGTCGTGTCTCATTCTGGCAACCTACCACGGCAGCGCCGAAGATCGACCGCGCGGACAGGTTGGAACTGGTGCGCGCTTGGTGTAGTAGCTTCGCCAAGGCGTGGGCTCCACGCCGATTCGGAAACCGACGTTCCCGTCCCTCCCGGGTTCATCCCGGGCGAGGGACGTTGTCGGTTTCCAGATCGGCGGCGGGCCGCGCGAGCCCCAAATCCAGGTCCAGAGGATCAAGTCCGTTGCAGGTACTCGTTCGCGACAACAACGTCGATCAAGCGCTTCGCGTCCTCAAGAAGAAGATGCAGCGCGAGGGCATCTTCCGCGAGATGAAGCAGCGCAAGGCTTATGAGAAGCCGTCCGTGCGCAAGGCTCGCGAGAAGGCCGAGGCCGTCCGCCGCGCCCGCAAGCAGGCCCGCAAGACCGCGATCCGCGAGGGCCTGATCGCCGCGCCGAAGCCGAAGCCCCGTTTCCCGGCCGGCAGCCGCCGCCCCGGCTTCCCGTCGCCGTCCGCCGCCGGCCCGCAGGGCGGCAACGCCGCCGGTCAGCTGCCGGTGAGCCCCGCTCCCGCCGCCTGAGCGACGCCGCATCGATTTGGAAAGGCCCGGCGCGCGAGCGACCGGGCTTTTTCATGTGCGCCAGGCCAGAGAGGCCCGCGCGGGTCCTCGAAAGGCGGGTTGACCGTCTCGCGCCGCGACCTGAACGGCTACGGTTATGGGGGGACGCTGCCCCCCACGCCGCTCAGGCGGCCTTGGCGGCCATCGTCGCGTGCTCGGCCTGAACCAGCACGTCGAGCGCGCGCCAGGGCTTCTGCATGTACACCGCCTGATCGGGCAGGCGCGCGTCCCGGCTCGCCCCGGACGTCACGACCACGCGGACATCCGGCCAGCGGCGGCCCACGGCCTGCGCGAGGGACACCCCGTCCATCGCCCCCGGCAGGCGCACATCCGCGAAGAGCAAAGCCACGGTGACGTCCGAGCGCTCCAGCACCGAGAGCGCCGCCTCGGCGCTCTCGCAGGCGATCACGCCGAGTTCCGTTTCTTCCAGCACCGCCGTCGCGAGGTCGCGGACCGACGCGTCGTCTTCGACGACGAGGGCGACGGGATTGGAACATTCGGCCTGTGCGCGATCCATGAAAATCTCCTGCTGTCGGTCCATTGCCCCGCGACGGGGCACGGCCTGCTCCGGCAGGCTTCTGATTCCCCGATTCGGCCATGCTGACCTGTCAGGAGCCGGCTCACAAGAGTCCGGCGCCGTCTGGCGGGCATGCCTGCCTCGCGGTCAGGCGGTGCCGATTTCGAGCGGAACGCCCGAATTTGGCGCACCGGACCGGCAGTTAAGACCCTGTTCACCGATGTGGACCGACTGTTAACCTCCTGCGACGGAACGTCTCCACCCCGGCGGGACAGGCCACCGGATCCAGCGCGGGCTGAAGCTGAAGGATCACCGACCAACATGTGCCGTTTCCTCGCCTACAGCGGTGAGCCGGTCTTCCTCTCCGACCTCGTCTGCGCACCGACCCATTCGCTGGTGCACCAGTCGCTGCATGCCGACGAGGGGAAGACCGAGACCAACGGCGACGGGTTCGGGATCGGCTGGTACGCCGAGCGGCCGGAACCGGGCGTGTATCGGGACATCTCACCGGCCTGGTCGGACGAGAACCTGGTGAACCTGTGCGGGCAGGTGCGGGCGCGAACTTTCTTCGCGCATGTCCGCGCCTCCACGGGCACCGCGACCGCCCGGGCGAACTGTCATCCCTTCGCCTACGGCCGGCACCTGTTCATGCACAATGGCCAGATCGGCGGCTATCACCGGATCAAGCGCAGGCTCGAGGCGCTGATCCCGGACGCGTTCTACGACCACCGCCGGGGCAGCACCGATTCCGAGGCGATCTTCCTCCTGGCGCTGGCCAACGGGCTGGCCGAGGACCCCGTCGGCGCCATGGCGCGGACGCTCAAATCCGTCCGCGACCTGATGGACGCCGCCAATGTCTGCGAGCCGCTGCGCTTCACGGCCCTGCTCACCGACGGCGAGACGCTCACAGCCTATCGCTGGGCCTGCGACGGCCGGCCGCCGAGCCTGTATTATCGCGAGGGACCGGGCGGGATCGTCGTCGTCTCCGAGCCGATCGACGGCTGCCGCGAGGGCTGGCAGATCGTGCCGAAGGGCGCGACGCTGCGCGCCCGCCACGGAACCGCGACCGTCGTGGACGTGCCCGAGCGGACCCGCGCCGCAGCCTGAATGACCGCCGCCCCAGCCATGCCGCCACAGGCATTGCCCGGGCGCGCCAAAAGGCCACATTCCGGCTGGGGCCGCGCGTGCGGCCGGGCGGGAAACGATCGATGTATCCGGATACCGAGCTTCACATCGCCGGACGCTGGCGTGCGGGTGTCGAACGGGAGACGCTGGCGGTCCTGAATCCCGCCACCGGCGAGACGATCGGCCAATGCGCGGTGGCCGGCACGGCGGATCTCGACGAGGCCCTGGAAGCCGCGGCCCGCGCCTTCCCGATCTGGCGGAAGGTGGCGCCCTTCGAGCGCGGCAAGGTGATGCGCAAGGCCGCCGACCTGCTGCGCGCCCGGGTCGACGAGATCGCCCGGATCATGACCCAGGAGCAGGGCAAGCCCCTGGCCGAGTCGCGCATCGAGACCCTGGCGGCGGCCGATATCATCGACTGGTTCGCCGAGGAGGGGAAGCGCGCCTACGGCCGTGTCATCCCCGGCCGCGCCGACGGCGTGCTTCAGGCCGTGGTGCGCGAGCCGGTGGGTCCGGTGGCCTGCTTCACACCCTGGAATTTCCCGATCAACCAGGCCGTCCGCAAGATCTCGGCGGCGCTCTGCACCGGCTGCACGGTGATCCTGAAGGGCCCCGAGGACACGCCGGCGAGCTGTGCCGCGCTGGTGCGGGCCTTCCTGGATGCCGGCATCCCGGGCGACGCCCTCTCGCTGGTCTACGGTGACCCGGCGACGATCTCGGCCTACCTCATCCCCCACCCGGTGATCCGCAAGATCTCGTTCACCGGCTCGACGGTGGTCGGCAAGAAGCTCGCCGCCCTGGCCGGCGAGCACATGAAGCGCGCGACCATGGAACTCGGCGGCCATGCCCCCGTGATCGTGTTCGGCGATGCCGACGTTGAGAAGGCCGTGTCGGTCCTCGCCCCGTCCAAGTTCCGCAATGCCGGCCAGGTCTGCGTCTCGCCGACCCGGTTCCTGGTGCACGATTCGGTGTTCGACCGGTTCGTCGAGGGCTTCACCCGCTACGCGAAGGGCGCGAAGGTCGGCGACGGCCTCGATCCGGACACCACGATGGGCCCGCTGATTCACGGGCGCCGGCTCGAGGCGATCGAGGCGCTCACGGCAGACGCCGAATCCGCCGGGGCGTCCCTGCGGGCCGGCGGCAAGCGCATCGGCAATCGCGGCAACTTCTTCGAGCCGACGGTCTTCACCGAGGTGCCGCTGACGGCCCAGATGATGAACGAGGAGCCGTTCGGTCCGGTCGCGATGATCAACCGCTTCTCCGAGGACGACGAGGCCCTGACCGAGGCCAACCGGTTGCCCTACGGGCTCGCGGCCTACGCTTACACCCGCTCGGCCGAGCGGGCGGCCCGGGTCTCGAACACGGTGGAGAGCGGGATGGTCTCCATCAACCACCACGGCCTCGCCCTTCCCGAGACGCCGTTCGGCGGTGTCAAGGAGTCCGGCTACGGCAGCGAGGGCGGCACCGAGGCGCTCGATGCCTATCTGGTGACCAAGTTCGTCACGCAGGCGAATTTCTGACCCGCCGGCGCGCCTCCGGCAGGCCCTGAGCGCCGTGCCCATCCGCCCGGTGACGGGTGCGGCGCCGGCGCATCGCCCGAAGGCGGGCAGGCATCGTTCGGAACGAACTTTAATAATGGGGCGGCGGAGGCTCCGGCAAGCCCGGCGCCGACCGGGCCGCCGCCTCGTCCATCTGATCCCGCAGCCCCTGGATCTGCCGCGCGAGACGGTCGATCTGTTGCCACTGGTCGGTCACGGTACGGTTCAGATCCTCGATGGTCGCCTCCTGCTCGGTGAGGCGGATCTCCAGGCGCTCGATCCGGCTTGACGCGTCCATTTCCGATCCCCCGTGCAGGCCTGTCAGCCGATCGCGACCGCGTCCGGCTGCCTCACAGGCTGCGAAGCGTTTGACAAGGCTTCCCACACGCCGTGGGGGGAGGCCGCCGGTGATGCGGCGCGTTCCGACCCGGTCCGAGACGGAGCTGTCGTGGACGCCGGGCCCCGGTGAGCCGCCGCGATAGCCCGGCGCGATGACGAGGCCCGAAAGCCCTGCGTCCCACGAACAGCAAACCTACAGATTATCGGGTCGCATCATAAACTGATTTGCGGTCATGAACTCGGATCGGCCCGAACGGTAGAGCGGTTTCTAGCCCGCGGTCGCATGAGTCGTCACCTGACGATCCGGCTGTATTCAGTTTCTGAAGATCGGGCATTGTAAATTGTTAACCTATCTAACGTAAAAATGCGCCGACAAGACGATAACGGATTGGGCCGGGCGATGGCGATGTTTGGTTTACGCACGGACACGCCCCTGACGGCGATTGACCGGACCACCGGACGGATCGAATTCGACCTCGACGGCAAGGTCACGGATGCCAACGCGATCTTCCTCGATCTCGTCGGCTATACCCTGGCGGAGATCCGCGGGCGCCACCACAGCCTGTTCGTGCCGGACGCCGAGCGCACGAGCCCGGACTATGGCGCCTTCTGGGATCGCCTGCGCGCGGGCAAGCCCGAAGTGCGGGATTTCGCCCGGGTCACCAAGTCCGGACGAGTTATCTGGATCAAGGGCTCCTACAACCCGATCCTCGACCGCGCCGGGAAGGCGGTCAAGGTCGTGAAGCTCGCCACGGACGTGACCGAGGAGCGGACCCGCAACGCGCTGTTCGCCGGCCAGGTCGCGGCCATCAATAGCTCGCAGGCGGTGATCCGCTTCACCCTCGACGGCACCATCACCGATGCCAACGCGAATTTCCTCTCGACCATGGGGTACAGCCTCGCGGAGGTGCGCGGGCAGCATCACCGGATGTTCCTGCCGCCGGCGGAGGCCGCGAGTTCGGACTACGCGGCGTTCTGGGCGGCCCTCGCGGAGGGGCGCCATCAGGCCGGCGAGTTCCGGCGGATCGCCAAGGGCAGCCGCGTCGTCTGGATCTTCGGCGCCTACAACCCGATCCTCGATGCCGAGGGCAAGCCCTGCGCGGTCGTCAAGTTCGCCACCGACGTGACGCGGCAGGTCGAGGACCGGCAGCGCCGGGCCGAGGGCCAGCGCGTCATCGACGGGGATATCGCGGCGATCCGGGATTCGATGAGCCGCGTCGTCCAGCAGGCCGACGAGACCGCGGAGGCCTCGGACCGGACCGCCCGTAACGTGCAGGCGGTCGCCGCCGGCTCGGAGGAGTTCTCCGCCTCGATCGAGGAGCTGAGCCGCCACGCGCTCCTGGCGAAATCCTCCGTGGACAAGGTCGTCACCCGCGCCGAGGAGGCCGGGGCGATCGTCGTGGGCCTGACCGGCGCCGCCGATCGGATCGGCGCCGCCGTGAGCCTAATCCGCTCCATCGCCGACCAGACCAACCTCCTCGCGCTGAACGCCACGATCGAGGCCGCACGGGCGGGGGCGGCCGGAAAGGGTTTCGCGGTGGTCGCCGCCGAGGTGAAGGCGCTGGCGGAACAGACGGCCCGGGCGACCGGGGAGATCGGCACCCAGATCGCGGCCGTGCAGACCGAGACCGCCCGGGCCGTGGCCGCCATCGACGGGATCGGCTCGACCATCGAGCAGCTCAGCGAGATCACGCTCAGCGTGTCGTCCGCGGTGACCGAGCAGGCGGCGGTGACCCGCGACCTCACCGAGAACATGCAATCGGCCGCCCACAGCGTCGAGACCGCGCGCGCGGCGATGACCGAGATCGCGGCCTCGGCGGCCTCGGTGGACGCATCGGTGCGCAAGGTCTCCGAAGCGGCGCGGGCCCTGGCCTGACCGCCCGGCCGGAGCCACGCCGGCCTCAGGCGGCCCGCACGGCGGCGATCTCGGCCACGGCGACGCGGTCGCGACCGCTGTTCTTGGCGACGTAGAGCGCGGCATCGGCCCGGCGCATCAGCGCGTCGAACCCGATTCCGTCGCGGGTCTGGGCGATCCCGATGCTGACGCTGACGCGCAGTTCGGGGAGTTCGGGCACGGCGAGGCCGGCGAAGGTTCGGCGCAGTTCCTCGGCCCGGGCCAGGGCCTCCGCGGCTGAGGCCCCCGGCAGGAAGCAGGCGAATTCCTCGCCCCCGAGGCGGCCCAGCGGCGCGTCCGGCGGCAGCAGGGCGGTCGCCATGGCACAGAAGCCGACCAGCACCGCGTCGCCGACCGCATGCCCGTGGCGATCGTTGACGGCCTTGAACCGGTCGAGGTCGAGGAGCAGCAGCGCCCCACTCTCCCGGTTCGCGAGCGCCCTGTGGGCCGCCTCCGCGAAGGCCCGGCGGTTGCGCACGCCCGTGAGCGGATCCGTGGACGCGGCGACGCGCTGCTCGCGCTCGGCCCGCTCCTTGACCAGGGCCATCAGGGTAAAGGCCGACGCGATCGAGAACAGCATGGTGACGAAACACAGGATCGCCACCCAGGGCGAGGCCAGCGGGGTCGTGCCGAGCTGCGGCGGCGCCAGCAGCGTCGAGGGAATACGCACGAGATAGAAGGCGCCGTGCAGCCCGAGCACGGCGGCGGCCGTGATCCGGGAGGCCAGCCACTCCCCGCGGCCGCGCCAGAACTCCAGGGCCGCACCGCCGCAATAGACCGTCGCCACCGCGGAGGCGTACACGATGCGCAGCACGAGCGACGCGTAGAAGTCCGGGATGAGGCAGAGCGCGCACCAGACCAGAGCGCCCGCCATCGCCACGGCGACGCGCGGAGGCCGACGCTCGAAGGCGCGGACACCGCTCCAGATCAGGCCGTAGGCGCTCAGCACCACGGCGTTGGACAGGCCGATCGAGAGCAGGTCGGGGATCTGCCCCCTCAGGGCGAGGCCGGCGGAGCCCGCCGCCCCAACGAGATGCGCGGCCCCCCACAGGGCAAGCGCCCGGACCTCGGGCGCCTGCCGCCACGTCGTCAGGAACAGCAATCCCACCAGCAGCGTGATGGTGGAATTGACGATGAGCAGGGTCGCAGGATCAAGATGCAGGCCGTCCATCGATCTCCACAAGCCGACTACGGGGGTCCCGTCCCGCTCTGCCGTGTTCGCGCACAGGCGGCAGCGAATCAGCGAAGACAGATATCAGCAGAGCTTAGACTGTCCGAAAACCGAATCCTATGCCTGTATTGGCTCGCAATTGAGCGGCGCGACCACTCACAATTGCAAGACGGCACTGGAGTCCGGGACGCGCGCGACGCGTTCGGCCGCCTCCGCCCAAGCCTGAGATCGCGTGGGCGCGCAATGCCGAAGTGTCCCTCACCCCTGCGGCGGGCATCGTCTCGAGAGGGGGGCACCCTTCGGGACGATGCGCGCACGGTCAGGCGACGTGGATCACCGGGACCGCGGGGGCGCCCTCCCACTCGGTGTTGGCGGGGATCGACTCGCCCTTCATGACGATGGTGAGCGGGCGCAGCCGGGCGAAGTCGCCGACCTTGGTGTCGTACAGCACCGTCGAGAACGCCCCCACCGAGACGCCCTTGCCCACGATCACCCGGCCGATCTTCATGATCCGGTCCTCGTAGAGGTGGGTCTGGAGCGCCGACACCCGGTTGATCGTGGCGTAGTCGCCGATCGTCACGCAGTCGAACTCGGTGATGTCGGTGGTGAGCATGCAGACGCCCTTGCCGACCTTCACCCCGAACAGCCTGAGCACCCAGGGCAGGAACGGCGTGCCCTGGAGATGCTCCAGCAGGACCTTGCCGGCGAGCCCCCAATAGGCCACCGCGATGGCCTCGGTGCGCATGGCCCACCAGGACCACATCGGCTGCATGCCGGGCTTGTAGACGCCCATCAGCAGCCACTTCATCGCGATCACCGCCGCGGACTGGATCAGCGCGATGGCGACGCTCGCCGCGACGAAGCTGAAGGCCAGGCCCGACCAATCCTTCTCAAGGATCGCCGGGTAGAAGTACCAATCGATCACCGTGATCGCGAGGGTGATGTAGAGCATCGGCGAGAACGAGGTCGCGAAGGCCTCGAACACGCCGCGCCGGATCTTCGGCCAGAGCCCGGGCTCGTAGGTCTGAGCGTTCGATCCGAGATCGATCCGCTGGCGGGCGGGCAGCCGGATCGGCGGCGAGCCGAACCAGGTCTCGCCGGGGCTCATGGCGTCGTTCGCGGGCGGCTTCGACTTGATGCCGATGAGCACGTCGTCGGGGATGATCGCCCCGGGCGGGACCACGGCGTCGTTGCCGACGAAGACCCGGGCCCCGGTGCGGGTGGGCTCCAGGTGCATCCAGCCGCGCCGGATTTCCTCCTCGCCGTACACCACCTCGTCGGCGATGAAGTTCTTGGGCCCAACATCGGCGAGGTCGTAGCGGCCGCCGAGATTCGTGGAGATCTCCGCGCCCTGGCCCATCCGGGCGCCCATCATCCGGTACCAGGCCCGCATGTACACGGTGGCGAACAACGACGAGAGCGTCTCCAGCGTCACCTCGACGGCGAGCGCCAGCGACCATTTCCGCAGGTAGAACAGCGAGTGCACCGAGTAGGTGCCGTGCCGCGTCCGCGGCAGCAGGACCCAGCGGATGCCGGCGATCAGCAGCACCGTGCCGGCGGTCATCAGCATGGCGGTCGGCCAGGTGAGGATCGGCAGGTACCAGTGATAGTCGATATCGGTCATGTCGGAGAGCGAGTCCGAGATCTGATCGAAGATGAAGAATGCCGGGAAGATCGGCAGCAGGCCCACCGCCGGGATCACGCCGAGCAGCACGACATAGGCGGCCATGAAGGCGGCCCGCCGCGTCCACGAGGCGTCGGCGGGTTCCGGCAGTGCGGAAAGGTCGGCCATCCCGACCCTGCGGCCGGGGGACCCGTCCCAGGCCTCGGCGGGCCCGACCCGGGTCCCGGCCGGGATCGTGGTGAGATCGGCGATCTCGGCCTGCGGGCCGATCACCGTGTCGTGGCTGATCACGCAGGAGGTGCCCACCGCCGCATCGGCGCCGATCTCGACGCGGCCGATCACCAGCTCGTTGCCCATGATCTCGGCATTGGCGATGACGAGGCGGCCGCCGAGCGACGCGCCGTCGCCGATGGTCAGGAGATCGGGGGCGCCGACCTCGATGTCGGAGATGAGGGTGTCGCGGCCGACCCGGGCGCCCATCAGGCGCAGGTAGATCGCGATGGCCGGCGAGCCCTGCAGCCACTTGACGTGCACCAGGGGCGCCAGCCGCTGCGCCAGCCACCAGCGATAGTAGTAGGTCCCCCAGAGCGGATAGCGGCCCGGCTTGGTCTTGCCCAGGATCAGCCACTTGCCGGCCACCGCCACCACCGCGGTCACGCCGTTGATCGCCACGTAGACGAGCAGCAGCACGCCGAGTTCGGCGAAGAAGCTGAGCCCGCCGCCGGTGAGCAGCAGATAGGTCACGAACATGCCGAGCCACTGCGCGGTGGCGAGCGCGATCACGACGGGCAGCGCGACGAGTTGCGCGAGGCCGCACAGCGCCCGGCGCAGGAGCGGCGGCGGCGCGAAGCTCAGGTCGCGGATGGACGCGGCGGCGCCCATGCCGCCGGTCCGCTCGATCAGCGCATCGGCCATCGCCCGCACGGTGCGCAGGGCGTAGACGTCCGGGAGGGTGATGCCGGCCAGCGCCGGGCTCTCGCGCACCGCCGAGACGAACCGGGCGGCAAGCAGCGAGTGGCCCCCGAGATCGGCGAAGAAATCCCCCGTCAGCGGGATCGGCTGGTTCCCGAACACCTGCTTGGCGGCGGCGACGAGGGCGGCCTCGGTCTCGTTGGCCGGAGGCTCCTGCTCGCCGTCGGCCGAGACCACGGTGAGCGGGGCGATCTTCAGCGCCTTGCGGTCGACCTTGCCCGAGGTCAGGCGTGGCAGCGTCTCCGTCACCTCGAAATGGCCCGGCACCATGTAGGGCGGCATCTGCCCGGCGAGGATCCGGCGCAGGGCGGCGGTCTCGATCGTGTGGCCGCGCTCCGGGATCAGGAAGGCGACCAGGCGGTCGACGCCATCGTCCTGCCGCAGCACCACCGCGGCCTGGTTGATGTCGGGCACGCTCCGGATCCGCGCCTCGATCTCCCCGAGCTCCACGCGGAAGCCGCGGATCTTGACCTGATCGTCGATCCGGCCGTGGAACACGATCCGGCCGGCGGCGTCGAGGGAGACCGCGTCGCCCGAGCGGTACAGGATCGGATCGGTTCCGTCGGACGCGAACGGGTTGGCGATGAATTTTTCCGCCGTCAGTTCGGGGCGCGCGAGGTAGCCGCGGGCGACGCCGGGGCCGCCGATCAGGAGTTCCCCCGGCTGGTCGCGCCCGAGCAGGCTCAGATCCTCGCCAGCGACGTAGACGGAGTAATTCGGGATCGGGCCGCCGATGGTGACCGGCTCGCCGGGCCGCATCTCGGCCGCGGTGGCCACCACGGTCGCCTCGGTCGGCCCGTAGGTGTTGAACAGGCTTCGCGCCGGGGTCGCCCATCGCGCCACCAGCGGCTCGGGCAGGGCCTCGCCGCCGAGCAGGATCAGGCGCACGGTCGGCAAATCGCCGGAGATCATCGCCAGCAGGGTCGGCACTGTGTCGAGGACGGTGATCCGCTCCGCCTCCAGGATGCCGGGCAGGGATTCCACGTCGCCCATCATGGCCGGGCTCGCCACGAACAGCGTGGCGCCCACGAGGTACGGGACCCAGATCTCCTCCATCGAGAGGTCGAAGGCCACCGAGGCCCCCTGGAACACCACGTCGTCGGCGCGCATCCCGTAGAGGGCGTTGGCCGAGCGCAGGAAGTGGCAGATATTGGCGTGGCTGATGACGATGCCCTTCGGCACGCCGGTCGAGCCCGAGGTGTAGATCAGGTAGGCGGGGTGCTCCGGCGTCAGGCCTTTGCTGCGGGCGTCCGGCACCGGGGCGTCGGCCGGGGTCGCGGCGTCGAGATCGGCCGGGGTCAGGGCCGGGGCGGCAGCGGGCGCCGAGGGGCGCAGCGCCGGGGAGACCAGGAGCGCCTTGGCGGCGGCGTCGGTCAGGCACACGCCCACCCGGTCGGCGGGCGCCTCGGCGTCGAAGGGCAGCCACGCGGCGCCCGACAGGGTGATGCCGATCTGCGCCACGAGGAGATCGGGGCCGCGGGCCATCCAGAGGCCGACCACGTCCCCGGGCCCGATGCCGCGATGGGCAAGCCCGGCGGCGATCCGGCCGGCGCGGGCCGCGACCGCGGCATAGGTCAGGTGCGGATGGATGCCACCCGCCTCGACGCGGTCGCCGTCGACCAGGCAGGGATGCTCGGGCCGGGACCGGGCCGAGTCCAGGAAGATCTCGGCCAGCACCTCATCGCGGATCAGGTCGGGGCGGTGCGCGCCCCGCAGAACCGCCGCCCCGGGACCGGCACGCTCGCGCTCCCCGGCCGCCGGGCCGGCCCGGGTCTTCTCGGCGACGTCGCTCATCCGCTGCTCCGCTGGCCGGTCACTCGAGCCGGCGCCCATCGTGCCGGCTGCCCTATAGCCCGCCGATCATGCCGTTATCGAGGCGGCTTTGCACTGCGCCGGCGCACGGGATCAACCCCAGCGCCAGCCGTCGGGTCCCAGGATCAGAACCTCGCCCTGGCGTATGCCGATGCGGGGCGCGGTGTAGATGTCGAGATGGCCGCGCGCCACGAGCGCCGCCCGCGCGACGCCGCCATGGGCGACGACGACCGTGTCCCGCTCCAGATCGGCGAGCATGGGTCCAACGCGCTCGACCAGGGCGGCGTAGCTCTCGCCGCCGGTCCCCGGCGGACGATGGTGCCAGCGGTCCCGGTCGCGTCCCGCGGCGCCGACTGGATCGCGGCGGCGGATCTCCGCCCAGGTCGAGCCTTCCCAATTGCCGAAGCTGATCTCGCGCAGCCGTGGATCGGTGCGGTACGCCTCCGATGGCAAGCCGAGGGCCGACCGGAGGATCTCCATGGTCCGCCGGGTCCGCTTGAGCGGGCTCGCGACGAAATCCGCATCGGCCAGCCTCGGACCCGCCGCGGCGGCGAGGCGCGCCGCGACGGCGGCGGCCTGGATCTCGCCCTGGGCGTTCAGGTCGATGTCGCGCCCGCCCTGGAGGCGCCCCTCGGCGTTCCAGTCGGTCTGGCCGTGGCGGATGAAGTAGATGGTGACCAACCGACTCAACCCCGTCCTGCCCCGGCCCTCGGAACGGCTCAGACTGCCGCCCGTTCTCGCCGTCGGTCGGCAACGTCCGGAAACAGGTCCTGCCCATGTCGAAGAAGCACGGCAAGCATCATCGCGGCCAGGGGCATGACGACGGCGTGACAGAGAGGGCCGACCTGCACGGATCGGAATGGGCGGACCGACCGTCCACCGCCAGCCAGTCCGGCACTGTGTCGGGAACCGAGCCGGCACCGCCGGGTGGCCGCCCGCCGGGGCCGATCCGCCCAGCACAGGGCATCGTCGCGGTCAAGCCGGGCGCGCCCTTCGACCTGGCGGCCGTCGACACCGGGGCCGATGGCGGGCTCGACAAGGACTGGGCGAAGGGGGCGCTGGCCAAAGAGCGCGCGCGCATCGTCGACCTGCAGGAACGCCTCTACGCCGAGCGCCGCCGCAGCCTGCTCCTGGTCTTCCAGGCGATCGACACCGGCGGCAAGGACGGGACCATCGGATCGGTGCTCAAGGGCGTGAACCCGCAGGGCTGCACCGTCAGCGCGTTCAAGGTGCCCTCGCGCGACGAGCTCGATCACGATTTCCTCTGGCGCTACCATGCCCGGACCCCGGCGCGCGGCATGATCGGCGTGTTCAACCGCAGCCACTACGAGGACGTGCTCGTCGTGCGCGTGAAGGGCCTCGTCCCGGATGCGGTCTGGCGGAGCCGCTACGGCCGGATCAACGAGTTCGAGCATCTGCTCGCCGAGTCCGGCACGACGGTGCTCAAGTTCTTCCTCCACATCTCCAAGGCGGAGCAGAAGAAGCGCCTGGAGGCCCGGATCGCCGATCCGCACAAGCGCTGGAAATTCGAACCGGCCGACCTCGTCGAGCGGAAGTCCTGGGACGCCTACCAGCGGGCCTTTGCGGATGCCCTCACCCGCTGCTCCACGCCAGAGGCTCCCTGGCTGGTGGTGCCGGCCGACCACAAGTGGTTCCGCAACTACGTGGTGGCCCGGACGGTGGCGGACACGCTGGAGGCGATGGACCCGCGCCACCCGGAAGCCCCCGCGGGGATCGCGGACCTGACGATACCGGACTAAAAGCCTTTCCTGAGACGCTGGCCGCACCGTCGCGGCCGGGTGCCCGGGGATCGGGCATCCTGC
Organism: Methylobacterium sp. J-026; assembly: GCF_022829585.1. Lineage (GTDB taxonomy): Bacteria > Pseudomonadota > Alphaproteobacteria > Rhizobiales > Beijerinckiaceae > Methylobacterium. Next base: position 46,885 of record NZ_JAKSYC010000313.1, read on the forward strand.
AGGCGTCGAAAGCGGGGGGGCACAGGGGATGCTGGTCGTTCGTGAGGTGGCGGTCTCGGGCTATCGCTCGCTGAGGCGGATCGGATTCCCGGTCGACGGCCTGTCGGTCTTCGTCGGCGGCAACGGCACGGGCAAGACCAATCTGTACCGGGCCCTCGAACTGCTGCAGGCGGCGGCCCGGGGCACCCTCGCCCGCGACCTCGCCGCGGAGGGCGGCATGAACTCGGCGCTGTGGGCCGGCCGGCGCCGGCAGGGCGAGCCCGCCCGGATCCGCCTGTCGGCGACCCTGCGCGACGATGGGACCGGCCAGGACTTCGCCTACGCGGTCGAGGTCGGGCTCGTGCCGCAGGGGAGCAACGGCACGCTCGGCGCCGCCTTCCGCCAGGAGCCGCAGGTCAAGGCCGAGCGCCTGACGGTCCGGACCGGCGGCCGCGCGGCGGTGATGCTGGACCGCGACGGTCCCACCGGCTTCGCCCGGGACGAGGACGGCCGGAAGCGGTCCCTCGGCGCGGACCTGCTGCCCACCGAGACCGTGCTCGGCAGCGTCCTCGACGCTGCCGGCCATCCGGAGGTCGCCCTGGTCCGCCAGGCGCTGACGGCCTGGCGCTTCCATCACACGTTCCGAAGCGACGCCGAATCGCCCCTGCGGCGGCCGTGCCTCGCCGTGACGACGCCGACCTTGGCCTCGGACGGCTCCGACCTCGCCGCGGTCTTCGCCACCCTGGTGCATATCCGGCAGGACACGGTCGAGCTCGATCGGGCCGTGGACGGCGCCTTCCCGGGGGCCCGGCTCGTCGTCCCGGAGCCGGACCGCGAGGCGCGTTTCGGCTTGAGCGTCCCCGACTTCCCGGGGCGCGTCTTCACGGCCCCGGAACTGTCGGACGGGACCCTGCGCTACTTCGCCCTGGCGGGCGCCCTCCTGGGCTACCGGCTGCCGCCCTTCATCGCGCTGAACGAGCCCGAGACGAGCTTGCATCCCGACCTGATGGAGCCGCTGGCCCGCCTGATCGTCCGGGCGGCGGAGCGCACCCAGGTCTGGCTCGTCACGCATTCCGAGCGGTTGGCGGAGGGGATCGCGGAGCACGGGGATGCCCGGCCGCGAACCGTCATCAAGCGCGACGGCGAGACCTGGATCGCGGGGCTGAAACTGTCGGGGGAATTCGCCGCAGCGGAGGAGGAGGATTGATCCGGGCAGAACCGGCGTCAGAACGCGGCCCGCCCGCACGGGCTCAGGAACACGGTGCTCCGCGGGACCATGCGGAACGCCGTGCCACCGGCGTATTCTTTAGGTTCGGCCCAGCGCCGGCCCACATACGGTTACTGAAAGCCGCGCACCCCATGCAGGATGTGGCGCGCGTTCCCCGTTCAGCGAATCGCGTCAGGACAGCCGGAACGGGATCGGCCCCGCCGCCATCCGGACCGCGTCCGGGCGGCATCCGCTCTCGAGGCAGGCGTAGCGGATCGCGTCCTGGCGGCTGCGGAAGATGCCACCGGCCCGTCCCCCGGTCTCGACGGCGACCCAGTGGCCCTCGCCGTCCTGGCCGACGAGATAGGAGAGCGGCGTCCCGGAGGCGGCCGGCAGGGCGGGTTGGAGCGGGTTCAACGCGACGGACATCGGAGTCAGGGGGTTCACACGGGCCTCTCGGGGCCACCACGCCAAGCTAGAGACGCTGGCATAAGGGTTCGATGGACCCGATCGGGATCCGGCATAAGGGCCGCATCAGCAACCGGACCTGAGCGCCCGGTTGCCTTCCGTTCACGTCCGATCGCCGGGCGATCGGCTCAGGCCGCGTTCTCCTTAGACCGCTCGGCGCGCTTGCGGTCGTTGGGGTCGAGGACCGCCTTGCGCAGGCGGATCGACTTCGGCGTCACCTCGACGAGCTCGTCGTCCTGGATCCAGGCCAGCGAGCGCTCCAGGGTCATCCGGATCGGCGGGGTGAGGCGTACGGCCTCGTCTTTCGAGGTGGTGCGGATGTTGGTGAGCTTCTTGCCCTTGAGCACGTTCACCTCGAGGTCGTTCTCGCGGTTGTGCTCGCCGACGATCATGCCCTGGTAGACCTTCCAGCCGGGCTCGATCATCATCGGGCCGCGATCCTCCAGGTTCCACATGGCGTAGGCCACGGCCTCGCCCTGGTCGTTGGAGATGAGCACGCCGTTACGCCGGCCCGGCATCTCGCCCTTGTAGGGCTCGTAGGCCTTGAACAGCCGGTTCATGATCGCGGTGCCGCGGGTGTCGGTGAGCAATTCGCCCTGGTAGCCGATCAGGCCGCGGGTCGGGGCATGGAAGACGAGCCGCAGGCGGTTGCCGCCCGAGGGCCGCATCTCCAGCATCTCGGCCTTCCGCTCGGACATCTTCTGCACGACGACGCCGGAATGCTCCTCGTCGACGTCGATCACCACCTCCTCGATCGGCTCGAGCAGGCCGCCGGCCTCGTCGCGCTCGAACACCACGCGGGGGCGCGACACGGCGATCTCGAAACCCTCGCGGCGCATGGTCTCGATCAGGATCGAGAGCTGCAGCTCGCCGCGGCCCGAGACGTAGAAGGAATCCTTGTCGGCCGCCTCCTCGATCTTGAGCGTCACGTTGCCCTCGGCCTCCTTGAACAGGCGGTCGCGGATCATCCGGCTCGTGACCTTGTCGCCCTCGGTGCCGGCGAGCGGGCTGTCGTTGACGATGAACGACATGGTCACGGTCGGCGGATCGATCGGCTGGGCCTGGATCGGGGTGTCGACCTGGGGATCGCAGAAGGTGTCGGCGACGGTGCCCTTCATCAGGCCGGCGATCGACACGATGTCCCCCGCCTCGCCGATCTCGATCGGCGCGCGCTCCAGGCCGCGGAAGGCGAGGATCTTCGAGACCCGGCCGGTCTCCACGACCTTGCCGGTCCGGTCCAGGACCTTGATCTGCTGGTTCGGCTTCACCGAGCCCGCCGCGATGCGGCCGGTGATGATGCGGCCCAGGAACGGGTTGGCTTCGAGCAGGGTGCCGAGCATCCGGAACGGGCCCTCGTCGACCCGCGCCGGGGGCACGTGCTTCAGCACGAGGTCGAACAGCGGCTCGAGGCCCACGGCAGGGTCGGCCTCCGGGGTCTCGGCCATCCAGCCGTTGCGGCCGGACCCGTAGAGGATCGGGAAATCGAGCTGCTCGTCGGTGGCGTCCAAGGCCGCGAACAGGTCGAACACCTCGTTCACGACCTCGTTGATCCGCGCGTCCGGACGGTCGACCTTGTTGATCGCCACGATCGGGCGCAGGCCGATCTTGAGGGCCTTGCCGACCACGAACTTGGTTTGCGGCATCGGGCCCTCGGCGGCGTCCACCAGCACGATCACGCCGTCGACCATCGACAGGATGCGCTCGACCTCGCCGCCGAAATCGGCGTGGCCGGGGGTGTCGACGATGTTGACGCGGGTGTCCTTCCAGACGACCGAGGTCGCCTTGGCGAGGATGGTGATGCCGCGTTCCTTCTCGAGGTCGTTCGAATCCATCGCCCGTTCCTCGACCCGCTGATTCTCGCGGAAGGTGCCGGACTGGGCCAGCAGCTTGTCGACCAAGGTCGTCTTGCCGTGGTCGACGTGGGCAATGATGGCGATGTTGCGCAGATTCATGGCGGCCCGAAACGGGTTGTGCCGGCTCCCTGGCGGCCGCGCGGCGCGGCCGTCCGCGCCGGTGCAGGTACGGAGTCGTGATGGTTGCGTCGCAATATAAGGACGCGCGCCCTGGGGCAAGGCCACCCTCGACATGGCGGATGCGCTGAACCGCGCCATGGCGGAGTCCGGTACCGGCGTGAACCCGTCCAAACCCCTCGGCCGCAGCCAAGACCGGCGGGAGGGGCAGACCGACCGTTCATGCCGACCCGGGGCCCAACCGGCACCCTATATGACGGATCCGTGACACCCCGAGCGGGATTGGGCGGTCTATGGGAGCGGTCCTGAGGTGATTGGATGAAATCGAACCGCTCGGTTACCGTATCGGCCCAGAACCCTCGCATGGGTACGGCGATTCGGCATGACCTCCGTTGTGACAGCTCCTCGTGGGAACGAACCCATGCGCGCGCTTGAGCCGCGGCTGTTCCCATACATCTGGCGGTATTCGAAGGGCGAACAGTTCCGGATCTGCGCCGTCGTCCTGGCCTCCCTGCCGTTCTACTTCGCCTCCCTCGACCTGCCCAAGCGCATCGTCAACGACGCGATCACCGGCAAGGCCTTCTCCCACGGCGAGGCGACCGCGCCGTTCCTGGAGATCACCGTGTCTTGGCCCGATCTGGTCGGTGGCGGGACGACGCGGCTGTTCGAGGGGTTCCAGGTCGACCGCTTCGAGCTGCTGCTCGGCCTGTCGACCTTGTTCCTCGGCCTCGTGCTGATCAACGGCGCGTTCAAGTTCTGGATCAACCTTCAGAAGGGCATTCTCGGCGAGCGGATGCTGCGGCGCCTGCGCTTCCAGCTGTTCAGCCTGATGCTGCGCTTCTCGCCGGAGGCCCAGCGGGAGGTGAAATCGTCCGAGACCGCCACGATCATCCGCGACGAGGTCGAGCCGATCGGCTCCTTCATCGGCGACGCGATCGTGGTGCCGGTGTTCCTGGGCACCCAGGCCGCCACCGCGCTCATCTTCATCATGATGCAGAACCTGTGGCTCGGCCTCACGGCGGGCGGCATGGTCGGCGTGCAGATGATCGTGATCCCGCGGCTGCGGCGCGAGATCATCCGCCTCAGCCGCCGCCGCCAGATCGCCTCGCGCAACCTCGCCGGCCGCGTCGCCGAGGTGCTCGACGGCCTGCCGGCGGTGGTCATCAACGATACCGGCCGCTGGGAGCGGGCGGAGATCGGCGGCCGGCTCTACAGCCTCTACGACCTGCGCCTGCGGATCTACCGGCGCAAGTTCGCGGTCAAATACCTCAACAACCTGCTCGCCCAGATCACCCCGTTCTTGTTCTACGCGATCGGCGGCTACTTCGCCCTCAAGGGCGAACTCGATATCGGCCAGCTCGTGGCTGTTCTCGCCGCCTATCGCGACCTGCCGCCGCCCCTCAAGGAACTGATCGACTGGGATCAGCAGCGCCTCGACGTGGAGGTGAAGTACGAGACCGTGGCGGCGCATTTCGGGCCGCAACGCCTCCGGCCGGGCGAGGCCGAGCTTCAGGAGACGCCCCCGCCGCTCGGCAGCCCGCTCAAGGTCGAGGGTCTGGCCCTGCGCGATCCGCAGGGCGGCCCGCCGATCGAGGTCGGCGACTTCGAAATGCGGCTGCCGGAGCGTATCGCCCTGGTGCCCCCCGGCCCGGTGGCGCAGGAATTCGCCCGCGTCCTCGCCGGTCTGCAGACGGCCTCGAACGGAACGATCCGGATCGGCGAACACGACCTGTCGATCCTGCCGCGCCCCGTCCATGCCCACCGGATCGCCTTCGCCGGTCCGGACCCCGTGCTCTTTCCGGGCACCGTGCGCGACAACATCCTCTACGGCCTGCGGATCCGGCCCCTGCGGACCGGCCGCCTCGACCTCAGCAAGACGCGGATCAACGAGGCGGTGAAGACCGGCAACCCGTGCGACAGCGTCGACGATCCGTGGATCGACTACCGGCAGCTCGGGGCGCGGAACGCGGAGGATCTCGACGAACGCCTCCTCGACCTGGTCGGCCGGCTCCACCTCGGCGACGAGCTCTACCGGTTCGGCCTCAGCGCGCTCAGCTCGGTCACCCACGATACGCCGGCGGGCCAGCGCATGATCGCGGCCCGGGAGCACCTGCGCACCCACTTCGTCCAGAAGGGTCTCGCCGACCTCGTGATCCCCTTCGCCCGGGGCAGCTACAACGATCAGGCGACCGTGGGGGAGAACCTGCTGTTCGGGGTGCCGCGCGACCCGACATTGATGGATCCGCACCGCCTGGCCGGAACTTCCCTGTTCCGCGCCGCCCTTGAGCGGGCCAAGCTCCTCGACGAACTCGACCGCATGGGCGTGGCCATCGCCAGCAACCTCAAGGATATTTTCGCCGACGTTCCGCCCGGCCATCCGCTGTTCCGGCGGTTCTCGCTGATCACCCCGGACGCCCTTCCGGATTATCTGCGCCGGCTCGCGCGCCTGCCCGGCGACGGGCGCCTGGGCGAAGCCGACAGCGTGGCCTTCCTGGCCCTGGCCCTCGCCTACGTGGAGCCGCGGATGCGCTTCGGCCTGCTCGACCAGGCGCTCAAGAACCGCATCGTCGGGGCGCGGAACGTCGTCCAGGGCTTCATGCATGGCGACGATGGCTGCGACATCGAATCCTACGACCCGAACCGGATCAATCCGCGCAGCACCGTGCTCGACAACCTGCTCTTCGGCCGCATCGACACGGCCCGGATGCACGGCGAGGCGATCATCCAACGGGAGGCGCGGGCGGTGTTCCGCGCCTTCGACCTCGAGCGATCGATCCAGCGCCGGGGCCTGGAGAAGCAGGTCGGCAATCGCGGGCAATTGCTGACCGAGCGTGTCCGCGTGCGGATCGGCCTCGCCCGGGCCATCCTGCGCGATCCGGAGGTGCTGGTCATCGACCGGGTCGACGAGCATCTGGAGCACGGCGTCGACACGCTGCTCGCCGTCGCGGCGGCCACCCTGCCCCAGGCGAGCGTGATCGCCAGCCTGTCGGCCGAGGCGGATCCCGCGCGGTTCCCGGCCCGGTTGCCGCTCAAGAAGGCGGAGGCGCGCCTGCGCGCCGCCGCGGAATGACGTCGGCGTGACCGGCGCGCGCGGCGGTTTACAGGTCCGCCCGTCTCCGGCACAGGATGGCGCCATGCCCGTTCTTTCGGACGCGACCGTGACCCAGGCCCGGACGACCCCGAGCTTCGCGGGCCTGCCCCGCGTGGTGCCGCCGCACCGGGCACCGCCGGAGCGCGAGCTGCCGATCGCGGCCTATCTGCGCTCGATCCGCGACAACGGCCTCGATGGCTTCCCCCGGCGCGCCTACGAGGAGCCGGTGAGCCGCCGGGGCCTGCTCGGCCGGTGGAGCTTCGTCCTCAACGACCCGGAGGCGATCCGCCGGGTCCTGGTCGACAATCAGGCGAACTACGCGCGCACCACCGGCACGACCCGGATCCTGCGCCCGATCCTGGGCGACGGGCTCCTGATCAGCGAGGGCGCGGCGTGGCGCCACCAGCGCCGGACCCTGGCACCGGCCTTCACGCCGCGGGCGATCGACGGCCTCGTGCCCCACATCGCGGCCGCGGTGACGGAGGGGCTGGATCACATCGCCGCCGAGGCCGCGGCGGGGCCCGTGGACCTGTTCAACGCCTTCTACCGGCTCGCCCTCGAAGTGGCGGGCCGCGCCATGTTCTCGGTGGGCATGGACGAGCACGGCGCCGAGCTGCGCCGGTTCATCGCCGAATATGCGGTGCGGATGGGCCGGCCGCACCTGCTCGACATCGTGACGCCGCCGGGTTGGCCGGTCCCGCTCGACTGGGCGCGGGCGCGCTTCCGCCGCCGCTGGATCCCGTTCCTCGACCGCATCATCGCGGCGCGCCAGCAGGCGGACCGGTCCCATGCCGGCTCCGGGGATCTGCTGGATTTGCTCACAGCGGCGCGCAATCCGGATACGGGCGCCGCCTTCACCCCGGCCGAACTGCGCGACCAAGTCGCCACGATGATCCTGGCCGGCCACGAGACCACGGCCGGCACCCTGTTCTGGGCCGCCTACCTGCTGGCGCTGGCCCCGGAGATGCAGGAGCGCGTCGCCGCCGAGGCGCGCAGCGCCGATCTCGCCGACCCGACCGGCTGCCAGGGCGACGGGCGGCTGCCGCTGACCCGCGCGGTCATCGACGAGACCCTGCGCCTGTACCCGGCAGCCTTCGTGGTGGTCCGCCGGGCCCTCGGCCCCGACACCGTGGCGGGCCACCCGGTGAACAAGAACGACATCGTGATGGTGAGCCCCTGGGTCCTCCATCGGCACCGGACGCTCTGGTCGGATCCGGAGGCCTTCGATCCCGGCCGCTTCCTGCCGGGCGCGCCGACGCCGCCGCGCTTCGCCTATCTACCCTTCGGCGCCGGTCCGCGCGTCTGCATCGGCGCGCAATTCGCGCTCAGCGAGGCGGTGCTGGCTTTGGCGCTGCTGCTGGTCCGGTTCCGCCTCGTCCTGGACGACCACGAGCCGGTGCTGCCGCAGGCGGTGGTCACGACCCAGCCGGACAGGGCAGCCCGCTTCCGGCTGATCCCGCGGGATCCGGTCAGGCCCTGAGGTGGGTGATCGTCGCAGTCACCGGCCGCGCATCGGCCAGCGGCCGGACTTCACCTGCGCGCGAGACGCGTCCAGCAGGCGCTCGTCGGCGTTCGGTTCCCCGACGGAGACGTGGCGCGGACGGGTCGGGTCGCGGTTCGGCGGAGGCTCCGACATGGCGAAGCCGCACCCGGCGGACCGGGCGCGACGCGCACTCTGGTAGGCCGGCGGGGCCGATCCCGGCCCGGCTCAAGCGGCCTTCTTGGAGGAGGCCGACTTCGAGCCCCCCTTGTTGGCCGCGACCTCGGCGAGCTTGGCCGCCAGCTTCGCATCGAGCTTGGCCGAGACGCCGAGCGGAAGCTCGATGTCGAGGCCCAAGGTCGAGACGCCCTCGCCGCGCTCCAGGGTGACCTTCACCTTGTCGGCTTCCACCGAGACATGGTTGGCGATCACCGCCAGGATCTCGTCGCGGAGCTGCATCACCAGGTCGGGACGCCCCGACTCGGCCCGCTCATGGGCGAGGATCAGCTGCAGGCGGTCGCGGGCGACGGTGCCGGAATTGCGCTTCTGGAAGATCCCCAGGATGCTCATGCCGCCCTCCGCATGAACAGCTTGTCGAGGAACGACTTGCGCTCGACCGGCAGGCTCATCGGCACCTCCTCGCCCTTCAGCCGGCGCGCCGCGTCGGCATAGGCGCGGGCCGGGGCGCAGAGGGGGTTGTTGAGGGTGACGGGGCAGCCGAGGTTCGAGGCGCGCAGCACCTCCTGGCTCTCCGGAATGATGGCGAGCAGCGGGATCGACAGGATGTCGAGCACGTCCTCGGTCTTGAGCATGTCGCCGCGGTCGGCCCGGGACGGGTCGTAGCGGGTGAGGATCAGGTGCTTCTCCATCTCCTCGCCCTTCTCGGCCTTGGCCGTCTTGGAATCGAGCAGGCCGATGATCCGGTCGGAATCGCGCACCGAGGAGACCTCGGGGTTGGTCACGACCACCGCCACGTCGGCGTGGTGCATCGCGAGCTGGGCGCCCCGCTCGATGCCGGCCGGGGAATCGCAGATCACCCAGTCGAATTTTTCGCGGAGCTCTTCCATGACCCGGGCGACGCCCGCATCGGTGAGCGCGTCCTTGTCGCGGGTCTGCGAGGCCGGGAGCAGGTGCAGGGTGTCGACCCGCTTGTCCTTGATGAGCGCCTGCGAGAGCTTGGCGTCACCGTTGACCACGTTGATCAGGTCGTAGACGACCCGGCGCTCCGCACCCATGATCAGGTCGAGGTTGCGCAGGCCCACGTCGAAATCGACGACGCACACGCTCTGCCCGCCCTGCGCCAGGGCCGCTCCGAGGGCCGCGGTCGTCGTCGTCTTGCCGACGCCGCCCTTGCCCGATGTGACGACGAGAACCTTTGCCACGCGTCGATCTCCCTTGATCCAGAGCTTGCTAGTCCAAGCTTGCCATTCGGATGTTGCCGCCATCGAGCCAGACCTGAGCGGCCTTGCCGCGCAGGGCCGTGCCCATGTCCTCCGCCGTCCGCACGAGGCGGTCGATCCCCAGCAACTCGGGTTCGAACTTGCGGCAGTAGATTCGTGCGCGCGGGTTGCGCGCGGCTCCGGCGATCGCGCGTCCGCGCAGGGCGCCGTAGACGTGGATCGAGCCGCCGGCCAGGATCTCGGCCCCCGAGGAGACCGAGCCCATCACGGTGACGTCGCCGGTCGGGTTGATCACGCTCTGGCCGGAGCGGACCGAGCCCTCGACGGTGATCGAGGTGACCACCTGCCGCGCCGGCTCGGCCGGGACGGCGGGGATCTCGACCCGGTCGGACGGGCGCCCGGCGACGAGGAGCGGCGGCAGGGCGTCGACCGCCCGGTCGGTCCCCTCGATCCCCAGGACCGCGATGCCGCGGGCCTTGAGCTCACGCATCAGCATCTCGAGGGCATCCGGCTCGGGATTGAGCTGGGCGCAGTCCAGGATCACGGCCCGGCCCTTCAGCAGGGTTGGCGAGCGCTTGAGGACCGCGTCGAGGCCCGCGAGCCACTCGCGGAGCGGCGGCTCGGGGGAGAGGGCCAGGGCCTTGAAGGCCCGCCCGCGCAGGCTGAGCGGCCGGGGCGCGGAAGGAGCCGCCGCGGGGGCGGTCTCCGGGTCGGTCGGCTCGGTGAGGGTGTCGCTCATGTCGGCCCGTTAAGAGTCCTTACCGGACCATTGACGGGGGGTATGGTTACCGAAGGGTTAAGGTTTGGATCCGGTCGGCAAATTCTGCCGGGATCCTGGTATCGGCGGACACTACGCTCCGGGCGGAGGCGCGACCGAGCGCACTCTACAACTTGCGATCTTCCCAAGGCCGTGCGCCGACCCGGCGTATCGGCGGGCTGCGTCGGGATCGGCTAAGCCGTTCCCGGGCCGAGCATTTCTCAAGATCGCCCTCGTTCAGCATGCCGCCGGAGCGGCCCCAGAGCGGGAATGAGCGACCAGCTGAAACGTGGCGTGTCTCGCGCTCTGCGATTGAAAGTTTTATTCGGCGACTCGCGGGATCTAAGGCCCGCGAACTGGTGAACTCTCTGGGGGTCGGGCTCCGCCGACGAACGCGCTGAAGGATCGGCTCAACCGGTCGCGGCAACGGGTCCTAAAAACCCGCCTCCTTCTGATGCCGCACGGCCAGGATCGTGATCACATCGTCGTCAATGCGATAGCGGGCCACATAATTGCTGTCCCCGAAATCGATCAGCCAGTCCCGGTCTTCTTCGGGCAGGTCCTCGATCCGCCGGCCCATTCGGGGATGCGCGCGCAGATCCTGCACCCGCCTGAATAATCGCTTCACCGGCACGTTTGGCAGCCGAGGGATTCTTTGGACGCAGGAACGCCCGGAGCCGTTCGCGGTCACGGAGTGCCCTGGCGGCGAAGACTACGTGTGACATTCCGGGGGCGGCAGCTCGCCCTCAGTCCCCCAGCTCGCCAGCCAGGTCTCGACCTCCTCGGCTGTCGCTTGAAGGCCGGTCGCCTGGGCGTCGTCCCAGGCCTTCAACGTTGCCTGCCGCAGCAATCCGCGTTTTTCCTCACGCTCGACGTACTGCATGATGGCTTCACGCATGATCCAATGCGGCGCGCGGCGGCAAATCTCGGCCAGATGCTGGACTTGGCCTTTCAGGGTGTCGTCGGGTTTGATCGAGGTCAGCGCGGCCATGATAGGCCCCCTGCTGAGGTAATGCCTCGGAACACGATACCCGTTCGAACGGCCGGTCCACGGCTGGGGACGCCCAGCGTTCCGACGGTCGGGATGCTGGCCTTCAGACGGCGAAACCGTCCGGGCGGGCGCGGTGAAGGACCCCCTGGGCCGCGGCCGATCGGTCGGCGGTCTCGATGCTCCGCTCACCCCCGCTCGAACAGGTTGAGCTTGATCGCATCCTCAAGGAGCCGCACCTCGACAGCCTGTCCGCGGAAGGCAGGGTCGAGGTCGTCGGCGGCGCGGTAGAGGCCGTCGATCGCCACGAGTTCCGGCTCGAAGCGGCGGCACCAGATCCGCGCGGTCGGGTTGCCGGCGGCGCCCGCGATCGCCCGGCCGCGCAGGGCGCCGTAGACGTGGATCGAGCCGCCCGCGATCACCTCGGCCCCCGAGGCCACGGCGCCGAGCACCGTGACGTCGCCTTCGAGATGCAGCACGGTCTGGCCCGACCGCACCGGCGCGTCGAGGATCAGCGATCGGACGGCTTCCTTGGGCGGAGGCTCGGCCGGCGCAGCCTCCTCGCCCGGCGTGGCGATCTCGCCGGCCGGGCGCCCCCCCGACAGGGCCGGGGGCGCCCCGGATCCGAGGAGCGCCGGCGGCGCCCCCTCGACACCCAGGATGGCGATGTTGCGGGCGGCGAGATCCGCCAGCAAGCCATCGAGATCCTCCCGCGTCAGCCGCAGGCCCGCGAGATCGAGGATCACCGGGCGCCCGGCGAAGAAGTTGGGCGCGCGCCGGTTCAGGGCGTCGAGATCGCCGAGCCAATCGGCGACGGGCGGCACCGGCGCCAGGACGGTGGCCATGAAGGAGCGGCCGCGGAAGCGGATCGGCGGGCGCGCCGGCTCGGATGTCGGCTGGGTCACGGGCGTATATCGGCGTCGCGGAAGGGTCGCCTGCATCCATGCGGCGGCGCCGCGCCCGGGGCAATCCCACAACGCCCGGTGTGACGCCCTGCGCGGGCCCCCGGGCCGTTTCTGTTGTAGAGAGAGATGGCAGTCGAGCCGGACCGGACCGTTGAACAGCGCCCGCACCCACGCCGTCACCCCCTTCGTCGTCGATCCCCTCACCCAGGCGAACCAGCGCCGGGCGGCCGACCCGCGTGCCTCCGTCTGGGTCTCGGCCAATGCCGGCGCCGGCAAGACCAAGGTGCTCACCGACCGGGTGGTCCGGCTGCTGCTCGACGGCGCCCCGCCCGGGCGGATCCTGTGCCTGACCTTCACCAAGGCGGCGGCCGCCAACATGGCGATCCGGGTCTTTCGGCTCCTCGGGCGCTGGGTGACCCTCGACGACGACGCCCTCGCGGCCGAACTCGCCGCGCTCACCGGCGAGCGCGCCGATGCGGAACGCCTTCGGATGGCGCGGCGGCTCTTCGCCCGGGCGGTCGAGACCCCGGGCGGCCTGAAGATCGAGACCCTGCACGCCCTGTGCGAGCGGCTGCTGCACATGTTCCCGTTCGAGGCGAACGTCCCGGCCCGGTTCGTGGTGCTCGACGAGACCAAGGCGCGGGAGATCTTCGAGATCGAGATGGCCAACGTCCTGGGCGACGCGGTCTCGAACGGCGACACGCCGCTGAGCGCCGCCCTGGCGCGGGTCGCCCCCGAGGCGACGGGCGATGCCCTGCGAACGGCGATCCGCGCCGCGATGCGGGCGCGGAGCTTCATCGGCGACAGGGCCGGCCTGGAGCACGCCTTCGCACGCCTGCACGGGGCGCTGGGGCTTGCCGCCGAGGAGACCGCTGAAGGGATCGAGGCCGCGATCCTGGAGGGCGGCGCCGGTTGCCGGCCGGAGGACCGCGCCGGCCTGATCGCCGCGCTGCGGACCGGCAAGGCGAATGACGAGAAGCTGGCCGACGCCCTCGCGACCGCGGAATCCGAGCGGGCGCGCGCCGCCGGATTGCCAGACCGCGCCGAGGCCCTGGCCCTGTACCGGGCCGTGTTCTTCACCCAGAAGGACGAGCCGAAGGCCGATGGCAGCCTCGGCACCAAGGGCGTCCCGGCCGCCGCCAAGGACGCGCTGATCGCCGAGCGCGACCGGCTGGAGCCGCTGTTCGACCGCCTGCGCGCCGCCCGGGCCCATGCCCGGACACAGGCGCTGTTCCAGCTCGCCGCCGAGATCTACCGCCGGGTCGAGGCCCAGAAGGCGCGGCTCGGCGCCCTCGACTTCGACGACCTGATCCACAAGGCCCTCGATCTGCTCGACCGGGTCGGGGCCGGCTGGGTCCTGTACAAGCTGGATCGCGGTATCGACCACGTCCTGGTGGACGAGGCGCAGGATACCAACCCGGAGCAATGGGCGATCCTGCGGGCGATCACCCAGGAATTCACCGCCGGCGAGGGCGCGCGCACCGGCGGCCGCACCCGCTTCGCGGTGGGCGACCCGAAGCAGTCGATCTACGGTTTCCAGGGCGCGGAGCCGCGGGAATTCGCCCTGACCCGGGCGGCCTGGATCGCGGAGTCGCGCGCGGCCGGCCTAACCTTCGAGGACGTGCCGCTGACCCTGTCGTTCCGCTCGACGAGCCTCGTTCTCCGGGCGGTCGACGCGGTCTTCGCCCTCGACGCGCACAACGAGGGCCTGTCCTTCGAGGATACGGTGCGCCGGACCGTGCATGCCAGCGCCCGTCCGGGGGCGCCGGGGGCCGTGGAGCTGTGGCCGATCGCCGAGCCGGAGCCGGCGGCCGAGCCCGACGCCTGGACCGCCCCGGTGGACGCGCCGGAGACCAGCGCGCCGGCCATCGTCACCGCCCGCCGGGTGGCGCAGGCGGTGCGGAGCTGGATCACCGGGGGCGACGCCACGGGCCGGGTCTGGCGCCCCGGGGACGTGCTGATCCTGGTCCGCAAGCGTGGGCCGGCCTTCGAGGAGGTGATCCGCGCCCTGAAGGGCCTCGGCGTGCCGGTGGCCGGGCAGGACCGGCTGGAGGTCTCGGCCCATATCGCGGTGGCCGACCTCGTGGCCGCCGGCCGGGCGGGGCTCCTGCCGGCCGACGACCTGACCCTCGCCACCGCGCTCAAGACGCCGCTCGTCGGGCTGACCGACACGGATCTGGTCCGGATCGCCGCCCGCCGGGACCTGTCGGAGACCCTGGAGGACGCCCTGCAACGCCATGCCGCCTCCGGCGATCCGGCGGCGGCCCGGGGGATCGCGGCCCTGTCGGAATGGATCGCGCTGGCGGGCCGCCACGGCCCGTTCGGCTTCTACGCGCGGCTCCTCGGCCCCCTGGGCGGACGGGCCAAGCTGGTCGCCCGGCTCGGGGGCGAGGCGGGCGACGCCATCGACGTGTTCCTGGCCGCCGCCGCCCAGGCCGAGTCCGGCGAGGATGCCCCATCGCTGGGCGGCTTCCTGGCCCGCTATGTCGGGGCCGAGGCCGGGCACACGGTCAAGCGCGACCTGGATTCGGGGCGCGACGAGGTCCGGGTCATGACGGTCCACGGCGCCAAGGGTCTGGAGGCGCCGGTCGTAGTGATCCTCGACGGCTGCGAACCCCTCGGCCGCAACGATCCGCCGCTCCTGCCGCTGCCTGAGCCGGGTGCCGCCGTGCCGCCGGTCTGGTCGAGCGGCAAGACGCAGGATTGTGCCGCCACCGAGGCGGCCCGCGCGGCCCTGCTCGCCCGGACGCGGCAGGAGCACAACCGCCTGCTCTACGTGGCCATGACCCGGGCCGCTGACCGCCTGATCGTGGCGCCCTTCCGGGGCCACGAGCGCGAGACCGAGACGGCGTGGTGCCGGATGATCCGGGCCGGCCTCGAAGCGACGCTCGGGGCGGGCAGGATCGTGGAGCAATCCTACGGGCCGGCGACCCTGTGGCAGGAGGGTGAGGAGGCGGCCCGCGCACGCGAGACCCCGCCCCCGCCCGCCCCCCGGGATCCGGAGCCCGGCTGGTTGCGCAGCCCCGTGCCGCCGGAGCCGGAGGTCGCGCCGCTGAATCCGTCGGGCGCGCTCCAGGCTGCGGACGGCGCCCGGGTGCCGCCGCCGCGCCTCGCCGACGCCCAGGCCCGGCGGCGGGGCATCCTGATCCACGCCCTGCTGCAGCACCTGCCCCGGGTCGAGCCGGCGCGCCGGGAGGCGGCCGGGCTGACATTCGTGCGGGCGCGGGCGCCCGGGCTGCCCCGCCCCGCCTCCTACGCGATCGTCCGATCGGTGCTGCGGATCATCGACGATCCGGAACTGGCGCCCCTCTTCGCGCCCGATGCCCGGGCCGAGGTCAGCCTCGCCGGGCGCGTGCAGGCGGGCGGCACCGAGCGGACGGTCCAGGGGCGAGTCGACCGGCTCGCGGTGACGGCCGACGCCGTCCGGATCGCCGACTTCAAGACCGGGCGCCCGCCGGAGGCGGACGAGCCGCTGCCCCCGGCCGAGGCCGGCCAGATCGCCCTCTACGCGCGGCTCCTCGGACAGATCTATCCCGGCCGGACGGTGCGCCCGATGCTGATCTGGACCTCGGGCCCGGTGATCCGGATGCTTGATTCGGACGATATCGCGGCGGCGCTCGCGCGGGCCGGGATCGCGGCTTGAGCCACTTCGCGCCGCGGCGGGATCCGCCCTCGGACCAGACGTGGCGGCGCCATTGCTGTCCCCGGCGGCGGTGCGGCACATGCGCCAGCGCACAGGCCGGTTGCGCAAGCGGTTCGGCATCCCGCTCGCAGCGGAGCCGGCTTCTTGACCGGGCGGCGGGCCGTCGCCAATTCTGACGGAACCGCGCGGGCCCCTGCCCGTCCGACGCCGCCCGACGGGCGGCGACTTCCGAAAGGTGACGTTATGGCGACGGTGAAGGTAACCGACGCGAGCTTCGAGCAGGACGTTCTCAAGTCCGCCGAGCCCGTCGTGGTGGATTTCTGGGCTGAATGGTGCGGCCCCTGCCGTCAGATCGGCCCGGCGCTCGAGGAGATCGCCACCGACCTGCAGGGCAAGGTGAAGATCGCCAAGGTCAACGTCGACGAGAACCCGCAGATCGCCGCCCAGTACGGCATCCGCTCGATCCCGACGCTGCTGCTGTTCAAGAACGGCGAGCGGGTGGACCAGAAGGTCGGCGCCGCCCCCAAGGGCGATCTGTCCCGCTGGATCGGCGCCCAGACCGCCTGAGCGCGCCGACTGAACACGACAAGAAAGCCCGGCCGCGAGGCCGGGCTTTCTCGATTTCGGGACCCGTTTCCTGCGGTCCCGGGCGATGCCCGGGACCGTTCGTTCGGTCTTAGCACGAGCCGAACTTGTAGTTCAGGCCGGCGCGGACGACGGCGAACTCGTCGGAGCGGCGGCCGATGCCCTGCTGTAGACGGCGGGGAAGTTGCTGGCGGCGTTGATGACGAACGCGCCCTGGTTGCGGGTGTTGCGGTCGAGGTTGACTTACAGGCCTTCGACCTTGAGCGTCACGGCCGAGGAGCGTAAGAAGTTCAGGAACGACTCGGCGGTGAGCGCGAATTCGACGCCTCCGCCGACCCCGTAGCCGGTGCGGAAGCTGTCGTTGCCGCCGTAACCGCCGAAGGAGTGATCGGCGCTGCCCGAGCCGTGTGCGAAGCCGCCGGTGCCGTACCCGAGGGTGCGGTCGAAGGCGTAGCCGAGGCGGCCGCGCACGGTGCC
>NZ_JAKSYC010000320.1 GCF_022829585.1 Methylobacterium sp. J-026
CGGAGGGCGCCCCCGGTGTCCAGCTCGTCCACCGCCTGACCGCGGCGGTGGTTTCCGGCGCGTGGGACATCGACCGGATCGATTCCTGCGCCCCGCCGGATTTCGCCCTCGGCTCCACCTTCTGGACGGAGCGCCGGCCGATCGCCCATCTCCTGGTCGCGGCCGGGCACGATCCCCTGTTCCCGCTGGCCCGGGCGCTGGAGCGGGCCCGCGCGGCCGTGGCCCGGGCCCGCCTTACCAGCCGAACCGGGCGATCTCTCCGAGCCGCGCCCGCGTCGCCGCCTCGTCCCGGCCGATGATCGCGATCCGCCCCGACAGGGCGTAGCAGGTCGCGCAGAACGGCAGCTGTGCCAGCGCGATCCCGTCGTCGCGGGCGCGGGTGACCGAGGCGATCAGGCAGGGCAGGACCGGCTGGTCCGCCGGGGCCGCGAGGCAGGCGGCGCGCGGGCTGCCGAAGACCGGGCGATCCGGCCAGGACAGCAGGAGCGTCGTGCCGCCCCGCCGGTCGGGGGCCGGGGGCAGGGTGTAGCTGCGCAGGAACAGCGCGCAGGCCGCGAGGACGAGGGCCGGCAGGATCAGGGCCGTGCGCATGGCGGGACTCCGGACGCCTCAATCCCCCTCGTCGAAGCGCGAGCGATAGAACACCTCCCGACCGGCGCCGTCGATGACCCGGACCGCCTGGGCCGGCTCGCCCGACCGCTGCGGCACCCGGGCGCGGGCGAACAGCCGCAGCGCCCGCTCCTGGGCGCCCGCGAGGGTGCCGACGCGCACGGAGATCCGCGTCTGGACCTCGTCGGGTTCCGGTCCGAGGACTTCGATGTGGAAGGTCTCGCGCAAGGGATCCGCCTGATCAGGGGGCTCCCGCGCCGGGTCACCGGGTCCGGCACGGGAGCGCGACACGACATGGTCTGGGGCCGATCTCGGCGCGAAGTCCAATTGCAACGCGATCGGCCGCGGTTCAAGGAGGGCCCGACATAGGGGAGATCTCCGGAGGAGTCCCGTGGACCCGCTCAAGGCCGCCGCCGCGACGGCCGTCTGCCTCGCCCTGTTCTGGCTGGCCTTCCGGCTGACCCGGCGGCTGGTCGATCTCGTCATCGCCGGGGGCTACGCGGAGGAGCGGCGGCGGCTCGCGGAGGAGGCCGCTCAGGAGGCGGCCATCCGCACCACGGCGGCGAACTCGGCGGCGAACCAGGACCCGTCGTCCGCCGCCGGGATCGGCGTGCCGAACGCCGTGACCTCCTCGATCAAGGGGGGGCAGGGCGCCCCGGCGGAGTAGGGGCGGTCGAGCCGTGCCTCCGGCTCGGGTGCCCGCGGCTCGAGCGCGGCCCGCACCGGCGCGCGGGCTCCGCCCGGGCGGTGCGGGCCAGACTGCCTTATCAATCCGAAAACGAACCGCTCGCAGGGCCCCCGGGCGTGCCCTCGATCTCCGGTCGCAATAGCCCCGCCGTCTGCCGCAGGGCCTCCCCGGCGATCATCGCGGCCGCCACCGCGACGTTGAGGGAGCGCAGGCCCGGCCGGATCGGCACCACCACCCGGGCATCGGCGGCCGCATGCACCGCCTCCGGCACCCCGGCGGATTCGCGCCCGACCATCAGGCAATCGTCCGGGCGGAAGGCGAAATCCGTGTAGGGCAGGGCGCCCGCCGTGGTGGCGAGCACGAGCCGGATGCCGGCCCCGGCCCGCCACGCCTCGAAGGCCGCGAAGGCGCGGTGCCGGGTGATCGCCACGTGGTCGAGATAGTCGAGGCCGGAGCGGCGCAGGTGCCGGTCCGAGACGTCGAAGCCCGTGGGCTCCACGATCTCCACGGCGAGGCCGAGGCAGGCGGCCATGCGCAGCATCGTGCCGGTGTTCTGGGGGATGTCGGGCTGGTAGAGGGCGAGGCGGAGCATGGGTCCGCCTTGTGGGGATTGGGCGCCGCACCGTCAAAGGCCCGCGGCGGCAACGCTCAGCCGGCAAAGCGGCCGGCGATCCGCCGAACCCATCGCCGATCCGCGGAACTTAAGCCCCGCCAGAACCTTAAGGCGGCGCCACCCTTGTTCGCGGCCCTTCCCGAAAGACCTGATCCGATGCGCACCCCGCTCCTCGCCTCGGCCCTGCTGCTGGCCGGCCTCGCCACCGCCTCGGCCCAGAATGCCGGAACGAACGCGGACAGCGCCGCGGCGCCGGTGCCCGGCCAGCCCGCCACCATGGCCGACAACCTGCGCCCGACCTTCGTGGCCCAGACCCCCGACGACATGGTCGCCAGCAAGCTCATCGGCACGAGCGTGGTGAACGGCGCCGCCGAGACGATCGGGCAGATCGCCGACATCGTCCTCGATCAGAAGGGCGCGGTGAAGTCCTGGGTCATCGGGGTCGGCGGCTTCCTGGGGCTCGGCTCGAAATACGTGGCCGTCGACCCCTCCGTGCTGAAGCTCGACCGCACCGACGGCAAGAGTCTGCAGGCGCGCATCGACACGACCAAGGATCAGCTCCGGGCCGCGCCGGAATACATCTACCTCGGCAAGGAGCCGCCGAAGGGGGCCTCCCCCGCCAGCCCCGCGG
The DNA here is from genome assembly GCF_022829585.1 of Methylobacterium sp. J-026. Classification (GTDB taxonomy): domain Bacteria; phylum Pseudomonadota; class Alphaproteobacteria; order Rhizobiales; family Beijerinckiaceae; genus Methylobacterium. Next base: position 2,542 of record NZ_JAKSYC010000320.1, read on the forward strand.
GCGAGCCGGCGCCGAAGCCCTGACGGGCCAGATCTGAGGGCCGGCGACATCCGGCCGGCTTGCCTCGGTGCGCGATTCTGTGCTGTGCCAGCCTCTGCCCGGAGGTCGGAACCGTCCCATGCGTCGCGCCCTCATCCCGCTCCTCGCCTTCTGCCTCGGCCTCGTCGGCATCACCGGGGCCGCGGTGTTCGCGTTCATGCCCGAGCGGGCTCCGGTGGGCGTGCCCGGCGTCGGCGGTCCGTTCACCCTGGTCGATCAGGACGGCCGCACCGTCACCGAGCGCGATTTCGCCGGGGCGACGCACCTGGTGTTCTTCGGCTTCACCCATTGCCCGGACGTGTGCCCAACGACCCTGCAGCAGGTCTCGGATGTGCTGGCCGCCCTGGGTCCCAAGGCCGCGCACATGCGGGTGGCCTTCGTCACGGTCGATCCCGAGCGCGACGACCCGGCGAGCCTGAAGACCTATCTGTCGAGCTTCGATCCGCGCATCACCGGGCTCACCGGCAGCCCCGAGCAGGTCGCCGCCACCGAGAAGGCGTACCGCGCCTATGCCCGCAAGGTCCCCGGCAAGGAGGGCGACTACACGATGGAGCACACCGCCATCGTGTACGTGATGGATGCGCAGAACCGCTTCCTCGGCGCCCTGGATCTCGCGCGCCCGGCCGAGGACACGGCGGCGCAGCTCGCCAAGAAGATCTGAGCGGCGGCCTCTACAGCGTCATCCCGGCATGGAAGCGGTCGGGGGAGAGCGGCAGCAGGAACTGCACGCCGAACCCGCCCTCGAAGTAGCGCACCAGCCGCCCCGGCGTGCTGCCCACGGTCACGGCGGTCCCCAGGGGCAGCGACAACGGGCAGGCGATCGCGACGCCCGACATGGAGATGTCGATGAGCCGGGCCTTGATCTCCTGGGTGCCGTCGACGCGCAGGACCACCGCCGGCTGGGTCGGCACGAGGCGCTCGTGGGACCGCCCCTCCGGCAGGCCCAGCATCTCCCGGTTCGCGAGCCAGGTGAGCTGGGAGGCGAGCTTGTCGCGCTTGCGCGGGGTGGCGTTGAGCTGGACCGCGAACCCGTCCGCGCAGGTGCGGGCGATCACGCCCTCGATCCGGCCAATATATTCCAGATAGAGCACGACCCGTTCGCCGACCTCGCCCCGCACCGCGCAGGCGAGGCGCACGCCGCCCGGCGACATGTCCACCGTCCGGCAGGGATATTCGCGCCGGTCCGCCAGCATGTAGCGGCCGAGCACGGCGATCCGCACGCGCTGGTGGCGGCGCTCGTCCGAGGCGCCCCGCGCCGGATCAGGCACTCCGCGCAGTTCCGCTCCGGCGGTGAGGTCGACCGCGATCATCCCGGGATTGGTCCTCCGCCGCGATCTTCGAAGCTACAGACTAGACCGGGACTGTTACGAAACCCTTTTTCCCTTTCAGCGTTATAGTCTTCCCATCGACGTCGGCACCGACCGGAGATCTCACCCCCTGCCGCCGGCGTGGACGAGGAGATGGCCGCGGCGCACGGGCCCCGGGTAGCTGGCGCCCGACCGGATGGCCGGGCGCGGCGGCGGCGCGGCCTCCGGCCGGCGGCTGGGCAGAATGCGCAGGGAGGTGGTTTCCGCCTCCACCAGCGGGCGCAGGCCGATCCAGGGCGGCGCGCCGTCGAGGCTGAGGGCGCCGAGCGCCCGGACCTGCGTGCGGCCGCGGTGGCGCAGGGGCAGGAGCAGGAGTTCGAGGTCGGCCGTCTCGCCGGCCCCGTTGGTGCCGCGCAGGCCGGCCACGACGCCGAGGGTGTCGCTGGCCACGATCTCGACGATCCGCCAGGGATCGGCCGCCTGCGCGCCCCACAGCTGGGTGAAGGATTGCCCCTTCAACTCGCGGCCGTACAGGGCGCAGACCCGCGTCCCCGCGAGCCGGACGGTGGCGGAGCAGGCGGACATGTCGAGTTCCAGGATCAGGCTGTCGGCCAGAAGGTGCCGGATCTCCCCCGGCTCGATCTCTGCGCGCTCCGGCGCGGCGCGCTCTCCGCGCAGACGCTCCCAGTAAGCATGGAGCATGCGGCTGGTGGGATGCTTCATCGGTGTCCCGACTCTAAACGCCTCTGGTTCATCCCTGGATCGTTCTGGCACATCCGCGAGGCTGTCGCCGACCGTTCCGGGCACTCACGGCGTCCGGGCGCACGCCCCGTGCCGGCCGGGTGCGTCGGCCGTACCGCTTCGGACCCGGCGAGACAATCGCGACGCCCCGCCGTCGCGGGTGACCGGCGCGGGGGCGGCCGCCCGCTGGAACCGATCACCCGCGCGGGCGATCAGACGTGAGCACGTCTCTACAAGTCTCCGGAACTAGCCAAGGCGGGCGCGGCAGGATGCATCCGCCGGATTCAATACGTCGCCGGGGCTTGCCCACCCGCCCCGCGCCCCGACATGGTGCCGCGATGGATGCCTCCCCCGAATTCCCGCGGCAGAGCCGCGTCCCCGTGTTCAACATGCCGGGGGTGGTGACGCTCTCGATCGGCGTGCTCATGGCGATCCAGGCCGTGCGCGAGTTCCTGCTGCCGGAGACCTGGGACATCCGCCTCGTCCTGGACCTCGCCCTGGTCCCGGCCCGCTGGACTCTGTGGTTCGATCCCGGTCAGGCCTCGGAGGTGATTCGCGCGGCCGCCGATGCGGGTGATCCCGGACTGCAGGCGGCCCGCGAGGCGTTCGCCCGCTACATCGTCGGCGAGCACGCGTTCCAGCCCTGGAGCCTGGTCACCTACGCCTTGCTGCACGGCTCGTGGATGCACGTGATCTTCAACAGCGTGTGGCTCGCCGCCTTCGGTTCACCGGTGGCCCGCCGCTGCGGAGCCTGGCGGTACGGGCTGATCGCGCTTGCCGGAACCGCGGCCGGCGGCCTGCTGCACCTGCTGATCGATCCCCTGAGTGCCGGGCCGCTGGTCGGCGCCTCGGCGGGGATCTCGGCCCTGATGGCGGCCGCCGCCCGCTTCGTGTTCCAGCCGCCGGTCTCCGGCTATGGCGGTCCGCCCTGGCAATTGCCGCCGCGCCGCCCCGTCGAGCCGATCCCCGAACTCCTGCGCAACCGGACGGCGGTCTCGTTCCTGGCGATCTGGCTGGTCACTAACCTGCTGTTCGGCCTCGTCAGCGTGCCGCTGGTGGGCGAGAGCGCCTCCGTCGCCTGGGACGCGCATCTCGGCGGCTTCATCGTGGGCTTCCTGATGTTCCCCCTGCTCGACCCGCGGGAGGCGCCACGCACCTGAGCACCTTGCCAACCGATCGGAACGGCCACACACTCGCCATAATGTGAAGGAGCCGGGGCCTACCCGGCCGACAGCGCACCGAACGCATCGCAAGGGAGAGAGCCATGACCGTCGCACGTATCCTCGCCGAGAAGGGCAGCTCCGTCGTCACCGTGAGCCCCGACAGGACCCTCGAGGAGGTCATCCAGATCCTCGCCGACCGGCGCATCGGGGCCCTGGTTGTGGCCCATGCCGACGGGTCGGTGGCCGGCATCATCTCGGAGCGGGACATCATGCGGGCGCTTGCCCGGCACGGGGGCTCGGCCTTCGACGCGCCCGTCTCCGCCCACATGACCAGCGCCGTCACGACCTGCGGAAAGAGCACGACGATCGAGGAGGTGATGGGCCTGATGACGGACGGCCGTTTCCGCCACGTGCCGATCTGCGAGGATGGGCATCTGATCGGCCTCGTATCGATCGGCGACGTGGTCGCGCGCAAGATCGCCACCGTCGAGGCCGAGCACCAGGCGCTGCGCGACTACATCACGATGGCGTAGGGCGTTCGCGGCCGGGTAGCCGCGGGGAGAGACGCGGCGCTGATTCCCTTTGCCGAGGGGCGGACGAGGGTCACACGGTGCTTCCGGACGGGAGCGGCGACCGGTGCCAGGGGCGTCTTCCTCCCCCCGCGCAGGGGCGGAGGGAAGGCGCGGCGCAACGCCGAGGAGATTTCTCTCCGCAGCGGCAACGAACCTTCGCGCGATCTCTGAATCCGTCAGCCCCTATGGGGCGCGGAAAGGCGATCGTCCTTCAACCCTGTGGCGACCGCCGCCGCCCCCGTGCTGCAAGGCTCCATGACCGCCACGACCCTGAATCTCGCGGAGACCAATGCGTTCCTCGACCGGGAATTCCCGCAGATCCAGGCGGGCGGCCGCGCCTACCATCTCGAGGCGGTGGGTCCGTTGACGGCGCGGATGCGGCTGGAGGCGCAGGCGCGCTTCCTCCGCCCCGGCGGAACGGTCTCGGGTCCGGCCATGATGGCGCTCGCCGACTACGCCCTCTACGCGGCGATCCTCGCCAATATCGGCCCGGTGGCCCTCGCCGTGACCACGAGCCTGAGCTTCAACTTCCTGCGCAAGCCCGGCCCGGGCGACCTCCTGGCGGAGTGCCGCCTGCTCAAGCTCGGCCGCCGGCTCGCCGTGGGCGAGGTGCTGATCACCGCCGCGGGCAGCGCCGATCTGGCCTGTCACGCCACGGGGACCTACTCGATCCCGCCGCGCTGAGGCCGGTTCAGGCCCGCGCTTCGGCGAGCCGCGCGGCGTAGCGGGCGATCAGATCGACCTCCAGGTTGAGCCGGTCGCCCTCCTGGCGCTCGCCCCAGGTGGTGACCTGAAGGGTGTGCGGGATCAGCAGGACCGTGAACCGGTCGCCGGTGACGCCGTTCACGGTGAGCGAGGTGCCGTCGAGGCAGACCGAGCCCTTCTCGGCGATGAACTTCGCCAGAGCCGCCGGCGCCCGCAGGGTGAAGCGCTCGCTGGCGCCCCAGGCATCCGCGGTGACGCTCTCCCGCGCCACGATCTCGGCGAGCCCGTCGACATGGCCGGTGACGAGGTGGCCGCCGAGTTCGTCGCCGATCCTCAGGGAGCGCTCGAGGTTGATCCGCGTGCCCCTGGCCCAGGTGCCGACCGTGGTCCGCATCAGCGTCTCGGCGGCGGCGTCCACCGCGAAGACGCAGCCGCCCTCGGCCGGCTCCACCGATACCGCCGTGAGGCACGGGCCCGCGCAGGCGATGGAGGCGCCCAGCGCGATCGTGGCCGGATCGTAGGGGGCGCGGATCGCGACCCGGCGCAGGTCGCCCTCACCCGCGACCGAGACCACCGTGCCGACGGCGCTGACGAGACCGGTGAACATCGCTCAACTCCTGGTGCGCTCGTAGGTCACGGCCGTGTCGGGGCCGAGCCGCAGGGACTCGGTCTCGCGGAACCCGCTCTCCGCCAGGGCAGCGGTCAGGGCGGGTCCCAGAGCCGGCAGGCCGCCGGCCGGGCCCAACTCCGCCGGTCCCGTGACCAGCGTGCAGGCCTCGATCAGATCGGCGCGCGCCAGCGCCTCCGCAAGGCGGGGGCCGCCCTCGCTGCACAGACGGGTCAAGCCGCGCCCGCCGAGATGCGCGAGCGCCGCCGGCAGGTCGATCCCGCCGGCCGCGTCCGCCGCGACGGTGGCGACCGCGACGCCCAGCGCCTCCAGGGCGCGTCGGGCATGGGCGGGGGCGGAGCGGGTGGCGAGCACCAGGGTCGGCGTGTCGCGGGCGGTCCGGGCGAGGACGCTCGCCGGCGAGAGCCGCAGATGCGTGTCGAGGACGATCCGCAGGGGCGAGCGCCCGGCGAGTCCGGGAAGCCGCACGGTCAGCGACGGATCGTCGGCCCGGGCGGTGCCGATGCCGATCAGGATCGCGTCGGCATGGGCCCGCCACAGATGCACCGCCCCGTCCGCCACCGGGCCGGTGATCCGCAGGCGCTCGGGGCCGGCGGCGGCGCAGAAACCGTCCCGGGTGCGGGCGAGCTTGAGGTGTACGGCCGGCCGGCCCCGCGTCACCCGGGTGATATGGCCGATATGGTCGCGCGCCGCTTCGTCCCGCAGCAGACCCGTCTCGACCGCCACGCCGGCCTGGCGCAGGCGCGCATGGCCGCGCCCCGCCACCCGCGGGTCCGGATCCTCCACGGCGCTGACCACCCGAGCGATCCCGGCGGCCAGGATCGCGTCGGTGCAGGGCGGCGTGCGGCCGTGATGCGAGCAGGGCTCCAGGGTGACGTAGAGGGTCGCGCCCCGGGCGGCTTCCCCCGCGGCGGCGAGCGCCAGGGGTTCCCCGTGCGGGCGCCCGCCCGGCGCCGTCGCCCCCGTCCCGAGGATGCGGCCGGTCCCCGGCTCGACCACAACGGCGCCCACCGAGGGGTTCGGCCACGTGGTGCCCAGACCCCGCCGGCCCAGCGCCAGGGCGAGGCGCATGAAGGTCGCATCGTCGCTCATGGGCGGGCGGCGCGGCGGCGGCCCGGGGCCTGGGGCTCCGGCGCGATCTCAGGGTCCGCGTCCGGCGCGGCCTCCGGCGGCAGGGTGCCGTCGCCCAGGGTGCCGAGCAGCGCCTCGAAATCCTTGGCCTCGCGGAAATTCTTGTAGACCGAGGCGAAGCGCACGTAGGCGACGTCGTCGAGACCTTTCAGCCCCGCCATCACCAATTCGCCGATCGCCTCGGAGGTCACCTCCGGCTCGCCCGCGCTCTCGAGCTGCCGGGTGATGCCGCTGACCAAGCGCTCGATCCGCTCCGGCTCGACCGCGCGCTTCCGGAGCGCCACGTCGATGGAGCGCTGGAGCTTGTCCCGGTCGAAGGGCACGCGCTTGCCCGAACGCTTGAGCACCACGACCTCGCGCAGCTGCACCCGCTCGAAGGTGGTGAAGCGGCCGGCGCAGTCCGGGCAGACCCGGCGGCGCCGGATCGCAGCGCCGTCCTCGGAGGGCCGCGAGTCCTTCACCTGCGTCTCGGAGCCGCCGCAATAGGGACACCGCATGGGTTTCGTACTCGGCGCATGGAAACGGCCGCGGACCCGTCGGGACCGCGGCCGTTTCCTAATCCACACGTCCGCGGGCCGGAAGGCCGCCCCGCGTCGGATTCCTCAGCCGTAGATCGGGAACCGATCGGTGAGGGCGTGGACGCGGCTCTTCACCGAGGCCTCGACCTCCGGATCGCCGGCCTCGCCCTTGGCCACGAGACCGTCCAGCACCTCGACGATGAAGCCGCCGATCTGCTTGAACTCGGCGACGCCGAAGCCGCGGGAGGTGCCGGCCGGGGTGCCCAGGCGGATGCCCGAGGTGATGGTCGGCTTCTGGGTGTCGAACGGCACGCCGTTCTTGTTGCAGGTGATGTCCGCCCGCGACAGGGCGGCCTCGGCGGCCTTGCCGGTCAGACCTTTGCGCTGCAGGTCGACCAGCATCAGGTGGTTGTCGGTGCCGCCCGAGGTGATGTCGTAGCCCCCCGTCATCAGGGTGTCGGCGAGCGCCTTGGCGTTCTCCACCACCTGGCGGGCGTAGATCTTGAACTCGGGCTTGAGCGCCTCGCCGAAGGCCACGGCCTTGCCGGCGATGACATGCATCAGCGGGCCGCCCTGGATGCCGGGGAAGATCGCCGAATTGAACTTCTTGGCCAGCGCCTCGTCGTTCGTGAGGATCATGCCGCCGCGCGGGCCGCGAAGCGTCTTGTGGGTCGTGGTGGTGACGACGTGGGCGTGCGGGAACGGCGACGGGTGCACCCCGGCCGCGATCAGCCCGGCGAAGTGGGCGGCGTCGACCATGAAGTACGCGCCGACCGAGTCGGCGATCTCGCGGAACTTGGCGAAGTCCCAGTGCCGCGGGTAGCCCGAGCCGCCGGCGATGATCACCTTGGGCTTATGCTCCTGCGCGAGCTGGGCGACCTGCTCCATGTCGATCCGCTGGTCGTCCCGGCGCACCGTGTAGGAGACCGGCTTGAACCACTTGCCCGAGACGTTCGGCGGGGCGCCGTGCGTCAGGTGGCCGCCGGCCGCGAGGTCGAGGCCCAGGAAGGTATCGCCGGGCTGCATCAGGGCCAGGAACACGCCCTGGTTGGCCTGGGAGCCGGAATTCGGCTGCACATTGGCGAAGCCGCAATCGAACAGGCGCTTGGCGCGCTCGATGGCGAGATCCTCGGCGATGTCCACGAATTGGCAGCCGCCGTAATAGCGCCGGCCCGGATAGCCTTCGGCATACTTGTTGGTCAGCACCGAGCCCTGAGCCTCCAGCACGGCGCGGGAGACGATGTTCTCCGACGCGATCAGCTCGATCTCGTGCTGCTGGCGGCCGAGTTCCTTGGCCACCGCCTCGGCGATCTCGGGATCGGCCTCCGTCAGGGGGGCGGCGAAGAAGCTGTTGGAGAAGTGCTTATCGGCGGCGGTACCGGCGCTCATGATCTGCCTCTGTTCTGGTAGGGGCGATGCCCGGCCTTTCGTCGGCGTTCACGGGCGGGCTTTCGAAAGGGGATTCCTACACGCGGGAGCCCCCGAAACCAAGCACAGGCATTTTGGCCGTGCGCAAAGAATAATTTGCCGCAGATCAGCGTCAGGTCAGGTCGCGGTCTCAGCCCTGCCCGGAGAGATTGGTCTCGATCAGCACTGTCTCGGCCTCGAAGACGGCCGCGTGCCAGGCCCCGGCCGGGAAGTGGAACACGCTGCCGGCGGAGAATGGCCCGCGGCCCTGATCGGTCTCCAGGATCCCCGAGCCCGAGAGGACCTGCACGAACTGCTCGTGATCGTGGCTGTGGCGCGGCGCCGCGGTGCCCGCCGGCACCACCACGCGCACGAGGCTCGCGCCGGCGCCGGGGATCGTGCGCTTGGCGACGCCATTCCCGGCGACGCTCTCGTCGCGGTCGGTCCAAGCGGTCAGGTGGTCGGTCATCGCGCGCATCTCCTCTGCGACGGGAGATGCGTCGCGGATCCTCCGCGTCAACGGATGTCCGGTGCCCGACCCCGTGTCACGCCGTCCCACCGGGGGGGCGCCCGCGCCGGCTCTTGGCGGCCGCCGCGTCGGAGACTGTGGGATCGGGCGGCGACGGGGCGCGGGCCGGGGCGGCGTTGCCCTGCGGCGCCCCCTGGGGCGGCGTGCCGGCGGAGGGCCAGAACGTCTCGAACAGGTCCTGCATCGCCCGGATGTTGTTGCCCTGAACCTCGGCCCCGGTGCGCAGCATCTGCTGCAGCATGTCGGAGCCGGCCTCGCCCGCCTTCGCGTCCGCCGCCTTCGCGCCTGACGGGTTGGGGGCCGATTTCGGGGCGGCCTTCGGCGCCTGGGTCGGGGGCATGAACGCCTTGGCCATCTCGGCCCAGGCCGGCCCGAACGGGAACGGCCCGGGCGGGGGCGGCGCGCTCGCCCGGGCCTGGGCGGGCTCGCCCTGCGGCTGGTTCAGCATCACGTGGACGATGCTGGCCACCACGGCGCCGGCCATCATCGGCAGCATCTGGCGCAGGACCTGGGCGCCGACGCCGCTCGTGGCCGAGGCCTGCCGCAGCACCCCCTGCAGCAGCTGGGCCGAGCCGAACATCTGGCTGAGGGCATCGAGCCCCTGCGGGGCCGCGGGCCGGGCCGCCTCGGGGAGGCCGAACATCCGCCCGAAGCTGTTCGGGTCCATGCCGACGCTGCGCTGGAGCCCGAGGGTCAGGGCCGGCATCAACGCCTCGAACGCGCGCGCCGTCTGCTCGGTCGTCAGGCCGAATGGCTGGCCCAGAGCCTGGAACCCGGCTTCGCCCTGGGTCTGGAACATCTCGAGCGGGTTGAACATGACGCCTCGATCCTGCCGCAGCCGGACCGGCCGGGGCGCAGCATCGTGACCCGTTGTGCGGGGAAATACCAGTTCTGACCCGCAGAACTTGTGTTCATTCCAGCGCGGTCCGGCCGCAGCCTCAGCCCACCGGCCCCGGATGGACGTGGCCGGCCGGCAGGGCCGTGGCCCGCAGCGACGCCCCCGGAGCGCCCAGCCGCGGGCCGGCGCCCTCCAGCCGGTCGACGGTCCGGCGGGCGAGCAGGAGTCCGAGCACCCCGAAGACCAGCGAGCCGAGCCCCATGCCGGCCACCACGCCCCGGGGGCCGTAGAGCGCCGCGCCGAGCAACCCGGGCGGGACGGTGCCCAGCGTCGCCCGCCCCCAGTTCAGCAGCGTCGAGCGCAGGGGGAAGCCGAGGTTGTTGAACGCGGCGTTGCCCAGGAACAGGAGCCCGTTGAAGAACCAGATCGCGCCCCCGGCGAGGCAGAAGAAGCCGAACAGTTCGGCCGCGACCCCGTGCAGGCCGAACAGGGCGGCGAGCGGTCCGCGGGCGAGCGCCAGGGTCAGCCAGACCAGGGCCACGTAGGCGAGCGTCACGCCGACCGCGGCGCGGAGCACGCCGCGCATCCGGTCGAACCGGCCTGCCCCCCAGTTCTGCGCCAGGATCGGCCCGATCGCCCCCGACAGGGCGAACAGGCCGCAGAAGGCCACCGGAGTCAGGCGGTCGATCACCGAGGCCGCGGCGATGGCGTCGGTCCCGTAGCCGGCAAAGAGGCGCGCCAGGAAGGCGCTCGCCGCCGACGGCGCGAGGTTGGTGAGGATCGCCGGTCCGGCGACCCCCGACAGGGCGGCGGCGTCGGCCCGCAGGTCGTTGGGGCGGGGCAGGCCGAGGAGCCCGTGCCGGGCGATCCCACGCAGGCCCACCGCCACGAAGGTCGCCCGCGCCACGCAGACCGTGATCGCCGCGCCCTCCACGCCGAGGCCCGCCGCGAAGATCAGCAGCGGATCGAGGATCGCCGTCACCAGGGCGCCGCCCAGCGTGACCAGCATCGCCTGACGCGCCGCCCCGACCGCGCGCAGCAGCCCCGTGGACAGCATCCCGGCGGCCAGCAGCAGGTTCGACGGCAGGGTGATGTCGAGGAACAGTTCAGCCACGCGCAGGGCTTCCCCGCGGGCGCCGATCAGGGTCAGCAGCGGCGTGGCGAGGAGCGCGATCAGGATTGCGATGACGGCGGCGCCGAGGCAGCCCAGCGTCAGCGCCGAGGTCGCGTAGCGGCGCGCCGCCGCCGGGTCGTGCGCGCCCACCGCCTTCCCGACCAGGGCCCCGGCGGCGATCATCAGGCCGATATTCACCGCGGTGGCGAAGAACTGCACGATCCCGGCGAAGCCGACCGCCGCGGTCAGGTTCGGGTCGCCGAGCCGCGAGACGTAGAGCAACGACAGCAGGTCGACGGCGAAGATCGCCACCAGCCCCACCGAGCCGGTGGCCGCCATCACCACGACGTGCCGGAGGATCGATCCGGTGACGAAGCGGCCCGTCTCCGCCGGGGGCGGCCCGTCAGACATCGGTGCCGTCACGCATCCCGGCCGCTGCCTTCCGCCTCGAGTTCCGCCTCCGGATCGCCCTCCGTCTCCGCGGCATCGGCGTCCTGCGGGGCGAGCGCCGGCTTCTCCAGCAGGCGCTCGGCCGCCTCGCGCCGGTCGCTGCCCACGAGGTCGCGGGTCTCGATGCTGAGCGCCCGGGCCGGCCGGACCGGGACGGTCAGCGGCTCGGGCTTCAGTCCCGCCGCGGCCCCGCGCATCCAGCCGGCGCCGTCCGGCAGGGCGCCGGCCTGCTGCAGGACGAGGCGGGCGATGTCGCGCTTGCGCACGTCCTCGGCCCGGGCGGAGGCCGCCTCCGGCGACAGGCCGAGGCCCTCGAGCGCAGCACGCCCGAAGGCGAGGGCGGATTCGGCGGTCTCGCGGACCTGGTAGTCCACATCCCGGTTCATCAGCTCGACCGCGTGCAGGCGGTCGTAGGCGCGCACGAAGGTGCGCACGCTGGAAAATTCCTCGTGCACGATGTCGACGATCTTGAGGGCGCCCTCCCGGTCGTCGACGCAGATGCAGACCAGCTCGACCCGGCCGATTCCGGCGGCGCGCAGCACGTCGAGGCGCGTGCCGTCGCCGTAATAGATGCGGAAGCCGAAGCGGGAGGCCGCGCGGAGCTGCTCCACGTCCTTGTCGATGACGGTGACCGGGATGCCCTCGGCCATCAGCACCTGCGTCAGCACCTGCCCGAACCGCCCGAAGCCGATCACCAGGACCCGGGCGTCGCCGCTCTCGGTGAGTTCCGTGGACGGCTCCTCCAGATCGACCGGCCCCTGGGCGCTGCGCCGCTCGATCAGCTTGTCGAGGCCCTTGGCGGCGATCGGCCCGATCAGCATGGTCAGCGCGGCGAGCGCCACCGCGAAGCGCGTCGCCGTGGCCCCGGTGAGGCCGAGATCCTCGGCCTGCGGCAGCAGCACGAAGGCGAACTCGCCGGCCGGCGCCAGCACGGCCGCGCCCCGGAGCGCCCCGAGCGTGTCCGAGCCGAACAGCCGGAACAGGCCGGCGACCAGGGCGACCTTGACCAGGATGGCGCCCAGCGTCGCACCGAACAGGACCGGCCAGACCTCGCGCACGAGAGTGCCGTCGATCGACATGCCGACGCTCATGAAGAACAGACCGAGCAGCATCCCGCGGAACGGCTCGATGTCGGCCTCGAGCTGGTGGCGGAAATTCGACTCGGCGAGGAGGATGCCGGCGAGGAACGCCCCCATGGCCATCGACAGGCCGACCTGCTCCATCAGCAGCGCGGTGCCGAGCACCACCAGCAGCGCCGCCGCGGTCATGACCTCGCGGGCGCCGCTGGCCGCGAGCAGCCGGAAGAACGGGTTCAGGCCGTAGCGGCCGACCAGCACCACCGCCAGGATCGCCGCGAGCGCCTTCCCGGTGGAGATGGCCGCCTCGCCCAGCCAGGATCCGTCGGTTCCCCCGCCCGCGGAGGCGAGGAGCGGCATCAGGGCCAGGATGCCCACCACCGAGAGATCCTGGAACAGCAGGACCGCGAAGGCCCGGCCGCCATAGGCGCTGCCGAGGTCGCCCCGCTCCTCCAGGAGCTGCAGAGCCACCGCGGTGGCCGAGAGCGCCAGCGCGAGGCCGATCACCGCGGCCGCGCCGGGCTTGAGGCCCGCCAGCACGCCGGCCCCGCCCAGCACCAGCGCGCAGACCACGAGCTGCGCCGTCCCGAGGCCGAAGATGTCGCGGCGCATCGAGACGAGCTGCGACAGGTGCAGCTCCAGCCCGACGATGAACAGCAGGAGCACCACGCCGATCTCGGCGACGCTGGCGGCGGTGTCGGGCTCGGCGATCAGCGACAGGCCGGAGGGCCCGATCAGCACGCCGGCCACGAGATAGCCGAGCACGGCGCTCTGGCCGATCAGCCGGAAGATCGGGACGCCGATCACCGCGGCCGACAGGAAGGTCAGGACGGGCGGCAGGAAGCTCGCATGTTCGACGGGGCTCGCCATGAAGATCCTCCCGGCGGTTCTTCCAAGGGGCGCGCACGTGCCGCCCCCGCTTAGCGCGGGCGGCGCCGGGATGCGAGCCGTGGGTGCGTGCCGTTCGGCACAAGCGGGCGACGGGTGGGGGATTACGCCAGCAGGCGCGGCCGGGCCCGGCGCGATCCGTCGATGAACTCGAAGCCCCCGGCCGCGCTCAGCATGTGCAGGCGGGAGCCCGGCCAGGCAGCGCCGGGCCCGAGGCGCGTCTCGACCCGCTGGGCATAGCCGCCCTCGTCGAGGCGCAGGATCCGGGCCAGGCCCAGCGCCGCCCCGTAGCCGCCGCGGCAATCCTGCACCGGCCGGATCAGGGCACCGTCCCGGGCCACCACCGGCCCGGCGGCGCGGGCCGAGCCGACATCGATCAGCACCGGGTTGCACCGGTGCGGCGTCCAGGGTCCGCGGAAATGCGGGGCGTGCCAGAGATGCAGGGTATCGGAATAGCTGCCGCCGCCGGCCCGGACGGTGGCGAACAGCCACCAGCGGCCGCCGTGGCGGAGCAGGGTCGCGTCGCTCGCCACGACGCCGTCCACCAGCACGGCCTCGTGGACCCAGCCCCGCGGGAAATCCGTGGCCCGGTACAGATCGATCGTCCCCGAGGCGTGGGATTCCGGGATCATCCAGACCTGCCCGTCCGCCTCGAACACGAACGGATAGGAGAGGTGGGTCTCGAGTTCGAGGACCGGCTCCGGACGGCCCCGCGGGCCGCCGGCCTCGAAGCGTACCGCCGAGATCACGCCCTTGCCGCGCCGATAGTCGAACTCCTCGACGAACAGCGTCACGGCCCCGTCCCGGGCGATGGCGAAGGGGTCGGCGTAGAAGCGGCGCCCGTCGTCGGGCAGATCGATCCAGCCCCCCTCCGGATGGCGGCGCAGGTCGATCAGGTCGGGGCCGACCACCCGGCGCCAGCCCACCCGCCACTGCGTGCTGTGGAAGCACAGGGCGTAGAGGCGGCGGGCGATCAGCCGGGCGAGCCCCCCGGCGGCGCGCCGGCCGGCGCCGAGGCCGTCGAGGTCGAAGGGCCTGCCCGGCTGCAGCGGCGCCTCGGCGCCGTCGGGGAGCGTCGGCGATCCGGCCCCGTCGAGGGCGGCGGCGATCAGGGTGATCGTCCGCGCGAGGTAATCCTCGAAGGCGGCGAGCATCACGGTGTGGGATTCCGCGCCGAGGCGGCCCACGGCCACCGGCGCGGCGTCCGGTCCGCGCAGGGCCGCCACCGGCGCCCGCCGGGCGAACAGGGCGGTGAGCAGGCCCGCTTCCCCTGGTACCCCGTCGAAATCCAGCCGCCAGACCGGCGCGGCATTCGGCGCGCGGGCCGGCGCCGCGGACGCCCCCGAGAGGTCGAGGACGATCTCCGGGCCATCGCCGTCGTCGCTGGGGCCGCTCTCGTAGGGCGCGAGGGCGACCGGCTCGGCCGCGGTGGCCAGGCCCGGGCGGGGCAACCCGTGGATCGCCGCCTCCAGCCGGAACAGCAACTCCGCGTTCGCGGGCAGGCCGCCGGCATCCGTGATCCAGGAGACCCGGACACGCCGGTCGGGCCGCTGCCCGATCTGGTCGAGGAGGCGGATATGCCAGCCGCGGAGGGAGCGGCGGTCGAGCCGCACGGTGACCGACCGCACGACGGTGTCCCGCCCGTCCGCATGAATGTCCGGTCGGGCCGGTGCCCGGCCGCCCGCCGGAGGCCGGTCCGCACCGCCGATCGCCCGCTCCATCAGTCGGACAGCCTCGCGCCGGGCCTATCGGATTCCGTCACGAGGCTCACGGCGAGGGTCCTGAAAGCGCCCTCGGACGACCGTCAATACGGTCGATGCGGGCTCGGAAGCTGTTGCTCGGCGGCACGATCAAGCAAGACCGGCCCGTTGTCCACCGGCATAAGCGGGCGATGCGGAGCGATTTCGGCAGGCGTCATCAAAAATTGATCCCATTCATCCGAGATCGTAGATCTCTGTCGTACCACCGTGCGACCGTGGCGCGCGGCCGGTACGGGGCACGCCGGGGAACCCCACGTTCTGCAGAGCCGTTTGCCCGTAAAGAGGGTGTGTGGAGACCGGACATGACGCGCAAAACGCTGACGATGCCGCTGGCGGCGATGCTCCTCGTCGCCATTCCTGGCGCGGCCTTCGCGTTCGGCGGCGGTGGTGGCGGTGACAGCGGCAGCGGGCTCTCGCCCTACGCGGCCCTCAGCGGCAACGACCGCTCGGCCGGGGTCAACAACGGCAATTACCGCGACCCGGCCCTCGACCCTTACATCCGGGCCTACGATCCGGAAGCCGCCGCGCGCTACGTCGCCCCGCCGGCAGCCCAGCCGCGCCTGCGGATGCGGCCGTATTACGGGTATCCCTATTGATCCCCTGAACCGCCGAACCCCGATCAGGGTCCAGTCACGGGCTGTCGTCAGGAGCGTTCGGATCCCGTCACGGTCCGGATGCGCTTGAGCGCCCAGGCGCCGCCGGAGGGCTTGCAGCCGGTGCCGCGGACGAAGCGGCTGCGCTGCGGACCGATCACGGATGCGAGGAAGTTGCGGCAGATAAGGTCCTCGGCGACGTAGGGCAGGCCGGTCGGATTGACGGTGCCGTGCAGGCCGGTCTCGGGATTGTCCCATTTCACCGGGCGCCCGTTGCCCTGCGGATCGAGGGCGACCGTCAAGGCCGCCCGGGCCCGCCGCCAATCCTCCTCGGCGAGGTCGCTCCCGAAGCTCAGCGGCCGTTTCTCGATGCTGCCCGTGACGAGGGGCTCCTCGGCGACGCGGGCCTGTGCCTCGCCCTCGCCGTGGAAGACGAGCAGCGGCTGGCTGCAGCCGCCCACGGCCAGCAGCATCGACAGGGCCGCTCCGGGCGCACAGAGGCGCCACCGCCCGCCTGGCTCTTTACACGCGCATCGCCGCATTACACCTGACTCACGACGGGCTTTCCGCTCGACCGAACACGCCGATGTCGGAGCCCCCTCAGGCCCTGGACGCGGCAGCAGGAGTCTTGGCGTGGATCAGTTAAGGACCGATGACCCGCACGGCGCGGACTTCACCCGGAGCGACGATCCCGTCGCGCTGTTCGCCGCGTGGATGAGGGAGGCTGAGGCCGCCGAGCCCGAGGATCCGAACGCCATGGCGCTTGCCACCGCCGGGTCGGACGGGCTGCCCGACGTGCGGGTGGTGCTCCTGAAGGCCTTCGATGCGCAGGGCTTCGTATTCTACACCAACACGCAATCCGCCAAGGGCCAGGAACTGGCGCAGAACCCACAGGCCGCCCTGGTGCTGCACTGGAAGAGTCTGCGGCGGCAGGTGCGCGCCCGGGGCGCGGTCGCGCCGGTGACGCCGGAGGAGGCCGACGCCTATTTCGCGAGCCGCCACCGGGAGAGCCGGCTGGGCGCCATCGCCAGCCAGCAATCCCGCCCGCTCGCCGACCGCGCCACCCTGATGGGCGCGGTGGCGGAACTCTCCGAGCGCTACGGCGACGGGCCGATCCCCCGGCCCGCGCACTGGACCGGCTTCCGCATCGCGCCGGTGAGCGTCGAGTTCTGGCAGAACGGCGATTTCCGCCTCCACGACCGGGTCCGCTTCACCCGGACCGGTGACGGCTGGAGCCCCGCGCGCCTCTATCCCTGAAACGAAGAGAGCCCCGGCTGGGCCGGGGCTCTCGGTGTGCAGACAGGGCGCGAGGCGGCTCAGGCCTCCTCGCCGTCCTTCTTCTCGCCCTCGGCGTCCTCGGCTTCGGCCTCGGCCTTCTCCTCGGCGGCCTCGGCCGACTGCGCCTCGGCGATGGCGGCCTCCTCGGCTTCCACCTCGGCGCCCAGCACGGTCGGCGGCACGATGTTGGCCACCGGGTCGGTCGGCTCGCCCGTGTGGGTGCCGGCCGGGATCTTGAGATCGGAGACGTGGATCACGTCGCCGATCTCGCGGCCGGTCAGGTCGACCTCGATCGCGTCCGGGATCTGGTCCGGGGCGACGTCGAGGGTCAGGGTGTGGGCGACGATGTTGAGGGTGCCGCCGAGCTTCTTGATGCCGGGGGCTTCGTCCTCGTTGATGAAGTGCACCGGCACCTCGACGGTGACGGTCTGGCCGGAGACGACGCGCAGGAAGTCGACGTGCAGCGGGACG
Organism: Methylobacterium sp. J-026; assembly: GCF_022829585.1. GTDB lineage: Bacteria > Pseudomonadota > Alphaproteobacteria > Rhizobiales > Beijerinckiaceae > Methylobacterium. The sequence goes on from NZ_JAKSYC010000320.1 coordinate 19,750, forward strand.
CCGGAGACCGGGTCGAGCTGGAAGTCGCGCGGGATCGCCCGGACGGTCTTGCCGCCGGCCTTGATCTCGAACAGCGTGGTCTTGAAGCCGCCGGCATAGATCAGCGTGCGGGCGCGCACGAGGTCGATGGCGATGGATTGCGGCGGCTGGCCGCCTCCGTACACGACGGCGGGAACTTGACCCTGGCGACGAACGGCCCGGGCGGCCCCCTTGCCGACCCGGTCGCGTGCCACGGCCTCAAGCGTCTTGACTGCGCTCATGGCGTGATCCTTCAGATGATGACGAGATCCGGAAAACGAAAAAGCCGCCCGACGCGGACGGCTGTGACCTTCCCGGTGCGCCCCTGCCTCCAAGGGTGTCGGAGGGCGCGCCGTGCGCATACACGGATGGGGGTGGATTTGCAACGTTTGGGTGGGGCTGCACTACGCGGCTGCGAGGCCCCGCCGGAAGATGATGCGGATCGCCTCGTCCCGTGTCGGTTGCTCCGGCCTGGACAAGCGCCACGCATCGATCGCGCTCAGCACATCCCCGGGAATTGCGGTCGCGCCGGTCGGCGGGGTCGCATCTCTCGCCGGGGCAGCCGCGGTCACGCCGAGCTTTTGAAGGGAAAAGAACGATTCGCTCTCCGGCGTCAGGATCAGGGTGGCGGCGACGCTCTCCCTGGCAGCCAATCGATCGACCACGTCGTGCGCCTCGCGCAAATCCAGGCCGAAGGTCACCAGCGCCCGCACAAGGCTGACCGGATGCTCGATCGCGCCTGGCGCCCACAGAACGAGATCAATGGGGATACCGGAAGGGCGGCGGTCGCCGGCCTCGTTTCGGTCCTGCCCCCGTCGTTCGAGCGCCTCCTTCAATGACGATCGCATCGACTTAGGCTCCTGATCAGCCCGTCAAAGTATGATAAAGTCATACGCGTGTTCAGCAAGGGCCATAGGAAGCTTGATTGATGCGCGCAAGCAAGCCCGTGACGGTAACCCTCGGCGAATTGCAGGAGGGGGTCGACGCCCGCGTGAGATCGGGCCGTTATGCCAGCGTCAGTGAGGTGCTGCGGGCCGGTCTGCGAGCGCTCGACCGCGAGGAGGCGGCGTTGGATATCGTCCTTCGACAGAAGCTGCAGGAGGCGCTGGACGATCCTCGGCCGGCTATTCCCGCCGATGAGGTGTTCGCCGAGCTGCGCGCCCACCACGCCGGGCGGATGAAAGCTGCCAAGCGTGGCGCGTAGCGTCCATTTTCATCCGCTGGCGCGTACGGATCTCTTGGACATCTACGCCTACATCGAGAGCAGGTCTGGCCCAGAGCGCGCTGGAGATTTTATCGACCGGGTCGAACGGCTCTGCAGGAACTTGGCCGTATCCAAGCCCAAGACCTCTACGGCCGCGGCCCCGCCAGCGCCCGCCGGGCCCGGCGCCGTTGCAGCCATACGGTCAGGCCGAGCGCCGTGCCGATCACCAGGGCGGAGAACGCCGTCGTAATGGTGCCGAGCGCGTAGATCTCCGGCGTGGTCACCGTGGTGGTCAGGCCCTGCAGCTCCAGGGGCAGGGTGTTGCGGCCGCCGATCGCCTGGCTGGTGCGGGCGAGTTCGTCGAAGGACAGGGTGAAGCCGAACAGGGCGACGCCGACCAGGGCGGGAGCCAGGATCGGCACCACCACGTGCCGGAGCGTCTGCGCCCCGGTGGCGCCGAGGTCGCGGGCGGCCTCCTCGTAGGCCGGGCTGAACCGGTTGAACACCGCGAACATGATCAGCAGCCCGAACGGCAGCGTCCAGGTGAGATGCGCCCCCAGCGCCGACGTGAAGAGGCCCATGACGGTGCCGTGGTCCTGCAGGACACCCCAGCCGGTGGCCTCCGCCAGCGCCTTGACGGCGTCGTCGAGGAGCCGGAATTCCAGCCCGATCCCGAGCGAGACCACGATCGAGGGCACGATCAGGCTCGACACCGCCAGGGCGAAGACCAAGCCGGCGCCGGCAAACCCCTTGCGGAAGGCGAGGCCGGCATAGAACGCGAGGGCGACGGTGAGCGCCATCACCACCAGCCCGAGCAGCAGCGAGCGCCGGAGCGCCGCCCAGATGTCGACGACGCCGACTCCCGCCCACAGCTTGGCGAACCAGTGCGTCGAGACCCCGTTCATCGGGAAGGTCAGGCCGCCGGACGGGCCCTGGAAGCTGAGCGCCAGGATCGTCAGCGTCGGCCCGTACAGGAACAGGACGTAGAGGGAGAAAATCCCGGCGAGCCCGTAGAAGGCGAAGCCGCGGGGGCGGTCCATCCTACAGCTCCCTGCGCAGGTCGATCATCCGGGTGAGCCCCAGGATCATCAGCAGCACGGCGGCGAGCAGCACCACCGCGTTGGCGGCGGCGGCCGGGAATTGCAGGTAGGCCATCTGCACCTGGATCACCTTGCCGACGCTGGCGATCTGCTGGCCGCCCATCACGCCGACCGTGACGAAGTCGCCCATCACCAGGGTGACCACGAAGATCGACCCGATGGCGAGGCCGGGCTTGGCCAGCGGCAGCACCACGTTCCAGAGGGTCTGGAACCCCGAGGCGCCGCAATCGCGCGCCGCCTCGATCAGCGACCGGTCGATCCGGGCGAGGCTGTTGAAGATCGGCACGATCATGAACACCGTGTCGAGGTGCACGAAGGCCAGCACCACCGAGAAGTCGGAATAGAGCAGGCCCTCGATCGGCGCCTTGATCAATCCGAGGCTGCGGAGCGTGTCGTTGACCAGGCCGTTGCGGCCGAGCAGTGGGATCCACGAGATCATGCGGATCACGTTCGAGGTCCAGAACGGGATCGTGCAGAGCAGGAACAGGCCCATCCGCACCGTGTCCGAGCGGACATGGAAGGCCAGGAAATAGGCGATGGAAAAGCCGAGCGGCAGGGTGATCGCCAGGGTGAGGGCGACGAATTTCAGGGTCGAGAGATAGGTGCGCAGTGTCGTGCAGAGGTCGGCCGACAGGCAGCCGTCGAACAGGTCGGCGTAGTTCTGCAGAGTCAGCGCCGGGGTGATCGCGTACTCGTTGTACTCCCAGAACGACACGATGCCGGTGAGCAGCAGCGGGACCACCAGGAAGACCAGGAACACCAGGGCCAACGGCGCGGCTTGGAGATAGGCGAGGCTCGGCCGACGGTGCCGGGGGGCGGCCGCGACCGGCGCGGCAACGGTTTCGCTCGTGTGGGGGAGGGCGAGGTCGTTCACCGGATCGCCCTCAACGGCGCAACGGCATCCCTCCCCCCTCTGCGGGGGAGGGTGGCCCGCGAAGCGGGTCGGGAGAGGGGAGCGCCGCTTCCGGAAAGAGTGCGACAGGAGTGGAATCCTGAACCGTCGCGCTGCCCCTCTCCCGACCCCTGCCGACGCAGGGGCCACCTTCCCCCGCAGAGGGGGGAGGGAGCCGGGTCTCGAGCTTGCCCGAGATCCGGTGCGGGACCGTGTGCGCGTATCTCGCTCACGCGGCGATGAACTCGTTCCACTTGCGCACCATGTAAGTGTTCTCGTCCATCACGGCGTTCCAGCAGGCGACCGCGCCCATGCGCTGGTCGAAGGAGCCGCCGTCGCGGGTGGCGCCGGCCTTCTCGATCAGGGTGCCGTCGGGGCCCAGGATGTCCTTCTCGGCGGGCTTGCCCTCCATCCAGAACGCCCACTCGTAGGGCTGCATGTTCGCCTGCGCGGTCTCCAGCACGGCGGAATAGTAGCCCTGGCGGTTGAGGTAGGCCCCGGCCCAGCCGGACAGGAACCAGTTGATGAAGTCGTAGGCCGCGTCGAGCTTCTTCCCGCTCAGGGTCTTGGGGATGCCGAAGCCCTGGGCCCAGGCGCGGTAGCCTTCCTTAAGCGGCTGGTAGATGCAGGCCACGCCCTGCGCCCGCACCTTGGTGACGGCGGGGGACCACATCGACTGGATCACCGTCTCGCCGGAGGCCATCAGGTTCACGGATTCGTTGAAGTCCTGCCAGAAGGCCCGGAACTGGCCGGCGCGCTTGGCCTCGATCAGCACCTTGATGGTGCGGTCGATCTCGGGCTTGGTCATGTTGCCCTTGTCGCCGTAGGTGTAGTCGCCGGTGGCCTCCACCACCATGGCGGCGTCCATGATGCCGATCGACGGGATGTTCAGGATCGACGCCTTGCCCTTGAATTCGGGGTTGAGGAGATCCTTCCAGCTCTCCACCGGCCGCTTGATCAGGTCGGGCCGGATGCCCAGCGTGTCGGCGTTGTAGGTGGTCGGGATCAGGGTCAGCCACTCGGTCGGCGCGGACGCGAAGGTCTTGCCGGTCTGGCCTTCGAGGTAGAACACCTTCTTGGGCGCCGTACCCTGGTCGCCGATCGTCTTGCCGGCGACCTTGCCCTTGGTGAACACCGAGGAGATCTTGTCGGCGAGCTTGATCCGCTTGGCGTCCATGCCCTGAAGGTTGCCCGACGGGATGATCTTCTTGAGGCTGAAATACTCTGTGTCGACGAGATCGAAGGCGTTAGGCTGGGTGACGACACGCTTGGTCACCTCGTCGGTCACCACCGGTATGTAGTCGAGGGTGATCCCCAGATCCTCCTTCACCTTCCGGGCGATGTCGGCCGATTGGCTCACTGCGGTACCAAGGTAGCGCAGCGTCACCGGCTCGGCCGCGTGCACCGCTGGGAAGCCGGTGACGGGCGTGGTCGCCAGAACCGCGGCGCCCTTGAGCAGTGTGCGCCGGCTCGGCTTCGGGAACAGGTCCATGGTCGTCTCCGTCTCCTTACGCGTCGAGGCGGTGGGTGGCCGCGACGTCCCAGCCGACCGGAACCGTGTCGCCCGGCCTGAGCGGGCGGGCGGCGAAGGCGGCGTCGCTGAGGATCGCGGTTAGCGCGGCCGGGCTCTCGGGCGCGCGCTCCAGCCCGTCGGCGTCGAGGCCGACATGGACGCTGGTGCCCTGGTACTCGACCGCCACCACCCGCGCCGGCCGCGCCTCCGGGCCGGCCTCTGCACCCAGCCGCATCCGGTCGGCCCGCACGGCGATCATCCCGTCGGGCAGGCGGATGACGTTGTGGCCGCCGATGAACCGGGCCACGAAGGCGGTGGCCGGCCGCTCGAACACCGTGCGCGGTTCGGCGGCCTGCTCGATCCGGCCGGCATTCATCACCACCACGAGGTCCGCGAGCGCCATCGCCTCCTCCTGGCTGTGGGTGACGTGGATGAAGGTCAGCCCCAGCTCGGTCTGGATCCGCTTCAGCTCGACCCGCATCCGCACCCGCAGGAACGGGTCCAGCGCCGAGAGTGGTTCGTCGAGCAGCAGCACCTTCGGACCGGTGACCAGCGCCCGGGCCAGAGCCACGCGCTGCTGCTGGCCGCCGGAGAGCTGGGCCGGCAGGCGCCCGGCGAGGTGGCTCATCTGGACGAGGTCGAGCATCGCCATCGCCTTGGCCCGGCGCTCGGCCTTGCCGATTCCACGCATCTTGAGGCTGAAGGCGACGTTGTCGCGCGCATCGAGATGCGGGAACAGGGCGTAGCTCTGGAACATCATGGCGGTGCCGCGCGCGGCCGGTGCGGCGTCGCCCACCGCCTTCGGGCCGATCACCACGTCGCCCGCGCTGGCGCGCTCGTGGCCGCCGATCATCCGCAGGGTCGTGGTCTTGCCGCAGCCGGAAGGCCCGAGCAGGCAGCAATAGGACCCCGACGGCACCTTCAGGTCGATGCCATCGACCGCGATGGCCGCGCCGTAGCGCTTGGTCAGGCCGATCAGCTCGACATTCATGCGAAGCTCCCCCGCTTCCCGACCGCCTTCACACGTCTCCATTGGACCATACGAGCGGCCGGATCCGCGCGTCTCCCCCCTCTGCGGGGGAGGGTGGCCGCCAAAGGGGGTCGGGAGAGGGGAGCGACGATGCCGGCAAAGACGCGCTGCTCACCACGGCTCTGCTCTTTCCTGATGCCGGGTTCCCCTCACCCGACCCCTGCTGACGCAGGGGCCACCCTCCCCCGCAGAGGGGGGAGGGAGGGTGCGTGGGAGATCCGGACTGCCAATCTTTGAAGCCCGTTTCCGCGGAGCAAGGGCCGGGCCAGGGAGCGTCATCCGCCCCGCCGTTCGGCCGGATCGACCGCCCGGTCGAGCACCCGCCCGCGCCCGGGCTCGGACAGCACCCTGCTGTCCTCGGCGATCACCTGCCCGCCCGCGATGGTCATCACCGGCCAGCCGGTGACGTCAAACCCCTCCCACGGCGTGTAGTCGGAGCCGTGGTGGAGGATCTCCTGGCGGATCGTCTCGCGCTTGTTGGGATCCCAGAGGGTCAGGTCCGCGTCGAAGCCCGGGGCGATCGAGCCCTTGCGCGGGTACAGCCCATACATCTTGGCGTGGTTCGTGGCGGTCAGCGCCGCGAACTGGTTGAGGCTGATCCGCCCCTTCGAGACGCCCTCGGAGAAGAACACCGGCAGCCGGGTCTCGATGCCCGGGATGCCGTTCGGGATCCAGCGGAACGAGGTCTTTCCACGCGGGTTCAGCTTGCCCTGCGGGTCGTCGTAGCGGAACGGCGAGTGGTCCGAGGAGACCACGTCGAAGATCCCGCGCCGGATCCCCGACCACACCGCCTCCTGGCTCTCCGCATCGCGGGGCGGCGGCGAGCAGACGTACTTCGCCCCCGCCATCGGATCGTCGAGGCCGAGCCCCTTCATGTGCTCGGCGGTGAGGGTGAGATATTGCGGGCAGGTCTCGGCCCGGATCTTCAGGCCGCGCGCCTGCGCCCAGGCGATCTGCTCGGTGGCCTCGCGACCCGAGACGTGGACGATCACGATCGGCAGATCGATCAGCTCGGCATGGCTGATGGCCCGGTGGGCCGCCTCGCGCTCGACCACCTCGGGGCGCGATAGGGCGTGGCCGTAGGGCCTGGTCTCGCCGGCCCGCTCCAGCCGGTCGCTGAGATAGCGGATCGCGTCGTAGCCCTCGGCATGGACCATCACCCGGGCGCCCTCGCGCCGGGCGACGTGGAACACGTCGAGCAGCTGGCGGTCGTTCAGCACCAAATCGTCGTAGGTCATGAACACCTTGAACGAGGTGTAGCCGTCGGCCACCAGCGCCGGCAGCTCCTGGCCGAGCACCGCCTCGCTCGGATCCGAGATGATCATGTGGATCGCCACGTCCACATGGCACTGCCCCTCGGCCTTGGCGCGATAGGCGTCGACCGCGCCGCGCAGCGACCCGCCCCGGGGCTGGACCGCGAAGGGCATCACGCAGGTGTTGCCGCCGGCCGCCGCCGCCTGCGTGGCGCTGGCGAAGTCGTCGGCCATGACGATGCCGGGGCCCGGATCCTGGGCGATGTGGACATGGCTGTCGATGCCGCCGGGCAGGACCAGCAAGCCGGAGGCGTCGATCACCCGGGCGGCGTCGGCGATGCCCTCGGCGACCGCCACGATCCGCCCGCCGCGCACGCCGACATCCGCCCGCACCGTGTCGCTCGCCGTGACGACCGTGCCGCCGCGGATGGCGAGATCGAATTCGGGCATGCCGCTCACTCCTCCGCGCCACCCGGCGCCTGTCGGGACAGGCCGATGCATCGTCCGCGCCGATTCGGACGATGCGAGGAGGGCACAGCCGTCCGGTGGGGTCCAGAGCGGTCACGGGTTCCCGAAGGGCATGCCCTTCGGCGGGGTTCCGGGGGTGGAACCTCTGAAGGCACCCAGGGCTCCGCCCTGGGCCCGCGACCGGTTACGAGGAGTCCTGGACATCGATGATCAGCAGCGCACCATCAGACATTTCGTGTCTCCCGGGTGGTACGAGACCGGCAGGATCGCGCCCTGGCCCGAGCCGCGACAGAAACCGCGCAGCCAGCCGGCGGACAGATCCGGCCCTTCAGCGGAGAGCGCCGCATGAGCACTCCAAAAAAGATCTTCGTCCTGACCGGGGCCGGCGTCTCGGCCGAGAGCGGGCTCGGCACGTTCCGGGACCGCGGCGGGATCTGGGCTCGCTTCGATCCCATGAAGCTCGCCACCCCGGAGGCTTATGCGGCCGATCCCGACACGGTGCTCGACTTCTACGATCACCGCCGCCGCGGCGTGATCGCGGCCGCGCCCAACGCGGCGCACGTCGCCCTGGCGCGGGCCGAGGCGCGTCTCACCGAGCGGGGCGGGACCCTGTTCCTGTGCACGCAGAACGTCGACGACCTGCACGAGCGGGCGGGCTCCCAGAGGGTCATTCACATGCACGGCGAGCTGCTCAAGGCCCGCTGCTGCGGCTGCGGCGCGGTCACGCCCTGGCGGGTGGACCTGAGCCGGGCGGAGGCCTGTCCGGCCTGCGGCACCGCCGGCCGGATGCGGCCCGACGTGGTCTGGTTCGGCGAGATGCCGATGCACCTCGACGCGATCGAGGCGGCGCTGGCGGCCGCCGACCTGTTCGTGGCGGTCGGCACCTCGGGGGCGGTCTACCCGGCGGCCGGCTACGTGCGGCAGGCGCGGTCGCTCGGCATCCCGACCTGCGAGATCAACCTCGATCCCTCCGACAACGCCGACGCGTTCGACGCGGCCCGCTACGGGCCGGCGAGCGAGGCTCTGCCGCGCTATCTCGCCGATCTCGGATTGTGAGGCGTCCGGCGCGGCCGGAAGGGCTTGCGACGCTTGGCCTTTTCGATTCGTCGCGGGATTCCCCGGCGAGGACCAAAATCTCAAATGACGCGAATCACGTCGCCGCGACCTGTCAAGAACTGTTCGGCCCGTTGCCCACCGGTTACAACGGCCAAGCTCGGGATCGGCATCGCGGCCCTCCCGGGCGTTCGTTGAAGCCACAGGGGAAGCGACGACCCATGCAGCACTTCACCGTAACCGACCGCGAGCGCGACACCGTCCTGGCGGCGCTGCGCTATTATCAATTCTACCGGATGCAGGGACATCCCTTCGACCCGCGCCAGGACCACCTGATCGACACGATCGCCGGCCGGACCGGCGAGGCCCTGAACCTCACGGAGATCGACGATCTCTGCGCCGGCCTGAGCGGCCACCGCCACGCCCTGGCGGCCAAGGCGGCCTGAGGCTGCGCCGCTCCGGGGCGCGCGCCGGGGCTCTCTCCCGCGAAAGGCCAGTTTCGCCGGGCCGGGCAACAGGTCCGCGCAGCCCCGCGAGGTCCGGGGGCATTCCTGCTGGCGGCAGCGGGCTACGGCGACGCCTCGCGGGTTCGGCACCGAAACGTCGTGATCGAGATCAGCGCCCTCGGGCGGTGAGCACTGCGGATCGAACGCCAATGCGGGACTCCAGAGGGTGAGCCCTTTGGCGGGGTGCCAGGGCGGAGCCCTGGCGCATCCGGGCAGGCCTCAGCGCAGGGACTCGGCCTCGCACCCGCAAGACAGTCGCCGGATCGCGTTCCAGGCATCCGGGCAAGGGGCGCTTCTCCCTTCCAGATCGCGATCTCACCCACCCTACGGGGCAAACACCCTGACAGGGCTGGGTCACGGACCTTTTTGGAACCGTGACCTCGGCCCCTGCCGGGCTTCGGCACCTCAGGGCGTCTTCTTCAACTGCTGCTCGGCGCGGGACAGGGCCGCTTCGCAGCCCGTGGCGTCGCCTTTCGAATCCGCCGTGCGCGCTTCGTCCAGGGCGACCTTCGCCTGCTGGGCGGCGTCCGCTCCCTGTCCGGCCTGGGCGGATTTCTCAGGCGGGGCCTGCGGCGACTCGTTCGCCCGCTCCCCCTCCGTGCCGGTCATCCCCTCGCTGCCGCGCTTGGCGGCGTTGCCCTGGCCGCTGGTCGAGGCGGAGATCGACTGGGTCAGCTCGGACTGGACCCGCTTGGAGACGCCATCGATCCGGTCGCCGCAGGGCGAGGCGAGGGCGGGGGACGCCGTCAGGATCAGGCAGGCCGTGAGGGCGGCGGAACGCATCATCGTATCGGGTTCTTTCCAAAAAAAGGGGGCCGCGGATCCCCCGCGGCCCCCAACGTCTCACCAGCCTTGCGGGTTCAGGCGCTGAGCTGATCGCGGATCGGCAATTGCCGCACCCGCCGGCCCGTGGCCGCGAAGATCGCGTTGGCGATGGCCGGCGCCACCGGCGGCACGCCGGGCTCGCCGACGCCGCCGAGGGGGCCGTCAAAGGCTCCGGAGGACACGAGGTGCACACGGATCACCTTCGGGGCGGCGTCGATCCGGATGATCTCGTAGCCGTCGAAGTTGTTCTGCACCGCGCGGCCCTGCTTGAAGGTGATCTCGGAGGTGAGGGCGAGCCCCATCCCCATGACCACCGCACCCTCCATCTGCGAGCGGATGCGCTCCGGGTTGACCTGCGGCCCGCAATCCACCGCGATGTCGATCGCCTTCACCTTCACCTGGCCCTTGTCGTCGACCTCCACCTCGGCCGCCACCGCCGTGTAGGTGACGAAGCTGTAGTGGCCGGCGATGCCGAGGCCGGTTCCCTTGGGCATGTCCCGTCCCCAGCCGGCGCCCTTCGCGGCCGCCTCGATCACGCCGCGCAGGCGGCCGGTGTCGATCGGGTAGCGCTTCGGGTCCTCGCCGTAGTTCCAGACGTCGCCGATCTCGGTCGGGTCGATCTTCCGGTCGGGGCCGAGGAGGTCCAGCAGGTATTCCTTCGGCTCGCGGCCGGCGGCGTGCGCCAGTTCCGACACGAAGGACTGGATCGCGAAGGCGTGGGGGATGTTCGACACCGACCGGAACCAGCCGACGCGGACATGGGCGGCGGCCTCGGGGTTCTCGAGCCGCATGTTCGGGATGTTCAGCGGCGTGTTGACCAGCCCCATGCCGAGCTCGAACGGCAGCTCGTGCTTCGGATCGGGTGCGAAGATCGAGCCGATCGTCGGCGCCACCGAGCGGTGCAGCCACGCCACTGGCATGCCCTTCTCGTCGAGGCCGGCCTCCAGGTGCTCCACCGAGATTGTATGGTAGAACCCGTGGTGGATGTCGTCCTCGCGGGTCCAGGCGAGCTTCACCGGCGCGCCGCCGACGGCCTGCGAGCAGATCGCCGCCTCGACCACGTAGTCGGGCTTTGACTTGCGGCCGAAGCCGCCGCCGAGCAGCGTGACGTTCACCTTGACCTTGTCGTCGGGGAGCTTGAGCGCCTTCATCAGGCGGTCGTTGGCCGCCTGCGGACCCTGGACGCAGGCCCAGGCCTCGCAGAACCCGTCCTTGACCCGCGCTACCGCGGCCGGGGGCTCCATCGGTGCCTGGGCGAGGTGGGGCACGAAGTACTCGGCCTGGACCTTGGTCTTGGCCTTGGCCATGGCGCCGTCGACGTCGCCCTGGTTGCGCACGACCTTGCCGGGCTTGCGGGCGGCGGCCTCCAGTTCCTTGCGGAACACGTCGGTGTCGTAGCCGGCGTTCGGGCCGTCGTCCCAGGTGATCTTCAGGGCGTCGCGCGCCTTCAGAGCCGCCCAGGTGTTCTTGGCCACGACGGCGACGCCGCCGAGCGGCATGAACTCCGAGGGGATCTCGCCGCCGTCGATCGTGAAGATCTTGACGACGCCGGGGACCTTCTTGGCCGCGCTGTCATCGACCGACTTCACCTTGCCGCCGTAGACGGCCGGGCGGGCGACGACCGCGTAGAGCATTCCGTCGAGCTTGGTGTCGAGGCCGTAGACGGCCCGCCCCGTGGTGATGTCGAAATTGTCGATCAGCCCGACCTTGCCGGTTCCGATGTAGCGGAAGTCCTTCGGATCCTTCAGCGTGACGTCGGTGGGCACCGGCAGCTCGGCGGCTGCCTGCGCCACCGCGCCGTAGCCGAGGGTACGGCCCGACTTGGCGTGGGTCAGGGTGTGGTTGACGGCGCTCACCTCGGAGGCCGGCACGCCCCATTGCTTGGCGGCGGCCTGGATCAGCATCAGCCGCGCGGCGGCGCCCGCGTGGCGGAAGTGCTGGAAGAAGTGGCGGGTCGAGCGCGAGCCGTCGGTGTCCTGGTTGCCGAACCGGGTCTCGTCGCCCCAGGCCTGGACGACCTTCACCTTCGACCAGTCGGCCTCCAGCTCGTCGGCGACCGTGAAGGCCACCGAGGTGCGGATGCCCTGGCCCATGTCAGAGCGGTGGTTGGTCACCGTCACGGTGCCGTCCGGCGCGATCGACACGAAGACCTTGGGATCGTCGCGCCAGCCGTGCGGCATGCCGTCGGCGCCGAATTTCTGCTCCTTCTGCTCCTGGGTCTGGGTCTCGTCGGCCCGGGCGGGGCGGAGCGACAGGGCGAGAACCAGGGCGCCGGCACCGCCGAGAAGGCCGCGGCGGCTGACGTTGGCGAGGGCCGGCTTGGCCGTGGCGAGATCCGCCATCATCTGTGCGTCGTGGATCACAGGCGCTCTCCCTTGCTGGCGGGGGCCGTCTGGCCGGCGGCCTGATGGATCGCCGCGCGGATGCGCGGGTAGGTGCCGCAGCGGCAGATGTTGCCGCTCATCGTGTCGTCGATGTCCTGGTCGGAGGGCTTGGGCGTGTCCTTCAGGAGGGCGGCAGCCTGCATGATCTGGCCGCACTGGCAGAAGCCGCACTGGGCGACGTTCAGGTCGCGCCACGCCGCCTGCACCGGGTGGTTACCGTCCGGCGACAGCCCCTCGATGGTGACGACCTCCTGGCCCTCGGCCGCCGAGAGCGGGGTGATGCAGGCGCGGGTCGCGGCGCCGCCGAGATGGATCGTGCAGGCCCCGCAGAGCGAGACGCCGCAGCCGAACTTGGTGCCGGTGAGCCCGAGCTCGTCCCGCAGGTACCACAGCAGCGGCATGTCGGGATCGCCGTCGAAGCTGCGCTGAGCCCCGTTCACGGTGAGTTTGATCATCGATGCATCCTGTCTGGCGGCGCCGGAGCGGCGTTCAGTCGGGTCCGAGCCGGAAGCGCCGACCACTCCTCTGATCCACGCAGCCGCCCATGGGGGGCTAACCCGGTGAACGGGTCTTCGGGTTCGGAATAGAGATGATTCTAATCCAGCGCGGGACGATTGTGCAACGCAAGGTCGCGGCGTCGGGCCGCCGGAGTCCTGCGCCGGAGGCATGCCGCGTGCGCCGCCGCACGCGGCATGCCTCTCGGGCTCAATCCGATCATCGAGCCTGGGCGGGGAGAGAAGCGCTGCAAGCAGGGGGCGCCGGCTGGAAACACCCACCCCGTAAATCGCCCCCGGAGGATCAATCCATCGGCGGACCGTTTATGGAACGGTCTCCAGATCCGTCTTGCGAAACGCGTCGGCCGTGGCGAGGATCGGCACGCGGAAGAACCGCGCCGCCGCGTCGTGGAGGCAGTCGCCGAGGTTGAGACCGTGACGGCCTGCCCGGTATCGATGCGCCGCCGACAGGGCGAGGGCTGGCGTCGCGTCGGCGGGTGGAAGATCGCAAACTTCGATGCCGCGGGCTTCGAGGAATTCGAGGACGATCGGCCCGACAGCTTCCACCGTCATGTCGAACTTGTCGGGCCGCGCCAGGGCCAGCACCGTTTCGAGGACCGCCACCGGCGAGGTTCTGCACCGGCTGGCGGAGGCGAGCGCAGTGGCGATCCGGTCGGCCTCCGGCTCGTCCGCCAGCAGGGCGACGATCGCCGAGGCGTCCACGAACATCAGGGGCGCTCCCACATTGCGTCGTAAACTTCCCGCGGAAGGGGCGTCCGGGCGGCCTTGTCGAGCGTGATGCCATGCTTCTCGCGCAATCGCGCCGCGGTCGCCTGTGGCGTCTCGCTCTGGTGCCTGCGCGCGATCGCCTCGCGCATGGCGATGACGATCGCCTCCGTGATGCCCACACCCGCCATGGCGGCGAAGCGGCGCGTCAGCGCATCGGCTTCGGAATTGTTGACGTTGATCGGCATGCCGGTTCGCCCTCGACAGGCGATGTAGATAATCCCCCATGCGAATCTACACCAGCGGCAGCTCCTATACCGTCACCTGCGTGCCCACCTCGACCACCCGCCCCGTGGGGATCTGGAAGAAGTCCGTCGCGTCGTTGGCATTCTTGGCCAGCGTAATGAAAATCCGGTCCTGCCAGAGCGGCATGCCTGAATGCGCCGCCGGCCGGATCGAGCGGCGGGACAGGAAGAACGAGGTCGCCATGATGTCGAACTTGAAGCCCTGGCGGCGCAGCAGCACCAGGGTCTTCGGGATATTCGGCGTCTCCATGTAGCCGAACTTCATCACCACCTTGTAGAAATGCGGGCCCACCGGCTCAATCCGGACCTTGTCGGCCTCGTTGGAGCGGGGCGTGTCCACCGTCTCGACGGTGAGGATCACGTTCTTCTCGTGCAGCACCTTGTTGTGCTTGAGGTTGTGCAAGAGCGCCGCCGGGGCGATCTCGGGGTCGCTCGTCAGGAACACCGCGGTGCCGCGCACGTGGTGGGGCGGGCTCTTCTCCAGCATGCCGACCAGCTCCACGAGGGGCACGTCGGTCTTGCGGGTCTTGTTGAACAGGATCGTGACCCCGCGCACCCAGGTCCACATCACCACCACGAGCCCGCCCGCGAGCAGCAGGGGCACGTAGCCGCCCTCCACCACCTTGATCAGGTTGGAGAGCAGGAACAGGAACTCGACCACGATGAACGGCAGCATCGCCGCCGCCGCCGCCACCGGCGACCAGTTCCACATCCGCCACATCACCAGGAAGGTCAGCGCGGCGGTGAGCAGCATCGTGCCGGTCACCGCAATGCCGTAGGCCGAGGCCAGCGACGACGAGGTCTTGAACAGCACCGCCAGCAGGACGACGCCGACCATCAGCAGCCCGTTGATCTGCGGCAGGTAGATCTGGCCGGCATGCGACTCGGAGGTGTGGCGGATCTCCAGCCGCGGCAGCAGCCCGAGCTGGATCGCCTGCCGGGACAGGGAGAAGGCGCCGGTGATCACCGCCTGGCTCGCCACCACGGTGGCGATCGTGGCGAGGATCACCATCGGCAGCAGGCCCCAGGCCGGCACGAGCTGGAAGAACGGATCGGCGGTGTCGGGCTTCTCCAGCACCAGGGCGGCCTGGCCCAGATAGTTGAGGGCGAGCGACGGGAAGACCAGGCCGATCCAGGCCAGCTGGATCGGCTTGCGCCCGAAATGGCCGAGATCGGCGAACAGCGCCTCGGCCCCGGTCACCGCCAGGAAGACCGCGCCCAGCGCCACCAGCGCCCCGGTGCCGTGGCCGAGCAGGTAGACCACGGCGTGCCAGGGATTGAGCGCCCGGAACACCTCCGGATGCAGGGCGATATGCGGCAGCGCCGCCAGCGCCATGGCGAGGAACCACACGATGGTCACCGGGCCGAAGAAGGCCGCGACCTTGCCGGTGCCGCGGTTCTGCACGAGGAACAACGCCACGATGATCACCACGGTGATCGGCAGCACGTAATCGTCGAGGGCGGGGGTGACGAGCTTCAGGCCCTCCACGGCCGAGAGCACCGAGATCGCCGGGGTGATCACCGCGTCGCCGTAGAACAGCGAGGCCCCGAGCAGCCCGAGCATGAACACGATGCGCGAGCCGCCCAGCGCCTTGCGGGCGAGCGCCATCAGCGAGAGGATGCCGCCCTCGCCGTTGTTATCCATGCGCAGCAGGATCGCGACGTACTTGACGGTCACGATCAGGAACAGCGCCCACAGGATCAGCGAGACGGTGCCGATCACCTCCTCGGGCAGCAGGATGCCGTCGGTGCGGGCGGGGACCAGGGCCTCGCGGAACGCGTAGAGCGGGCTGGTGCCGATATCGCCGTAAACGACGCCGACGGAGCCGACGAGCAGCGTCCAGAAGCCCGCATGGCCTTGCCGGGTCTCGGCTTTTTCGGGGGCGTCGAGGGTGCCGGAGGTGGCCGGGCCCTGCGTCGAGGTCTGGCTGTCGGCCCCCTCGGCCGCGGGCCGCGCGCCGTCGGACGCGTCGGGCGCGGGCTGGGGTGCTACGCCGGGTGCGAAGGTTTGGCTCATGCGGATGTCGGAAGCTCGGGCGTGGCCGGCGCTTCGCGGTTCGGCTCAGGGGCCAGTCGGGGCCGGGCAGAAAACGCGAAGACTCCGCCGAACCGCGCGGGCCGGCCACCGGGCCGACCGCTCACGGGATCGTGGCGCCTTGCTATCACGGCCTCGGGCGGCCGGGAACCGGGTGCGACGCGAAGATCGCCGTGTCGCAACTGCGCATCGAAGGCCGGGGTCTCAGAGGAATCGCGCGCGCTCCCTCCCCCCTCTGCGGGGGAGGGTGGGCCGGCCGTCAGGCCGGGTCGGGAGAGGGGAGCGCGCACTCAGGACGGCGGTGAGCAGGTTTGAATGCCATAGCCTTGTCTGCGCCGCGGCTCCCCTCTCCCGGCTGCTTTCGGGGGCAATCCTCCCCCGCAAAGGGGAGGGAGGATGCGCGGCGGATATGCGTTGCCATGACAGCAAAATCGCAGGGCAGCGCGTTCCCCCGCGACCCGAACCTCACTCCCCGGCGGTGCGCGTCCCGCCCTGGCCGAAGCGGCGCTCGATGTAGTCGATCACGATCGTCTCGAAATCCTTGGCGAGCGTCGCACCGCGCAGCGTCATCGCCTTCTTGCCGTCGATGAAGACCGGCGCGGTCGGGGTCTCGCCGGTGCCGGGCAGGGAGATCCCGATATCGGCGTGCTTCGATTCGCCCGGGCCGTTCACGATGCAGCCCATCACGGCGACGTTCAGCCCCTCGACCCCCGGATAGGTCTTCTTCCATTCCGGCATGGACGTGACGATCCAGTTCTGGATGTCCCGGGCTAGCTCCTGGAAGGTGGTCGAGGTCGTGCGGCCGCAGCCGGGGCAGGCCGCCACCATCGGCACGAAGGTGCGGAACCCCATGGTCTGCAGGAGTTCCTGGCTGGCCTTCACCTCCACGCTCCGGTCGCCGCCGGGCTCGGGGGTGAGCGAGTAGCGGATCGTGTCGCCGATCCCCTCTTGGAGCAGCACGCCGATGGCCGCCGAGGCCGCGACCAGGCCCTTCGAGCCCATGCCGGCCTCGGTGAGGCCGAGATGGATCGCGTAGTCGGAGCGCCGCGCCACCTCGCGGTAGACCGCGATCAGGTCCTGCACCGCCGAGACCTTGGCGGAGAGGATGATCCGGTTCTGCGGCAGGCCGAGTTCCACGGCGCGGTCGGCGGAGCCGATCGCCGAGCGCACCATCGCCTCGCGCATCACCGCGCGGGCATCGATCGGCCGGGGCGCCTTGGCGTTCTCGTCCATCATGTGGGTGAGCAACTCGCCGTCCAGCGAGCCCCAGTTGGCACCGATCCGCACGGTCTTGCCGTACTTGATCGCCTGCTCGATGATCGTCGAGAACTGGGTGTCCTTCTTGTCCTTGAAGCCGACGTTGCCGGGGTTGATCCGGTACTTGGCCAGAGCCTCGGCACAGGCCGGGTGGTCGGCGAGCAGCTTGTGGCCGATGTAATGGAAGTCGCCGATCAGGGGCACGTGGACGCCGATCCGGTCCAGGCGCTCGCGGATCTTCGGCACGGCGGCCGCCGCCTCGTCGCGGTCCACGGTGATGCGGACCAGCTCCGAGCCGACCCGGGCGAGCTGGGCGACCTGCGCCACCGTGGCGTCGATGTCGGCGGTGTCGGTGTTGGTCATCGACTGGACGACGATCGGCGCACCGCCGCCGACCATGACCGCGCCCTCACCCGCGCCGACGGTGACGCCGACCGTGCGGTGGCGCGGCGCGGGGCCGGCGATCTCCGGGCCGCCCGCGGCCAGGGGGTTCCCGGCGGCGGGGATTTCGGCGGCGGTGTCGGAACGGGTGGCTTCCATGACTTCCATCGTGGACCTTCGCGTGCGCGCCTCGCGAGGCGCCGGAGCCGTCAGAGCCGTCGGGCCTGTCCCGGGGACACGCCGCGCCGGAACTTCGGGGCTGCCGCGGGGGAGGTGCGGACGACCCGGCGCGGCGTCAAGCCGGTGCCCCACGGGACAGCATCGCGAAGGACAACATCGCGGATCTCATGTCGCATCTGCGCGCGGATGTCGAGTTTGCCGTGCGGCCGGCGGGGTTTTCGTCCGCCGCTGTTGCCGATCCGCTCGCGCGGGCGCGCCGCCGGGCGGCGGGCCGCAACCCTGCCGCGCGGTTGATGCTGCGCTGCAGCATATCCATTTTATCGGTCTGACCCAGGAGGCCGACATGAGCCAGCACTTCGGCGGCGCCGAGCCGCACAATCCCGCCACCGCCGTGCCGGAGACGCCCGTCTCGGACGCGATCGACGCGCAGCCGGGGCAGATGCCGGGCCACATGCTGGCCGGCCCCGGGGCCGAGAAGCCGGTCGCCCTGGCGCTGCAGGGGGGCGGGGCGCACGGCGCCTTCACCTGGGGCGTGCTCGACGCCCTGATCGAGGACGGGCGCCTCGGCTTCGAGGCGGTGACGGGGGCGAGCGCGGGGGCGATGAACGCCGTCGTCCTGGTGGATGGCTGGCTCAAGGGCGGCCCGGACGGGGCCCGCGAGGGTCTCGAGCGATTCTGGCGGGAGGTGAGCCTCGACGGCGACCTCGGCCCGGCCCAGCGCCACCTCGTCAGCGGCTTGTTCAACCTGTGGAAGGGAAACCCGGTGGCCGAATTCTGGTCCAAGATGCTGTCGCCGAGCCCCTACGTGTCGAACCCGCTCAACATCAACCCGCTGCGCAAGGCCCTGGCCGAGCAGGTCGATTTCGAGCGCCTGCGCGCGGCCGACACGGCGGGCGTGTTCGTCTCGGCGACTAACGTCTGGACCGGCAAGCTCGCGGTGTTCGAGCGCGAGCGCCTGACCGTGGACCACCTGATGGCCTCGGCCTGCCTGCCCACGGTCTTCCAGGCGGTGGAGATCGACGGCGTGCCCTACTGGGACGGGGGCTATCTCGGCAATCCGCCGCTCTACCCCCTGCACCGGGGCGCCCAGACCCGCGACATCGTGCTCGTCCAGATCAACCCCGTCGAGCGGCGCG
The DNA here is from genome assembly GCF_022829585.1 of Methylobacterium sp. J-026. GTDB lineage: Bacteria > Pseudomonadota > Alphaproteobacteria > Rhizobiales > Beijerinckiaceae > Methylobacterium. The sequence goes on from NZ_JAKSYC010000320.1 coordinate 38,510, forward strand.
AGACCCCGCGCACGGAGCGCGAGATCCGCGACCGGCTCAACGAGATCACCTTCAACGCCAATCTGATGCGGGAACTGCGCGCCATCGATTTCGTCGACGGGCTGATCGAGGAGGGCACCCTCGGCCAGGGGCAGTACCGCCGGGTCCTGGTGCATCGGATCGACGGCACCGACGCCCTGGAGGACTACAACGCCGCCTCGAAGCTCGACGCCCGCTGGACCGTCTTCAAGCGCCTGCGCGACAAGGGCCGCGGCGCGGCACGGTCTTGGCTCGCCGAGACCTATGAGGCGATCGGCCGGGATTGCTCGATCGACCTGCAACAGGCCTATCAGTGAGCGGGCGACTGCGCGCCATCGCTGCGGCAGGCCGTCGTTCAGTAATCGTCCAGGGCGCGAATCACAACTAAAGGTCTGTGTCGGTATAATATCGCGGCATTCAAGCCGTGATTTTGTCCAGGTGCTACGAATATCTGCTATTTTAGCAATAATAAGACCTTCACGTGCGGACTATATGCGTCTTCGTCTGGGTTCGGGAGGCCCAGACGATCACGGAAAACCGTGCCGGGAGGGGGCGTATCATGCCATTTCATTTGGTGAAAATGAGAATCAGCGTCAAGATCGCGCTCGTGATAAGCGCGCTGATGGCTGTAATGCTTGTCGTCTCCGCAATTTCAATAAAGAATATAGGTCGAATCGAGGAGACCGAGGAGCGGAACGCGCACACGCAGGCGTTGCTGGTCGAGGTCGAGCGCATGAGCGCCGCGATGATCGATCGCGAGACCGGCCTGCGCGGCTACTTAATCTCCACGGATCCGCGCTTCCTCGAGCCTGAAACGGCGGGTCGACAGACCTTTGCCACGACGTGGGCGGCTGTCCAGCAACTGACCGCGGACAATCCCGTGCAACAGGCCCGGCTCGCGGCGCTGAGGAGCGCGGCCGAGCGCTGGAGCCACGAGATCGCCGACACCGAGATCGCGCTGATGGGTGATGCCGCGACGCGGGAGGAGGCACGCCGTCAGGTCAGTGCGGGCGCGGGCAAGGCGCTGATGGACAGCATCCGCGCGAAGACGGCCGAGATCGCACAGACCGAGCGGGCCTTGATGCAGGAACGCGCCGTCGCCGCCGCGGAGGCGATCGCGACGTCGCGCTTGGCCAGTCTCGGCGGCCTCGGCCTGATGACGGTGATTGCCCTGACCGGGCTGGTGCTGCTGCAACTCGGCATCGCCAAGCCGATCCGCGCCATAACGGATGCGATGCGCAAATTCGCCGCGGACGACCTCTCGGCCAAGGTGCCGGGCGTAGGCCGAGGCGACGAGATCGGGGCCATGGCCGACGCCGTGCAGGTCTTCCGGGACGGCCTGGCGCGCGCCAAGACCCTGGAACTGGAGGCGGTCCAGGCGCACGCCGCCCACGAGGCGCAGCGCAAGGCCACGATGCAGGAGATGGCCGACCGCTTCGAGGCGGCGGTCGGGGGTGTGGTGCGCGCCGTAACGGACGCAGCGGCCGAACTGCAATCCACCGCCGAGACCATGAGCGCGGCCGCCGCCGAGACGGCGAGCCAATCGACCTCAGTGGCGGTCGCGGCTGAGGAGGCGGCCGCGAATGTCGGAACGGTGGCGGCTGCCGCCGAGGAGCTCGGCGCGACGGTCGGCGAGATCGGCCGCCAGGTGCAAGCGTCGACCGGCGTCGCCAGCGCGGCCGTCGCCGAAGCCGGGAAATCCTCGGACCTGATGCAGAGCCTGCAGGCGAGCGCGGCGCGGATCGGCGACGTCGTCGGCCTCATCTCGGGTATCGCCGCACAGACGAACCTTCTGGCGCTCAATGCCACCATCGAGGCCGCCCGGGCCGGGGAATCCGGCCGCGGCTTCGCCGTGGTGGCGACCGAGGTCAAGGAACTGGCCGCTCAGACCGCCAAGGCCACCGAGGAGGTCGCCCGCCAGATCGGGGAGATCCGATCCTGCACCGGGGACGCTTCCGGGGCTCTCGTCGTGGTCGTCTCCCGCATCAAGGAGATCAGCGCATTGGCCGATGGGATCGCCACCGCGATCGAGCAGCAGGGATCGGCCACCGAGGAGATCGTCCGGAACGTCGGGCACGCGTCGACCGGCACCGGCGCGGTGACGCACAACATCGCGGGCGTCGCCCGGGCGGCGCAGGGGGCAGGGGCGGCCGCCGCGCATGTGCTCGGCTCCGCCTCGGACCTCTCGGTGCAGGCGCGGCGGCTCGACGCGGAGGTCCACGACTTCCTCGAAACCGTCCGGGCGGCCTGAGCCGGCCCCCCCGCCGGGACGGCTTGCCCCGCGACTGCGACGAAGCCGCCCTCCCGGCGGGCGAAACGCGGGTCGGCCTGGCGCGTTATCGCGCAGCGGGATACCGGCTTGGGTCCTGCGCGAAACGAGGCCGCCCCCATGACGCTGCTGCGCCGCGAGGCCCTGATTCTGATCGGCGCCGGCCTCGCCGGCGGCGCCCGCGCCGCCGAGGCCGCGCGGGCCACCGCCTTCGCCTTCGCGACGCCGGAGGGCGGCCCGATGCCGCTTTCGGCCTATGCGGGCAAGCCCATCCTGGTGGTCAACACCGCCACCGCCTGCGGCTATGCCGGGCAGCTCGCCGGTCTCCAGACCCTGTGGACGCGCTTCGGTGACCGGGGTCTTACGGTGATCGGCGTGCCGTCCCCCGATTTCGGCAATCAGGAGCCGCTGGACGGGCCCGCCATCGCCGAGGCCGCCCGAAAGAACCACGGCGTCACCTTCCCGCTCACCGCCAAGACGCACGTGAAGCTCCCGGCCGCTCACCCGTTCTACCGCTGGGCCGCCGCCGAGCGCCCGTCCGAGACCCCGCACTGGAACTTCCACAAATATCTCGTCGCCCGGGACGGCACCCTGGCGGCGGCCTTCGCCACGCAGGTCGAGCCCACCGATCCGCGGGTGATCGCCGGCATCGCGGCCGCCCTCGACCGGGCCTGAACGCCCGCCGGCGGGATTAAAGCGCCGCGCCCCGGCGTTCACACCCCATGGCCTCGGATACGCAGACGCACCCCGACATCCTCGACCTGCTGGTGCCCCTGCGGCGCTACGCCCGGTCCCTCACCCGCGACGCCTTGCGGGCCGACGATCTCGTGCACGACACGCTCGTGCGCGCCCTGGAAATGCAGGGCACGCTCCGCCCGAACACCAACCTGCGCACCTGGATGATGACGGTGCTGCACAACGCCTTCATCGACGAGCAGCGCCGCCGGCAGGTCGAGGCGCGCCACGCCGATACGCTGGTGCGGATGGCCGAGGACACGGCGCCCCCGGCCCAGGAGGGGCAGGTCCGCCTCGCCCAGATCCGGCAGGCCTTCCTGACCCTCCCGGAGGAGCAGCGCGCCGCGCTCCACCTCGTCACCCTGGAGGGCATGGCCTATGCCGACGCGGCGTCCGTGCTCGGCATCCCGATCGGCACGCTGATGTCCCGCCTCGGCCGCGGCCGGGCGGCCCTGCGGGCCTTCGAGGAGGGGACCCGGGCTCCCGGGGAATCCGAGGCCGGTGCGACGGCCTCCGAGACGCGGCGCGGGCCGCCCTCCACCCTCCGGCTCGTGGTCTCCGACGCGCCGCCGCGGGGCCGGTCCGCCTGGCCCCTCCGGCGCGCCGCCGGGGAGTCCTGAGCACAGGCACGACGATGGACCGGCACCGAGGGGTGCCGGCGCCCACTGACGATTGCGACCGGCGGATCGCCTCCGGGGCACGCTGGATTCGAGGACCCCACGATGATCGATCCGATCACAGACGACGATCTCATCGCCTTCGTCGACGGGCAGATCGACCCGATGCGCCGCCTCGACGTCGAGGCCCATCTGGCCGCCAATCCCGCCGCCGCCGCCCGGGTGATGGCCGAGATGCACGATCGCGACGCCCTGCGGGCCTGCTTCGCGCGGGTCCCGGGGCCCGGGCCCGACCGGACCGTCGTCCTGGCGCGCCGGTTCGACCGCAACCTGCGCTGGCGCCGGGTCGCCGCGCGCCTCAAGCGGGCCGCCGCCATCGCGGTGCTGGTCGGCGCGGGCTGGCTCGCCCATGACGAGATCGGGCGGTTCGGCGTGCCGGATACCCAGGCGGCGACGCCGGATCCGGCCCTGATCGCCGACGCCCGGCAGGCCCGCGCCGTGGCGCAGCTGCGCAAGAGCGTGACGGGACAGGCCGCGGGCCAGGCCGAGGGGCCGGTCTACGATCGGACGCGCCTGCGCGCCGTCACGGGCATCGACCTGCCGACGCTCCCGGACGGCTGGCGGGTGCGCGACATCCAGATCTTCCCCGCCCGCCACGGCACCGGCATCGAGATCGCCCTGGAGGCCGGGGGCTTTGGTGAGGCGTCGCTCTTTGCCACGCGCGGCCTCCGCGGGGGAGCCACGGCCCTCACTGGCTCCGACGACGGCGACGTCATCTCCTGGAACGCGGGCGACACCGCCTACGCGCTGATCGGCCCGCGGGACGACGCGGCGCTGCGGCAGGTGGCGGGTCTGCTCGGGGCTGAGCCGTCGGCGCGCTGAAGCGGTGAAGTCAGACTTCCGGCGCTCGTCCCGACCACATTGCGACAGGCCGCGCCCGCTTCAGGCATCGTAGTGCCAGCGGCATTGGACAATCTCGAGGACTTGATCCTCTCCGACGCCTTTCACGCGATACACGAGGCGGTGCTCCCCGGTGATCCGGCGCGACCACCATCCTTTGAGGTTGCCTCGCAAAGGTTCGACTTTCCCAATGCCCGAGAAAGGCGTTCGCATGCTGGCCTTGATCAGATCATTGATGCGGACAAGCGTATCCCGGTCGGTCGCCTGCCAGTGCAGGTAATCCTCCCAGGCCGTCACTGACCAGACGAGCTTCACGGCTCGATGAGGCTATGTTCGGTGCCGGCCCCGGCATCAAGCTGTGCGACACCGTCCAGAAGACGCTTGGCATTCGCCGGCGTCGAGAGCAGGTGCAGCGTCTCGCGGATGCTGTCCAGCTCGGCCAGCGGCATGACCACCATGTCTGGGCGGTTCTGCCGGGTCACGATCAGCTCCGCCCGATCCTCCTCGACACGGTCGAGGTAGGTCGCGAGGTGCGCACGGAACTCGGTGTAGCTGACCTGGCTCATACCCATCCTCAGCTGTACAGGATGGTGTACATATTTCGGCCGCGTGTCCGACACAAGGCTGGGCGATGCGCGCATCGCGACGCCTCCTCCGGCCCACCATGACCCTCGACATCCCGCCCCGGCGGGTGCCAAAGATCGGCCATGCAGGCTGCGGATTCAGCACAAGCGGATGAGGGGGCGGCCCTGCTGGCGGCCGCGCGGTCGGTCCGGGAGCGGGCGCACGCGCCCTATTCCCGCTTCCGGGTCGGCGCGGCGCTGCGCGACGAGCGCGGCGTCCTCCATGCCGGCTGCAACGTCGAGAACGCGGCCTATCCGGTCGGGACCTGCGCGGAGGCCGGGGCGATCGCCGCCATGGTGGCGGCCGGCGGGCGGCGCATCGCGGCGATCCTCGTCTGCGGGGACGGCGCGGGCCTCGTGACGCCCTGCGGCGCCTGCCGCCAGCGCATCCGGGAATTCGCGGGGCCGGACACGCCGATCCACGCCGCCACCCCGGACGGCATCGCCAGAACCTTCACGCTCGCGGACCTGCTGCCCGAATCCTTCGGTCCGGAGACGCTCGGTGAGTGAGGCCGCCGCCCTCGACGCGCTGCGTGCCGCCGGCTTCGCGGGGGACTACGCCTGCGCCCTTGTGACCGGCACCGGCCTCGGCGGGATCGCGGCCGCCCTGGAGGACGCCGTCTCCCTCGCCTACGCGGCGATCCCGGGCTTCCCGGGGGCTGGGGTCAGCGGTCATGCCGGGCGTCTGCACCGCGGATCCCTGGCGGGGCGGCCCGTCCTGGTCTTCGAGGGGCGGGCGCACGCCTACGAGCGGGGCGACCCGGCGGTGATGCGCGTGCCGCTCGCCTGCGCCCGGCATCTCGGGGCGCGGCGCCTGCTCCTGACCAACGCCTCCGGATCCCTGCGGCCGGAGACCGGCCCCGGCAGCCTCGTGCTGCTGTCCGACCACATCAACCTGTCGGGCCTGAACCCGCTGATCGGCGAGGCGAGCGATGCCCGCTTCGTGCCGATGACCGAGGCCTATGACCCCGACCTGCGGGCGCGCCTGCGCGCGGCGGCCTCCACCTGCGGTGTGCCGCTGGGGGAGGGGGTCTACGCGTGGTTCTCCGGCCCGAGCTTCGAGACGCCCGCCGAGGTCCGGATGGCCGGCATCCTGGGGGCCGACCTCGTGGGCATGTCGACGGTGCCCGAGGTCATCCTCGCCCGCTTCCTCGGCTTGCCGGTGGCGGCGGTCTCGGTGGTGACCAACCTCGCGGCCGGGATCGCCGGGGGCGCCCCGCACCATGCCGAGACCAAGGCGGTGGCGGCCCGGGCCGCGGCGGATCTCGGCCGCCTGATCCGGGCCTTCGTGGCCGGCTTGCCCGCCGGAGACCTGCCCGCCGGAGATACGCCATGACCGATCCCGAGACCGGCGTGGTCACCCGCCGGGCGCTGCCGCTCCTCGATCTCACCGATCTCGGCGAGACCTGCACCGAGACGAAGATCGACGCTCTGTGCCGGGACGCGAAGGCCGGCGGTGTCGCCGCGATCTGCGTCTGGCCGCGCTTCGTCGCGCAGGGCGCCCGGGCGCTCTCCGGCACCGGCCTCCGGATCGCCACGGTGATCAACTTCCCCGAAGGCGGCGAGGATTGCGCCCGGGCCACCGACGACACCGCCGAGGCCCTGCGCGACGGCGCGGACGAGATCGACCTCGTCCTGCCCTATCGCGCCCTGCAGCGGGGCGATGCGGCGCTGGCCCGCGACATGGTCGAGGCCGTGCGCGACACCTGCGGCGCCGCGACCCTCAAGGTGATCCTCGAGACGGGCGAACTCGCCGATCCGGACACGATCCGGGCGGCGAGCCGGCTCGCCCTGGAGGCGGGGGCCGATTTCCTGAAGACCTCCACGGGCAAGAGCCCGGTCTCGGCGACCCCGGAGGCCGCCGAAGCGATGCTGACGGAGATCCTGGCGCGCAGCAGCCCCGCCGGCCTGAAGGTGTCGGGCGGCCTGCGCAGCGTCGCCGACGCCGCCGCCTATCTCGCCCTGGCCGATCGGATCATGGGCCCCGACTGGGTGACTCCAAAAACCTTCCGGCTCGGGGCGAGCAGCCTGTTCGGCGCCCTGATGCAGGCCCGGGGGCTCTGAGCATGCGCCTCCCGCAGGAAACCATCCGGGCCAAGCGCGACGGCCTGACTTTGGATGCCGCGGAGATCGGGGCCTTCGTCACGGGCCTCACGCAGGGCACAGTCGGCGAGGGGCAGGCGGCGGCCTTCGCCATGGCGGTGTTCTTCCGCGGCCTGGCGCTCCCCGAGCGGGTGGCGCTGACCCGGGCGATGGCGGAATCAGGCCGGGTGCTGACCTGGGCGCTGCCGGGCCCGGTGCTCGACAAGCACTCCACCGGCGGCATCGGCGACACGGTGAGCCTCGTCCTGGCCCCGATGGTGGCGGCCTGCGGCGGCTACGTGCCGATGATCTCCGGGCGCGGCCTCGGCCATACCGGAGGCACCCTCGACAAGCTCGCCAGCATCCCGGGCTACGATGCGACCCCGGAGCTCGACACCTTCCGGGACGTCGTCGCCCGAGTCGGCTGCGCGATCATCGGCCAGACCGCCGACCTCGCCCCGGCCGACCGGCGCCTCTACGCGATCCGCGACGTGACCGGGACCGTCGAGTCGCTGGATCTCATCACCGCCTCGATCCTCTCGAAGAAGCTCGCCGCCGGGCTCGACGGACTGGTGATGGACGTCAAGCAGGGCTCCGGCGCCTTCATGGCGAGCCTGCCCGAAGCGCGGGCGCTGGCCGAGAGCATCGTCACGGTGGCGGAGGGGGCGGGCCTGCGCACGGCGGCGCTCATCACCGACATGGACGCGCCGCTGGCGAGCGCCGCCGGCAACGCCGTCGAGGTCGCCTACGCCATCGCCTATCTGAAGGGCCTGCGCCGGGAGCCGCGCTTCCACGCGGTGACGCTTGCGCTGGCCTCCGAGATGCTGGTGGCTGGGGGTCTCGCGCAGCACGCCGAAGGTGCTTCGGAGCGGCTCGAAGCGGTCCTGGCCTCGGGCCGCGCGGCCGAGATCTTCGCCGGGATGGTCGCGGCTTTGGGCGGTCCGGCCGATCTCCTGGACGAGCCGGAGAAACACCTGCCCGCCGCGCCGGTGAGGCGGCCGGTCCATCAGGCCGGGACGGTGGCCGGCATCGCAACCCGGGCGATCGGGCTGGCGGTGATCGGGCTCGGCGGCGGCCGGACCCGCCCGGAGGATTCCATCGACCCCCGGGTCGGATTCACGGATCTCGCCGCCCCGGGGTCGTCGGGCGGCCTGCTCGGAATCGTCCACGCAGCCGACGAGGCCGCCGCGGATCGGGCGGAGGCGGCCCTGCGGTCTGCCTACCGGATGGGCGAAGCGCCCGCCGAACGGCCGGCGATCCTCGGATTCGGCACGGCGCCCCGCGCGACCGTGGCCAAGCGCCCCGTTTAGGCCGGAGGCGGGTCACGGCCGGACCCAGGCGCGTCAGCCTCCCCCGGCCCTTGCCGACGCAGGGCCCATTCTGCCCCGCGGAGGCTGCCGGATTCACACGTCTCAGTCTGACACCAACATCATGACAACGGAGCGCTTTTCCCCTCCCCGCAAGGGGGACGAGAGCGTCTCGGCCAGCGATGTGTGAATGTCGCAGCCCTGGCGGGGAGGAGGGAACCCAGCGGCCGGAGATGTGTGACCCTCCTCCCCCGCAGGAGGGCGAGTCCGGCCGCCCGCGTCTCCCACGCAGATGCGTGACCCCGCTCTCGGACCATGCGTAGACGGGCGCGCCCCGCCACCCGGACAGGAAAACGCGCCTGTCATCGCGACCCGGTAGCGGCCAGATTCGAAACGTTCTATATCCCTACCTGGCTGCGCCGCGCGGCTCCACGGGCGTCCAAATCGCCCCCGCGCATCGTCTCCTGCCCGGGCACTCCCGGGGCGGCGCGCGCCCGTCGGGCGCTAAACAGGCCGAACACGGATCTCCTAGCGCAGGACTTGCCTGCGCGTGTTCGACAACCGCAGCGAGGATAGAACCAGCCGTGCCCTCACTCGACAGCTTCAAGGCCCGCCAGACGCTCGAAGCCGGCGGCAAGACCTACACCTACTACTCCATCCCCGCGGCCGAGAAGAACGGCCTCGCCTCCGCAACCGCGCTCCCCTTCTCCATGAAGGTGATCCTGGAGAACCTGCTCCGCTACGAGGACGACCGCTCGGTCAAGAAGGCCGATATCGAGGCCGCCGTCGGCTGGCTCGAGCAGAAGGGCAAGGCCGAGGTCGAGATCGCCTTCCGCCCGGCCCGCGTGCTGATGCAGGACTTCACCGGCGTGCCCGCGGTGGTCGATCTCGCGGCCATGCGCGACGCCATGGTGGCGCTCGGCGGCGACCCGCAGAAGATCAACCCGCTGGTGCCGGTGGACCTCGTTATCGACCATTCGGTGATCGTCGACGAGTTCGGCACCCCGAAGGCGCTGGCCGACAACGTCGCCCTGGAATACGAGCGCAACGGCGAGCGCTACACCTTCCTGAAGTGGGGCCAATCGGCGTTCGACAATTTCTCGGTGGTCCCGCCGGGCACCGGCATCTGCCACCAGGTGAATCTGGAATACCTGTCGCAGACCGTCTGGACGAAGTCCGAAGCCGGGTCCGAGGTGGCCTATCCCGATTCGCTCGTCGGCACCGATTCGCACACCACCATGGTCAACGGCATGGCGGTGCTGGGCTGGGGCGTCGGCGGCATCGAGGCCGAGGCGGCCATGCTCGGCCAGCCGCTGTCGATGCTGATCCCCGAGGTCGTGGGCTTCAAGCTGTCGGGTAAGCTGCCCGAGGGCACCACCGCCACCGACCTCGTGCTCACCGTCACCCAGATGCTGCGCAAGAAGGGCGTGGTCGGCAAGTTCGTGGAGTTCTACGGCCCCGGCCTCGACGACATGGCGGTCGCCGACCGGGCCACGATCTCCAACATGGCCCCGGAATACGGCGCCACCTGCGGCTTCTTCCCCGTCGACCGGAAGACCATCGACTTCCTGAAGGTCACCGGCCGGTCCGACGAGCGGATCGCCCTGGTGGAGGCCTATGCCAAGGCGCAGGGCATGTGGCGCGACGCCAACACCCCCGACCCGGCCTTCACCGACACGCTGGCGCTCGACATGGGCGAGGTCCGGCCCTCGCTCGCCGGCCCGAAGCGTCCGCAGGACCGGGTGCTGCTCGACGGCGCCAAGCCCGGCTTCGCGGCCTCGATGGAGAGCGAGTTCAAGAAGGCCGCCGACATCGCGCGCCGCTATCCGGTCGAGGGCACGAACTTCGACATCGGCCACGGCGACGTGGTGATCGCGGCGATCACCAGCTGCACCAACACGTCGAACCCCTCGGTGATGATCGGCGCGGGGCTGCTGGCCCGCAACGCCGTCGCCAAGGGCCTGCGCTCCAAGCCGTGGGTGAAGACCTCCCTCGCCCCCGGCTCGCAGGTGGTCGCCGAGTATTTGGACAAGGCCGGCCTGCAGGAGCCCCTCGACGCGCTCGGCTTCAACCTCGTCGGCTTCGGCTGCACCACCTGCATCGGCAATTCCGGCCCGCTGCCGGAGGCGATCTCCAAGGCGATCAACGACAACGACGTGGTGGCCGCCGCGGTGCTTTCGGGCAACCGCAACTTCGAGGGCCGGGTGAACCCCGACGTGCGGGCGAACTACCTCGCCTCGCCGCCGCTCGTGGTCGCCTACGCGCTGGCCGGCTCGATGCAGATCGACATCACCACGGAGCCCCTGGGCCAGGGCTCGGACGGCAAGCCGGTCTACCTCAAGGACATCTGGCCGTCCTCTGAGGAGGTGCAGCAGTTCATCGAGCAGAACATCACCTCGGCGCTGTTCAAGTCCCGCTACGCGGACGTGTTCGGCGGCGACCAGAACTGGAAGGACGTCGAGGTCACCGAGGCCGAGACCTTCGCGTGGAACCCCGGCTCCACCTACGTGCAGAACCCCCCGTACTTCGTCGGCATGGAGAAGACCCCGAAGCCGGTGGAGGACATCGCCGAGGCCCGCATCCTCGGCCTGTTCCTCGACTCGATCACCACCGACCACATCTCGCCGGCAGGCAATATCCGCGCGGCCTCCCCGGCCGGTGAATACCTGCAGACGCATCAGGTGCGCGTGCAGGACTTCAACCAGTACGGCACGCGGCGCGGCAACCACGAGGTGATGATGCGGGGCACCTTCGCCAATATCCGCATCAAGAACCAGATGGTGCGGGACGCCTCCGGCGGCGTGGTCGAGGGCGGGTGGACGCACTTCCAGCCCACCGGCGAGAAGATGTTCATCTACGACGCGGCGATGAAATACGCGGAGCAGGGGACGCCGCTGGTGATCTTCGCCGGCAAGGAATACGGCACCGGCTCGTCGCGCGACTGGGCGGCGAAGGGCACGAAGCTGCTCGGCGTCCGCGCCGTGGTGGCGGAGAGCTTCGAGCGCATCCACCGCTCGAACCTCGTCGGGATGGGCGTGGTGCCGCTGGTCTTCCAGGGCGACACGTCCTGGCAGTCGCTCGGCCTGAAGGGGGACGAGACCGTCACCATCAAGGGGCTGGCGGGCGAGCTGAAGCCGCGCCAGACGCTCACCGCGGAGATCAAGTCCGCCGACGGCTCGGTGAAGCAGGTCCCCCTGACCTGCCGGATCGATACCCTCGACGAGCTGGAATACTTCCGCAACGGCGGCATCCTGCCCTACGTGCTGCGCTCCCTCGCGGCCTGACCGACCGGGCGGATCCCTCCGCTCGCATCATCGACCCGCGCTCCTCCCCCCTCGTGGGGAGGAGCCGGCGGTGGGGAACTCCCGCACCGCCCCGACCCCACCGAACATCCACGGGCTACGGGCCACACCGGTTTCATTCGTGGCCGCAGTCAGGCCGTTGCGGCAGAAGGCGCAGGTCCCCTCTCCCGCACGGGCGAGGCGCGCGTCGCGGCCTGCAACAGCGCCGGTGCCCCAAACCTGTGTCGTCCGTAGATCCAGGGGGAGGGGAAAACCCCTCACACCTCCTCGTCGGCGTAGCGCGTCTGGGCCCGCCCGCGCGGTCCGGAGCCCTTCCGCGGCGCGCCCGCGCTGATCCCCGCCACCAGGTCGGCGATGTGGCGCAGGGTCTCCACCGACAGGGCCTTGTCGCCCTCGCCGCGTCCCTGCGGAATGAGGGCCTTGGCGAAGCCGAGTTTCTGGGCCTCCTTCAGCCGGGCACCCGCCTGGGCCACCGGCCGGATCGCCCCGGACAGGCCGATCTCGCCGAAATACACCGTCTCGGGCGGCAGCACCGCCCCCGACAGGGACGAGACCAGGGCGGCGGCCACCGCCAGATCCGCCGCCGGCTCGGTGATCCGTAAGCCGCCGGCGACGTTCAGATAGACGTCGTGGGTGCCGAGCCGGATGCCGCCATGGGCCTCCAGCACCGCCAGCACCATCGACAGCCGGTTCGGGTCCCAGCCGACCACCGCCCGGCGCGGCATGCCCAGCGAAGAGGGCGCCACCAGAGCCTGGATCTCCACCAGCAGGGGCCGCGTCCCCTCCATCCCGGCGAAGACCGCGGTGCCGGCGGCCTGCTGGTCGCGGCCGGCCAGGAACAGGGCCGAGGGGTTGGGCACCTCGGCGAGCCCGGCATCGGTCATCTCGAACACGCCGATCTCGTCGGTGGGTCCGAAGCGGTTCTTGACCGCGCGCAGGATCCGGAAATGGTGGCCCTGGTCGCCCTCGAACGAGGCGACCGCGTCGACCATGTGCTCCACCACCCGGGGGCCGGCGATCTGCCCGTCCTTGGTGACGTGGCCGACCAGGATCACCGCCGTGCCGGTGGTCTTGGCGAAGCGGATCAGGGCCTGGGCCGAGGAGCGGACCTGCGTGACCGTGCCGGGGGCCGATTCCACGGTCTCGGTCCACATGGTCTGGATCGAGTCGATGATCGCCAGGGCCGGCGGCCGGCCCTGGCTCAGGGTCTCGACGATATCCTCGACATTGGTCTCGGCGGCGAGCTGCACCGGGTGCGTGCTGAGGCCCAGCCGCTCGGCCCGCAGGCGCACCTGCCCCACCGCCTCCTCGCCCGAGATGTAGGCGACCCGCTCGCCGGTGCCCGCCATCGCCGCGGAGGCCTGCATCAGCAGGGTCGACTTGCCGATGCCGGGATCGCCGCCGAGCAGGATCACCGAGCCGCGCACGAAGCCGCCGCCGGTCACCCGGTCGAGCTCGCCGATCCCGGAGGGCATGCGCGGCGCCTCCTTGGCCTCGCCGGTCAGCCCCTCCAGCGGGAAGACCCGGCCGCGGGCCCGGGACGGCCGGGTCGCGACCGGCCCGGACTGGCCCGGCGCGGCGGCGGCCTCCTCGACGATCGTGTTCCAGCCGTTGCACGCCTCGCAGCGCCCGCGCCAGCGGTTGTAGACCGCCCCGCAGGACTGGCAGACGAAGGTCTGGTGGATCTTGGCCATTCGGGTCCGGCGCCGGCTGTCCGGCCTGTCCGCGGGGAATCGGTTCAGCCTACATAAGTTCGAACATATCGAGAACCCAGGCCGGTGAGGATCTCGTAGCCGATCGTGCCGGCGGCCTGGCCGACCGTGTCGATATCCAGGCTGTCGCCGATCAGCACGGCCGTCGCGCCGCGCTCGGCCGCGGGCGCCGCGGTGACGTCGAGGATGATCAGGTCCATGGAGACGAGGCCCAGGATCGGGCAGGGCACGCCGCCGACCAGGGCTTGACCCCGCCCGCTGATCGCCCGCGGAAACCCGTCGGCGTAGCCGAGCGACAGGGTGGCCAGCCGGCTCGGGGCGGGGGCGGTCCAGCGGCCGTTGTAGCCGGCTGTGGCGCCGGTCTCGACCGCGCGCACCTGGGCGATCAGGGCCTCCAGCCGGACGACCGGGCGCATCGGGTTGATGAAGCCCGGCCTCGGGTTGCCGCCGAACAGGGCGTAGCCCGGCCGCAGCAGGTCGTGCCCGGCACCGTCGAGGAACACCCCCGACGAATTCGCCAGCGAGGCAAGCAGGCCCGGATAGGCCGCCCGGACCCGGGCGAAGTCGGCGATCTGCCGGGCATTGACCGGGTCCTCCGGCTTCTCCGCGCTGACGAAGTGGCTCAGCAGCAGGTCGATGCCGCAGGCGGCGATGCCCGGGGTGCCGGCCAGCTCCAGCGCCTCCGGCACCGGCAGCCCCAGGCGGTTCATGCCGGTATCGACGTGGAGCGCCGCGGGCCGGCGTCCGGCCGAGAACGAAGCCCAGTCCGCCATCTCCGCGACGCTCCCGAGCACCGGGCGCAGCCCGTGCGCCGCGTAGGCCTCGAGGGTGCCCGGGAGCAGGCCGTTCAGGACGTAGATCGCCGCCTCCGGCAGGACGGCCCGGGCGGCGACTCCCTCCGACAGGTGGGCGACGAAGAACGTCCGGCACCCGGCCGCCCACAGGGCCGGCCCGACCCGCCCGATCCCGCAGCCATAGGCATCGGCCTTCACCACGGCGGCGCAGGGGGCGCCCCCTCGGTCGGCCAGGATCCGCCAGTTCGCCACGATCGCCCCGAGGTCGATCGTCAGGCGGGCGCCGTGGGCGCCGTCGATGGGTTTGGGCTCGGTCATTCCGCGACGCATATCATCTCATTGATGCCCTGCCGACATGCAACACGTGCCGTCCTGGATCTCGGATGGACTTCAATCTGGGGCGGGGAGCGAAGAGTTGGAAGTCAGTGGAGAAATTTGCGGGCGGTTAGACAGTGGATACTCCAATACCGGCGCCTGGTCCTGGCGCTGATACTTTGCCTGT
>NZ_JAKSYC010000204.1 GCF_022829585.1 Methylobacterium sp. J-026
TCTGACCGGCGAACTCGCTGAGAGCTCAAACCTGTGTCGCCCGTAGCCGCAAGGGAGAGGAGAGAACGTGTCGGCCAGCGATATGTGAATTCGGCAGCCCACAGCGGGGGAGGGGGAGAAGCGGAACTGCCGATGCGCGAACTGAGATCGGTGACCCCGCTAGCCCAAGCCCGCGGCGGGGGGCTCCCTCAGGCGACGAAGCGCCGGTCCACCGTCTGGAACAGGTAGAAGCCGTTGAAGCGCACCGCCGTGTCGGCGGCCCGGTCGTCGAAGTCGAGGGGCTGCCGGCTGCCATCGCAGAGCTTGCCGCCGTATGTCCATCGGCCGGCGCCGATGAAGGGCGGAACGGTGCTCGCCTCGGGCACCGCGCAGCAGAGGCTTGCCTCGCCCTTGAGCTGGAACAGGTTGTAGCTTCGCATCCGAAGTCCTCCGCCTGACCGCCCTCGACGCCGAACACTGGCAGCACGGAACCCTGCGCTGCCAAGAAACGGCTTGACCGTGTTCATAATAGCACAATCGGTCGAGTTTGTGACGGTCAAGTTTCGGGGACGTTTCGGTCCAGCTCCGCGATCCAGATCCGCGCCGACCCGTCCGAGGGCGCGCGCCAATCGCCCCGGGGCGACAGGGAGCCGCCGGCGGAGACCTTCGGGCCGTTCGGCAGGGCCGAGCGCTTGAATTGGCTGAAGCCGAAATAGCGGGTCAGGAACACCCCGAGCCAGCGGCGGATCTCCGGAAGATCGTAGGCCACCCGCTTGGCCTCGGGGAAGTCCGGCGCCCAGGAGCCGCGCGCCCGGTCGCCCCAGGCGTGCAGCGCCAGGAAGGCGATCTTCGAGGGCCGGAACCCGTAGCGGAGCGTGTAGAACAGGTTGAAGTCCTGCAGCGCGTAGGGGCCGATCGTCGCCTCCGTGCTCTGCGGGGTGTCGTCCGGGTCCACCGGCACTAGCTCGGGGGAGATCTCGGTGTCGAGGACCGCCTGGAGGGTGCGTGCCTCCTCGGGGCCGACCTCGCCGGTGCCGATCACCCAGCGGATCAGGTGCTGGATCAGGGTCTTGGGCACGCCGGCATTGACCGCGTAATGGCTCATCTGGTCGCCGACCCCGTAGGTGCACCAGCCGAGCGCCAATTCCGAGAGGTCGCCGGTGCCGACCACGAGTCCGCCCGCGTGGTTGGCGAGGCGGAACAGGTAGTCCGTGCGCAGGCCCGCCTGAACGTTCTCGAAGGTCACATCGTAGACCGCCTCGCCCCTGGCGAAGGGATGGCCCATGTCGGCGAGCATCTGCCGGGCCGCCGGGCGGATGTCGATCTCGGCGGCCGTACAGCCCAGGGCCGTCATGAGCGCGTGGGCGTTGGCCTTGGTGGCGTTCGAGGTGGCGAAGCCCGGCAGCGTGTAGGCCAGGATGTCCGACCGCGGGTAGCCGAGCCGGTCGAAGGCCTTGGCGATGACGATCAGCGCATGGGTCGAATCGAGTCCGCCCGAGACGCCGATCACGGCCTTGCGGGTGCCGGTGGCCTCCAGGCGCTGGGCCAGGCCCGCCACCTGGATGTTGTAGGCCTCGTAGCAATCCTGCGCGAGGCGCGTCGGGTCGGCGGGGACGAACGGGAAGCGCTCGATCCGTCGCATCAGCCCCAGATCGGCCTCCGGCGGGTCGAGCCGGAAGGGCACGCGGCGATAGGCGAGGGCGTGGCGCCGGGCGTCGTCGTCGAAGCTGCCGGCCTGGAGGCGCTCCTGGGCGATCAGGTCGAGGTCGATATCGGCGAGCGTCGCCACCGGGCCCTCGGGGAAGCGCTGGCCCTCGGCGAGGCGCGCACCGAGCTCGTCGATGCTGGTCTGGCCGTCCCAGGACAGGTCGGTGGTCGATTCGCCGAGACCCGCGGCGGCGTAGACATAGGCGCAGGCGCCGCGCATGGAGGCGCCCCGGGACAGGAGCGCCCGGGACTCGGCCCGGCCGACCGTGATCGGGCTGCCGGACAGGTTCGCCAGCACGGTGGCCCCGGCGAGGGCCGCGCGCATGCCGGGCGGTTCCGGGACCCACAGGTCCTCGCAGATCTCGACCCCGACCACGAGGCCCGGCAGATCCTCGGCCGGGAACAGCAGGTCGGTGCCGAAGGGCGCCGCGTGATCCGCGACCCGGATGGTCTCGCCCACGACGCCGGCGCCGGCGGCGAAGTGGCGCTTCTCGTAAAATTCCCGGTAGTTCGGCAGGAAGGATTTGGGCACGACGCCGAGCAGGCGGCCGCCCTGGATCGCCAGGGCGCAGTTGTAGATGCGGTGGCGCCAGCGCAGGGGCGCGCCGACCAGGAGCAGCGGCCGCAGGGATGCCGATTCGGCGATCACCCGGGCGGCGGCCTCCTCGACCGCGTCCAGCAGGGTCTGCTGGAGCAGCAGATCCTCGATCGCGTAGGCGGAGAGGCCGAGTTCGGTGAAGACCGCGAGCGCTGCACCGGAATCATGACAGGTCTGCGCCAGGGCGAGGATGGCGTCGGCGTTGCGCCCGGGCTCGGCCGGATAACTGCGCCCGGTGCAGGCCGCGACCCGGGCGAAGCCGTGGCGATAGAGGGAGCGGAAGCGGGCCGGTCCATCGGCCCGGGGATCGGCGCGCGGCGGGGAGGGGGGCTGGGGCACGGGCACCGGTCCGGGGGAGGGGACTCTCCAGCCTTATATGGGGCTCGACCATGGGGCTGGATACATCAGAGACAACCGAGACGCCTTGGATGCTCGCCATGGCCTCCTCAGTCCACAGGATCGGCTCTCCGCGTTCCAACCACGCTCCCTGTCCTGGAGCGGCTGAATTTGACCGTCACGGTCGCCTCCGACGCGGCCCAAGTGGGCTGCCGCCCGGTCCTGCGGATGGCGCCGGTCGATGCGGGCGCGGCCCCGTCGTCGTGAACCCGCCTGTCGGGCCGTCCGACGCGGCCGGCGCGCGCTGTGATGGACGGTGCCGGCGCTTCCGCGCGTCCGAGAACGCCGCCTTGAAGCCCTTCCGGCTCTCGAAGACGGGAACGGACCGCTCGGGTGCGCGATCGCCAGCCCCGGCGCGGTGCCGAGCCGCGATGAACGCCTCGCCGATCTCCTCGGCCGAGCCGCCGATCCGGATGAGGGGACCCTTGTTCATGGCGATCCTCGGCCAAGCAGGCGGAGCTCGCTGAGGAAGTCCGCGACCAGCGGCTCGACCGTGGTGACGATGGAGTCCGGTTGCAGATCGCCGCGATGGATGTGGTCGCGTGGTCCCGCCCCGTCGTCGGAGGCGAGACCGCGCGCGCCGGCGCGTCCGGAGAACAGCGAGAGTTTTAGGCCCTGCGCCGATCCGCGCACCGGCGTCGGCACCACCACGATGTTTCGTCGTCGGAACCCGCAAGCGCATCGACGCGTGCCCGCATGGTTTCCGGCGGATGGCCCCGCGGCAAGCCTCCATTAACGACGAATGGCCTAACTCAGGACAGCCGCCGCGCATCGGCGGATCCCTGTTTCGAGTATCGTTCGAGAACCCATGCGCGCATCGGGACGGCCTCCGTACTCCCATCGTGACCCCGCCCGCCCGGTGCGTGGCGGCGACCGCTCGGGCCTCTCCCTGGGAGCCCTGGCGCACCGGCTGATGGCGCTCCGCGTGAGCCTCACCCGCCGCCTGTCCGGCGCGTCCGCCGGGCTGCCCGCGCGGCCGGCCTACGGCGTCCCCGGACGCCGGGAGCCGAGCTGGCTGACCGCGCCGGCCGCCCTGGTCGGGCGCGAGATGCCGGAGCGCGCCGCGCGCCCGCGCAGCGCCGCGCCGCCCGAGCAGCTCTGGCCGGCCGAGGTCTTCGACGACCGGGCGAGCCTCGACGCGCTCGAGCCGCTGGCCGTCGAGAGCCGGATCGACCGCAGTGCCTCCTCGCCGGGCGTGCTGGTGCGCCAGCCGCGCCGCCCCGCCGCCATCGCGCCCGACGATGCGCGGGACGGCGCGCCGGTGGCCGCAGCCGGTCCCGCCGCGTCGTCCTCGGCCGTGCGCTATACCCGGACCCCCGATTCGGTGCTGCAGGAGCGCCGTCAGCGCGCCCTGGAGGCCGAGCGCGTCGCCCTGGAGCGGGCCCGCGCCGAGGCGCAGGCGGCGGCCCTCGCCCTGGAGACCGAGCGCGCGGAGCGCGAGCGGGCGGAGCGCGCCGGGATCGCCGTCGCGGAGCCCGAGCCCGCCGCCGACGAGGCCGTCCCGGCCGCCGATGCCCCGGACGCGGAGGCGGTGCCCCTGTGGCGTCAGCCCTTCGTCGCCCCGCCGGGCGTCCGCTTCTTCCGCACGCCGGACCGCCGCCCGGTCCGGCCCGCGGTCGAGCTGTCCGCGTCGACGGCCGTGATCGCCCCGGTGGCGGTCGCAGCCGTCGTCCAAGATGTGGTCGACGCGTTGGTCCTGGAGGCGGCGCAAGAGATGATCGCCGCGCCCGTCGAGATTCCGGCCCGCGACTGGTCGGACCTGCCGGACTGGTCCGGGGTCCAGCCCTGGTTCGACGGCGGCGACTGGTCGTCCGTGGAGGCCTGGACGGCGCTGGAGGCCGAGGCCACGGAGGCCGCGCCGGCACCCGAGACCGCCCCCGACACGCCCGCCGTCCCCATGCTTCCGGACGTCACGGACCTGCGCGCGCTGCCCCCGCGGCCGGTCTACGTCCTCGACCGGCTCGTGCGGTTCGACCAGCCGCCACGTCCCGCCGACGGGCAGGATAACGGAGCGGCGTCCGAGGGCGGCCAGCGGACCGACGCGGCCGCGGCGATCCGCAGCGCCTTCCTGCCGACCGCCGAAGCCCTGCCGGCGCCCGCCGGCCTGGCGCTGGTCTTCGGTCCCGGCAGCGCCGCGACCGTGGCTTCCGCCGAACCCGCGTCCGAGGCGCCGCGCCGCGCCCCGGTCCTCA
Organism: Methylobacterium sp. J-026; assembly: GCF_022829585.1. Taxonomy (GTDB): domain Bacteria; phylum Pseudomonadota; class Alphaproteobacteria; order Rhizobiales; family Beijerinckiaceae; genus Methylobacterium. The sequence continues at coordinate 4,873 of NZ_JAKSYC010000204.1, forward strand.
GCGCCATGGCGGCCCGGGCGGCGATCCGCGCGGCCGGCCAGCCGAGCCCTGTCCCGCCGGCGCCTCCGGTCCAGCCCGAGCCTGACATGGCCCCGATGGCGGTCGTACCGGTGGCGGAGCGCGCCGAGATCGAGCGGGTGGTGATCCCGATGATCCCGCGCCCGGTCCTGCTCCGGGGCAAGCTGGCGCCTCAGGCGGAGCCGGAGCCGGCCCCGTCCGACGACGCGGTCGAGGCCGCTCCGGCGGTCGAGCCGGCCGAGGCGGTCGCCGCCGTGCCGGCCCCCGCACCGGTGGCACTCCCCCTGGTCGCGCCCCGGGCGCACCTGATCCCGGCCGGCCGCCATCTCGAGATCGCGCCTATCGAGAACGCCGATTACGAGCTGCCCTCCCTCGAACTCCTGGCCCTGCCGGCCCCCGGCGGCAGCGAGGAGGTCGATGCCGACGTGCTGGAGCAGAACGCCCTCAACCTGCAGCAGACGGTCCAGGATTTCGGCGTGCGCGGCGACATCCTGGCGGTGCGGCCCGGCCCGGTCGTGACCCTCTACGAGCTCGAGCCCGCCCCCGGCACCAAGTCCAGCCGCGTGATCGGCCTGTCGGACGACATCGCCCGGTCGATGTCGGCGGTCTCGGCCCGCGTCGCCGTGGTGCCCGGCCGGAACGTCATCGGCATCGAACTGCCGAACGACACCCGCGAGACGGTCTATCTCCGGGAGCTGCTCTCGTCGGCCGACTTTGCCGAGAGCAAGCACAAGCTGGCCCTGTGCCTGGGCAAGAACATCGGCGGCGAGCCGATCATCGCCGACCTCGCGCGCATGCCGCACCTGCTGGTCGCCGGCACCACCGGCTCGGGCAAGTCGGTGGCGATCAACACCATGATCCT
>NZ_JAKSYC010000325.1 GCF_022829585.1 Methylobacterium sp. J-026
GACCGGCGTCGGCTGGTTGGTCACGCCGAAGTTCGACACGCTGCCGGAGCTGACCGTGGCGCCGACGTTGAACGGCGAGAAGATCGGGGTGCGGCGGAAGACCGGGTCTTCGATCGAGATCGTCGCCGACAGGCCGTTGCCCACCGTCGCCGTGTAGGCGAGCAGGTTGGTGGAGAAGTTGTCCGAACCGGCGGTGGCACCGGC
>NZ_JAKSYC010000328.1 GCF_022829585.1 Methylobacterium sp. J-026
AACTTCCTGGCGGAACTCGAGAATTTCCGCACGGTCGAGCGCGAGCCGCCCACCGCCGCGGCGGCCGCCGAGTAGCCGGCGGTGGAACCTTCACTGTCCCGGGTTTTCAGAGGGATCATCCCATTGGCGGGCTCTCGGGGCGGAAGCGGCTTGGCACCTGCGCGAGACCGGGGATGCTGGAGACGCCGCCCTCGCCACCCTGATCGAGGAAGACATCGGAGGCCCGGATGCGCGCTTCCATTGAGGCGCGGCTGGCCAAGGCCGAGCAGCGGTTCCGCCACCGGATCCAGGGCGTTCACCGCTACACCGACGACGAGCTTGAGGGCCTGATCGCGGTTCTTCGACGGGCCGAAGCCGGCGAGGCCATCGACCCCGACCTTGAGGAGTGGGCCGTGAGCCTGATGCGCCGCGAGGGGCAGCTACCCCGATCGGAGCCAAGGCTATGAGCGTCATTGACCTGGAACGCCGCCTCGCCCGCATCGAGGCCGGCCGCCGCGGGGGCGCCCCGACCGCACTCCTGACGGATCACCCGATCGGCGACGTGGCTGGTGACCTCGCCGCGGCCGACGCGCTCACGAACTGGCAACGCTGGGCTGCCCAAGGGAAAGCGACCGTAAACAACGGCGTGCTGTGCCTCACCGGC
>NZ_JAKSYC010000331.1 GCF_022829585.1 Methylobacterium sp. J-026
GAACTGTTCACTATCTCCGGGATCTGGCTCATATGCGAAGCGGGGATATTGATGACCTGGTGGTGTGTCCCGTAGTACATTGCTTCGCCGTAGATGGCGACGAAGGTCACGCCCACGCGGCGGCGCATGCGGGATCGCGGGACAGCGAACGCCGAGGAGGCGGGTCGTGGGGCATGTCCGGGTTGGATGGTGGGACCGGCAGGACTCGAAACTGCAACAAGACCGTTATGAGCGGCCGGCTCTAACCATTGAGCTACGGGCCCGGCGGAGGCGAAGCCTCCGGGGAAGCGATACCCGAAGGACACCGTCGCGTCACCCCGGCGGACCCGCGGGTCCCCGCTTTCCCGTTCCGGACCGGAT
>NZ_JAKSYC010000332.1 GCF_022829585.1 Methylobacterium sp. J-026
GCCAACGTCGCCCGGGTCCTGACGGCGTCGGGCGAGACCGGCAGCGCCGCCACGCAGGTCCTGAACGCGGCGGCCGAGCTGGCCAAGCAGTCGCTGGCCGTCAAGCAGGAGGTCGACGGCTTCCTCCGCGACATCCAGGCCGCGTGACCGGCGGCCGGGGCCCGGATCCGGTGCCGGTCCCCCGGAACCGGCGCCGTCAGGCCGGGAGGAGGTGCAGCAGGGTGCCGACCACGCCGAACGCCCCGAGGCCGATCAGCCCGACGAGGATGTACATACGCATCCGGCTCGCGCCGGTCTCCGACGTCAGCTGGGCGTCTTCGGGCAGGTCAAACCAATCCATCGGACCATCGCATCGGCTCGGATGAGCGGAGGGGCGACCCTATGCCGGCCCGATGACGCTTGGACGACCATTCGCCGGAGGGCAGGCAGCCCGCGGCTCCGCCGCCGAGCTGTGTCCGCCGGATGCGGCCGCGCCCGGGAAACGCATCTCGGCCAATCGATACGGGCTGTTCCGGGGTTTCGGTCGGACGGATTTTCGTCCGAAATGCGGATCGAGCGTTGTTATATTGCTTCCGCGGTAGAATTCGCGCGTTCCGGCGGTTGCACGGTGGTGATTCCTGTGCTCCAATATTCTGATCGTCAGTATCTCATCAGATCGTCGGGGACCGATTGCGGTGCATCGCGCGCCGTAAGGAGGCCGAGCATGTACGCTCCAACCAAGCTCAATGAGAAGACGGATTGGGAACTGGTCACTATCTTCGGTATCTGGATCGTATGCGAAGCATGTATATTGATGGCATGCTTGTTTGTGCTGTAATACATTGCTTCGCCGTGGATGGTCACGAAGGGCACGCCCACGCGGCGGCGCATGCGCGATCGCCGGACCGCGAACGCCGAGGAGGCGGGTCGCGGGGCATGTCCGGGTTCGATGGTGGGCCCGGCAGGACTCGAACCTGCAACCAGACCGTTATGAGCGGCCGGCTCTAACCATTGAGCTACGGGCCCGGCGGAGGCGAAGCCTCCGGGGAAGCGATACCCGAAGGACACCGTCGCGTCACCCCGGCGGACCCGCGGGTCCCCGCTTTCCCGTTCCGGACCGGAT
>NZ_JAKSYC010000335.1 GCF_022829585.1 Methylobacterium sp. J-026
GGCCTCGAAGGAGCCCTCCAGGGATCGCGCGGCTGGCTGGAGCCCTCCTTCGAGGCTCGCTGCGCTCGCGCCTCAGGATGAGGTGGAGATAGGGGGAAGCCGTGAAGGCCGTCACGCGGGCCTCCCCTCCGGTAGCGCCACCCAATGCCCCGGCGCCACCTCGGTGAGCGGCCCGTCCGGCGGCTGGTCGTGGCCGCCGGGGTCGCGGGCGGCGAGGCGGGCGCGCTCCTCGGCCGGGTGCGGGACTGGCACGGCGGCGAGGAGGCGGCGGGTGTAGGGATGGCGCGGATCCGCGTAGAGGGCGTCCGCCTCGGCCAGCTCGACGATCCGCCCGCGCCAGAGCACCGCCACCCGGTGGCAGAGGTAGCGCACCATCCGCAGGTCGTGGGAGATGAACAGGTAGGACAGGCCCATCTCGTCCTGCAGATCCTGGAGCAGGTTCACCACCTGCGCCTGGATCGACACGTCGAGCGCCGCGATCGGCTCGTCGGCGACGATGAAGCTCGGCTTGAGGGCGATCGCCCGGGCGATGCAGATGCGCTGGCGCTGGCCGCCCGAGAACTGGTGCGGGTAGCGCCCCATGAACCGCGGATCGAGCCCGACCCGCTGGAACAACGCCGCGACCGCCTCCCGCCGTTCGGCGCTGCGCATGTCCCGCCGGTGCAGCTTGAACGCCTCCGCAACGTAGTCCCCGGCGCTCATCCGCGGGTTGAGGGCTGCGTAGGGATCCTGGAATACGGTCTGCATCCGGGCGCGCATCTTCCGCATCGCCGCCGCCGGGAGCTTGGCGAGGTCGGTCCCCTCGAACGCGATCGTGCCGGAGGTCGGCGGGTTGAGCATCGTCACGGCCCGGCCGATCGTCGACTTGCCGGAGCCGGATTCGCCGACGAGGCCCAGGGTCTCGCCGGGTCGGATGTCGAAGCTGACATCCTCGACGGCGCGGAACACCGAGGCCTTGCCGCCCCACCAGGAGCGCAGGGGATAGTGCTTGGTGAGGTTCCGGACCGACACGACGGGATAGAGGGGTGCGTTCACCGTGCCGCCTCCTGCGCCAGGATCTTCGGCAGGTCGTACCAGGCGGCGACGAGGTGGCCCGGCGCCCCGCCGGGCGCCTGCGCCAGGGGCGGCATCTCGGCCCGGCAGCGGGGCGTCGCGTAGGCGTTGCGCGGCGCGAAGGGATCGCCGGGCGGCGGGTGGCGCATGTCCGGGGGCGCCCCCTCGATCTGGTGCAGGCGCCGCCGCCCGGCCCGGCCGCCGGAGAGGTCCGGCAGGGAGCGCAGCAGCCCGAGCGTGTAGGCGTTGCGGGGATCGGCGAAGATGTCGTCCACCGGGCCGCGCTCCAAGATGCGGCCGGCATACATCACCTGCACGGTGTCGCTGATGCCGGCCACCACGCCGAGGTCGTGGGTGATCCAGATGATCGCCATACCGAGCTCGCGCTTCAGCTCCTGCACCAGGGCGACGATCTCGGCCTGGACGGTGACGTCGAGCGCCGTGGTCGCCTCGTCGGCGATCAGCAGCTTCGGCCGGCAGCTCAGCCCGATGGCGATCATCACCCGCTGGCGCTGGCCGCCGGAGAACTCGTGCGGGTACTGGTCGAGGCGCGCGGCCGCGTTCGGGATGCGGACGAGGTCGAGCAGGTCCTTCGCCCGGGCGCGGGCCGCACGGGCGTCGAGGCCGAGATGGATCCGCAGGGGCTCGACGATCTGCGCCGCCACGCTCATGCCGGGGTTGAGGGAACTCATCGGGTCCTGGAATACGAAGCCGATCGCGCCGCCGCGGATGTTTCGGAGTTCCCGCTCCTTCAGGGCGAGGAGGTCGCGGCCCTCGAACAGCACCTGCCCGCCGGTGATCCGGCCCGGCGGGCGCGGGATCAGCCCCAGCATGGCCAGCACGTGCACGCTCTTGCCGGAGCCCGATTCGCCGACGATCCCGAGCGTCTCGCCCTCCTGCAGGGTGTAGGACACGCCGTTGACCGCGTGGACCGCGCCGCCGTCAGTGTCGAAGGCGACCGCGAGATCGCGGACGTCGAGGAGGGGCTTCGTCATGTCCGCTGCCTCGGGTCGAGGGCGTCGCGCAGCCCGTCGCCGAACAGGTTGAAGGCGAGCACGGCCAGGAAGATCGAGAGGCCGGGCCAGATCGCCATCCAGGGCGCCTGATCCATGAAGTTCTTGGCGGTGTTGAGCATCGCCCCCCAGGATGGCTCGGGTGGCTGCTGGCCGAGGCCGAGGAAGGACAGGCTCGCCTCCGCGATGATGGCGGCCGCGATGGTCAGCGTCGCCTGGACGAGGATCGCCGGGACGATGTTGGGCAGGATGTGGACGAACGCGATCCGCCAGGGCGGGTTGCCCATGGCGCGGGCCGCTTCGACGAACTCCTCCGCCGCCACCGCGCGCACCTGCGCCTGGGTCAGCCGGATGAAGGTCGAGGTCGCCGACAGGCCGATGGCGATCATGGCGTTGACGAGGCTCGGGCCGAGGAAGGCCGCGAGCGCGATCGCCAGGATCAGGAACGGGATCGCCAGCAGCGCGTCGGTCAGCCGGGAGATCGCCCCGTCGATCCAGCCGCCCGCGTAGCCGGCGAGCAGGCCGAGCGGCAGTCCGAGGGAGACGGCGAGCGCTACCGAGACGAGGCCCGCCCCGAGGGAGGCGCGGGCGCCGTAGATGATCCGCGAGAGGACATCGCGCCCGACCTCATCGCCGCCGAACGGGTGCGCGAGGCTGGGCGCGCCGCGGACGTTGCCCCAGTCGGTGGCGGTCGGGTCGTAGGGGGCGATCCAGGAGGCGAAGACCGCCATCAGGATCAGCAGCCCGACGATGACGAGGCCCGCGATCGCGCTCCTGCGCGCGCGCAGGCGGCGCCAGAAGGCCGTGATGGTGCCGGGTTCCTGGACGAGGCCCGGGTTGCCGGTGGGCGCTGCGATGCCGGTGGTCCCGGCGATGGGGGTGCCGGTGCTCATCGGGCGCTCGGGACGTTGGCGGCGACGTTAGACCCACGCGCCCTCCCTCCCCCCTCTGCGGGGGAGGGAGGCCGGTGCGCTTGAACATGACCCGCATGGCCGCCTCCGCTACGGGTTCACGCCGGGGGCGGGCAGGTGGGCGGGCACGTTGAGCACGCCGTAGGCGGCGCCGGCGCAGACCACGACGCCCTGGCCGGCGCCGCAGTCCGGGAGTGCGGACGGGCGCGCTGGAGGGAAACACTGTAGGCCTGAGTGTAGATCGGGGCATGGCGGCGCGGCGGGTCCGGGGGCCCACTGGGCGATCGGGACGTTCCCCGCGACGGTAGACGGACGAGGCCACCCTCCCCCGCAAAGGGGGGAGGGAGGGCGGTGCGCTTGAACATGACCCTCATGCCCGCCTCAGCTTCGGGTTCACGGCCGCGGAGAGCAGGTCGGCGGCGAGGTTGAGCACGATGTAGGTGGCGGCGGTGCAGATC
>NZ_JAKSYC010000026.1 GCF_022829585.1 Methylobacterium sp. J-026
GGCCGCCTACGAGGCCGGCGCCCGGCGGTTCGACGCGGCGCTCGGCGGCCTCGGCGGCTGCCCGTTCGCCCCCGGCGCCACCGGCAACATTTGCACCGAGGATCTGGTCAACATGGCCCACGAGATGGGCGTGCCGACCGGCCTGGACCTCGCCGCGCTGATCGGCCTGTCGCGGGACCTGCCCCGCCTCGTCGGCCACGACGTGCCCGGCCAGGTCGCCAAGGCCGGACGCGCCAGCGACCTGCATCCGCCGCCCGCCAGGGCGGCGTGAACCCACGACGGTGAAGCGCTGATGTCTCTGACGGACGCGACGCCCTCCCTCCCCCCTCCGCGGGGGAGGGGGGCCCCCGAAGGGGGTCGGGAGAGGGGCGGCGCGACGGTGCAGGATCGTGCTGTGCCCGTCATGCGGGTCGCGTCCAGTCCTGAAGCGTCGCTCCCCTCTTTCGGGACTTCGTCCCGGCCCGACCCCTGCTGACGCAGGGGCCACCCTCCCCCGCAGAGGGGGGAGGGGCCCGCGCCCTGGCTGGCGGTCCGATTCACGCAAGCCTAACCGAACCACCGGAAGCCGCCCATCCGAAGGCGACACCGCTCACCCAAGTCCAAAAAAACAACCCCGGAGGAAACCATGACCGCAGCCCTGTCCGGGTCGCCGGAGGCCGTCGAGGCCGGCGCGGTGGCCGAGAACGCCGTCATCCGCAAGGTCGCGTGGCGGCTCATGCCGCTGATCATGATCTGCTACATGTTCGCGTTCTTCGACCGCATCAACATCAGCTTCGCCAAGTTCCAGCTCCAGAGCGACCTCGGCTTCAGCAACGTCGCCTACGGCCTCGGCGCGAGCATGTTCGTGATCGGCTACGTGATCTTCGAGGTGCCCTCGAACCTGATGCTCTACCGGGTCGGGGCACGGCGCTGGATCGCCCGGATCATGATCTCCTGGGGCATTGCCACGGCCCTGATGATCCTCATCCGCAGCGAGTGGCACTTCTACGCCCTGCGCTTCCTGATCGGCGCCATGGAGGCGGGCTTCGCACCGGGCATCCTCTACTACCTGACCCTGTGGTTCCCGGCCTCGCATCGCGGCCGGATCACCTCCTTCATGTTCGTGGCCTCGGCCTTCTCGGGCATCTTCGGGGCGCCGGTGGCGGGGCTGATCCTCGGCGGCCTCAACGGCGTCGGGGGCCTGGCCGGCTGGCAATGGCTGTTCCTGGCCGGCGGCCTGCCCTGCCTCGTCCTCGGCCTCCTGGTGCTGACGCGGCTCGAGGACCGGATCGCCGATGCGGGCTGGCTGTCCGAGCCCGAGAAGGCGCTCCTGTCGAGCCGCATCGCCCACCACAACCGCGAGATCGGCGACCACTCGCTCCTCGGGGCGATCCGCCAGCCGGGCTTCCTGATGATCGCGCTGATCTACTTCCTGCTGCAGATCGGCTCCTACGGCCTGAATTTCTGGGGACCGGACCTGATCAAGACCGCGAGCGGCGCGCAGGCCGCCTCCGTGGGCTTCCTGACGGCGATCCCCTACATCTGCGGGGCGATCAGCATGGTGGTGGTCGGGCGCCTCTCCGATGCCTCGGGGGAGCGGCCGAAATTCGTCGCGGGGCTCGCCATCGCGGCGGCGCTCGGCTTCTTCGGCGCCGGCCTGTTCGACAAGCACATCGTGCCGCTGATGTTCGCGCTCGCCCTGCTGGGGGCCGGCATCGTGGCCTCGATCCCGACCTTCTGGACGCTGCCGGCCAAGCTCGTCACCGGCGTCGGCGCGGCGGGCGGGATCGCGCTGATCAACACCCTCGGCCAGTTCGGCGGCATCGTCAGCCCGGTGATGGTCGGCTGGGTCAAGGACCTGACCGGATCGACCACGCCCGCCCTCTACGGCATCGGCGCGCTCTGCCTCGTGGCCGCGGCGCTCGCGCTCTTCGCCATGCCGGCGAGCCTGCGACGCAACGACCGCGCGGTCTGACCGGCGCCGGCCCGGACCCGGCCGGGACGGCGGTTCAGATCCGCACCGAGACGGCGCCCTGCCGGTATTCGCTGGGCGTCAGTCCATGATGGTGCTTGAAGCGGCGGGCGAAGTGCGCCTGGCTGGCGAAGCCGCAGCCATAGGCGAGCGTCCCGATCGGCAGATGGCCGCAGCTCGGATCGGCCAGCCGCCGGGCGGCCGCCTCCAGGCGCCGGTGCCAGATCCAGTCTGAGATCGGCTGGCCGTGCTCGTGGAACAGCTCCTGCAGGCGCCGGAGCGACACGCCCATGGCGGCGGCGAGCTGGGGCGGGTCCAGGTCGGGATCGCCGAGATGGGCCTCGACATAGGCCTTGGCCCGCTGGACCACGACGGTGCCGTGCAGGGGCTGGGGCACCTCCTGCGCCAGCCGCTCGGCGATGCTGGCCACGATCAGATCGACACCGACATCCGCCATCCGGGCCGCGGCGTCCGGGGTGAGCTGTCGCCGCACCTGGATCAGATCGTGAAAGAACGTCCTGACGAGCGTCGCGGAGCCGAGTTCCGCGCCGATGGGCAGGGCCGTGTAGAGCCGGGCGGGCCCGAGCCGGCTCTCCAGGCGCTGCCGCGGCAGTTCCAGGAACATGGACTGGCTGCCCGGACCGGATTCGAGCACGGCCGGCCGGTGGTCGAGCACGCAGACATCGCCCGGCCGCTGGCCCGCCGTGCGCTCGTCCTGCTGCACGAGCAGGGATCCGGCGAGCTTGAACAGCACGACGAGCGTGTCGCCCTTCCTGAGGCGCCGCAGGAGTTCGGGCGTGGCCTCGTTGCGGACAGCGCCCTGCGCGATGCGGGTCAGAAGCAGCGGGCCGACCGCGGCGACATCGAGCCGGCCTTCGAACGGAGAATCATCGAGGCGCTCGACCTCGATCGGCAACTGCCGCTGGCGCAGGAGGTCGCGCCAGAGCGGGAAGCTGTCTTTGGGGTGCGTACCGTCGGTCGAAAACAGCGGCTGCATTGGTAAATTTACCCCTACGCCCACCCGTTTGCGCAGCTGGTCAAGAATCCTCGCGCCATCGGACAAGCACGAATCCACGCATATTGTATATCATCTGCATCCTCAAGAAGTGACCGGAAACGTACTTGAGGTAAACAATAGTTCGGTCTCCCGAGCGCCTCTCGGATCCGGGCGATTCCCGATCTGCCGCAAGGCACTACGGGAAATGCTCAACGATCTCGCAGAGGTTCAACAGATGGCGATGCTCGAAATGGACAACCTCAAAGAACACCACCCCACCTTCATGCTGCAGAAGGTCGGTGCCATCGTGGCGGCCTACGTGTCCCGGAACGCCGTTGGCATCGCGGATCTGCCGGATCTGATCGATCAGGTGCACATGGCGATCTCGGATCTGCGCGACGGCCAGGCGAAGGTCGGATCGAGCTGGGCCGGGCCGAATGCGGGGCAGGTCGAGGCCTCGGTCCAGCATGATGGCCTGATCAGCTTCATCGACGGCCGGTCCTACAAGACCCTGAAGCGCCACCTCACCGCCCACGGGCTCACCCCGGAGCGCTACCGCCTCCAATACGGGCTGCCGGCCGATTACCCGATGGTCGCCCCGGGCTACGCCGCCAAGCGATCGCAGATCGCCAAGGCGATCCAGCTCGGCCACCGGGCGGCCTGAGCGATGGCGCTCCGCTGCTCGCACGGGCCGAACCAGCGGCCCGCGTCATCCGCCGATTCGGCCCGGACCGAACATACACTTGCCTGCCTCGCGAAGGCGCTGGATGTGCCGCTCGCGTCCTTCTTCCCGGACAAGGACCGGCAGGACGAAGCAGTCAGGCAGGCGGCCGATCTCGTCACCGTCTTCGCGGGGATCGAGAACGCGGCCGCGCGCCGGACCTGCCTGGCCTTCGTCCGGGCGATGGCGAGTTCCTGAGGCGCCGCGGGGCGCCGCAGCCGGCGGGGTGCAGGCCGCCCGCGCCGCGCCCGGGGGGGCGTGCGGGGCGGGCCGGCCGGTCCGACCGGCTGCGAAACGGAATCGTCCCGGAGGCCGGGGATCGGCGTCCGGGACGATGCGACTCGGAACGTGGCGCGGCGTCCCGGCTTCGGAGTCCGGGACGCCGCGTGCGCCGTGTCAGAACAGGTGACGCAGGATGAAGAACAGCCCGGCGGCGAGCGTGATGGCGGCCGGGAGGGTCATGATCCAGGCCAGCGCCATGTTGCGCACGGTCGACATCTGCAGGCCCGAGCCGTTGGCCGCCATCGTCCCGGCGACGCCCGAGGACAGGATGTGGGTGGTCGAGACCGGCAATCCGTAGAGTTCGGCCAGCCCGATCGTGCCGGCGGCCACGATCTCGGCGGAGGCGCCCTGCGCGTAGGTCAGGTGCGTCTTGCCGATCTTCTCGCCCACGGTCACGACGATGCGCCGCCACCCGACCATGGTGCCGAGGCCGAGCGCCAGGGCCACGCAGACCTTCACCCAGCCCGGGATGTAGCGCGTGCCGTCGTTGAGCAGGCCCGCGTAGCGCTTCAGCGTCGCCTTGTCGGCCTCCGAGAGATCGGCACCCGCGTTCGGTAGGACACGCACCGCGTCGGCGGCGAGATACATGTCGCTGCGCAGGTTCTGCGTCTGGGCGGCCGGCACGGTCCGGATCGCACCGTAGTTCTTCACGCTGGCGGCGATGTCGGTGGAGAGCACGGACAGGGCCGCGTAGACCGGAGGCGTGTTCACGGCCTTCGTTTTCAGCGCCTCCGTCACCGTCCGGCGCGCCGCGGCGGCATCCGGCGCCGCGGCACCGGGGGCGTGGGTGGAGAACACTTGGCTCGCCGCCGTCGAGGTCTGAATGAAGGCCGGCGTCGTGTCGTCCGACATGGTGCGGTTCAGGGCGTAGGCGGTGGGGGCGGCGCCGATCAGGATCAGCATGATCAGGCCCATGCCCTTCTGCCCGTCATTGCCGCCGTGGAAGAACGAGACCAGCGTGCAGGTGAGGATCAGCATGCCCCGGATCCAAAGGGGCGGGGGGGCGTCGCCCTTCGGCGCCTCGTAGAGGTCCTTGCGGCGCACGGCGAATTTCAGGGCGAGCAGCAGCAGCGCCGCCAGCACGAAGCCGCAGACCGGTGAGAACAGCAGCGCCTTGAACACGTTGAGCGCCTGGCCCCAGTCGACGCCCGAGGTGCCGTCGCCGCCGCTCATCAACTGGTTGGCGAGGCCGACGCCCAGCACCGATCCGATCAGGGCGTGGGAGGACGAGTTCGGCAGGCCCATGGCCCAGGTCCCGAGGTTCCAGATGATCGCCGCCAGCAGCAGCGCGAAGATCATCGCGTAGCCCGCCCCAGAGCCGACGTTCAGGATCAGCTCCACCGGCAGCAGCGTGACGATGGCGTAGGCCACCGCGCCGGAGGAGAGCATCACGCCGAGGAAGTTGAAGAAGCCCGACCAGATCACCGCCACGAGCGGCGGCAGCGAGTGGGTGTAGATCACCGTGGCGACCGCGTTGGCGGTGTCGTGGAACCCGTTCACGAACTCGAAGGCGAGGGCGATCAGCAGGGCGAGGCCGAGGAGCGCGAAGGCGCCGTAGGCCAGCGGTGCCTCGCCGACCGCGTTCATGTCGGTGATCAGGCTCACCACCGCGTAGCCGAGCCCCGCCACCAGGACGAGCAGGAACGCGATCACCCCGCCGGGATGGATCCGATGTTCGAGGCGCGGCCCGCCCGCGGGCCTGTTCCCTAGGATCCCCGAGGGGATCACGGCAGAATCGGACATGAACCCTCGCGCGGAACCGGATGTGCTGGTGAATGCGGGATTAAGATCCGCGCGTGACGCTTCGGTGACGGCAGCCTTCGATCCGGGTTGCGGGTCACACCATTCGCGCGGCGAAGGACTGCGCAGTGCTGGAACCACTCCGGGTGGGGCGGCCCGCGCGATGGATCCGCCTTCGCCGGCGCCGCGCGTGCCCCTGTCGGCCGACGGCGTTGCGGCACGCGCAGAGCTTTCGCATCGCGGTGAGGATGTTCGGCGGGTTCCCGAAAGATGACGTCCGGGACTTTGCTGTGCTGGCTAAGTTATCGATCTGTTGCTTCGATGCGACACGCGGCGATTCTGCTGAAAATGACTTAATTATGACGCTGGCGGAGCCGCGGATTTCGCTAAACCTCCCGCCGCAGGCCGAATGGCCGCGGCTTTGGGGGCCAGACATGACGTTACGACACGGGATCTCGATCGCGGCCTTGACGGTCGCGGTATTCGGGCCGGGCGCGCAGGCACAGACCGCCAACACGACACCGTCCGACGTCAATGTGCTCAATCTCCTGGCCCCCTATCTGGCGCTCAACGCCACCGCGACCGGTCAGCGGACGCTGCAGCTCAACCTGTCGCAGGGGGTGGCGCTCAACAACGCGGCCGGCCTGTCCCAGCAGCAGAACGCGATCAGCGACAAGAACCTGCTCGGCTCGATCAGCAACGATCTGTCCGCCTCGGGGCTCGGCACCTACGGGGTGGCCGCCAACCTCGCGGGCGGCCTGCCGGCCCAGACGCCGATCAACGGCATCGTGCCCCAGCAGCTCGTCGGCGGCCTCGGCGCCCAGCTCGGGCCGATCTACCAGCGCGGCGTCGCGCCGGGCGTGAACGGCCCCCTCGGCAGCGTCGTCAGCCTGCTGGCCGGCGCCTACACCTTCTCCGGGAACAATCTCGGCGTCGCCAAGAACTACTTCGCCAACGGTGCGGCCACCAATCCGAGCGTGACCCCGGCCAACTACGTGGCGGTGCCCGCCGTGGCCCCGGCCGGCTACACCCTGCCGACCTATAACGGCCTGCCCAACACCACCAACAGCGTCTACGACCTCGCCTACGGCGTCACCAACACGCAAGCGGGCCAGGACGTCTACGGATCCTCGCGGCCGGTGCAGGTGGCGCCGTCCCAGTACAACGCCTTCGACCCGACCGCGCTCAACGGGATCGCCACCAACCCGTCCTTCCCGAGCGGGCACACCACCTACGCCTTCACGGACGGCATCCTCCTGGCGATGCTGGTGCCCCAGCAATACCAGAATATGCTGCTGCGCGCCGCCGACTACGCCAACAACCGCATCGTGCTGGGCGTGCACTACCCCCTCGACATCATCGGCAGCCGGGCGCTCGCCGCCTACGATCTCGCCCAGGCCTTCACCAACCCGGCCTACATCAACAACGCCGCGGTGACCGGCACGGCGATCAACCTGCCCAACCAGTTCGTCCAGGCCCAGGGCCAGATCCAGGCCTACCTCGCCGCCCAGTGCGGCAACACCGTCGCGGCCTGCGCCGGCAGCGCGGCCAACGGCGCCGGCAACCCCTACCTCCCGTCGGCCGCCAACCAGGCCACCTACCAGAGCCGGCTCACCTACGGCCTGCCGACCCTGAGCTTCGCCCAGGCCCCCCGCGAGCAGGCCCCCGCCAACGGGCCCGACGCGTCGATCCTGCTGGCCCCCCTCTACGGCGGCTCCACCACCGCCGCCCGCACCCTGGCGCCCGGCGGCGGCCTCTACGGCCGGCTGTCCACGGGAACCATCAACCAGATCCTGGTCAACACCGAGACCAACGCGCTGGCCGCCTTCTACGGCAGCGCGCTGAGCTACTGGAGCCGCATCGACCTGTACTCCGCCGCCGGGTACTTCGGAAATTTGACCGGCACCCTGCGGATGGACACCGCCGACAGCCTGGCCATCGATGTCGCCATCGGCCAGGGCGGCGCCCTCTACGCCAACGGCACCATCGCGGGCACCGCCTTCGTGGGCTCCGGCGGCCTGCTCGGCGGATCGGGCACGGTCGGCGGGATCAGCGCCCTGTCCGGGGGCACGGTGGCGCCGGGCACCGCGATCGGCACGCTCTCGGTCACCGGCGCGGTCGCCTTCGCGCCCGGCTCGACCTACCAGGTCAAGGCCAACGCCGCCGGCCAGGCCGACCGGATCGCGGCCGGCGGCGCCGCCGCCCTGTCGGGGGGCACCGTCCAGGTGCTGGCCGCCTCGGGCAGCTACAGCCCGCGCACCACCTACGCGATCCTCACCGCCGGCAGCGGCGTCTCGGGCCAGTTCGCCGGCGTCACGTCGAACCTCGCCTTCCTCAGCCCGGGCCTGCGCTACCTGGCCAACGAGGTCGACCTGACGCTCACCCGCAACGACGTCGCGTTCTCCAGCTCCGCCACCGGCCGCAACGGCGCGGCCGCGGCCGACGCGATCCAGGCGGGCGGCGCCGGCCGGCTCTACGACGCCGCGTCCGGCTTCACCACGGGCGAGGCCGGCGCCGCCTTCCGGGCGCTCGCCGGCGACATCCACGCCAGCACGGTCTCGACCGCCTACGAGACCGCGTTCTTCGTGCGCGAGGCGGTGCTCGACCGCCTGCGCTGGGGCAATCCCGGCACCGGGCTCGATTACGGAAGCCTGCCGGCCGCCTACACGGCCGATCTGCCGGGCCGGGCGCCGGTGGTGGCGGGGGTGCCGGTGCGCACCCTCGACCCGCAGGTCTTCGGGCTCTGGGGCCAGGGCTTCGGGGCGTTCGGCACGGCCGGCGGGGGCGGCAACGCCTTCGACCTCGACCGGCAGATCGCGGGCTTCGCCGCCGGCGCGGATGTACGCCTGCCGGGCGGGCTGCGCTTCGGCGTGGTCGGCGGCTACACGGAGGCCAATCTCGACAGCGCCGGGCGGAGCGGCGGCCTGAGCCGGGCGGAGAGCGCGACGCTTAAGAGCGGGTTCGGCGGCGTCTACGGCGGCGCCGAGCTGGGGCCGGTCTCGCTGCGGCTGGGCGTGATCTACGCCGACACGGATACGCGCACCCGGCGGGCGGTGCTGTATGGGCTTTCGGACACGCTGACCGGGCATGGCGGCGGCCACACCCTGCAGGGCTTCGGCGAGCTCGGCTGGAAGATCGTGCTGGGCGCGCCGGCGCCGGCGGTGCTGGTGTCGAAGGACGGCGCGGCGGCGGCGGTCCAGCCGGCGGCGGCCTATGTGGAGCCGTTCGTGGGCGGGGCCTATGTCGGGATCCGGCGGGACGCCTTCGCGGAGGCCGGGGGCGCGGCGGCGCTGACGAGTTTCGCGCGCGACTACGACCTCGGGGCGGCCACCGTCGGGGTGCGGGCGCAGACCAGCCTGGACCTGGGCCTGGGTCTGCCGGTGACGCTGCGGGGGCTCATCGGATACCGGAGGGCGTTCGGGGACGTGGTGCCGGCGGCGCTGCTGCGCTTCGGCACCGGTCCGGCCTTCCTGAGCGCGGGCGTTCCGATCGACCGGGACGCGCTGGTGGCGGAGGTCGGCCTGGACCTGGCGGTGGCGCCGAACGCGAGCCTCGGCGTCGCCTATACCGGCCAGACCGGCACCCGGGCCCAGGATCAGGCCGTCAAGGGCAACTTCACCCTCCGGTTCTGAGGACCACGCCGCGACCGCGGGCCGGCAATATCCGGCCCGCATCCCGTGCGTGTCACACGACTGACGCGGTCCGGCCGCTAGCGACCGGGCCGCTCAGGACGCCAACGGGGGATCCCGCATGATTGACGCCACGGTGCCGGCCCTCGCCCTCGGCGCGCTCCTGGCCCTCGTCCAGATCGGCAGCATCGCCATCGCGGGCCGGCGCATCGGCCGAAGCCACGGGCCGTCGCGGTTTCCGGCGGGGGCGCCCGTCTCCCTGGTCCGCCCGCTCCACGGGGTCGAGGCCTACAGCGAGGAGATGCTGACCCGGAGCTTCCGCCTCGACTATCCGGCCTACGAGCTGATCTTCTGCGTGGCCGATCCGGGCGATCCGATCGTGCCGATGGTGGAGCGCCTGATCGCCGCCCATCCCCACGTGCCGGCCCGCCTGATCCGCGGCGACGAGCGCGTCAGCGAGAACCCGAAGCTGAACAACTGCCTGCGCGGCTGGCGCGCCGCCGCCCACGATTGGGTGGTGCTGGCCGATTCCAACGTGGCCATGCCGCCGGATTACCTCCAGTGCCTCCAGGCCGCGTGGCGGGAGGAGACCGGCCTCGTCTGCTCGACCCCGGCCGGCGCGCGCCCGGGCAGCTTCATGGCCGAGGTCGAGTGCGCCTTCCTCAACACCCTGCAGGCGCGCTGGCAATACGCCGCCGAGGCGTTCGGCCTGGGTTTCGCACAGGGCAAGAGCATGCTGTGGCACAAGCCGTTCCTGGAAGCGCAGGGCGGCCTCCAGGCGCTCGCCGCCGAGATCGCCGAGGACGCGGCCGCCACCAAGCTGGTCCGGGCCGCCGGCAAGCGCGTCCACCTCGTGGCGAGCCCCTTCGAGCAGCCCCTGGGACCCCGCGGCTTCCGGGAGGTCTGGGCGCGGCAGCTGCGCTGGGCCCGGCTGCGGCGGGTGACCTTCCCGCTGTTCTTCATCCCGGAGATCGGCAGCGGCGTCCTGCTGCCGGCGCTGCTGCTGGCGCTGTGGTCCGGCAGCCTCGCCGGACTTTCCGGCGCTGCGGGTATCGCGGTCCTGTGCTACGGAGCCGAGCACTGGCTCGCGGTCCGCGCGGGCTGGCATCGCTCGCCCCGCATGCCGGCGGTCTTCCTGGTGCGCGATCTCCTGATCCCGGCGATCTGGCTGGGCGCCTGGGTGCAGAGCGCCATCGTGTGGCGCGGCAACGCCATGGATGTCCGTCCGCGCCGGCCCGCCGACGCGCGGAGCTACGTGCCGTCGGCCTGAGGAATGCCGCGAGATACCCGGAGGCTTTGGACGTGTCGCGCCGCTACGCCCTGTACTGGCTCCCCGCTCCGGGCTCGCGTCTGGAGGCGTTCGGCAACGCCGTGCTCGGCTACGACAACGCGTCCGGGCGGACGGTCCCGCATCCGGAGACACCGGGCGGCCTCGCTGCGGTCACGGCGGGGGCCCGGCTCTACGGTTTCCACGCGACCCTCAAGGCGCCGCTGCGCCTCGCGCCGGGGACCGCGGAGGCCGATTTCGTCGCCGCCGCCCGGGGCCTCGCCGCCGCGCACCCGCCGGTGCCGCTCGGGCCGCTGGTGGTCGCGGCGCTCGGACCGTTCCTCGCCCTGGTGCCGGAGGCCCCGCCGCCGGGTCTGGGCCTGCTCGCGGCCGAATGCGTCGCCGCCCTCGACCCGTTCCGGGCGCCGCTGACCGGGGCCGAGCGCGCGAAGCGCCGGCCGGAGCGGCTGGATTCCCGCGGCCGCGCGCTGCTCGACCGCTGGGGCTACCCCTACGTGTTCGAGGCCTTCCGCTTCCACATGACCCTGACCGACGCCCTGCCGGAGCCCGACCGCGACGGCTGGCACCGGCGCCTCGCCGCGGCCTATGCCGCCTCGGGCCCGGAGCCCGCCGTGATCGACGCGGTGTGCCTCCTGACCCAGGACGGGTCCGGGCCGTTCCGGCTCCTGGCGCGCCTGCCCTTCGGAGACGCCCATGGCTGACCAGCCCCTCGGGCTCGCGCCCGCCATCGATCCCAGCGCCCGGGTCCAGGCAAGCCGCCTCGGCCGCTACACCGAGATCGGG
This sequence comes from Methylobacterium sp. J-026, assembly GCF_022829585.1. Classification (GTDB taxonomy): domain Bacteria; phylum Pseudomonadota; class Alphaproteobacteria; order Rhizobiales; family Beijerinckiaceae; genus Methylobacterium. The sequence continues at coordinate 11,392 of NZ_JAKSYC010000026.1, forward strand.
GCCCGCACCCGCATCACCGAATCGGTCCTGGATGATTATTCTTACATCGCCCAGGACGGCGAGGTGATCTACACGACGATCGGCAAGTTCTGCTCGATCGCCGCGAGCGTGCGGATCAATCCCGGCAACCATCCGATGGAGCGCGCATCGCAGGCGCATTTCACCTACCGGGCCCGCGCCTACTGGCCGGAGGAGGCGGACGAGGACGCCTTCTTCGACCGGCGCCGGTCGAGCCCGGTGACGATCGGTCACGACGTCTGGATCGGCCACGGGGTCGTCGTCCTGCCCGGCCGCCGCATCGGCACCGGCGCGGTGGTCGGGGCGGGGGCGATCGTCACCCGCGATGTCGCCCCCTACACGATCGTGGTCGGCAATCCCGCGCGGCCGGTGCGGCCCCGCTTCCCCGAGGCGATCGCCGCGCGCCTGGAGCGCCTCGCCTGGTGGGACTGGGATCACGCGCGCCTGCGCCGGGCGCTGCCGGATTTCCGCGGGCTCGCCATCGAAGCGTTTCTGGACCGTCACGAAGCTTCGGCGTGACATCGCCGCCGCGGACACCGTCTTCGTCCGCGTGGCGGCGACATCATCTCGGTAAGATACGCGCGCGGATCGCTATTCATTCGTCGGCTATAGATATTCCGAGGTCTTCGTCATCCAACCGTCGTAGAAGCGGCGTTTAGCTGCGGCCATTCCGCCGCGGATGGATGCATGCTCTTCATCGAAGATCTCACGCGCCAGTATGGCGACCGGCGCGCGGTCGACGGTGTCTCGTTGCGGATCGAGCCCGGCAGCTTCGTCGGCGTGATCGGCCGCTCGGGGGCCGGCAAGTCGACGCTGCTGCGCCTGATCAACCGGCTGGCGGATCCGAGTTCGGGCCGCATCCTCCACGACGGGCGGGATGTCACGATGCTGCGGGGCCGGGCCCTGCGGGACTGGCGCACCCGCTGCGCCATGATCTTTCAGCAATTCAACCTCGTCGGCCGCCTCGACGTGATGACCAACGTGCTCATGGGGCGCCTCAGTCACGTGCCGAGCCACCGGGCCCTGATGCGCCTGTGGTCCGACGCGGACCGGGCCATGGCGCTCGCCGCCCTGGAGAGCTTCGACATGGGCGAGTTCGCCGGTCAGCGGGCCGACGGCCTGTCGGGCGGGCAGCAGCAGCGCGTCGCCATCGCCCGCGCCCTCGTGCAGGAGCCCGAGATCCTGCTCGCCGATGAGCCGGTGGCCTCCCTCGACCCGCGCAACACACGCCTCGTGATGGATGCGCTCGCCGACGTGAACCGGCGCTACGGCATCACGGTGCTGTGCAACCTGCATTCCCTCGACCTCGCCCGCGCCTATTGCGACCGCCTCGTCGGCCTCGCGGCGGGCCGCGTGGTGTTCGAGGGCGGCCCCTTCGACCTCACCGAGGACGTGGCGCGCCGGCTCTACGGGCTGGAGGCCGGCGAGGTGCTCGACGATTCCGCGCAGCGCGAGGCGGAGCAGCGGGCGGCCATGCCGGGCCTGCCCGGCTCCGTGCCCGCGCGTCCGGTCCGCGAAGCCGCGATCGGCGCCTGAGCCGACAACGATGTCCGTCACCCCGGCGCGCAGGGGGCCGGCCGGCCGAACCCTGCCCCAGGGCCCGCACAGGAGAACGCAATGATCACCCGACGCACCCTCGCGGCCGCGGCCGCCGCCCTCGCGCTCCTCGGCCTGCCGGCCGCCGCCCAGGACTGGAAGGTCCAGTATCCCGAACTGACGCTGGGCGTGATCCCCGCCGAGAACGCCTCGGGCACCGCCGATCGCTGGGCGCCGCTCACCGCCTACCTGACCAAGACCCTGGGCGTGCCGGTGAAGCTGCGGGTCGCCAGCGACTACGCGGCCGTGATCGAGGGCCAGCGCGCCGGCAACATCCAGATCGCCTGGTACGGCCCCGCCTCCTTCGCCCGGGCGGTGATGACCGGGGTGAAGATCGAGCCGATCGTGAACCAGAAGCACGAGACCGGCGCCTCGGGCTACTATTCGGTGGTCTACGTGCTGGCCACGAGCCCGTACAAGACGGTCGAGGACCTCAAGAGCAAGAACCTCGCTCTGGTCGACCCCAATTCCACCTCCGGCAACCAGGCGCCGCGCTTCTTCCTCAAGCGGGCCGGCTACGACGTGGAGAAGTTCTTCGCCAAGACCTTCTACGCCGGCAGCCACGAGAACGCCGTCCTGGCGCTCACTCAGGGCACCGCCGACGCCGCCGCCAATCTCTGGAACTCCGAGACCGACACGATGGTCACCCGCATGGCCGCCAAGGGCATGCTCAAGAAGCCGGACGGCACGCCGATGCAGCAGTCGGACTTCCGGGTGGTGTTCAAGTCCGACTTCCTGCCGGAGGGCCCCTTCGCCGTGCTGGCGAGCCTGCCCGACGACCTGAAGGCCAAGATCCGCCAGGCCTTCATCGCTCTGCCGACCGCCGACAAGGCGGCGTTCGACCGGCTGTCGGACGGCAAGGACCAGGGTCTCACCCCGGTGACGCTGAAGGATTATCAGCCGATCATCGACATGCTGAAGTTCAACGACGAGCAGCGCAAGAAGTCCTGATCCGGGCATGCCGACCTCGCACGGCCCGACACCCCTGCCGCCGGAGCGGGAAGCCGCCCTCTCCGGCCTCTACGCGGCGGCGACCCGGGCCGCGCGCCGCCGCACGCTGGCGGGCTTCGCGATCGTCGCGGTGCTGGCGCTGCTCGCCGGGCTCGCCGCCGAGGTGCGGCCGCTGGTCTTCATCGAGAACATCGGCAAGTTCACCGCGTATATCCAAGAGATCCTGCCGCCGATCGGCCTCGACCATCCGATCGAGGACGTCCGTGCCTGGTACTGGGGCCTGCCGAACTGGCTCGGCTTGCTGGGCGAGACCCTGCTGATGGCCTATCTCGGCACGCTGCTCGGCGGGCTCGCGGGCTTCGCCCTGAGCTTCCTGGCGGCCGCCAACCTCGCGCGGTCGCGCCTGCTGCGCATCGCCGCCAAGCGCTTCCTGGAGGTCTGCCGCACCGTCCCCGAGGTGGTGTTCGCGCTGCTCTTCGTGATCGCCTTCGGTCTCGGGCCGATGGTCGGCGTGCTGGCCATCGCCATCCACACCACGGGGGCGCTCGGCAAGCTGTTCTCCGAGGTGGTCGAGAACATCGACATGCGTCCCGTCGAGGGCCTGTCGGCCTCGGGCGCCACGTGGATCGAGACCGTGCGCTTCGCGGTGCTGCCCCAGGTGCTGTCGAATTTCGCCTCCTACGCGCTGCTGCGGTTCGAGATCAACGTGCGCGGGGCGGGGGTGATGGGCTTCGTCGGCGCCGGCGGCATCAGCCAGGAATTCCTGGTGGCGATCCGCAACTTCTACTACGCGGATGTCAGCGCGATCCTCGTGCTGATCATCCTCACCGTGTTCTGCATCGACCTCGCCACCGAGCGGGTCCGCCATCGGCTGATCGGCCCGGAGCACGCACGATGAGCGCGCGGTCCGAGACCCTGCGGGCGACCGCCCGGGCCGACCTCGCCCGGCTGCGGGCCCGCTACCCGGCGCAGTTCCGCATCGACTGGGCGGCGCGGGCACGCCTGGCCGGGGTGATCGGCCTCCTCCTCGGACTGGCGGCGTTCGGCTATTGGCGCCTCGATTTCTCGGTGGCGCGGATCCTCCACGGGCTCGGGCGGCTCGGCGCCTTCGCGGTGCTGATGCTGCCGCCGTCCCCGGAGGGCCAGTTCTGGACCTTCCTGCACGCGCTGGGCGAGACCCTGGGCATCGCCTTCCTCGGTACGCTGACGGCGGCGATCCTGGCCTTCCCGGTGGCGTTCCTGGCCGCCCGGAACGTCGTCCCCAACCCGTTCGCGCGCTTCGCCGTCCGCCGCGGCCTCGACGTCATGCGCTCGGTGGACGTGCTGATCTGGGCGCTGATCTGGATCAACGTCGTCGGGCTCGGCCCCTTCGCGGGGGCGCTCGCCATCGCGTGCTCGGATTTCGGGGCGTTCGGCAAGCTGTTCTCCGAGGCGATCGAGACCTGCGACCGCCGGCCCGGCGAGGGCGTCGTCGCCTCGGGCGGCTCGGCCCTGCACCGGATCCGCTTCGGCCTGATCCCCGCCGTGCTGCCGGTGCTGGCGAGCCAGGTGCTGTACTTCTTCGAATCGAACACCCGCTCGGCCACGATCATCGGCATCGTCGGCGCCGGCGGTATCGGCCAGTATCTCACCGAGCTGATCCGCGTGCTGGAGCTGAAGCAGGTCGCCTTCCTGGTCCTGATGATCCTCGTCACCGTGGCGGCGATCGACGGGGTCTCGACCCGCCTGCGCCGGGCGCTGATCGGGCCGGCGGCGCGCTGACCGGCCTCACGTGCCGATCACCAACTCCACCCGGTCGGCGGCGAACAGGGTGCGGTTCGCCTGGATCGGCACGCCCGCCTGATCGATGTTGACGCTCGAGACGACCATCACAACCCGCCCGGGGGCGATGTCGAGGCGCCCCGCCTCCTGGGCATCGGCCGGGCGGGCGCGGATGCGCGTCGAGAGCCGGGTGTAGTCGTGGACGCCGCAGGCCGCCAGCGCCCGGGTGATCGAGCCGCGCTCGGCATAGGCCTCGGCGAAGCCCGAAAAGCGCGGCAGCGGCAGCCAGGTCAGCGCCGTCGACAGCGGGGTGTCGTCCGCCCGGTGGACCGTCAGCAGTTCCAGCACCGGCGCGCCGGGGGGGAGCGCCAGCGCCGCCGCCTGCTCGGAGCCGGCCGGGCGGGTGGCCGAGGCGATCAGGTCGCCCCAGGCTTCGCGGCCGGCCCCGGCGACGATCTCGGAGAAGCGGGTGCGCGGCCCGATCGGGTAGGCCAGCGGGGCGTCCTCGACGAAGGTGCCCCGGCCCTGGCTGGCCCGCACCAGGCCGCCCTCGGCCAGGGCGGCGAGGGCCCGGCGCACCGTGTGTCGGTTCACCGAGAACCGCGCCGCGAGCGCCGCCTCGGTGGGAAGCTGCTGCCCAGGTGCGTAGGATCTCGCGGCGATCTCGGCCGTGAGGGCGTCGGCGATCTGCCGCCACGCCGCCAGTCCCTCGCCCCGGACGAGGCCGGGCGCCTGCTCCTGTGCGTCCATCCTGTCATCCAAACTTCATTTGTGCCCGGGGCGCCAGTTGTCTATATATCTATACAACGACGCGACGGAGGGATTCGCGATGACCCCGAACCCGACGGGACCGCAGAATGGTCCCGGGATCGAAGCCCGGCGGGCGATGATGGCGCTCTGCGCCGAAGCCGGCCGGAGCGAGCTCGAAGCCGCCGTCGCGCGCCTCGGCGCCCCGGCGGCGGAGGATCTGCGCCCCCCGGAAACCGGGCTGGTGATGGCCGAGGGCCGGATCGGCGGCGACGGGCGGCCGTTCCATTTCGGCGAGGTCAGCGTGACCCGGGCGGCAATCCGTCTCCCGGATGGCAGCACCGGCTTCGCCTACCATCTCGGTCGCGACCGCACGAAGGCGCGGCTGGCCGCGATCCTCGACGCCCTCTGGCAGGATTCGGCACGGCGCGCCGGGGTCGAGGCGGCCCTCGCCGGGGCGGCCGCCCGGACCGAGGCGGCGCGCCGGCAGGCGGCACGGCGCACCGCCGCCACCCGCGTCGAATTCCTGACCGTCGCCCGCGGGGAGGACTGAGCATGCTCGCACCCGGTTTCGCCGATCCGGTCCACGATGCGCAGGACACGTTCCGCGCGGTGATGGATGCCCTCGCCCGGCCGGGGCGGCCCCGGCCGCTCCGAGCCGGCCTCGAGCCCCCGGCGCCGCTGACCCCGGAACTCGCCGCCGTGGCGCTGGCGCTCACCGATGCCGACACGCCGGTCTGGCTCGATGCCGGCCTGGCGGCGGCCCCCGAGGTCGCCGTGTATCTACGCTTCCACACCGGGGCTCCCCTCACCGACGATCCGGCCGTGGCCGCCTTCGCGCTGATCGGCGATCCGGCCCGCTGCCCGCCGCTCGGCACCTTCGCGTGCGGCACGCCGGCCTATCCCGACACCGCCACCACCCTGGTGCTCGCCCTCGCCACGATCACCGAGGGGGCGGGGCTGTGCCTCGCCGGCCCCGGCATCCGCGGCACCGCCCGCGTGGCGCTGGCGCCCCTGCCGGAGGGCTTCGTCGCCCAGTGCGCGGAGAACCGCGCCGACTTCCCCCTGGGCGTCGACCTGATCCTCACCGCCCCCGGCCGGGTCGTCGGCCTGCCGCGCTCCACCGCCGTCACGGAGAATTAGCCATGTACGTGGCCGTGAAGGGCGGCGAGGCCGCCATCGACAACGCCCACCGGCTCCTGGCCGAGGCCCGCCGCGGCGACCCCGCGGTGCCGGAGCTGTCCGTGGCGCAGATCCGCGCACAGATGGCCCTGCTGGTCGACCGGGTGATGACCGAGGGCTCGCTCTACGACCCCGACCTCGCGGCTCTGGCCCTCAAGCAGGCCCGGGGCGACGTGGTCGAGGCGGTGTTCCTGGTCCGCGCCTACCGGACGACCCTGCCGCGCTTCGGCGCCTCGGTGCCGGTCGATACCGGGGTCATGGCGGTGGAACGCCGGGTCTCGGCGACCTTCAAGGACCTGCCCGGCGGGCAGGTGCTCGGGCCGACCTTCGACTACACCCACCGGCTGATCGACTTTGCGCTGGCCGCCGAGGGCGAGGTCCAGGCCGCCGCCGAGGCCGAGCCGCGCGACGATGCCGGGCACTGCCCGCGCGTCACCGACCTGCTGGCCAGGGACGGGCTGATCGAGGCCGCCCCCCCGGATGACGGCACGCCCCCGGGCGACCTCACCCGGGAGCCGGTGGATTACCCCGCCGACCGGGCCCTGCGGCTCCAGGCCCTGGCCCGGGGCGACGAGGGCTTCGTGCTCGGCCTCGCCTATTCGACCCAGCGCGGCTACGGCCGCACCCACCCGTTCGTGGGCGAGATCCGGGTCGGCGAAGTCGCGGTGGACTTCGTCCCCGAGGAGCTGGGCTTTCCGGTGCCGCTCGGCCGGGTCCGGCTCACCGAATGCCAGATGGTCAACCAGTTCAAGGGCTCCGGGGCGGCGCCGCCCCAGTTCACCCGCGGCTACGGGCTCGCCTTCGGCCAGAGCGAGCGCAAGGCCATGGCGATGGCCCTGGTCGACCGGGCCCTGCGGGCGGAGGAACTCGGCGAGCCGGTGGCGAGCCCGGCCCAGGACCAGGAATTCGTGCTCGCCCATTGCGACAGCCTCCAGGCGACCGGCTTCGTCGAGCACCTGAAGCTGCCGCACTACGTCGACTTCCAGGCCGAGCTGGAACTGGTTCGCCGGCTACGCGCCGAATTCGAGCGGAAATCCGAACCCGTCGAGATGCAGGAGGCCGCGGAATGAGCGAAACAGCGATGCCGGCTTCATTCCCCTCCCCCTTGCGGGGAGGGGTCAGGGGTGGGGGTGGTGCAGACGGCACCGTAGCGCTCGATCCTGCACTACCCCCACCTCCGGCTCCTCCCCGCAAGGGGGAGGAGAGGGGCGACACGGGCTCCGGCTACAACTTCGCCTATCTCGACGAGGGCACGAAGCGGATGATCCGCCGGGCGATCCTCAAGGCGATCGCGGTGCCGGGCTACCAGGTGCCGTTCGCCTCCCGGGAGATGCCGATGCCCTACGGCTGGGGCACCGGCGGCGTGCAGGTCACGGCGGCGATCCTCGGTCGGGCGGACGTGCTCAAGGTCATCGATCAGGGCGCCGACGACACCACCAACGCAGTCTCGATCCGCCGCTTCTTCGCCAAGACCTCCGGGGTCGCGACGACGACCCGGACCGCCGAGGCGACGATCATCCAGACCCGCCACCGCATCCCCGAGACGCCGCTCTCGGAGGGGCAGACCCTGGTCTATCAGGTGCCGATCCCCGAGCCCCTGCGCTTCCTGGAGCCGCGCGAGACCGAGACCCGCCAGCTCCACGCGCTCGCCGAGTACGGGGCCATGCAGGTCAAGCTCTACGAGGATATCAGCCGGCACGGGCACATCGCCACCACCTACGCCTACCCGGTGGAGGTGGCCGGCCGCTACGTGATGGACCCGTCGCCGACGCCGAAATTCGACAACCCCAAGATGGACGATTGCCCGGCCCTCCAGCTGTTCGGCGCGGGCCGCGAGCGGCGCATCTATGCGGTGCCGCCCTACACCCGGGTCCGCAGCCTCGACTTCGAGGACCATCCGTTCCGGGTGCAGGAATTCACCTACCCTTGCGCGCTGTGCGGAGCCGAGGGCGTCTATCTCGACGAGGTGCTGCTCGACGATGCCGGCCGGCGGATGTTCGTCTGCTCGGACACCGACCATTGCGAGGGCCGCCGCGCGGACGGGCATGTCGGCACGGGAGACGCCGCATGACCGGCCTCACGGTCCGCCGGGCCGGGCAGCCCGACCTCCCAGCCATCCTCGACCTCTACGCCGAGCTGAACGGCGGGCGGGTGGCGACCCTGGCGCAGGCGGAAGCGCTCCTCGATCGGCTCGAGACCGCCTATCCCGATTACGGGCTCTACGTGGCCGAGGTCGACGGCGCGGTCGTCGGCACCTTCTGCCTCATCGTCCTCGACAACATCGCCCATTGGGGCATGCCCTCGGCTCTGGTCGAGAGCGTCGTGGTCGCGTCCGGGCATCGCGGCGGCGGCCTCGGCCGCGCGATGATGCATGAGGCGTTCCGCCTCGCCCAGGCCCGGGGCTGCTACAAGCTCGCCCTGTCGTCGAATGTCGACGCCAAGCCGGCGCACGCCTTCTACGAGGGCCTCGGCTTCGAGCGCTACGGCTACAGCTTCCGCCTGGATCCCCCCTTCGTGCCGGACGTCGCAGAGGTGACCCGATGAGCGAGCCCCTGCTTCAGGTCCGCGGCCTGACCAAGCGCTACGGCGCCCGCCTCGCCTGCGCCGACGTGTCGTTCGACCTGGTGCCCGGCGAGGTGCTGGCGGTCGTCGGCGAATCCGGCTCGGGCAAGTCGACGCTGCTCTCCCTCATCGCCACCGAACTCGCCCCGGATGCCGGGACGGTCTCCTACCGGATGCGCGACGGCGACCTGCGCGACCTCGCCGGCCTGAGCGAGGCCGGGCGTCGGGCGCTGATGCGCACCGAGTGGGGTTTCGTCCGCCAGGACGCGGCCCAGGGCCTGCGCATGGCGGTCTCGGCCGGCGGCAATGTCGGCGAGCGGCTGATGGGGATGGGCGAGCGCCATTACGGCCGGATCCGCGCCCAGGCGCTCGACTGGCTCGGCCGGGTCGAGATCGCCGCCGACCGGATCGACGACCCGCCGACGCGGTTCTCCGGCGGCATGCGCCAGCGGCTCCAGATCGCCCGCAACCTCGTCACCGGCCCCCGGCTGGTGCTGATGGACGAGCCGACCTCGGGGCTCGACGTCTCGGTCCAGGCCCGGCTCCTCGACCTGATCCGCCGGCTCTCGGCGGAGCTCGGGCTCGCCGTGATCATCGTCACCCACGACCTCGCGGTGGCGCGGCTCCTGTCGCACCGGATCGTGGTCATGCGCGCCGGCCGGGTCATCGAGACTGGGCTGACCGACCAGGTGCTCGACGATCCCGCGCAGGCCTACACCCAGCTCCTCGTCTCCTCGGTGCTCGCCGCATGACCGCGCTTCTGACCTTCCAGGACGTCGCCAAGAGCTTCACCCTGCACCTGCGCGGCGGCGTCGTGCTGCCGGTGGTGGGCGATGTCAGCCTCGCGGTCGAGCCCGGCGAGTGCGTGGTGCTCGGCGGCCCCTCGGGGGCGGGCAAGTCCTCGCTGCTCAAGATGGCCTACGGCAATTACCGCTGCGACGCGGGCGCGATCCGGATCCGGGACGGCGACGCCGTGATCGATGTGGTCCGGGCCGACCCGCGGGTGATGCTGTCCCTGCGGGCCCGGGTCATCGCCTACGTGTCGCAGTTCCTGCGGGTGATCCCCCGGGTCCCGGCCCTCGACGTGGTCGAGGCCGCCGGCCGCGAGGGCGGGCTCGACGCGGCGACGGCGCAGGCCCGGGCCAAGGATCTGCTCGCCCGGCTCAACCTGCCCGAACGGCTCTGGGGCCTGCCGCCCGCGACCTTCTCGGGGGGCGAGCAGCAGCGGGTCAACATCGCCCGGGGCCTGATCGCCGACCGGCCGCTGCTGCTGCTCGACGAGCCGACCGCCTCCCTCGACGCGCAGAACCGCGCCGTGGTGGCCGAGCTGGTGCGCGAGAAGCTGAAGGGCGGGGCCGGCGTGCTCGGCATCTTCCACGACAGCGAGATGCGCGATGCTGTGGCGACCCGGGTGGTCGACGTCACCCGCTTCGCGCCGCCAGCACGGGCAGCCTGAGGACCGATACGATGGACGACCTGATCATCGAGAACGCGACCCTGGTCCTTCCGGACCGGATTCAGCACGGCTGGCTCGCCGTCATCGACGGAGCCATCGCGGAGATCGGCGAGGGACGCGCGGGAGCCCGCGGCCTCGACCTCGGGGGCGACTACCTGATCCCGGGGCTGATCGAGCTGCATACCGACCACCTCGAGAGCCACTACGCCCCCCGGCCGAAGGTGCGCTGGCACCCGCTCGGGGCGGTGCTGGCCTACGATTCGCAGATCGCCGCTTCGGGCATCACCACGGTGTTCGATTCCCTGCGCGCGGGCAGCGATCCGGATGGCAGCGGCCTCGGCTCGGAGCTGGAGCAACTGGGGGCCGCGATCGCCACCGCGCGCGCCCAGGGCCTGTTCCGGGCCGAGCACTTCACGCATCTGCGCTGCGAGCTGCCCTCGTCCGACGTGCTCGACTCGGTGGCGGCCTTCAGCGCCCACCATCCCGTGGGCCTGATCTCGCTGATGGACCACACCCCGGGCCAGCGGCAGTTCCGCGACATGGAGAAGTACTTCACCTACGCGACCCGGGGCGGCCGCCCGATCGACGAGATTCGAGCCAACACCGAGCGCAAGATCCGGGACGGCCAGGCCCTCAATGCCAGCAACCGCCCGGCCCTGGTCCATTACGCGCGGGAGATGGGCATCCCCCTGGCGAGCCACGACGACACCACCCTGGCCGATGTCGATCTCGCGGTCGGCGAGGGGGTGCGGCTCGCCGAATTCCCCACCACCCTGGAGGCGGCGCAGGCCGCCCACCGCCGGGGCCTCACCGTGATGATGGGCGCGCCGAACCTGATCCGCGGCGGCTCGCATTCCGGGAACGTCGCCGCCCAGACGCTGGCCGAGGCCGGGCATCTCGACATCCTGTCGTCGGATTACGTACCGGCGAGCCTGCTCATGGCGGCCTTCCTGCTGCCCGAGCGGGTGCCGGCGATCACCCTGCCGGAGGCGCTCGCCACGGTGACGGCGAACCCGGCCCGCGCCACCGGCCTGACCGACCGCGGCGCCCTGGCGCCGGGCCTGCGGGCCGACCTCGTCCGGGTGCAGCGGGCCGAGGGTGTGCCGGTGGTCCGCGAGGTCTGGCGCGCCGGCCGGCGGGTCGCCTGATGGCGGGGTGCCTGGTCCTGGTGGTCGGCCCGAGCGGGGCCGGCAAGGACACGCTGATCCGGCTGGCGCGGGCGGCGCTCGCGGGGGATCCCCGCTACGTCTTCCCGCGCCGCCTCGTGACGCGACCGCCCTCGCCGGACGAGGACAACGATGAGATCGACGCGACCGCCTTCGCGGAGGGCTGTGCCGAGGGCTGCTTCACCCTGCATTGGCGCGCCCACGGCCTCGGCTACGCCATCCCGGCGGAGGCCGGCCGTCTCGTGGCGGCGGGGCACGCGGTGGTCTGCAACGTCTCCCGCCGCGTCGTGGCACAGGCCCGCGCCGCCGGCCCGCGCGTGAGCGTCGTCGAGATCACGGCGCCCCCCGAGATCCTGATGCAGCGCCTCGCCGCCCGGGGCCGGGCCGAGGACGGCGACCTCGCCGCGCGGCTCGCCCGCGAGGTCCCTGTCGAGGCCGACCTGAGGATTCTCAACGTGGGCGCCCCGGCGTCCGGGGCAGAGCGCTTGGTGGCGCATCTGCGCACCTGCGGAGCCGATCGCCCTCAGGATCGATCGGCAAGCTGAGGCGTCACGCGATACCGGCCATGAAAAAGGGCGCGTGCCGGATCCGGCACGCGCCCCATGGCTCGCCCGGGACAAGCGTCCCGGGGGATGTTGAGAGGACTAGAAGCCGCCAAACTTGTAGTTGAAGCCGGCGCGGACGATGCTGCCCTCCGTGCGGAAGCGCGAGATGTAGGAGCCGTTGCCGACACCCGCGATGGCGCCGACCAGCACGCTCTGGCTGCCGAGATCGTAGTGCAGGTACTCGGCCTTCACGGTGATGGCGTCGTACTTGATGCCCAGGTAGCGTCCGATCGCGAAGGTGTTCAGGAAGCTGTCGGTCGGCAGCGCGAACTCGATACCGCCGCCATAGGCGAAGCCGGTCTTGAAGTCGTCATAGCGGCCGGCGAACTGCAGGCGCCCGCCCGGGGTGTAGAAGTTGGCGTCGTGGAACACGTTGCCGTAGGCGAGACCGCCCATCCCGTAGACCAGGACGCGATCGAAGGCGTAGCCGACGCGGCCCGTGAGGGTGCCGAGCCAATCGAGGCTCTGACGGAACTGGCTGATGTTCGGCGCGCCGCCCGCGACGTTGCCGGTGCCGAGCACCACCCGGTTCTTGGTGATGTCGGTCCAGTCGATGCTGTTGGCGATACCGACCACGATGCCCGAGCCGGGCGTGAACTGGTAGTTGTAGCCGGCGGTGCCACCGACGTTGGCGATGCCGTCCTGCGAGGTCGAGGTCAGCAGCGGGCGGCGGCCGAGCGCCACGTTGTTGGCGTTGCCCGGCAGGACGCCGACCGTGGTGATGCGCTCACGGTCGGTGAAGGTGTAGGCCGACTCGAGACCGGCGTAGAAGCCCGTCCAGGTGAAGACCGGCACGGGGGTGAACACCGGCGGCGGCGCGGCGCGGCGCGGCAGGTCGGCGGCCGAGGCGGCCGTCGTGACCAGGGCGGTCGCGGCGCTGGCGAGGAGGAGCTTCTTCATCATGGTGGCGGGATCCAAGCTTGTGCGTTGTTGAGCGCAGTTAAGCTGGGCGGCACAGATCCCGCTATGCCTCCGCTGCCACACTGTGTCCCGAAAGTGCCGGCTCGATTTCCGGAGACTGATAATTCCACGTTCAAGACGCGGAGGTGCGGCTTGACAGCGGAAGCGGCCGCAGGGCCCCGCTGCGCGCGGGAGCTTGATCCCCGGCGGCCGACCCTCTAAGCGGACCGCGTTTTGCGCCCCTGTCCGAGTTCGGGGCGGCCGACCAGGATCCGGGGCCTCCGATTGGTCCCCGCCGCAGGAATGGGAATCATGGGCAAGGAAAAGTTCGCTCGCACCAAGCCGCACTGCAACATCGGCACGATCGGGCACGTGGATCACGGCAAGACGTCTTTGACGGCGGCGATCACGAAGGTCCTGGCCGAGACGGGCGGGGCGACGTTCACGGCCTAC
>NZ_JAKSYC010000339.1 GCF_022829585.1 Methylobacterium sp. J-026
ATCCGGGCCGGCGTGACGAACACGCAGGCCGCGCCGACCACCAGCATCACCGCGATTGCGTACATGCCGGCCGCGGTGCTGCCGGTGGCGTCGCGCAGGGCCCCGATCACGTAGGGGCTGGCGAAGCCCGCGAGGTTCCCCACCGAGTTGATCAGCGCGATGCCGGCCGCCGCGCCCGCGCCGCTCAGGAAGGCGGTGGGCAGGGACCAGAACAGCGGCGAGCAGGTCAGCACGCCGGCCGCCGCCACCGAGAGCGCCGCCACCGCGACCGTCGTCGAGCCGGCGCTCGCCGAGACCACGAAGCCGACGGCGCCCAGCAGGGCCGGGACGATGAGGTGCCAGCGCCGCTCGCGCATCCGGTCGGCGCTCAAGCCCAGCAGGACCATCACGATGGCGGCGGACAGGAACGGGATCGCGCTGATCAGCCCGATGTTGAAATTGCCCTGCACCCCGGACGCCTTGACGATCGTCGGCAGCCAGAAGGTCAGCCCGTACTGGCCGGTGACGAAGGCGAAGTAGATCAGGCTCATGAACCACACCCGGCCGTTGCGGAACACGGTGGCGATGGAGTGCGGGCTCGATTCCTTGCCGTGGTTGTCGGCGGCGATGTCGCGTTCCAGGACCTGCTTCTCGGCCTCGCTCAGCCACTTGGCCTCGGTGGGGCGGTTGTCGAGGTAGAAGAACACCGCGAGGCCGACCAGCACCGCCGGCACCGCCTCGATCAGGAACATCCACTGCCAGCCGGACAGGCCGTGGGCGCCGTTGAACCCGTCCATGATCAGGCCCGAGAGCGGGTTGCCGAAGATGCCCGAGATCGGGATCGCCGCCATGAACACCGCGATCACCTTGGCCCGGCGATGGGCCGGGAACCACTGCGTCGTGTACAGGATCACCCCCGGATAGAACCCGGCCTCGGCGAGCCCGAGCAGGAAGCGCATCCCGTAGAAGGTCCATTCCGAGTTCACGAACACGAACGCGCCGGAGATGATCCCCCAGGTGATCATGATCCGGGCGATCCAGACCCGGGCGCCGACCCGGTGCAGGATCACGTTCGAGGGTACCTCGAACAGGAAGTAGCCGAGGAAGAAGATCCCGGCGCCCAGCCCGTAGACCGTCTCGGAGAACTTCAGCTCCTGGGACATCTGGAGCTTGGCGAAGCCGACATTCACCCGGTCGAGATACGCCACCACGTAGCAGAGCATCAGGAACGGCACGAGGCGCCAGAACACCTTGGCGTAGGTGCGGTCGACGAAGGATTTTTCGTCCCTGGGTGCGGCGGCACTCCCCAGCGGAGCGGCTTGGACCGGCATCGGCGTTCTCCCGGGTCCGGGGCAGGGGCCCTCGGACGATGGTCTTCGCCGCACGGTTGGCAGCGCTGGGCCGGTGGCATATCGCCTTTTGGCAGCGCTGCCAATCCGGTTGTGCGGAATAATGCAGGCGGGTATGTCGGGTGTCGAAGCGCCGAGGACGGTCTTCCCATCAACCCCCCTCATCCTGAGGTGCCGGAGCGCAGCGCAGGCCTCGAAGGAGCCCTCCAGCCGGCCGCGTGATCCCTGGAGCCCTCCTTCGAGGCCCGCTGACGCGGGCACCTCAGGATGAGGGGGTTTGCGTGGGAGAAGCGACCGGCGTCGCAAGAAAAATCGCGCCGGGAGAAGCGGGGCCATGGACGACCTTCAGCCGCCGGGGCGGCTCGTGACCCTCACCGACGTCGCCCGGGAGGCCGGGGTGGGCGAGAGCACGGTCTCGCGGGTCCTGCGCAACCACGGCTCCTATTCCAAGCGCGCCGGCGAGCGGGTGGCGGAGGCGGTGGCCCGGCTCGGCTACGTGCCGAACCGGCTGGCCGGGAGCCTCGCCGGGCCGGGGGCGAGCACGCGGCTCGCGGGGGTCGTCATCCCCTCGCTCGCCAACGTGGTCTTTCCCGACCTGCTGCGCGGCCTGACCACGGCGCTCGATGCCGAGGGCATCCAGTGCGTGATCGGGGTGAGCGACTACGATGCGGACCGCGAGGAGGCGCTCGTGGCCGCGCTCCTGTCGTGGCGCCCGGCGGCGCTTCTGCTCACCGGGCTGGAGCACACGCCCGGGACGGTGGCCCTGGCGCGGGCCGGGGGCCTGCGGGTGGTCGAGATGATCGACACGGACGGGGCCGGGATCGACGCCGTGGTCGGCTTCTCCAACCGGGCCGTGGGGGCGGCGAGCGCCCGCCACCTCGTGGGGCGGGGCTACCGCCGCATCGCCTATCTCGGCCACGATCTCGCCGTCGACCTGCGGGCGGGCAAGCGCCTGGCCGGGTTCGAGGACACCCTGGCGGAGTCAGGTTTGGCGCTCTGTGGCAAAGAAATCCGCCCCGGCCCGTCCTCGCCGGGTTCCGGGCGGGCCGGGCTGGAGGCGCTGCTCGCGCGCCGCCCGGACCTCGACGCGGTCTACTTCTCCAACGACGACATGGCGCTCGGCGGCTACTTCGCCTGCCTGGCGGCGGGCCTGGCCGTGCCGGGGCGGATCGCCCTGTTCGGCTTCAACGGGCTCGACTTCGCGGCGGCGATGCCCCAGCCCCTGTCGACGGTGCGCACGCCGCGCCTGGAGATCGGCCGGCAGGCCGCCGCCTGCGTGATGGGCGAGCGTGCCAAACGGATCGATCTCGGATTCACGCTGATCGAGGGAGCGACCGCATGAATGAGACGGCGTTGCGCGAGGAAATCTGCCGCTACGGCCGCTCGCTGTTCGAGCGCGGCCTGACGCCGGGCTCGTCCGGCAACATCTCCCTGCGCCTGCCCGACGGCGGCTGGCTGGTGACGCCGACCAACGCCTCGCTCGGCTTCCTCGACCCGGCGCGGATCTCCCGGCTCGACGACGCCGGCCGGCTGGTCTCCGGCGACAAGCCGACCAAGGAGATCCCGCTGCACAGCGCGCTCTACGAGAGCCGGAGCGGCGCCAAGGCCATCGTCCACCTGCACTCGACCCACGCGGTGGCGGTCTCGATGCTGCCGGAGATCGACCCCCGGCAGGTGCTGCCGCCGCTGACGCCCTACTACCTGATGCGCACCGGCGGCACCGCGCTCGTGCCCTATTACCGCCCCGGCGACCCGGCGGTGGCGGACGCGATCCGGGGGCTCGCGGGGAAGTACAGTTCGGTGCTGCTCGCCAATCACGGACCCGTGGTGGCCGGCGACAGCCTGGAGGGCGCGGTCTTCGCCACCGAGGAATTGGAGGAGACCGCCAAGCTGTATTTGTTACTCCGTAACCTCAACCCGCGGCAGCTCAGCCCGGGGCAGGTGGCCGATCTCGTCAGCCATTTCGGCCTGACCCTGCCGGAAACCGACGGGCACCACGATCACGGATGAGGCGCGCGTCTCCCTCCCCCCTCTGCGGGGGAGGGTGGCCCCTGCGTCAGCAGGGGTCGGGAGAGGGGAACCCGGGTTTCAAGAAAGGGCGGGGCCTTCAAGAGAGGCAGTGCCTTCTTCTGCACCGTCGCTCCCCTCTCCCGCCCCCCTCCGGGGGCCACCCTCCCCCGCGGAGGGGGGAGGGAGAGCGTCGAGCCTCACCCCTCGATCTTCGAGAACTCCGCCACCTCGCGCGTCGCGGCGCGGAGCGCGTTGAGCAGCAGCAGGCGGTTCGCGCGGAGCTTCGGATCGAGGGCGTTGACGGTCACGTCCTGGAAGAAGGCATCCACCGGCGCGCGCAGCGTCGAGAGCGCCTGCATGGCGCCGGCAAAATCCTCCCGGGCGACGGAAGCCGAGGCGGTCTCCCGCGCCTTGGCCAGGGCCTCGGCGAGCGCCCGCTCCGCCGGCTTGCCCGCGGCGGCGAGGGCGGCGTCGGGTGCGGCATCGTAGGCGCGGCCGTCCTTCTTCTCCTCGATGCGCAGAATGTTGGCCGCGCGCTTGTAGCCCGCGAGCAGGTTCTTCCCGTCCTCGGTGTCGAGGAATTTTCCGAGGGCCTCGACCCGGCGGACCACCATCAGCAGGTCGTCCTGGCCGGGGAGGGCGAAAACGGCATCGATCAGATCGTGGCGGGCGCCCTGGTCGCGGAGATAGACTTTAAGGCGATCAGCGAAAAAACCTAACAAATCGCCGGCCTTTGGAACCGCAAATTCCACACCTTTGGCCCATAATTCCTCAAATACATCGGCGCTGGAATCTTTTGCAGCCGACAAGAAATTTTTAGAAACATTTCTTCTTTTCATTATTGTGTTAATATCTTTGATATCAAAATTCTCCAAATCAAATCTTTCGAGGGATTGTCGTGTCAGACTCAGAATTTCTTTAGTAATACTCGATTCAAATTTTGCAATTTTCTTAAACTCAAACGCCGACATTTCCGCAAGTAATACAGACATCAGTGGGATATTAAGGCGCTGCTCAACCAACAATCGCACTATTCCCAGGGCTGCCCGACGTAGCGCAAATGGGTCCTTACTCCCCGTGGGCTTCTCGTCGATGGACCAGAAGCCAGAGAGCGTATCGAGCTTGTCGGCGAGCGCCACCGCGATCGCGACCGGATCGGTCGGCACCCGGTCGGAGGGGCCTACCGGCTTGTAGTGCTCCTCAATGGCCGCGCAGACGCTCTCAGGCTGACCCTGGAGCGCTGCATATTTGCGCCCCATCAGCCCCTGAAGCTCGGGGAACTCGCCGACCATCTCGGTGACGAGATCGGCCTTGGCGAGGCGCGCTGCACGCTCGGCGAGTGCCGGGTCGGCCCCCACCAGCGGCGCCAGTTCCTGTGCCAGCGCCGCGATGCGGGCGATCCGCTGCCCCTGCGTTCCGAGTTGCTCATGGAACACGATGCTGTCGAGCTTCGGCAGCCGGTCCTCCAGGCGGATCGCCTTGTCGGTCTCCCAGAAGAATTTTGCGTCCGACAGGCGTGCCCGGACCACCCGCTCATTGCCGGCGGTGATCGCCTGCCCGCCATCCGAGGCCACGAGATTCGAGACCAGGATGAAGGCCGGCGCCAGATCCTCGGAACCGCCTTTGCGCAGCACGAAGCACTTCTGGTTCGCCCGGATGGTCGCCCGGATCGCCTCGGCGGGGATGTCGAGGAAGGCTTCGTCGAAGGAGCCCAGCAGCACCACCGGCCATTCCACGAGGCCGGCGACTTCGTCCAGCAGGCCTTCGTCCTCCACGAGATCAAGGCCGCGGGCGAAGGCGAGGTCGCGGGCGTCGTGCAGGATCACGTCCTTGCGCCGGTCGGGATCGAGGATGACCTTCGCCCGCTCCAGGGCCTGGATGTAATCGTCGAACCGGCGCACCTCGATCGGCTCCGGCGCCAGGAACCGGTGGCCGTAGGTCACGGTCCCGGCCGGGATCCCGCCCACCGTGAACGGCACGACCTCCGGGGTCTCGGTCTCGGGGCCGAAGGTCGCGACGATCGATTGCAGGGGGCGCACCCAGCGCAAGGCGCCCAGCTCGGCCGAGGCCGCGCCCCAGCGCATCGATTTCGGCCAGGGGAAGGTCTTGATGATCTCGGGCAGGAGTTCGGCCAGCACGTCCAGGGTCGCACGGCCCGGGCGCTCGATCACCGCGAGGTAGAATTCGCCCTTCTTCGGGTCGGTGATTGTCTGGGCGTCCTCCAGGCGCGCCAGGCCGGCGCCCTTCAGGAAGCCCTGGATCGCCGCCTCGGGGGCGCCGACCCGCGGGCCGCGCCGCTCCTCAGGCACGGCCTCGCCGCGGGCGGGCAGGCCGGCCACGTGCAGCGCTAGGCGCCGCGGCGTCGAGAAGGCCTTGGCGCCCTCGTAGAGGAAGCCGCGCTCGACCAGCGCGTCGGTGACGCGTTTCTTCAGATCCTCCGCCGCGCGCCGCTGCATGCGGGCGGGGATCTCTTCCGAGCGGAGTTCGAGCAGGAGGTCGGGCATGGCGCGGCCATATCGCCGCGCCGCAGGCCTGTCGAGGGCCGCGGGCGGGGGCTCAGCGCGCCTCGCCCTTCAGGATGGTCGAGAGCTGCCACTTGCGGTCGCCGATCGCGTGGGCGTCGGACACCTTCCAGCTCCCGTCCTCGCGCACGAGGTCGTAGACGATGGATTTCGAGCCGTCGCCGCCCTTGCGCTCCACCGTGACCTTGGCCTGGTCCTGACCCTCGGTGGCCTCCTTGAAGGTCAGGGCCTTCACCGTGTCGGGCTTCAGGGGCTCACCGTTGAGGCGGTAGTCGAAATCGAGGTTGCCGGCGGCGCCGTTGGCCTGCTTGGCGTCGGCGTCGAACAGGCCCTGGAGCCGTTTCGAGTACACCGCGGAATGATTCGGATGCGGCTCGGCGTAGAGCTTCTTGACCACCGCCTCGGGGCCGGGATCGGCCGCGAGCGCCGGGGCCAGGCCGAGCCCGAGGATGCCGAGGGCGAGGAGGGACTTTTTCATCGAACGGTTCCCGCGTCTGCGGACGCGCCGGGGCGCGCCGGTTGGCGGGGGTTGCAACGCGCGAGGGCTCAAGCGGCTCCGTTGGGGCCGGCGGGCGAATCGATCAGGGCCCGCGGTCCGTTGGACGCTCGATAGCCGGAACCAAGCAGCCGCTGGGTGATTCGAGGAGGTCAGCGCGTTTCATGAAGTGCAATCCACCCGCGCCAGGTTATCACAACCGAGATGTTTGTGATAATTTTGGGCGGGCGAATTGTCGGTTCTGACAATCCGAGGGTCCGCTTCACGCCCCCCCGGCCGCCGTCCTCAGCCACGCCGCCCCGCAGGCCTTGGCCAGGTCCCGCACCCGCAGGATGTAGCTCTGGCGCTCGGTGACCGAGATCACCCCGCGGGCGTCGAGCAGGTTGAAGACGTGGCTCGCCTTGATGCACTGGTCGTAGGCCGGCTGCGCCATGCGGTGGCGCTCGCCCTCCGCGGCCGGCGCGCCCGCGTCCAGATAGGACCGGCAGGCGGCCTCCGCGTCGGTGAACTGGCGGAACAGCATCGCCGTGTCGGCCGCCTCGAAGTTGTGGCGGGAATATTCCTGCTCGGCCTGGAGGAACACGTCGCCGTAGGTGACCCGGTCGGCGCCCGCGGCGCCGTTGAAGTCGAGATCGTAGATGTTCTCGACGCCCTGCACGTACATGGCGAGCCGCTCCAGCCCGTAGGTCAGCTCGCCCGCCACCGGCGCGCATTCGAACCCCGCCACCTGCTGGAAATAGGTGAACTGGCTGACCTCCATCCCGTCGCACCAGCACTCCCAGCCGAGGCCCCAGGCGCCGAGCGTCGGGCTCTCCCAATCGTCCTCGACGAAGCGGATGTCGTGGAGCGTCTGGTCGACGCCGATGGCGGCGAGCGAGGCGAGGTAGAGTTCCTGCAGGTTCGGCGGGTTCGGCTTCAGGATCACCTGGAACTGGTAATAGTGCTGGAGCCGGTTGGGATTCTCGCCGTAGCGCCCGTCCTTGGGCCGGCGCGAGGGCTGGACATAGGCCGCCTTCCAGGGCTTCGGGCCGAGCGCCCGCAGGGTCGTGGCCGGGTGGAACGTGCCGGCGCCGACCTCCATGTCGTAGGGCTGCAGGATCACGCAGCCCTGCGCCGCCCAGAATTCCTGAAGCGTCAGGATCAGCCCCTGGAACGATTTCTTTTGGGACATGGGTGTCGGCGGCTCGGGATCGTGCGGCCGGTCGGACCGCCGGCGCGCCGGTTTAAGTGCGGGCCGGCGGGGGTGCAAGGCGCCCCGGCTTGCGCATCCGGGGCGGAGGATGGTCCGATCCCGCCGGACGGAACCCGGAGGACATCATGGACGCTGACACGGCCGGCATCGCGATTCGCCCGATCGGACCGGGCGACCGGGCGGCGTGGGGGCCGCTCTGGCGGGGCTATCAAGCCTTCTACAAGGTCGACCTGTCGGAGGCGGTCACCGACACCACCTGGGCCCGGCTCAACGACCCGGCCGAGCCCGTGGACGGCGCCCTGGCCTGGCGCGGGACGGAGGCCCTGGGCCTCGTCCACCACATCCGCCACCGCTCGGCCTGGACGGTCGGGGACTATTGCTACCTGCAGGACCTGTTCGTGGCCGACGGCGCCCGGGGCCTCGGGATCGGCCGGCGGCTGATCGCCCACGTCTACGCGGTCGCCGAGGCGGCGGGCTGCGCCCGCGTCCACTGGCTGACGCACGCGACCAACACCGACGCGATGCTGCTCTACGACCGGATCGCGGAGAAATCCGGCTTCGTGCAGTACCGCAAGATCTTCTGAGCTCAGACGCCCCGGGTGCGGCGGGACACCGAAGCCGGGCGGTTTTCGGGCAATAAGCCGGAACCGCCGAGCTGACGGCCAAGTTATCAGCCCAACAGGGGATCTCGGCACCTTCGCGCTGCCGACTCGAATGCATCGGACGACCAGCCATGCGCAATGCTCGCACCATCGACACCTTCGGCCGCAAGAACATCGCCGTCCTCGCCGCGCTCGCCATCTCCTCCCTGGTCGCCACGCCCTTCGTAATGAGCGCCAGCCGCGCGCTGGCCACCGCGGAGGATCAGCCGATCGCCGCGACCCTGCGGGTCGAGCCGGTGGAGGTCGCCCCGGTGGCGGCGGCGCCCAAGGCGACCTGCCTGCGCAAGGTGCGGGTCGTCTACAGCGGCTACGGCCAGCCGGCCGATGGCTGCGCCGCCCACTGACGGCCTCGCGCCCCGAACTAACCATGGGCCGGCGCGGTGCCGGCCAGGCCCTTGAGGTGGAGCTCCTCCAGGTCGAGTTCCGTCTCGAGCTGGCGCAGCACCGAACTGTGGATCCGGTTCTCGCGGTGCAGGCCGATCAGGGCCGACCGGCCGGACCGCACCGCGAGCAGTGCGGCGGCGAAGTGCTCGGTCTTCTCGGCCGCGAGCGCCGCGCGCTCGTCACGGTCCCGGGCCGCGGCCCGGACCCGGCGGCGGTACTCCTCGACGAGGCGCGGGTGCTGCAGGCCCCCGGTCTCGGGACGCACCAATCCCTCCAGGGCGGCGAGCCCCGCCTCGTGCACCACCACCCGGGCCATGGGCGCATCGAGTTGCCCGTCGGGCAGCTGCGCCGCGGGGTCGAGGCCGAGCCGACGGATCAGCGGCCCCAGGGTCGTCCCCTGCACCAGCACGGTGAACAGGATCACCGCGAAGGCCGCCACCAGGATCGCGTCGCGGCCGGGGAAGTCGACCGGCAGCGCCAGGGCCGCCGCCAGGGTCACCACCCCGCGCATGCCGGCCCAGCCGACGATCAGCGGCACCGCCGGCCTCGGCGCGGGTTCCTGCCCCCGCACCCGGGCCGACAGGATCCGCCGCAGGTAGACGGCGGGAAAGACCCAGAGCAGGCGGGCGACCACGCAGGCCGCCGTGACGGCGAGCGCCAGCGGCAGCCCGGCCGAGAGCGATCCGAGTTCGCCGCCGGTCCGCGCCAGCACGCCGCGGAGCGCCAGCCCGATCAGCACAAAGACCAGCGCCTCCAGCACGAAGACGACGAATTCCCACACCGCCACGGCGTGGCGGCGGGCCTGGGCGTCGAAGGTCTCGTGCTCGCGTCCGCCCATCATCAGGCCGCAGGCCACCACGGCGAGCACCCCGGAGGCGTGGACCTCCTCGGCCAGCAGGTAGGCGATGTAGGCGGCGAGGAAGCTCAGCACCGTGACGGCGTTGGCGTCGTGCAGGCGCCGCACGACGGCGTTCACCGCCATCCCGCAGGCGAGCCCGATCGCGACGCCGGCCACCGCCAGCCAGGCGAAGCTGCCGACGGCCGCCGAGGCGCTGAAGCTTCCGGTCAGAGCGGCCGCCACGGCGAAGCGGTAGAGCACGAGGCCGGAGGCGTCGTTGACGAGGCTCTCGCCCTCCAGGACCGTGATCATCCGGCGGGGCAGGGCGACGCGGGCGAGCACCGCCTTGGCGGCCACGGCATCCGGCGGCGAGACGATGGCGCCCAGCGCGAAGCAGGCGGCCCAGGGCAGGGCCGGCGCCACCGCGTGGGCGACGAGCCCGACCGCCAGGGTCGTGAACAGGACCGCGCCGAGGGACAGGGACAGGATCGGGCCGAGGCTCGCGCGGAAATCGCGCCAGACGGTGAAATAGGCCGATGCGAGCAGGAGCGGCGGCAGGAACAGGACCATGATCAGGTCCGGATCGAGGTCGAAGGCCGGCAGGCCCGGCACCACCGCGAGCGCCATGCCGCCCAGCACCAGGGCGGCGGCCGGCGGGAACCCGAGCCGCCCGGCGGCCAGCGACACCAGCAGGGCCGCCCCGAGCAGCGCGAGGATCACTTCGAACAGGGCGACGGGCGTCATCGATCGGCCATAGCGCGATCTTCCGAGAAACGTCAGGGTTTCAAAAGGTCCGAGGCCTTTTGCGGGTCCAGGGCAAAGCCCTGCAAATCTCGAAGGCTCCGCCCCCGAACCCCGCCAAAGGGCTCAAGCCCTTTGGAACCCCCTCTCAGAGCGCGCCCTCGCGCACCGCACCCGGATCGGCCAGGGCGTGGAGGATGCGCGCGGCGCTGTGGGCGAAGCGCAGGGTCACCGCCTTGCGCCGGGCGCCGCTCAGCGGGTGCTCCGGGGCCTCCCGGAGGATCCCGGCGCCGTAGCCGTCGGCGACGATCAGGCCGCATGCCTCCGGGATCAGGGATTCCGGCACGTCCTCGGGGATCGCGAAGAAGAAGCGGTCGCAGAAGTCGCGGTAATCCGGCCATTTCCGGTCGGCGCGGAAATCCGCCACGCTCGACTTGATCTCCACGATGGTCAGCCGGCCCGCGCCGCAGAGCGCGATCACATCGGCCCGGCGGCCGTTGACGAGGGAGAATTCCGGCAGGGTGACGCAGCCCATCTCGGAGAACAGCCGGCGCACCCCGCGCTGGATGCGCAGGGCGGTGGGCGACTGGCGCCGGTCCGGCGGCAGCAGCGCCTCCACGGCCGGGGCGGCGGAATCGGGCAGGCTCAGGGAAGCGGACATCGATCGGGGCGTGTGTCTGTGCCGAATCGGGACATCCTGCCGATCCGGACGCCATCCGTCACCTGCGGCGCGGCAGCGCCCCGGCCTCAGCCGCCCAGGCAGGCCCGGATCGCGTCGAATCCGTCGGTCAGGGCGGCCGGACCCGGCTGCAGGATCAGCGGCGCCTTGATCTCGTGGATGCGCCCGTCGCGCACCGCCGGGATCGCCGCCCAGCCCGGGCGCGACCGGATCCTGTCGATATTGACCTTCTTGCCGCACCACGAGGCCAGGATCACCTCCGGCGCGGCCGCCGCCACCTGCTCGGGCGTGACGATCCGGTCCCGGGCGGCGGGCTGCCGGCTCAGCGCCGGGAAGACATCCCGGCCGCCGGCATAGCCGATCAGGTCGGAGACCCAGCCGATCCCGGAGATCATCGGCGCGTCCCATTCCTCGAAGTAGACGCGCACCGGCGGGCGGTGCCGCGCCGCCGCTTCGGCCTCCGCCAGCCGCGCCGCGAACCCCGCCGCCAGGGCCTCGGCCCGCTCCGGGACGCCCACCAGCGCGCCGAGGGTGCGCACCATGGCGAGGCATCCGGCCACGTCGCGCTGGTTGAACAGGTGGACCGCGATGCCCGCCCGGGCGAGGTCGGCCACGATCTCGGCCTGGAGATCGGAGAAGGCCAGGACGAGGTCCGGCGCCAGCGCCAGGATCTTCGGGATGTCGGCGCTGGTGAAGGCCGAGACCCGGGGCTTCTCCCGCCGGACCCGGGGCGGCCGCACCGCGTAGCCCGACACGCCGACGATCCGGTCCTCCTGCCCCAGCAGGTACAGGGTCTCGACGGTCTCCTCGGTGAGGCAGACGATCCGCTCCGGCGGGAAGCGGCGCATCAGCGGGCGCGCCGGGTCATCGGTTGAGCCGAGTCACTGGTCGAGCCACGCGAGCAGCCCGGCCCCGGGGGCGAGCAGCACGAAGGCCCAGACCAGCGCCGAGGCGACGTTGGCCGCCTGGAACGGCAGCCGCGACAGCCCGAGGATGCCGGCGAGCAGCGGCACCAGCGCCCGGGCC
This sequence comes from Methylobacterium sp. J-026, assembly GCF_022829585.1. Taxonomy (GTDB): domain Bacteria; phylum Pseudomonadota; class Alphaproteobacteria; order Rhizobiales; family Beijerinckiaceae; genus Methylobacterium. The sequence continues at coordinate 11,879 of NZ_JAKSYC010000339.1, forward strand.
GGTCCGAAGAACCGCCCCAGGGCCACCGCGGCGATGCCCCAGCGCCCGATGAAGGCCTCGGCCTTCGCGGTGAGGTCGGGATAGCGCCGCAGGGGCCATTTCGTCTTGGCCCCCGGCCCGAGCCAGCGCCCGGCCTCGTAGGAGACCCAATCCCCCAGGGCGGCCCCGCAGGCGGCCCCGAGCACAACCGGCCAGAACGCGAGATCGGCGCCGCCGACCAGGGCGCCGATGCCGATCAGGATTACGGTGGCCGGCACGAACAGCGACAGCACCGCGATCGACTCGCAGAAGGCGAGCCCCCCGGCGATCAGCGGCGTCCAGACCTTGTGCGCCTCGACGAAGGCAAGGGTCGCGGTGCGCAGGGCTTCGATGTCCATCGGGCTCGGGGGGCGGCGGGGCGACCGGACGCATCTGAGGTGGGGGCGGGCGGGGGACAAGGGTTTTTTGGGGTTTAGGCTTGCCTGGAGGCGCAAGTGAGAAGCGCCGCCATGGGCGGACCTTCGCCATCGGCTTATTCTTCCCGGTATGGAGAGGCCGCTCCATACCGGGGTCGAGACCGAGATCTATCTGCGTTCTGCGGAGCGCGTGATGGATGAGGCGGAGCGCGATGCGGTGGTCGACCACCTGTCGGCCAATCCGCAGGCCGGTGATCTGATTCCCGGGACCGGCGGTATCGGCAAGGTTCGGGTTCCCCTCGCCGGGCGGGGAAAGCGCGGTGGCGGCCGTGTGCTCGCGTACCGTCTCGTGGATCGCGCCGTCTACCTGCTGCTGGCCTACGCGAAGGGCGGTCAGGCGCCCCCCTCGCCCGAGCAGGTCCGCATCCTGAAGCGGCGGATCGAGGATCTGTCCGGAGGGATCGCCGCGGCGCGCCGGGGCTCAGGCCGCCCGAGCCAGATCCCCTTCGATCGCGGCGAGCGCCCGCTCGAGCGCCGCGAAGCAGGCCGGGTCGAACGCCGTACCGAGATCCGCGCGCATGATGCCGAGCGCCTTCTGAAGCGGCATAGCCGCCCGGTAGGGACGGTCGGCGGTCAGTGCGTCCAACACGTCCGCCACCGAGACGATGCGAGTCTCGGGTGCGATCGCATCCCCTGCAAGCCCGCGCGGATAACCCTTGCCATCCAGCCGTTCGTGATGGCCGCCGCCGACAAGGGCCATCTCGTGGAACGCCGCCACCCGGGTCAGGATGGTTTCGGACAGGGACGCGTGATTGCGCATGTCCCGCCACTCCGCCTCGTCCAGCTTGCCGTTCTTGTCGAGGATCGCGTTCGAGACCCCGAGTTTGCCGACATCGTGCAGGAGCGCCGCCCGCTTCAGCCAGCGGCGGCGTTCCGACGTATAACCGAGTTCGGCCGCGATCATGTCGGCGTAGACCGCGACCCGCTCCGAGTGGCCGGAGGTGAACGGGCTTTTGGCATCGATGATCTGGGCGAAGGCACGGGCGATATCGTCGAGGTAGTCCTCGTCCACGACGATCGAACTGTGCGGCGCCAGGGCCAGCACCGCCGCCTCGACCTCGTCCGAGGCCAGGGTTTCCCAGAAGCCGGGCTCGGCCGCGACGGCCTCGAAGCAGGCCACAACCTGAGGATCGAACCATGTCCCCGAGCGTGCCCGCACCTCGGCGATCGCGGCCGCGGGGCCGGCCGTCGTATGGAAGACGTCCACGACCTGAGCCAGCAGCGCCACGCGTGCGTAGAGCGGGATTGCAGGGCCTGCGAGATGGTCCGGCCGGCCCGCGCCGTTCCAATGCTCATCCAGCGCGTGGATGGCTTCGCAGACGCTCGCGGGGAACCGCAATTGCCGGGCGATCTCGGCACCGCGCTGACAGCGGGTTTGGATGAGGTCGTCGACGATCGAGCCGCCGTTCTGCAAGATATTGAGCACCGCACGGAAGCGTTCGGCCAAACCGGCCTTCAGGCCCGTATGCGAGAAGACAAAGCCGAGCACCTTCGGAAGGCTATCGCTCACTGTCTTGAAATCACGCTTGAAACTGAGATCATCGGATAGATAGAGCTCGCAAATGCGCGCGGCGTTACTCGAGCAGCCGAGATCCTTCAATATGATCGTGTGATAGAGCTCCCAGAGCTTCGGCTCAGGCAGATCAAGCTCTCGGCCGATTTGGAAGCCGATCCACGTCGCGCGGACACAATGACCCACGGGCTGACCTTCCGTCAGGTCGAGGGCGTGGCTCAGGGCGCCGAGGATTTCGGAGAGCGCAACCGTCTTGTCTTCCGCTTTACCGCCCGCCACGATCTGCATAGCTGTAGCCAACTCTAGACCTGTTCAGCAGTAGTATTATTCTCAAAGTCTAATAAAAGCGTTGCCGTTTCGTCCGAGCCGGATGACGAATGCGCAGCCGGTACGGCACGCACGAGCCGGACTCGGATCGCAGCCGGGCCAAACGATCACGGTGCCTTCGGGGCAGGGCCGTAGGGCAGCGGCACTGAGGAGGCCCGCCTCGACGCTCCGGCCGCCCCGGGGCAGAAAGCCGCCGAACCGCGCGTCGCAGACCATCGGAGACGGTCACCAACCGCCGAGGCCAAACCACCCCGCGCCCATCGCACCCCCGCGCTTGCACCCGCGCCCCGGATCGCCGACAGCTTCGGCACCCCCACGGCACCGAGAATCACCCGCGTTGAACGTCCTGTCGATCCAGTCCCACGTCGCCTACGGGCATGTCGGCAACGCGTCGGCGGTGTTCCCGATGCAGCGGCTCGGGGTCGAGGTCTGGCCGGTCCACACGGTGCAGTTCTCCAACCACACCGGCTACGGGGCGTGGCGCGGCCCGGTCTTCGAGGCGGAGGCGATCCGCGAGGTGGTGCGGGGCATCGGCGAGCGCGGGGTGTTTCCCACCTGCGACGCGGTGCTGTCGGGCTATATGGGCTCGGCCGCGATCGGGGAGGCGATCCTGGAGGCGGTGGCCGCCGTCCGGGCCGCCAACCGCCAAGCGCTCTATTGCTGCGACCCGGTGATCGGCGACGTCGCGGAGGGCGTCTACGTGCGGCCGGGGATCGAGGCGTTCCTGCGGGAGCGTGCCGTGCCGGTGGCCGACATCCTCACCCCCAACCAGTTCGAGCTCGACCTGCTCACCGGCCTGCCGAGCCGCACCCTGCCGGAGGCCGCCGCCGCCATCGCGGCGCTCCAGGCCCGGGGGCCGCGGGTGGTGCTGGTCACCTCGGCTCTGTGTGCCGATACGCCGGCCGAAAGCATCGACCTGCTGGCCGGGGCGGAGGGCCGGGTGTTCCGGGTCCGCACCCCGCGGCTCGCCATCGCGGTGAACGGCGCCGGCGACTGCATCGCGGCCCTGTTCCTGGTCCACTACGCCCGCACCGGCTCGGCCGCCACGGCGCTCGGCGCGGCGGCGGCCTCAGTCTACGGCCTGCTCAGGCGCACCGCCGAGGCGGGGTCCCGGGAGATCCTGACGGTGGCCGCGCAGGAGGAATATGTGAATCCGAGCGCGGTGTTCTCGGTCGAGGCGGTGTGAGGCGAGGCACCGCGCGCATCCGCCCTCACGTCCCCTCGCGCACGATCGTCGGCTCGTGGGCCACGGAAAAGTTCACCGAGCGGGCGATGAAGCACAGGGCGTGCGCGCGCCGGTGCAGCGCCAGGGCCGCGTCGGGGTCCGAGCCCGCCGTGATGGTCACGCGGGGGCGCAGGATGACCGCGGTGAACTGGCCGGCGCCGCCCGCCTCTTCGGTCATGCGGCCCTCGGCGGCGTCCTCGTAGGCGGTGACGACGATCCCGGCCTGCGCGCACAGGCCGAGATACCAGAGCTTGTGGCAGGCGGCGAGCGAGGCCACCAGCAGCTCCTCGGGGTTCCAGCGGCCGGGATCGCCCCGGAAGGCCGGATCGGACGAGCCGGCGATAGGCGGCTTGCCCGGCGCCGACAGGGTGTGGGCGCGGGCATAGCCGCCAGACGTGCCGGTCCCCGTCCCGGTATTGCCCGTCCAGGTCACCGTGACGGTGTAGCGGTGCAGCGTCTCACCCATGGATCCCCCCCCGCGACAGATTCGGTCCGCCCGCCGTCCAGGCCTCCGGGCCGGGTCGATACGGCGCGCCGCACCGTGTACCAAAGGCGCGCCCCGCCCTCGAATCGCGGCCGTCCCGCCGCCGGGCCCGCGCGACACGGAAGGTCCGACACGATGGCGCGCCGCTTCGTCACCCTCGACGTGTTCACCGCGCAGAGGCTCGCCGGCAACCCGCTCGCCGTGGTGCTCGACGCGGAGGGCCTCGACGCGGCCGCCATGCAGGCCATCGCCCGGGAGTTCAACCTGTCCGAGACGGTGTTCGTGCTGCCGCCGACGCAGGCCCGGCACCGGGCGCGCCTGCGCATCTTCACCCCCGGCCGGGAGTTGCCCTTCGCTGGTCATCCGACGGTGGGCACCGCGGTGCTGCTCGCGCTCCGGGATCCCGCGCGGGGCGATGCCCGGGCCTTCGGCCTGGAGGAGGAGATCGGGGTCGTGCCCTGCGTGGTCGAGACCCTGGCGGATGGCAGCGGCGGACGGGCGCGGTTCAGGCTCCCGGTCCTGCCGGACTATCTCGGTCCGGCCCCCGAGCCCGCCTTGCTGGCGTCGCTCCTCGGCCTGGAGCCCCGGGATATCGGTACGGGCCGGCACGCGCCGAGCCGCCACGGGGTCGGCCCCCGCTTCACCTGCGTGCCCGTCGGCTCGGTGGCGGCCCTCGACGCCGCGCGGCCGGCCCAGGCGCCGGAGCCCGGGGACGGGCTCTACCTCTACGCCCCGGACCCGGAGGGCACGGGCGCGAGTTGGCGGGTGCGGATGTTCGCGCCGGATCTCGGCGTCCCGGAGGATCCCGCCACCGGCGCAGCGGCGGCCGCCTTCGCGGGGGTGCTGATGCAGTTCGAGGCGATGGGGGACGGCACCCACGACGTGGCGATCCGCCAGGGCGAGGTTATGGGCCGACCGAGCGCGATCGCACTCCAGCTCACCCTCGCGTCGGGCGCCCTGCGCGCGGTGGAGATCGGCGGCGCCGCGGTGATCGTCTCGGACGGCACGCTGCATGTCTGAGGGTTTTCGCAGCACGCGCCTCACCGACGTGACGGCGCGGTTCGTGGATCACGCCTGGGCCTTTCCGCGGGCGCACGAAGCCGCCATCGCGGCGTATTGGCAGGCCCGGATCGCCCGCAGCCCCGGCCTGTTCGACGGCACCGTCCTCCTGTGCTGCGCCCACGCCATCGTCGACGGGGTCGCCCAGCTCGACCTGTTCGCGACGCGCTATTCCATCTTCACCTACTACCGGCATGTCCGGCACGCCGATCCGCAGGTGCGCAACGCCTTCGCGGCGATCGTCCCCTGGACGGCGGACGGCGCCGTCCTCCTCGGCGCGATGGGCGCCCACACGGCCAATGCCGGCCAGCTCTACTTCCCCTGCGGCACCCCGGACCCGGACGACGTGCGCGGGACGGCGGTCGACCTCGCCGGCAGCGCCGCCCGGGAACTCGCCGAGGAGACCGGCCTCGAACTGCCGGAGGCGGCCGAGACGGCGTGGATCCTCCTCGAAGGCGAGGACCAGCTCGCCTTCCTACGCCCCGTGCGCTTCCCAGAGCCGGCCGCGGTGATCGCGGCGCGTATCGCGGACCACCTCCGGAGCGAGGCCGAGCCGGAACTCGCCGGGATCGCCGTCATGCGGAGCGCCGCGGAGATCGACCCGGCCCGCATGCCGGGCTTCGTGCGGGCCTATCTGGCGCAGGCCCTGCCGAAGCGGGCCTGAGCCCGTCCGCGCGCCGCGCCCGCTCCGATGAAAACGGTCTCGCCTCGCGTAGCGGCATGGCCCCCACGGGACGACGCCGGCAGGGATTTTTGCGGCATCGCGGGAGCTTCGCAGTTGCCGGCACGTTCACTGGACGCTCCCCGCAGCGGCACGTGGCCGTGCGGGTCGCGTTCCGGAGTGTCCATGTTCGATTCCCGACGTCCTGCTTCACAGGCCCGCGCGACCCGCACGCGCATCGAGGAAGGCCAACCCTATCCGCTCGGCGCCACCTGGGACGGGCTCGGCGTCAACTTCGCCCTGTTCTCGGCCCACGCCACCAAGGTCGAGCTCTGCCTGTTCGACGATGCCGGCGAGCGCGAGATCGAGCGGATCGAGTTGCCCGAATACACCGACGAGATCTGGCACGGCTACCTGCCCGATGCCCGCCCGGGCACGATCTACGGCTACCGGGTCCACGGCCCCTACGAGCCGAAGGCCGGCCACCGGTTCAACCCCAACAAGCTCCTGATCGACCCCTACGCCAAGGGGCTCGTCGGCTCGATCACCTGGAACCCGGCGCTGTTCGGCTACCAGATGGAGACGGGCGACGACCTGACCTTCGACGAGCGCGACAGCGCGCCGTTCAACCGCCGCTCCCGGGTGATCGATCCGGCCTTCACCTGGGGCCGGCACCGCAAGCCGAACGTGCCGTGGGAGAAGACGATCTTCTACGAGACCCACGTCAAGGGCATGACCAAGCTCGACCCGCGGGTGCCGGAAAAGCTGCGCGGCACCTATGCCGGCCTCGGCACACGGGACGTGCTCGACTACATCAAGAGCCTCGGCGTCACCTCGGTGGAGCTGCTGCCGGTCCATTCCTTCGTGCAGGACGATTACCTGCAGGAGAAGGGGCTGGTGAATTACTGGGGCTACAACACGATCTCGTTCTTCACCCCCGGCAGGCGCTACGCGGCGGTGCCGGACTTCGCCTTCTCCGAATTCAAGGAGATGGTTTCGCGCTTCCACGGCGCCGGCCTCGAGGTGATCCTCGACGTGGTCTACAACCACACCGCAGAGGGCAACGAGAAGGGCCCGACCCTGTCGTTCAAGGGGGTCGACAACGCCTCCTACTACCGGCTGCTGCCCAACGAGCCGCGCTATTACATCAACGATACCGGCACCGGGAACACCTTCAACCTGTCGCATCCGCGTGTGCTGCAACTCGTCACCGATTCCCTGCGCTACTGGGCCACCGAGATGCGGGTCGACGGCTTCCGGTTCGACCTCGCCACGATCCTCGGCCGCGAGCCCTACGGCTTCGACGAGGGCGGCGGCTTCCTCGACACCTGCCGGCAGGACCCGGTGCTCAACGGCGTCAAGCTGATCGCCGAGCCGTGGGATTGCGGCCCCGGCGGCTATCAGGTCGGCGGCTTCCCGCCCGGCTGGGCCGAGTGGAACGACCGGTTCCGCGACGATGTCCGTGCCTACTGGAAGGGGGACGGCGGGCTGCTGCCGGATCTCGCGGCGCGCCTCGCAGGCTCGGCAGACAAGTTCAACAAGCGCGGGCGCAAGCCCTGGGCCTCGGTGAACTTCCTCACCGCCCATGACGGCTTCACCCTGCACGACACGGTGGCCTACAACGAGAAGCACAACGAGGCGAACGGCGAGGGCAATCGTGACGGCCACTCCCACAACCTCTCGTACAATTACGGCGCCGAGGGCCCGACCGACGATCCGGCGATCCGGGCGGTGCGGCTGCGCCAGATGCGCAACATGCTGGCGACCCTGTTCCTGTCCCGGGGGACGCCGATGCTGCTCGCCGGTGACGAGTTCGCCCGGACGCAGAACGGCAACAATAACGCCTATTGCCAGGACAACGAGGTCTCCTGGCTCGACTGGGCGGCGATCGGCGAAGAGGAGCGGGATCTGGCCGAGTTCGCCCAGCGCCTAATCATCCTGCGCAACGCTCTGCCGATCCTGAGCCGCGGGCGGTTCCTCACGGGCCGGTACGACGAGGAGTTCGGCGTCAAGGACGTGGCGTGGCTGCGCCCGGACGGGAGCGAGATGACCCCCGAGAACTGGACCGACGGGGGCGCCCGCGCCTTCGCGGTCCAGCTCGACGGCCGCGCCCAGGCCACCGGCCTGCACCGCCGGGGCGGCGACGCGACCCTGCTGATCATGTTCAACGCCCACCACGACCTCGTGACCTTCACGCTGCCGGAATCGGTGGGCGGGGTGGCCTGGACGCGGCTCCTCGACACGAACCTGCCCGACAGCCAGGACGTGGAGAGCTTCCGGTTCGGCACCGGCTACGCGGTGACCGGGCGCTCGCTGCTGATGTTCGTGCTCAAGCCCGAGGACAGCCCCGGCAGCGGCGACGACGCCATGGAGCGCTCGTACCAGCACGTGATGCAGGCCTTCGAGCGGGCGAACGTGGAGCATGTCCGCTTCCACCTCGACGACGAGGCCTGAGACCCAAGGCCGGGCGGTTTTCACGCCGTCCGCGCCTTGCGCGCGGCGGCGCACCCGGCTAACAGCACGGCACCGCGCGGCCCAGGCCGCGTCCGGCGCCCTGCGGGCGCGCCCGGGCGCCCGGTTCGCGGCTGGAGGGGTGGCCGAGTGGTTGAAGGCGCACGCCTGGAAAGTGTGTATACGGGAAACCGTATCGCGGGTTCGAATCCCGCTCCCTCCGCCAATCACCTGCATTAAATTATTGTATTTCAACGATAATTATCGGTCAGTGCGTTGGTCGGCCCACTTTTAGGCCCACAATTTCAAATGAGTTGTAGCGGTTCGAAATGGACGTCCTCGGACGATTGTGGGAGGCCGCGAAGGCTCGAAATCGGGATTCAGGTGCAGTTCGGCTCGTAGCACACGCCGCCGCTGAACCCGACTCTTTGTATGAAGCCAATTCATACCGACGACCGCCCCAAGCTTGTTGCGAAGTGCGGCCCTGCGATCGGGATGGATCCAAGCCATGCTCAACGACACAGTTCCAGCTTTTCGGTTTAACCGACGTCGTACCTCCTCCCCTTCAAACCAGCCACCGCACCACCCCGAATCACCTCAAGTTTTAAGCGGCTTGGCAGCCGCAAAGCCGGCAAGTAAGCCTGGCAAATCTGATTTAACCGGCGCTGGGGCTGGCAGCCGCGACGCGGTGGCCGCCGACGCCGAACGCTTCCTGCATCAGGTTCGAGGTCCTGGATCACAGCCGCTTGACAGCGCAGGTTGGTTGCAACGGGCGGGCTTGAACATCCGCAAGGCGTCGGATGCGCAGCACCTTGAGGCCATCGCGCTAGCCTACGCCACCTACATCCGAATCAGCGCGAGCCCATTGCAAGCCACGATAATGGCCGAGCTTGAGATCCTAAGCGGGCGCAAGCGCTCGCGGACCACCCACGACTTGCACCTGATCGTCGAGCGATTCGTCTCCTACGGCGGAGAGACCGCGGCCGAGCGACTGGCGGCGCGCAAGCTGATCAGCCGAGACGTGCGGGCCATTCAGCACCTCGGATCAGCCAAGGTCCTGCCGAGCAAGGTTCAGGCGCTTGCGGCCTCGCCGGGCGAAGGGTTGCACGCCTGGGCGCGTCAGCGGGCAGTGGCGAAGCGGGTGTCCTTATCCCCGCCGAATGCGATCGCGACTGCGCGTCAAGCGAAGGCCGAGGCACAGCAGCGCGCGCTGATCCACGAGGTGACGATCACCACAAGGCGGCCGAACGGCACGCACAAGGCTCGACAGCGGTTCAAGATTACCGGGGTTCTAAGTTCGGAGATCGCCGGACTGCGGCGGCGCCTGAAGGGCCTGGAAGGACGATCCGCCCGCAACGCTTAGCTTCTCAGCCAGAGCGGGCACCTTGGGGTCTAACCATCTGCCGACCCCAGCAGCAGTCGCTCTATCCGACCCAAAAGCGCTACCGCGAGCCCGGGGCTTTTGACGTGAATGCCGATCTCGTCGAGAGGGTCGTCGGCCCGACCCGATTGCGATCCCCAGTTTAGGGTGCTCACAACCACGTCGTCCTCGTCCCATAGCAGAAACTTGCAGTGGAGCTGGGGCTCCCGCACGCCGATCACATCGACGACACCGTGCAGGCGCCGACGTTGTTCAGATACGTGGCGGCGCTTCGTCGGACCGGTCTGACGCGAGTAGAGCACCCTGACGTCGTCCAGGCGACGACCCGCCACTTCCGCGGGCATGAACAGAGCCGGGACCATCGGGGCGCCGAGTCGGTTGGTACAGCAGACGAAGCGCCTTTCAGCCTCGTGAGCCGCCTTGCGCAGCAGCGGATCGTGATCGCCGGCGTGGACGACGGAAAGGGTCGCCTTCGGAACGACGGATGGTGCCGGTCGGCGCAGTCCGACGACCTCCCACGACCGACGCAACTCGGCCGACATGAACCGTAGATGCTCCCGGGATCGGCCTGCGTCGGGAAGCGACGCCACGATCGAGCGCAAGACGTCCAGACCGGCGGCCGCGGCGCGTGCTTCCGTCAGGACCACGGATGCCTCCACAGCCAAGAAGGGGGACGAGAGCCAATTGCATGAACCGACGACGACGACGGCCCCGGCGACACCATTGTCGGCGGCGAGGAATTTAGCGTGGCTCCTCACGGGGTCGCGATGCACGTGGAGGTATCCGCGAGTGAGCCCTCCGGCCGACAGCCTGACCCGGATCTCCTCCATCGCGAGCGCGTGCTTAGCGTCTTCGTCGAGTGACGTCCCGAAGAACAGATGGCAACGGACGCCGCGACCGATGGCCCTGCCCAGTGCGTCGAGGATGCGGTCCCGATGTTCTCGCCCCCTCTCGTCCGCTTGGGCCGCGACGAACGTCGAGAGGACGAACACGTCCTGCGCGGCGGCATCGACGATCTCGACGAACCGGTCGACGTGGTCGGTCGATCCAACCAGGAAGCCGTCTGCGTCGAACTCTGTCTCGATCGGGGGCGGGAGAGCAGGCGGTTCGGCTGCGAGCGGGGGCAAGCTGCCGGTCGCGACGGTCGTGCGGAGGGCGCCGACGAGTTCGTCGCTGGCACCCTTGGGAAAGACCCCGTTCCGCACGTCATCCAGCTCAAGTTTCAGATAACCGCGCCGCAGAACCGAGTTGACGGCGCGGACGCCGCGCAGCCATTCGCCGGGCCGCAGCGTGCCCGCCATGAAGCGGCCGACCTGAAGTGCCATCGTCTCGTCCGTCACGTTCGGCGCGTCCCGGGTGAATCTCACCGCATAGTCGGCGGCCTCAACCGCGCGCTCGGGTAGCAGATCCACGTCGCGCCTGCGGAAGACCGATCGGCCGACGGGCTCGTAGACGAGACTTACCGACACCTCGCGGTCCGAGCTCCGCTCAGGCAGGGGCTGGCCGGAGCGGATGAACTGCCGCCCCAACGCACTAGTGCACAGCAGCGGAACGGGAGAGGTCCGCAACTCCACCAGACCGAACCGCATTAGGCGGGATAGGGTGGCCCCCACGATCTGGGTGTTGAGGCCGAGTCGGGTCTTCACAGACTCGATCGTTCCCGGGGACCCGTCGAGATGCAAAAGCACCAGCTCCTCGACCGGGCTCCACCCCCAAGTCCGCTGGACGACGACGCGTGCCCGGTAGTGCCACGCCGCGATGTAGATTGTCATCCGACGCTCTTTCCACGCTCGTCGTGAGCCACGATTGTCGCGCCGTACGCCTCCCCGTTGACCCTCTCGCCGACTGCCTCGCGCAGTTCCCCGACCAGGGTGCGAACGAAACCGAGGTCCCCACCCGCCTTGTCCGGATCGGTGCCGTCCACGACGTGAGTGAGGAATTCCAGGCTCGTCGCAAGGAGGAGCTTCTGTCTCGCTCGGCTTACGAGGACGTTCAGACGCTGCGGATTGCTGAGGAACCCCAGCGCCCGCTTGCCGGCCGTCGTGTTGTTGCGCACCAAGCTCGCCAGGACTACGTCCGCCTCGCCGCCCTGGAAGCTGTCGCTCGTATAGACGAAACGCCGGTCGCCCCGGGGCGACACGAAACCCTGCAACCGCCCCTCGCCATCCACTTTCGGCGTCAGTAGACGTTCGAGAAGCTTGACCTGTCCGGTGTAGGTCGCCAGCACGACGAGGCTCGGAGGCTCGTCGTCCGGACCAGCCGTGGGACGCAAACCCGTCAGGGCGTTGACCAGCGCCGACGCCTCGGCGGGATTCGACAGGTCCTTCTTGCTCCGCTTCTCGAAGGATCGGATCCTGCAGACACCGAGCGGAGGGAGATCCAGCACGACGATCGGCGATGCGGGAAAACCGGCCTGCGAGCCGACCGTCGTCTTCCGTTCCTTCACTCTATCGGACGGAACGAGCCGGCCGTCGTAGAACGTGTCTGAGACGACCCGGCAGATCGTCGGGTGCATCCGGCTCTGCTCCGTCAGCGTCGTCGCGATGGAACTCGGACGACCAATCGCGTCCTCGCGTTCCTTCTCCCGCTCCGCGATCGAGTGGAACGGTTCCTCCAACCGGGTGGCAGCGGCCAAAACGTCGATCAGCAGGCTTCCGTCGGTTTTAAGGTGCTTCAGCGTCGCGTCGACCTCGGGCGGCAGGTCGGGGATCGGGGCGAGACGCTCTACCGCGTCGCTCAGCAGCTCCTCCGCACGGAACGGCTCGTACAGCTTCTTTCGCGCCTGCATCTCGAAGGGCGACAGTTGGCGGTGGTCGCCGATCATCACGCGCCGGTTGCCCAACAGAAGCGCCCCAATCAGCTCGGCGCCGTTGGCGCGGGCGGCCTCCTCCACGAACACCCAATCGAACTGCTCGCCGTCCGCTATCATGTCCTCGACGAACGGCGACGAGGTCGTCGCGAGCGTCACGTCGGCCGACCGCAGGAGTAGATCGTCCGTATCCCGCAGGACCCGCTCAGCGACGGTCTTCTCAGCTCCGTCGGCCGGTCGCAATGCCTCACGGATCTCGCGGTGCGGATTGGCAAGCGGGCCGGACGTTCCGCTGCGGGACACGACGTCTAGGACTTCGCACGAGATTCGCCTCAGGGCAGTCTCGTCGGCCCCCACGTCCGACTTCTGGACGCGCACCACGATCTTGCCGGGCTGCGGCAGCACTTTCCGCAGCTCGTGCTCGATCGAGACGAGTGTCTCATGATTCTGCGAGGAGATCAGGATGCGGGCGCTCGGCGTCCCGGCGAGGATGCTTCCGATCAGTTGCGCGACGAGGTAGGTCTTTCCCACGCCTGGCGGCCCGACGACCACGTTGATCGACCGGCCGGCGGCGATGGCGTCCCAAGCCATCTTTTTAGAGGCGTCGAGGTCGGCGGGAGGGAGGCCAGGCGCCGCGACGATCCGCAGGGCGTCCTCCATCGCGACGGTTGCAGGATCGTCCAGCGCCCTGAGCAGCTCGACGTTCGCCCTCGCGGCGACGACGTTCTGCAACCGGCGGCGGATCGCGCCCTCTGTGCCCGCATCGGTGCGGGGACGCAGGAACATGAGCTGCGTCGGGGGGACCGGCTCGTTCGACCTAAAGCCGTACGCGCGCCGGCCTTCGACCTCTCCGATCTCCTCCAGCGAGAGTTCGGGAAGCCGCTCCCGCGGCCGCCCTAACGTGTCGCTATAGGATACGGTCCAATCCGGACGCCCCTCATCGTGGTCCATTTCCCGCCCGAGGGCGACGGGCGATGGAGGCAGCTTCAACCGTTTCCGCCTCGCGTCGACTTCCGCGTCGCTGCGGGGCGCGACCCATACGAGCTCGGACCGGCCGCGGGGCGGCGTCAGCACATCGATCGGAAACGCCCTGAACTGCTGCTTCAAAAGGGAGAATGCCTCGAGCAGGATCAGCGCATGCCAGGACGGCGGGTCGTCGGACGTCGCCACTGACGGCGCCTGCCGTAGGCCGGCCCAGGGCAGAGCGCCGTTGCCGAGCTTGCGGACGCGCTCGGCTGCTGCGCCGCGATTCCTCGCCAGATGGATGCGCCGCTTGACCTCGAATGCGTCCGAGACCGCATCGTGCGGCTGTCGCTTCGTGCCGCGAACGATCATGCCGATCCGGTCGTCGACGATCTCGATCCTGTAAATGGCGAGGTCGGTCACGACTCGGACCATGCGCGCATCGACAACCGCGCGCGTGTCTGGTCCGAGTAGATCGTCGGCAACGAAAAGCAGGACCGCGTCCGTGTCGTCCGCCGGGATCGCCCCCGAAGCCAACGTCGGAAGGTCGCTGCGTAGAACGTCCCGCACCGGATAGAGCACCAATTCGCCTTCGGTGCTTGTCCCCAGGCGATCAAGTTCATCGACGACTTCGGCCAGTTCTTCAAGAGCTACATGGCCATCGTAAAGTTGGAAGTGCGGCGGGTCGGACATTCTAGCCAACATGCGTCGCTCGATGCCCGTGAGGACCGGTTCGTCGAGTTGCCCGTGACCAAGGACGGACTGGACGACCTTGGCCACGTTGGCCAGATCTTGACGAAACGAGACGGGGTCCGAGGTCCGAAACGCCATCTCGGACGGAGGCAGGTCGTCATCCGCGATGTGTATGCAGGCCTCGTAGCCGCCCAGCCTGTAGCTCGGCGATCGGTCGTCGCCGACGAAGATAGACGACTCGTCGAGGGCGCCGTGCACGATGCCCGCATCGTGGCAATGCGTCAGCGCCTCAACTACGCGGGAGATGTTTTGCCAGAAGTTCCGGCGGCCGGTGTTCGTCATGCACGACTGGCGCCTCGCCTGGACCTGCCTTGGCGAGCCAAGCAGTGGCGATCCTGGGTCGAGCATGACGATGCCGAATTCGTGCTCATCCTCCACGATTTCGACGACCTCAACGAGGACCTCCCTGGCTCGTCGAGACGAGAGAACGCGGCGTATCCGGCGCAGCCCACCGTCGATGAGCCGGCGGAGATCTTGGTCGATGGCCGTCCCCGTCTTGGGAAACAACCTAACGAGGTATTTCTCGCCGCTCTCGACATCCGTGGCCCCTCGGAGCCGAGATTCGAGATTACCGCCCACCCGTACGGAGTCCTCCGAGAACCTGAATCTCTCCCCCACGGTCGGCCGGAGGGGCTTGCGGGATCGGCGTTCCACGCGATCAACCCTTTCTCTGCACGGTTCGCACCGACTACCTTGCAACCTCAGGGGGGCGACGACAAGGACGGTCTATGATCGAAGTGCGTTAATAGCCTGATCATCCCCAAAGCAGACCTCAAAGACGTCTGGAATGGGTCATACCACGACGTCGTAAGCGGTGAGCTCGGGCAGCATAGCCTCGACGACGAAATCGACGAACGCTGCCGGCACGTCCAGGTAGAACTCGCGATCAGAGTATGTGCCGACATGAGCTGGCAGCCCCCTAATGACGAACCATGAGGCCAGCCGGTCGAGGTCGGCTTTTGGGGTGTCGCTAAGGAACGAGATCTGCGAGCGCTCCCGGTCGTGATCTCGATGCCCGGTGTCGCTGCGGCTGAGCTGTAGGTCGACGTTGGCCCCGGGTTGCCGCAACCACACGGCGCGTTCGGTCCGTCGCAGCTCCACAAACCCCAGCTGCCCGACGAACATGTCCACGACGGTCTCGAAATGACCCGGGTTTACCCGGTTGGCAACGTGGTTGAACCGCACGCCCCAGCTCCCGCCCGTCACAGTGGGCAACGGCATAGAGGACGGGTCTGAAGGCGTCGAGGGACTGGTTGACGGGGTTGGGGCCGAGGCACAGCTGCCCCAAGCACCTACACTATCGCGTCGCCTTAGCTGAGCTTAGCCATATGCGTCACATCGATAGTGGTGAGACTTGAAGGTAGGCAAACACTAAAACCCTCGTTGACGCCTTCTCCAGCCCCGTTGAACCGTTCGGAGGCGGGTTTGAGGGCATCAAGGGCTGCTCGAAGGGGTTGGGTAATTTGCACCTGGGCGCCGACGCCTGAACCCCCCACCCACCCTCGCAAAAGCCCGTGCATCGCGTGCATCCCGTGCAGGGCCTGATCAACGCCGCTTTCGTCCCGCCGGCAGGGGTGACGGTGCGGTCTCATCGCGCGCCGGCACTGCCAGCAGATCGAGGATGTCGACCGCCAAAGCCGTCGCCAAGCGATGGAGCAGATCCACGCTCGGGTTGAACTCGCGCCGCTCGATGCCGCTCACGTAGGTGCGGTCCACGCCGGCATCGACCGCCAGACTTTCCTGTGTGATGCCGCGCTCAACCCGCAGCCGCCGCAGGTTCCAGGCGACGCGCGCTCGGCCTCGCCCGCCGCGCCGACACGCAGGAAGGGCTGATCCACGTCGTCATGATGGGAGCCGCCATCGGGCTGGAGATCGTCGCCACCCTGCCGGACGACGACAAGGGCCGTGCCGTTGCCGACTTCACCGGCCCGGCGGTCCTGCGTGCCGCTGAATTGGCTGATACCGAATTCGCCGCCCGCCCGGAGGCCTACTGATATCCGACCCCGACGGTCGCCCCATCCCGGCCACTCAGACGAAGTGCGGTGGCAGGACATTTGCCACCTTTCGGAGCCGATCAGCCGAGGTACAAGCCATGCACTACGTCATTCATGGGCGATCCGAAGAAACCGCTCCGACTGTCTTGCTGTCGGCCGGGCTCGGCGGCTTGGGCATCTACTGGAAGCCTCAACTTGACGCTCTCGGCGAACAGTACCGTGTCGTGGTCTACGATCACCGCGGAACTGGCGCGAACTGGGAAGAGCTCCCTGCCGAATATACGATCGCCGATATGGCTGATGACGTGCTCGACGTCCTGGATCGAGCAGGCGTGCAACGTTGCCACTTCGTTGGCCACGCGCTCGGCGGCCTGGTCGGCATTGATCTCGCCCTGCGTGCAGCGGAACGCCTGTCGAGCTTGGTCCTCGTCAACGCCTGGGCGAAGGTCGACACCCACACCCGGCGTTGCTTCGATGTCCGTACTGCGTTGCTGAAACACGGCGGTCCCGAAGCTTACCTCCGGGCCCAGCCGATCTTCCTGTACCCCGCCCCGTGGCTCTCGCGGCATGCGGAGCGCGTGGCACGGGAGGAAGTCGAAGGCGTCCGGCATTTCCAGGGGAGCCACAATCTGCATGCCCGCCTCGGGGCACTCCTCGCATTCGATGCCGAGGGGCGACTGGGCGAAATCCAGGTGCCGACGCTGGTCGCTGCTTCGCGCGACGATGTGCTGGTCCCGTACACGCGCTCGGAAAATCTCGCTCGCGCCATCCCGGCCTCGCGCTTGGCGCTCGCTGCCGAAGGTGGGCACGCCCATTCAGCCACAGATCCTGATCGGTTCAACGCCGATCTGATCGGGTTCTTCAGTGAGGCAACCCATGCCCGCCACCCCCATTGAGGCGGCCGCCGACGCCCTGTTGCGCATCGTCGTGACGGGCGAGCGGGAGCGCAGCGCCGCCGCCAACTCCAGCTGGGCCAAGGGCAAGCCGTGGATTGACACCATGGCTCCGGCGGCCGTGGATACCCTCGACGTCGCCGGTCTCGCTGCGGATCCAATCGGCACCGCTTGCCGGGCCGAACTGCGCCGCATCGGCCACGCCCTGCACGCCGCCAACTCGGGCGAGGACTTCGTCGCCTTGTCCGTCGAGATCGCGGAAATGGACCCGACACACGCGGGCTGGCAGCCAATGGTTCTCGAGATGGTTTGGCACGGGGTCGGAGGGCGCCCGTCGTGACCGGACTACACCAGCCAGTTTAGCCCTTGCCGCCTGGCCTCTATCAGCCAGGTAGGACGCCGGTCTGATCCCTCACGCGAAGTGTGAAGGCAGGCTCAGCGCATGAGCGTAGCTCATCAGCGCGAAAGCTCCGCCGATCAGCGTGACAGCTATGGTGATGCGGTTCGTCCAGGTCATCGTCGGCTCCATCGGGTTCGCGACTGTCGTCGCCGTGTGATCGCGATGTATGCCCAAGATTTCCGGCCTGACGTGTTCCGGGACACCTATGGTGCGATTGATCCTCCGAGCTTTCCCAGAACCCCCAGTCCGCATTCAGATCGTCTCGTAGGCGAACAGGATCGCGATCATCGACAGGCTGGCCAACCCAAGGACGAAGCAGATGTCGGCACATCGCTCCAGACGGACCGCCAGCTCGTTCTCAGCCGTCAGGCGGATCGACAGGTAGGAAGTAACCGCACTGACCAGGAACAGGATTGCGGTCAGGGCGGCATATTCGTCGACGTGGCTCGGTCCGATCCGGGCTTCGAGGAGTTTCACTAGGCCGATCAGCGTGGTGCACACGCCGACCATCGTGCCCGCATTCGGCAGGATGTGGCGCGATAGCCCATCCCCTTCCGACCTTGATGCTCTTCGCCGTTCGATCATCCGGCCAGCTCCCGCGTCCGTGCGCAGGCTGCCTTCTACTGCACCCAGCGTTCTGCGCCTGCCGCCTGCATGCCCAGGCAATCTGGTGATTGGCACTCCTGTTGCTGACGGCCTGTCGCAAGGATCTTGACGTGCCTCGCGGAGCAGTGCTGTGAAGAAGCTACCTCCCGACGTCGGGCCAAAGCACCCGCAGGCCGTCGTCCTGTTCGGCGCCACCGGGGATCTCGCTCAACGCAAGCTGCTACCCGGCCTATTTCATTTGGTCAGCACAGGCTTCATTCCGGCCTGTCGTATCATCGGTGTCTCCCTGGACGACCTTGATGCCGACGGCTTCCGGACCGCGGCACGCGGAGCTCTGGATCGGTTTGCCACGCGCCGCGTCGGTGACGAGGCTTGGGCGGCATTCTCAGAGATCCTTGATTACGTGCCGATCTCGGCGGGGCCAGCGGCGCTGCGCGAGGCGGTGGATCGGGCGCGGGATACGCTTGGGGTCGAGACCCGCCTCCTGCACTATCTCAGCGTGCCGCCGGCCGCAGCCCTCTCGGCGGTCAAGATGCTCTCGGACGCCGATCTCGCTGAAGGCTCGCGGGTCGTGATGGAGAAGCCGTTCGGGGTCGATCTGGAGAGCGCTGTCGATCTGAACGCACGCCTGCACGCGGTGTTCGACGAGGCCCAGATCTTCCGTATCGACCACTTCCTCGGCAAGGAGCCGGCCCAGAACATCCTGGCGTTTCGCTTCGCCAATGGCCTGTTCGAACCGATCTGGAACCGCAACTTCATCGACCACGTACAGATCGACGTGCCGGAGACGCTGGGCCTGGGCAACCGCTCGGCCTTCTACGAGGCCACCGGAGCTTACCGTGACATGGTGGTGACCCACCTGTTCCAGATCTTGGGCTTCATGGCCATGGAAGCTCCGACGTCCCTTGAGCCAGCACCAATCTCCGAGGAAAAGAATAAGGTTTTCCGCTCGATGCTGCCCCTGGACCCGCGTGACGTGGTCCGGGGCCAGTACAGCGGCTACCGATCGGAGCCCGGCGTCGATCCGGAGTCCGACACCGAAACCTTGATTGCCCTCAAGTGCCAGATCGACAACTGGCGGTGGGCTGGCGTGCCGTTCTACCTGCGCACCGGTAAGCGGATGGCGGAAGGTCAGCGGATCATCTCGATCGCCTTCCGTGAGCCGCCTAAGAGCATGTTCCCGGCAAACTCCGGCGTCGGGGCGCAGGGGCCGGATCACCTCACCTTCGACCTCGCCGACGCCGCGAAGATGTCCTTGTCGTTCTACGGCAAGCGGCCGGGACCAGGGATGCGGCTCGACAAGCAGAGCCTGCAGTTCTCGATGCGCGACACCGGATTGGCCGGCGATGTCTTGGAGGCCTACGAGCGCTTGATCCTCGATGCAATGCGCGGTGATCGCACGCTGTTCACCACTGCGGAGGGTATCGAGCGCCTGTGGGAGGTTTCGGTCCCACTCCTTGAAGCTCCGCCGCCTGTACGGCTGTACGAGCCGGGTTCGTGGGGGCCGAAGTCGATCCACCAGCTCGTGGCGCCTTACGCGTGGCGCTTACCGTTTGAGCGGGCGTGGCGGGATACGGTCCCTGCCGATGGTTGAGCGTCCGCATTACCCAACGCTCGGGATGGACCGTGAAGAGGCTGCCGCCGACGAGCGTGCAGGCCAGCCGAGGCACTGGGGTCATCGTCTGGCAGCGGGGCCCTGTTACTCTGCTTCGCGGCTGCGGGCGTATGGCGTCACTGGCATGAGGCAGATCGCTTCGGGTCGCCCGCGGCACCTTGCAGAGGGGGGCCACGTCAGTACTCATCGGCGCGCATGATCGTGAGCACGCGGGTCGTCACCGCGGGATCTGCCGGGTCCGGCGACCCGCCGAGCAGCGCCCGGTCATAGGCGTCGATCTTCCAGAAGAAGCGTTGGCCCTCGACCTCGACCGTGCCGAAGTCGTGCTCGCCGTGGGGATCATTGTCGCTGTCGAAGCTGTCGTAGCGGCGAACGGCCAGCAACAGGGCGATGCGATCGGCCTCGGAGAGTTCGACCACGCCGGGCGTCTCGACCACCTGCCCACCGGCGAAGCTGCGCCTGAAGGCATCGTTCAGGGCGGCCACGCAGGCGGTGGGGTCAGCCGCCGCGGGGCTCGACCCAGCGTTATCGATCTGGGTGTTCATGGCAGATCCCCCTCAGGCCACTTCGATCGCGGCGGTATTGGGGTGCAGCAGGGCCATGTGCTCGCGCCGACGCACGAGGAGTGGGAGGTCCGGCCAGTCGCGCCATCGTAGGCTGAAGATCCCTCCAGCCTTCGCCTCAATCACCTCGGCCTCGTACCAGCCGTCCTGCTCGCCTTCTGAGATCAGCACGAGGCTGCCGACCACGACACCGGCCCAGCTACGCGGAAACCGAGCTTCGGTGGTTGCAGTCGCCTTGGGGGTTTGGTCGTTCGCGTTGTCCAGGGCCGTAGCAGGCCCTTTCGCAACCTTTTCGCGTGCTGACGCAATTATCGTGGCCTCAGCCGGCCCAGCCAGGGCGCTCAGGCGGTCGTACAGGCCCTTTTTGACGAACGGCACGAATGCCCGCCCCGAGGCGAACACTCGGCCCTGGGGAAGCTCCGCCGCGAGGGTTCGATGCGCCTCGGTACCGAGCAGCATGGTCCGCATGTTCATCACCTCGGCGGCCTTCATCGCGAGGGCGGTATCGGGCTCGGTGAACCAGGAGGCGTGCGGTTTCCCGTCCTTATCGGCGCCGAACACGATCAGCGCGGGTGTGGGCTTGATAGCCGGGGCTTCCGTCTTGGTGTCGATATCGGTGCCTCTTGCTGGGTCGGGATTCTTCGCCTGCTCTTCGGCCCTGGTAACGATCGGGATCATGTCATGCTCCTGAAATGCGAAAGGGGCCCCGGATGGGACCCCTTGCTCGGTGTGGATGGGCGGGTGAGGCTCGATGAAGAGCTCGGCCGCAGGTCGCGGTGCGATCGCTTTCGTGGCGGCGGTGGTCGAA
>NZ_JAKSYC010000340.1 GCF_022829585.1 Methylobacterium sp. J-026
CGTCTCGTTGAGCGCACCCTTGCAGTCCATCATGCCGGCGCCGGTCTTCTCCCGGAGCTCCTTCACCATCGCGGCGGTGATGTTGGCCATGGCGGTCCCTTTCGTAGATCTGGATGAGGGAGGCCCGGCGCGCGGGTGAGCGGCCGGGCCCGGCCTCTCGTCGAACATGTGGTTGGGCATTCCGTTTCCTCCTGCTCCCCCATCCGGCCGCTCCTGGCGGGCGCACGGCTTTCCGCCGCATCGGATGATCTGGGCTTGGGGCAACTTCCGCCACGATCAATCGATGCGGCGTTCGCGACCCGCGCGAGCTAGTCGCCGCAATCCGTCGGATGGGACCCATGCTCCGGGTCCGGTGTCGCCCCATTGGCGACCTTCGGAAGGTCCGATTCCTGGCTGTTGAGGTAGAGGCCAACGTCCGGGTTGGGTGGCTTTCAGACGGTCCGCCTTCGGGTGGCGGATAGATCGGAGCGGACACAACCGCCGGGACCGTTCACGACCCACGCCAGACACCGGGATCGCTTGTTGCGCTTCTCCAAAACGGTCGCTTGTCAGTCGTCTCGCAACTTCGGCTGGGGGTGGCTTTGTGACGGTCTGCTTCTGAGCAAGACCCCAAGGAGGCGGACGTTCCCAATCCGCTATATCACGACCCGTTTCGGATGGTACTAACCGTCAAGCTCAGGCGCTAATCGTCACGCGAGAGGCAGTTGTTCCTCAAAATGTGCTGCTGCATTCACATACAATTCAAAGCGCCGAAACAGGACCGCTCGCTTCGCAGGCTTCCGCGCCGTGTCGATGTTCGACCTCGCCTTATCGGCTGGCTTATGCATCTTTTTAGCCAGCTTTCCGGACACCAAGTCGATTTTAGGGCTGCTCTTCTCGGCGTCAGCCTACCCCCTCCTACTTTATCAGTAAGCGTACATGCACAGCTATACTAACATGAAAAAATTTTATATGCCGGAACCGTCAAAAGTGCGAAAATCCAAGAGGTCCGCCTCATGATCTCATCGAGCAGTTGTAGTAAATTTCAGGTTGGTATTTTTTTAGGCAAAAGAGCTATCGAATCTGTTTCAAGTATAGTCGAAAAATTACGCCATTCCTGTGGTCAAAGTTATGATATGACCGTATCGATGGCTTGGTTTCTAGCGCTTTCGGACCGATGGAATACTCTTCCGGTAGTGATTTTACTGCACTCCAATCGCATCCCTTTCGGAGCACTTCTGCTTCACGGCACTAAATTCGGACGATTTCCAATAGGTACATTCAGAGGTGGCTACCTTTGTGGTAGGGGGTGCGTCATTGGAAATTCAAACAATTACATGTCTATTATCGAATATGGCACAGCAGCTCTAATAAAGAATAGATTCTCTCACACGATTATTGTCTCACTGCTGATACCGCCCGCCACAATTGACGAGACAGCGGGACGCCAAGCTAACGCAACCCCTTCTAAAAATTGGCAATTTCGCGAAATGAGAAGCTCTCTGCCTTTGGCGGGAGGGATGAGTGGATTGACCTCTCGCTTCAGCCAGAAAATGCGGAAGAATTTTCGATACTATAAAAGGCGCGCCGAGGAGGATTTCGGATGTGTGTTTCATGCTTCGCTCACCTCAATTCAAGCCACAGCGGCCGTGGAACGGTTGCAGGCCGTAGCGGCCAGATTTGAAAAACTGGAAAAGGCTTTGAGACGTCAAAGCGCGATCGAGAAACAGCCTGGCTCGTTTTCTATGGGGCTGACTGATAAAACGGGGGCGTGGGTTAGCTATATATCGGGCTGGAGACAAGGCAAAACTTGTATTGTCGAATGGCAGCTCAATCACGAAAATTTAAATAATTCATCTATGTCTATGGCAATGAGACACTTCTTTTTGCAACACGAAATCGATAACGGAATGGAAGGAGTTGTTTTTTTAGCTGGGACAACGCCCATTTGGAGCAGGGTATGCGAGCCTCAAATTTGCGGTGATTACCTCGCAACTCCTGAAGGCATACCTGGAAAGATAATTCGCGGCGCATACAGCCTCCTACATCCCCGCGGAAAAGTGTCTCAGTTGAGCCGTCTACATAAGAAAAGCGCCGCTTGAACAGGCTTGCCGGGCAAAGCTGCTTATTTTTGTAGGTTATGATCGGAATTTTAATATGTTAATTCACTATTTGTCCTTGCTGCGCACAATTACGACAATAGTTTTTACGCGCAATGCGGTTGGAAGGAATTTTATGCTGCATCGAGCATTAACTCAGGCTCGGCGCCATACTCATCCAATCGATTTAATTTATGGTATTCAAACAAGCGGTTTTGTCCCGAACTTTCTAACCGACCCGGGGCTGAATATATTTAAAATTGGCCTTCGAGAGAACAATCATTATGCAGGTTGTCAACCCAGTTGCGTAAGAATAGCTCTTCGTTCACTCCCGGATACTGCTCAATTTACCTTCTATGATCTTGGTTGCGGCATGGGTCGCGCATTAATAACCGCATCAGAATTTCCATTCTACAAATTAATCGGCATTGAAATATCAGGCGAACTGTGCGCCATCGCGGAGAAGAACGTTCAGAAAATATCAGATTTATTCCCTGGCAGAGCCAAAATCAGCATCGATCGAGCCGATGTAACTACGACTCAATTGAAAGGCGGAAAAATTGTAGTTTTCATGTATCATTCATTCGGTCGGGCAACAATTGGGATCCTTATTTGTAAGTTGGAACAGCTAGCCATCGCCGGAAGTAGCATTTTTGTAATATTTGAGAACCCCGTAAACGGCGATTTAGTCGATCAATCAATTTACTTTAAACGTTGGTATGCAGAACAGGTCCCATGTGATCCCGACGAACTTAACCACCATTCCGACACCGACGATGGTGTAGTGGTTTGGCAGTCTATCAACACCGTAAATCTATATGAAAGCAGATGTTCAGATTTCAATATTATCACGACAAAGCCGACGTGGCGCGCAGAGATAGTTTTTGAAGAAAAATGAATAGTGAATTGTGATGCATGACTCGTCTTTATAATCTTGAAGGGCTATAACAAAAGTTGAGCTCGGCCTTTTAGCTGTTATGCAGAGGTAATCGAAAACGTAGCGGTTCTACACAGCTTACATCCGCGGCGAAATTGTTAAAAATCGGACGAACGTCCGCTTTGTGGAAGCGCCCGCGGGTATCCGGACGGCTGAGTTGGGTCGTGAACGGTCCCGGCGGTTGTGTCCGCTCCGATCTATCCGCCCCCCGAAGGCGAACCGTCTGAAAGCCCCCCAGCCGAAGTTGCTAGACGGCTGACAAGCGATCGCTTTGGTGAAGCGCAACAAGCGGTCCCGGTGTATGGCTTGGGTCGGTAAGAGGCAGTCCGCTTTTGCGGCGGGTCTACTCGGAAGCGGACTAGAGCTGTTCCCGGAGGCGTTGCGACGGAGCCGGGGTTGCCGCGTTAACCGGTTAAGGAGTCGGCAATGCCATCACCTGTCTCAGTCGATCTGCGCGAGCGCGTTGTAGCGGCCGTGACCGAGGGCCCGTCTTTCCATCGAGCGGCGGCCCGGTTTGATGTGACCGGGTGGAGTGCGAGCCGATGGTCGGCCCGGTTCGCCCGGGAAGGTCACGTCGCGCCCAACCCCACGCACCGCGGCGGCGGCCTCTCGGTCATCCACGCCCCGGCCGAGCTTGTCCGTTCCACCTCCCAGGCCCGGCACGTGCTCTT
>NZ_JAKSYC010000208.1 GCF_022829585.1 Methylobacterium sp. J-026
CACACCCAAGTCCCTGCCGGTGTCGCTCCGGTTGCCGCCTGAAGTGAAGGCGGCTGCTGAGAAAGCCGCGAAGGACGACATGCGGTCGATGTCCAGCTTTATGGAGAAGCTCCTCACCGAGCACCTCAAGGCGAAGGGCTATCTGAAGTGAAGATGATTACCGTTGGCGATCGCGGAGCGATCAGATGCGCGCAATCCTCATTGCCGCGGTAGTCGCGATCGCGGTTGTCGCAGTCGTGGTTCTCAGTCAAGTCGTGACGCACGGCTAGGACGAACCTGATTCGCTGTGGCCTGTCGACCACGCAAATTCTGAATTGGCCAAACGTTCAAATTTCGCGCTGGCAGCCGGCGGTAGGCTAAGCGCATCACTGGGCTCGCTTCTACGAGCAGACGCCCATGCCGATGCCTCTCTACGACCGCCTACACCGCTATATCGTGGTCGCGCTGCTGTGCGGCGGTTTGGCGATGATCGGAGCGGCTTGGCTCTGGGACGGGTTGTGACGGACTGGTTTACCGGCCAGGGCTACGCGCGGCACGGCGAGGATCCTGAGGGGGCACAATGATCCGGTTCGGGAATGCGCCCTCCAATTCCGATCATAAGACCAAGAAAGTCGATTTACCGATGGCGAATGACGACACTCTCGCGAAGGCTCTGGCCAGCGTGAGGCAGCAGCGCGAGACCCTTGAGGCTGAGTACGAGCGGGTCAGTAGTGAGCTATCGAAGCTCCGCCTCGCTGAGCGGTCGCTTGCGTCGATCGTGGAAGGCACGCCGCTGGAGGAGGAAACCGGCTCGCAGCCGAGTCGTCGCCGTGCCTCAGCTAACGAGGATCAGCCTCGTGCGAGCCGCGGTCCGCGCGGGCCCCGGGCCAACTCTGCCAAGGGTCGGCTGAAGGCGCTCTTGGAGGAAGCCGGTTCCGAGGGGTTGACTCACGCCGAGATCAGCGAACGCCTGACGGACGTGGCGGCCAACACCCTGAACACGTACCTCAGCGTGATGGCGAACAGCGGCGAGCTGGAGCGAGACGGCGACACATACCGCGCCGGCACTCCCGCTGCGGCTGCTGCAGCGGATCCCGCCTCGGATGATGAGGACGAGGGCGATATTGAGGACGACCGGGAAGACAGCGATAAGGCGGAGGCGGCCGAGTAGCGCTATTCGCTCCCTCACATACCAACGAGACGCGCATTGCGCCTGCGGACCAGCGATGGCTGCGCGGGTGCCGGGGCCCGTAGCTCAATGGTTAGAGCCGGCCGCTCATAACGGTCTGGTTGCAGGTTCGAGTCCTGCCGGGCCCACCAAGCTTTACGCAACGCTCCAAGGCGGCGGCATCCGGCAGAACTGTGGCTCTGCCGCATCACTCACGAATGCGTGATTTTCAGACACGACCGGGAAACGCTGGCTACTCAACTTCCAGTTTGAGGGAGCTGTCACATGCCAGACCAGACTGGAGAAACCCGTACCCACGCTGTCGATCGAGCGCTGCTCGTCGCGGCCCTCATCTCGTTTGGCTTCGGCATGGTCGCGATGCTGAGCGGCTTGCTGCGGTAGGCTGATAGTCGAAGCACGCCCCAAGCGCACTAAATGGACCGTATGCCTACGCTCGGCCTCACGCTCCCGCTTCGGATCTGCATCCTTGACGACGCCGCCTGCGTCGAGGACGCCAACGGCCGACGTACCGGGTTCGTCGCCTGGTCGGATGGTGGTGGCGACGCCGACGATGAGCCGTTCACGCGTGCCGAGGCTATCGAGCAAGTCCGCCTTATCGCGAGTGCCTGGGCCAACGCACTGGCCAGCAGCGGCACGCTCGATACCGGCCCCGCCCCCGAACCAGGCGCGGCCGGTGCTGAGCCATCGCCAGAAGGCTGAGGACGCCCTCGAAGCCGCTGGCGTCGTCTTCATTGAGGAGAATGACGAGGGGCCGGGAGTGAGGCTGAGGAAGGCCTCAGACCGACCGGTAGCCAGAATGGCAACTATCGCCACGGCCAGCGGACCCAGACTGCAGCGGTGATTCAACAAGAATGTCAGGAGGTGCTGGCGGCCTCGTTGAAGCTACTGTCGCGACTATCTTGAGTGGTTAGCCGTTGCTCCGCCACCGATCCCATATGGGGAGTCTGTGAAGGTCTGACTTCTATTTGAGCAAAGTAGACAGAACTGGATTGGATATCAAACGCGTTCTCAGTTTAGCTCTAATACCATCATCCAGTAGGTCATCCTTCCTCAGCTGTTCAAGAAATGCATCAATAGCTTCCTCTTTTTTGTTTCTAACGGCCAGCTGGTCAATACGCTTACGGATTTCTTCGCTCGGCAATCCTTCAACATCCGTAATTTTAATGTTCTTTCGAGCCGCGTCCGCCTTTTTTTCATCAATCACCGCAACGTTTTCTTCCAAAATTGTGTTCAGTAGCGACTTCCAGTCTTGAGTTGACTTGGAATTAGGAACCCAATCTTCAGTTCCAACTCTTGAATACAAATTTCCAATTAACCAGCCAAATTTGCTTTGGAAGCCTTGATCCAACCCAAGTTTGCGCGCGGATAAACACGCATCATAATGTTGAGATTTCAGACTTATTGCCAAACGAAGATATGCGCAAGAGCGCTCAGGAATACCGTTGACTGGATCTTCATGTAGATAAAAATATTCTGGATGATTGTTGTTCAGCAATCTTTCAATGAACATTATAAGTCGGTCGCGTGCTTTGCCACTTACAGCTTCGGCCGCAACCATAATCTCCGTTTGATATTTTTTAAGCTCACGGTCAAACACTCCGCTGAACGGCTTTACAGCGCAGAGCGTAACATATGGCGTTCCGATGCCGTCGCCCCTTCGAACCAAGTCGCATGATTGCGTTGTTATTAAATACGCGGTGAATTTTGCACTGCGATAATATGGATGATAGTAGCCGATTAATGTGCTCAACTGCTCGTTAGGAAATAGGATATCACCTTGCTGTAGATCTGAACCTTCGTCAGGTTTTGAGTAAGTGAAATGCATAGCTTGATGATAATTTAGTCTTGATCGGTCTGAGAGTCGTGCGGCCTACGGTTGGCTTGTAAATTGGCGCGTCTTCTTTGATGGCTTTTGACATCATATGTAATGCTAAACTTGCTCGCACCGCCGGTGCTCAAAGTCAGCATGAAGCTGGTAGGGCCCATATCAGGGGATATGGACGACGGGCTTGCAGGCGTCCGGACAATATTTGTTTGATAAGCATCGCCATCCGGCATGCCGATTTCGGTATCAACCTCGCGCTTACTCATCGGCAGGCCCCTCAATCTCGAGGCCATATATTGCACTCAAGAATGCCTCGCCATGCTGTCTATAGTGCACAAGCCTGCCTGCAAGCGCACTCAATGCGACTTGGGTTTCATCTACGGCTAAATGATAGTTAAGAGCTATACGCACGCTGCCGTCTTCGATTTGCGAGACCATCATGTTAAGTTGTCTATCCTCAAAGTCCAATTCCCGTCTCACTCGAGCCGACCTGATCTTCATTCCATAATCTGCGATGCGCGACGCGTCGTCAATATTAAAGACTGTTAACAATTCCGTAGTCGGATTTTCCTCTATATAAGTGAAATTTATCCCTAGCGCCGTAATGGGAGTTACTGGTAGCGCCTCTAAAAGCCGACCAGCAGCTTCTTCGATAGCTAATAATGAGCTATCTTTCGTGTCGTTTACAGAGAAAACTACATTGTGGGGCCTGGGTACAAAGACAAGGTTATCAAATCTATATCGAATATTTGCCTGCATGCCCTGCAAAACGAGATCGATATCAACTTTCTCGCGTCCAAAAATACTGTTCGTGACCCATTCCGGATTGAGAATTTCCATATTCCAGCGCCCGGCCAGAACGATCGTCCAGTTCGATAAAAGTGGCTTCATGACGACACGCCCTTGCCCGGCTTGGCCCCGAGAATGCCCCACCTGCACGGAGCGGCCCCTTTTTGCAAACCTGCGCCGCTACGGTTAAGCCTAGCTTAACCATAACTGGAGCGGTTGAGTCCTCAATAGCTCCTATGTGGGCGGATGGCTTCTTCTCTGGGGTGTTCACCGAGAGGGCAGCGGCCGCAATCCGTCTGGTCCTTTTTGCCCTCAGCACCGCATCGTCGATAGGTTGCCCGTAGCCGTTGCTTAACTATCCTCCCGCCATGCGCACAGCCCTCGCCGCCCTCGTTCTCATCGTCGCTGCTGGTGGAGCGAGCGCTCAGCAGCAACTGCCGACGGTTCCAGAACTGCTGACCGCTGAGTTGAAAGCCTCGCAGGCCTGTGAGGCCGCCGGGGATCCGGCTGTCACCCACGAGCAGTGCGGGCTTCATGACCGATTGAGCGGTCGTCTAGCCCAGGCCGGCTACTGCTATGGCCGCAAGGGGCAGGCCGACGAAAAGAAAGAGTGGCACGCCTGCCAGCCGGACTCGATCTACGAGGATGACATCGAGGCAGTGCAGCGCTGACGCTGACAATAAATGGCCGTCGCGGCGCTGAGCCGGGCGGGCATGGATCATGCGCCGTTATCGCTGCCGCTCCCTCGACGGTGAGCGCTCGGCCTTTCGTCGCACGCTGGCTTTTCCTCCGAACCGTCAGCGGCGCACGCAGTTGCCGCCTGACCACGATGGAGGAGAGCACGATGTCGAACCCAGCCAAGGGACAGCACGGCGATGGCCAGCGCCACAGCACGATGAGCGCCCAGGAACAGAAGGCCGCCGAGGTCCAAGAGGCCGGGAGCGCAAAGGCCAACGCAGGCCACCCTGAGGTTC
>NZ_JAKSYC010000344.1 GCF_022829585.1 Methylobacterium sp. J-026
GCCCTCGTGGGCCGCCAGGGATCCCGTGGCGACCCGATCCTGAAGCAGCTGCAGCGTGCGCACCCACGCGACCGGCCCGTCCTTGCGGGGCTGCGCCTCCGCGGCCGGCGCGGGGGACGGCCCGGGATCGGCCGGCACGGGGCTGGCGGCGGCCCGTGCGGGCGCTGGTGCTGCGGACCGGGACGGGCTGGCTGAAATTCGGGATGCGGGCATAGGACATCGTTCGCGCTCCTGGTGGGGCTCGTGGCGGCGGGTCGGTGGTGGTGAAGGGGGCGGGCGCCGGTCAGGCCGGCGCAGGCGTCAGGCGGGGGCGCTAGGCGTCGGCGTAGTCCGCCAGCACGTCGCGCAGGTGCTCAAGGTGAGCGGTGGCCTGCCCGTCCGGGTCGTCCAGAACGCGCAGGTAGAAATCGGCCAAGGCGACATCGCCCTTGCGCGTGGTCGGGACGATCCGGGCCAGCGCCTCGAACGCGGCACGGTCGGCGTCCACCAGGACATCGAGGCGCGCCATCTGCGCAGCATCGTCCTCGTCCAGGTTCTCGTGCATGGCCTGGTGCGCCCGCCGGGCGGCGTCGGCTGCCTCGATCGCCGCAAAGATCGGGTCGGGACGAGCGGCGGGCGCCGGGGCAATCGGCGGCTCCGGCAGTACAGCCCCGAGCGGGTAGACCATGCCGGCGGCGTAGGCCCAGGCGGGATGATCGCCGTCCGGCCCGTAGAGGTCGGGCAGGAGCACCCACAAACGGTCATCGATCCGGTTCAGGAGGTCGCCGGCCACGTCGGACGCATCCGCGCGCAGGTCCTCGTCGGTGAACTGGTCCGCGTCGGCGCGGCCGTCGCCATAGACGTACTGCGCCAAGGCCATGCCGAGCACGGCGGTCCCGATCTCAGTCTGAGTGGCGGGCGAGAGCAGGCGCCACGCCTCGGTCAGCGAGAACGGCAGGGGCATGCGAGACCAGAGCGCGGCGTGATCGGGCAGGCGGGCGGTGTCGTCGCCACGGAGGGTACCCACAGTGCGGGTATCCTTGGCGATAACGGGGGCTGCCGTGGCGGCGAGGAGACCGGCGGTCAGCGCGGTTCGGATGAACCCGCGGCGGCCGGCGTCCGTCTGCTGCTGCTGGCACTGCTGCGGGACCATGGCGGGTGCGGCTGGCGTGGCGGCAAACTGCTTGGACACGAAAAACCGAACGTCGCGGAGATGGTTGGCGGGCACGGGGCTCGCGCCGCGCGCCAGCATCACGTTGCCGTTCGGGAAGGCGAGGAATGTGTAGAGCTTGCCGGTGCGCTCAACCCAGACGGATCCGGTGGTGTTGGAGCCGTCGCGAGCGGAATAGGTGATCCCAAAAGCGGCCATGGGTGCGAACCTCAGTGAGCGGCGGCGCGGCGGGCGGCATTGGCGACCTGCCAAGCGGCCTTGAGAGCGGACGACATCGCCTCGCGGCGGGAGACGCCGCAGCGCTCCATGATGCCGGGGGCGGCCTTGCAGGCGGCGGCCATGATGGCGGCGCGGTCGTACTGGCAGGCGGTGGCGAGGGGACGGGTGCGGGCGCCGAACTGGATGAGGGCGCGGGCGCGGAGAAGGCGGGCGGGGACCGTGGGCCGGCTGTCTTGGGTGGCGCGGTCGATCCGGGGCCAGGAGCCGGTGCGGTGGGACAGCGGTGGCCGTCCCTGTTGCGGCCGTTGCGGCCGCCGTGGAACTTGGGAGAAGCCCCATGCC
>NZ_JAKSYC010000345.1 GCF_022829585.1 Methylobacterium sp. J-026
GTCGGTGTAGCGGTGAACACCCTGGATGCGGTGGCGGAACCGCTGCTCGGCCTTGGCCAGCCGCGCCTCAATGGAACCGCGCATCCGGGCCTCCGATGTCTTCCTCGATCAGGGTGGCGAGGGCGGCGTCTCCAGCATCCCGGTCTCGCGCAGGTGCCAAGCCGCTTCGGCGAGGCTGCCGTGCTCGGCTCTCAAGCCGGCATAGCCGCTGCGGATGAACGCCATAAGCTGCCGGTCGGTGGCGCTGGCGATCTCGCCCCCGAAGATGCGGCGGACCTCGATCCGGCGAAGGCGGTTCTCGAAACTGCTGGTGGTCATCGTCAGAGGCTCCTCTGCAAGCTGTCGAAGGCGCCAGGCGGCAGCGGCCCCTCACACCCGGTCTGAAACCAAGCGGCGAGGGCGTGGTCGGCCAGGTCTTCGGACGCCTCGCGCAGGGCCTGCGCCAACTCATCGTCGGACATGGCCTTGAGGGCGGGATCGGCCGCGAAGCGCTGTGCCTCGATCTTCCGGATGCGGCGCTCCAGGTTGACGATCATAACAGCCCGCCCTCCTCGATCCGAGCGAGGCGTTCGGCGAGGTCCGCCGTCTTGATGGCGTTCACGTGTGCGTCGACCAGCTTCGACAGCTCGGCGGCCTCGCTCGGCGTGATCTCGCCGGCAGCCACACCCTGCATCAAGGCGTGCGTCG
>NZ_JAKSYC010000346.1 GCF_022829585.1 Methylobacterium sp. J-026
CGACTGCTTTGCGGCCCGTCTCTCCCGCCTCCCCGGCCTTGATCGCCCCGTCAGGCCGTATCGTGGCCTGCAATGCACTCGCAAGCCGCCGGAAGTGGCCAACTCCTCGGGCTTGAACAGCGTGGAGGCTACGCCCCGGCCAGCGCCGTCCGTGAAATCGCGAAGCTGCCCGATCATCTTCGCTGCGGGCGTGGCGGGATCCATGAGCCGGTGAACGGCAGCCTGCCAAAGCCCGGCCCATCCAGGACTGTCGGCCCCGAGGAACGCCCGGGCCGCCCGCGCTTCTAGCACGGCCCCAGGCGTGGCTCCGACCGCCCCCGAGCCGCCGCAAATACTACGTCCCACTGCGTTCCGATCAAACCCGGTCCGCTCCAAATCCCTTGCCCCAGTCGGCATAGGCCGCCCTGCCGCTTCCGCCTGTCGGGTCGCGACCGCGAGCTGCCCGAGCCCGCTGCGCTGCTCCGGCGAGAGAAAGTTCATCAGGCCGCGGCCCTCGCCCTGCGTCAGGTAGCGCAGGCGAGCGAGCGCGCGCGTAGCTATCCTGTTTGGGCCCAGGAACAGCGGGAACAGCGGGAACAGCCCGCAGGATCAGACACTTACAGTTCCCGGTCTCTCTCTCTAACCTCACCTCTCCCGCCTCACTCCGTTCGGCACCCTCCCCCGCAAAGGGGGGAGGGTCGAGTGTAGTCAGCCCCGCGCTTTCAGCCAGGCCTCGATCTCGCCGATCAGCGCCGCGCGGGCGCCCTCGTGCGTGACCGCCTCCA
>NZ_JAKSYC010000347.1 GCF_022829585.1 Methylobacterium sp. J-026
CGAGGCCGCCTGCTCCTGCGCCGACGCCCGGATCTCCGCCGCCGCCGCGTTCAGGTCGGCCGTCGCCGCCCGGTTGGTCCGCGCAAGCTCCGAAAGCCCCGAAACCATCGCGTTCAGCGTCCCCGCTAGACGACCGACCTCTCCGCCGACACCCGCCTCGATCCGCCCCGACAGGTCGCCCCCGCCGACGCGCGCGACGAAGGCCATCACCCGCAGAAGGGGTCCGACGATCAGGCGATTGATGGCGATCCCGATGCCGGCGCAGATCAGGAGCGTGAGCAGGGTCCCGCCCCACAGCGCGACACGCACGTCGCGCTGGGCCTGGGCGACCCGTCCGGCCTGGACCGTGCGGCCCGTCTCCTCGAGGCTCTCGATGGCCGCGAGCTTCTCGCGGAAGGTATCGAACAACTGCTTGCCTTTGCCGTCCGCCTCGATCCGGACCGCGTCCGCGCGGGTCGCCGGATCGGCCGCCCTCCGGACGGCGGCCTCGCCGATATCGGTCTGCCAACTGCGCGCGGCCGCCGCGGCGTCGGCCAGGAGGCGCGTGCGCTCCGCATCCGCGCCGATCATGGCTCTGAGACGGCTGATCGCCTCGTCCAGAGCCGGGCGACCGGCGCGATACGGCTCGAGGCTGCCGTCGCGTCCGGTGAGCAGGTAGCCGCGCAGCCCGGTCTCCTGGTCGAGCATGGCCGCGCGGAAGCCGTCGAGGGCCCGGATCAGCTGGCTGGACCGGTCGCGCGCATCGGTCGCCTCCTGCAGCTGGTTGTCCGTGAGCAGGACCGCGCCACTGCTCAGAACCGTCACCAGCGCGATGACGCCGATGGCGCTGCCCAGCGTGCGGTTCAGGCCAAACGTGTTCGGCATGGTCAGCTATCCCGGCCCGGTCCCGCACGCGGACTTGCGCGGCAAAGCGACTCGTGACCGCGGTGATGCCGATACCAGCGACCGCCCCCCAGAGGAACCCGCTCCCTGAGCGACCCCGATCGACGTCGTGGATGCCGCCGAAGCCCACACGCTGCGATGGCGATGACGGGACGCTTCGGACCTCTCGAGGTCCCGCTCAGCGGCCAGATCGCGTGGACGTCCCGGCGACCGACGGAACGGGCGCAGGGGGGTGACGCAATCACCCAGGGCAACGCCAGGAACGACGACCCGGAGCCCACGTTGGCCGAGGTATACCGGTGTATACCGGTCTTCCGTGATGTGAGAGTGCCATGACCAGCCGAAGCATTCAGTCCGCCCTTCTCGCCCTCACGCTGGTCGCCGCCAGCGCCGGGATGGCGGTCGCCCAGTCGGGCACCAGCAACACGACGACGTCAGGCGCACCGGCGGGTGACAGCAGCACGGGCAACGGCGCGACCGGCAGCGGGGCGGCGCCCAGCGGGAAGTAACCGGGTCCACAGCGAGACCGGAGCCTGTTCAGCCCGCCCGGTACGCCGTGGCGGGCTTTTTTCTGCCCCGCAGAGTCCCGCCGATCCCGACTCCGGGGTCGGGCTCATCACGGTCCGGCATAGTCGGCGATCTACTTCGCATTGCACCCGATGCAGATGCCGCGGCTGAGCTTGTCCTGCTGCTCATCGTTCTTGGTGCGACGGTTCGGGTTGTCGCGCGCGGTGGGGCTCGCGTCTCGGCTCGGCGGTCTGGTCTGCCCGGTCGCCGTCACGTTCCCCGCACGGCTACCCTGTGCGGCCACCGGCAGGCTGAGAAGCAGGACCATGGCGCCCGCCGTGAAGATCTTGAGCATGTCGTCCTCCGTGACCCACTCAACGCGGCTCGATGACGGAGGCTGCCGACGCAGCCCATTGGTCGCGCTCACCGCCGCACGCGATGGCGGCCGAGGGCGGGCCTTCGGTCCGAGGCGGCAGGCACTACTCGGCTATGCGCCGGAAATTCTCCGACCGGCCGGCGAGCTCCCGTGCCAGTCGCAGCAACTGCTCCCGATCATCGGCGTCGGAAATCTGTTGCCAGCACCGTATCAGCTCGGCGCCCCCGGCCGGGTCAAAGGCACTCCGCGCGGTGGCGAAGAACGCCTCGACAGGGAGATTCAAAGCCTGGGCAATCTCGTGCAGCTGCGAAGGACTCTTCGTATGCAAGGCGCACCTCATCCTGGAGGACCCGATGGTAACGCTCGCTTTCGATTGCGCACAATAGAGATAGCACAACCCTTGCATGCATAAACGCAGGCGGGGCAGATGACTTCTGCGATTGACGGCTGTCCCCAATATACAACCCATGATAGGTGCGCTGAAAAAACCAAGACCGACGGACCAGATGACAGCGACCGAAAGGCATGAGGCGATGGTGCGGGCCTGCATCGCCGCCTATGAGACCGTGCAGGAATCTGGAACGCGCGAGATGCAATTGGCCGCTCGCATTCTCCTGAAGCTGATCGGCGATCAGCTTGCCCAGCAGGCGATGCCGCCGGTCAGCGACGCCGACACGGAGAACGGCGGCGAGACCTGATCACGCGCGATACGCCGCCCCCGGCGCCTCGGCCGGAGGAGGGGGGTTCAGATCCGTTTCCCCTGGACGCCGAGCCCGATGCGATCGACGGCAGCGGGGGCGCGTCCGTCTCGAAGACGACCGGTTGCAGGGCTTGGACCGCCCCGCAGGCCTCATGCCGGGCCTGCTCCACGAGCCTCTGGCTCGCTCCGTCGGGCGATCCGGGAAGCCCTTGCGGGGCCTCGACCCGCTCGGCCATGCGAGCCTGTACGTCCTGGATCGCGCCGCTCGGTCCTGCGAAGCGCATCGCATCACCGGTCGTCGGCGGATTGCCTCGCGCGGAAGCGCCGTCGCCGGCCCGTCAGCCCTGGACGCACGCCACAGCCGTCTGGAAGGCGAGGGACGAGCCTCTGCGGCACCGCTCCGCACCAGGGCGCAGCAGCGGTGAAATCCGGCTCCGGACCCGTAAGGACCCGATACAGTTCCGCTGCGCTGCCGTGGAAGCGGGTCCTGGCGATCCACGGTCGTCGATCTCGACGCGGGGGAGGTCGACGCCCCCCAGGGGCTCAGTCGCTCTTGGGCG
Organism: Methylobacterium sp. J-026; assembly: GCF_022829585.1. Classification (GTDB taxonomy): domain Bacteria; phylum Pseudomonadota; class Alphaproteobacteria; order Rhizobiales; family Beijerinckiaceae; genus Methylobacterium. Next base: position 3,026 of record NZ_JAKSYC010000347.1, read on the forward strand.
GCTTGCTGTTCTTGAAGCCCTTGGCCCTCGGCTCCGCCTTGCGCGGATCCGGCTTGTCAGCGAGCAGGCGCTTCACGCGCTCGTTGAAGTCCTCGGGTGTGACCGCTTGCGCTCTGCCGGTCGTGAGTTCGCGTGCCATCTCGGCCTCCGCATCGTGGCCCAGTGCACGGGATTGCGCGGAGGGATGGCGCCTTATGCACTGTCTCGGCGCGGAGCGCCAATCCAGGCAGGCCGGGCCGACGTGACCGCCCGCCCGAGCCGGATCCGGACCCTTAATGGCCGAGCCGGACCGATATCCCGGCGCTCGGCCGGCCCATGGGGCGCGGGGCGCGCAGTTCCGGCATCGCCCCGCCGACCGACATCGTCGCCCGCGCCGTGCCGGACCCGCATTCAGCCCCTTGTGCCGGTCCTGGGCCGATCCACACGCCCGCCGGGGACGCCGAGGCCGATCGCCTTGGCCAGGGCGGAGCGCTGCTCGGCGTAGCTCGGGGCGACCATGGGGTAATCGGCCGGCAGGCCGTAGCGGTCGCGGTAGCCGCGCGGGTCGAGCCCGTGGCTGGTCAGGTGGCGCTTGAGCGTC
>NZ_JAKSYC010000349.1 GCF_022829585.1 Methylobacterium sp. J-026
GGCTGCACGTACCTGCCCGCGGCGGGTCCGACGGCGAGCGCGATCCAGGCGGGCGCGGAGGTGGCCACCCCGGATGGCGGGATGCTGGCGCGCTACGAGATCATCGACGTCACCCCCGCGGTGGTCGAGGCCCTGCGCGGACGGCCGCTGGACAGCCTGCTCGCCTCCTTCGGCGACCACCGGTCGTCGGCCGAGCCGGTCATCGGCATCGGCGACATGGTCTCGGTCTCGGTCTGGGAGGCCGGCTCCGGCGGCCTGTTCTCCGGGCCGCTGGTCGCCGACCGCTTCTCCGCCGGCTCCAAATCCGCCCTCATCCCCGAGCAGCCGGTCGGGCGCGACGGCGCCATCTCGGTGCCCTATGCCGGCCGGATCAAGGTCGCCGGCCGCCGCCCCCAGGACGTCCAGTCCCTGATCGAGAACGAACTCGCCGGCAAGGCCATCCAGCCGCAGGTGCTGGTCTCGGTCACCCGCCCGATCTCCCAGGCGGTCACCGTCACCGGCGAGGGCGCCGCCGGCGCCCGCCTGCCGCTCTCCGGCCACGGCGACCGCATCCTCGACGTCATCGCGGCCGCCGGCGGCAACCGCTCGCCGGTCTCGGAGACCTTCGTGCGCCTGTCGCGCGGGCCGGTCACCGCCACCGTCCCCCTGACCACCGTGGTGTCCAACCCCAAGGAGAACATCTACCTGCGGCCCAACGACGTGCTCACCCTGGTGCGCGATCCCCAGACCTTCCTGGCGGTGGGCGCGCTCGGCCAGGCCACCGAGCTGCCGTTCCAGGCCGACGGCATCACCCTGGCCCAGGCCCTGGCCAAGGCGCGCGGCCTGTCGGATTTCGCCGCCGACCCGGCGGGCACCTTCATCTTCCGGTTCGAGCCCGCCAGCGTCGTGCGCCGGCTCAACCCCGGCTCCAAGCTGCTCGCCACGCCGCTCGTGCCCGTGGTCTACCGCATCGACATGCGCGACCCCAACAGCCTGTTCGTCTCCCAGGCGTTCCGCATGCGCAACCGCGACCTCGTCTACGTGTCCAACGCCCCCTTCACCGAACTGTCCAAGGTCCTCTCCGCCTTCAGCGGCGTCACCGGACCCGTCTCCTCCGTCGCAACCGCCTACTACTACGCGAAGTAGGCCTGCTGGCCCGCACTCCCGCTTCGCAACAGAAGCCGGAACGCAAAACAGGGCGCGGAAGTCATCCGCGCCCTGTTGCATGTCGATGCCGGGATTAGCTGTCTGAGATGGAGCCGATCGCCCCGCGGGACGCCCGGCGTCGCCGTCGTTAAGCCCGCTTGGCCAGCAGCTGCTCGATCAGCGAGCCGCCCTTGTCGATCGCCGCCAGCTCCTCGGCCACCGCGTTCACGGTATCGCGGATCTGGTCCGCGCTGTGCTCGGAGGTCAGGAAGAAGCGCAGGCGCGAGGCCCGCTCCGGCACCGCCGGGTGGATGATCGGCTGCACGTTGATGCCCCGGCGGAACAGCCGGTCCGACAGGGTGACGGCCTTCAGCGAATCGCCCACGATGATCGGCACCACGGCCAGCCCCAGGCTGAAGCCGGTGTCGAGGCCGAGCTTCTTGGCGGTGGCCAGGAACAGGGTCCCGTTCTGGCGCAGGCGCTCGACCCGCTCCGGCTCGGCGTGCATCACGGCCAGCGCCGCCTCGGCGGCGGCGGCGAGGGGCGGGGACATGCCGACGCTGTAGACGAAGCCGCCGGCCGAGTGCTTCAGGTACTCGATCAGCGCGATCGGTCCGCAGATGTAGCCGCCGCAGGTGGACAGCGTCTTCGACAGCGTGCCCATCCAGATGTCGACCTCCTTTGGGTCGACACCGCAATGCTCGAACAGGCCGGCGCCGGTGCGGCCGGTGACGCCGAGGCCGTGGGCCTCGTCGACCATCAGCCACGCGTCGTAGCGCTTCTTGAGGGCGACGAGCCCGGCCAGGTCCGGCGCGTCGCCGTCCATGCTGTAGAGGCCCTCGACCACGATCAGCGCCCGGCGGTGCTCGTGGCGGGTGGCCTGGAGCAGGCTCTCCAGGGCGTCGAGATCGTTATGCGCGAAGGAGCGCCGCTGCGCGCCCGAGAGCTGCGCGCCGGTCACGATGCTGTTGTGGGACAGGGCGTCGTGGAAGATCACGTCGCCGGCCTCCAGCAGGGCGCCGATGGTGGTCACGTTGGTGGCGTGGCCGCTCACCATCACGACGCAGCCCTCGGAGTGGTAGTGCTTGGCCAGCGCCTGTTCGAGGCTGATATGCCCCGGCCGCTCGCCCGCCACGACCCGGCTCGCCGACGCGGAGGTGCCATAGGCGTCGATCGCCTCCCGGGCCGCATTGCTCACCCGCGGGTGACCGTTGAGGCCGAGATAGTCGTAGGACGAGAAGTTGGTGAAGGTCTTCTGGTCGATCCGGGTGGTCGCCCCCGCCTTCGCGTCGTGGACGCGGAAGAACGGGTTGCCCAGGCCGATCAGCTCGGCCGCCTGGCGCTGCAGCTTCAGCTCCCGGTAGCCGGGCAGGTTCTCGAAGTTCTGCGCCGCCGATTTTCCGGCGGGGGAGGCCGCCTTGGCGGGGGCCGGGCGCGGCGTCGCGCGCCCGAGCCGGTTGGTCACGAAGCCGGCGAGCGCCGCGCGTCCGCCGTCCGGCCGTGCCGTATCGGTCATGAGTTGGTCTCTTTGATCTCGCTGGACGTCTGCTCGATGAGTTCCCGGAGCGGCGCCATCATCTGCGCATCGATCTCACCGCCGACATGCTTCGAGACGAGACTCATCGCGACGCCGGCTGCCTCGTCCATGGGCGCGGAAACCGCCTGAATTAAGGACTCCGACAGCTCGTTGACGGTCATGCCGGACGAGAGCCCAGCGGGCGGCGCGTCGAGGGCGAAGCGCTCCTGCAGGCTGGCGCCGAGCTCGACGCCCATCAGCGAATCGAGGCCGATCTCCGAGAGCTGGCGCACGCGGCTGATATCGTCCTTGGGCAGGCGCAGGATCCGGGCGATGTCCTCGACGATCGCGTCCGACACGGTCTTGCGGACCGAGTCGAGGTCGCCGCCCTTGAGGAGCGCCCCGATGTTGATCGCCTGGACGCCGCCGGCCTCGGCCTGCTGGTCCGACCCGAGTTCGGCGTAGCTCGGCGAGCGCATGGTGGCGAGCCGCTCGCGCGCCTTGCCCCAATGCATCGCCGCGATGGCGATCACCGCCTCGTCCGGGGACGTGCCCTGGCTGCCCAGCGCCTCGGCCATCAGGTCAAGGCAGCGGCGGGCCTCCATCGGCGTGACGCCGACGCGGCCGGCGAGGCCTTCCATGACGGCCTTGTTGCGGGCGAGCATCCCGACATCGCCGATCGCACCCCAGGCCACCGCCAGGGCGGGCAGGCCGCGGCGGCGGCGCTGCCGGGCCAGACCCTCCATGAAGCCGTTGGCGGCCACGTAGGAGCCCTGGCCCGGGTTGCCGATGAAGGTCGTCGCCGAGGAGAACATCACGAAGTAGTCGAGGCTGCGGTCCCGGGTGGCGGCGTCCAGGTGCTGGGCGCCGATCACCTTCGGGCCGATCACCGCGTCGAGCGCAGCCGCGTCGATGTTGGCGATCAGGCCGTCCTGGAGCACCGCCGCTGCGTGGAGCACGCCCGCGAGCTTCCTCCCGCCCTGCTCGATCTCGGCGATCAGGCGATCCACCGACGAACGGCTGGTGATGTCGACCGCCTTGGCCGTGACGCTCACGCCCCGGCCGGCGAGGTCGGCGACGATCGCCTTGGCCTCGTCGGTGGCCGCGCCCTTGCGGCCGGCCAGCACGAGGTGCCGGGCGCCCCGGTCGATCAGCCAGCGCGCTGCCTCGAGGCCGAAGCCGCCGAGGCCGCCGGTGAGCAGGTGGACGCCCTCGGTCGAGACCGTGAACGGCCGTCTGGTGTCCTTCATGATCGTGCCGGCCCTGGGCGGGCTGATCACGATCTTCCCGATGTGACCCGATTGCTGCATCAGCCGGAACGCGTCCGAGGTCTCGGCCGCCGTGAACGGCTGGTAGGGCAGGGGCTTCAGGCCGCCGTCGTTGAACAGGGCCATCACCTCGCGGAACATCCGCGCGCCGTCATCGCCCTGGTGCTGGATCACCTGGTCGAGGTCGACGCCGAAGTAGCTGAGGTTCCGCCGGAACGGGCGCAGGCCGATATGGGTGTTGGCGACGTAGTCGCGCTTGCCCAGCTCGACGAAGCGGCCGAAGGGCCGGAGTGCGTTCAGCGAGCGCTCCATCGCCTCACCGAACAGGCTGTTCAGGACGATGTCGACCCCGTCGCCGGTGATCGCCCGGACCTCGTCCACGAAGGCCAGCGAGCGGGAATCGAGCACGTGCTCGGCGCCCAAAGCCTTCACGAGCGCCCGCTTCTCGCGGGACCCCGCGGTGGCGATGACCCGCGCGCCCTTCAGCTTGGCGATCTGGAGCGCGGCGAGGCCGACGCCGCCGGCACCGCCATGGACCAGCACCCACTCGCCGCGCCGCATCCGGGCGCAGGAGACGAGGCTGTAATAGGCGGTGAGGAACGCCACCGGCACGGTGGCGGCCGCCATCGGGTCGAGGCCCTGCGGCATCGGCGCGACCACGAGGTCGGGCACGACGATGTGGGTGGCGAAGCCCGACTGGGCGAAGGCGACGACCGGATCGCCGACCTTGAAGCCCTTCACCCCCGGACCGACGGCCGTGACCCGGCCGGCGCATTCGAGGCCCAGCCGCGGGCCGGCGAAGCCGTCCTCCAGGATCTCCTCGGGGAGCATCGAGAGCGCCCAGAGCACGTCGCGGAAGTTGAGGCCGGTGGCCTCGACCGCGATCTCCAACTCGCCCTTGCCGGGGGTGCGGCGCTCGGCCGGACCCCAGACCATCTCGCTGAGGCCGCCGGTGTTGCTCCGCTCCAGGCGCGCCGCCTCCGCCGGGACGGCATCGGCGGGATCCCGGTGCTGCGGCCGACCGGCATGGAAACGCACCACCTGCGTCCGCTCGTCGTCGAGCACGATCTCGGTCTCCGGGGTGCCGGAGAGGATCAGGTCGCGCAGGCGCTCGGACGCGCGCTTCGACGACATCTCGGGGGAGAGGTCGATGCGGCGCACATCCAGGTTCGGGGCCTCGTTGGCCAGCGTGCGGGAGAAGGCCCAAACGCCGGCCTCGACGTTGGTGGCTTGGCCGCCGCGGTCGCGGGTCGCGCCCGGCGCCACCACCCACAGGCGGGTCTGGCGGGCGCCGAGATGCTCGATGCAGCGCTTCAGGCTGAGGCAGCGGTCGCGCAGCCGCTCGGCCGCCTCGCCGCCGCGGGTGAAGGCGCCGGCCAGGAACACCACCGTATCGGGGGTCTCCTTCTCCAGCTCCATCAGGGAGGTCTCGGAATCGAGGATGATCGAGACGTGGACGCCGCCCGCGACCAGCAGGGTCGCCAGGGACGAGGCGGTCTCGGCCGCGAACTCGTCGTCCGAGCCGATGATGAAGGCGAAGCTCTGCGCCGCGGCCGGGCCCGGACGCACCGGTGCCTCGGCCGTCAGCAGCAGGTCGTCGCCGTTGGCGGAGGCCGCCCGCTCGACCTCGACCTTGACGAGGCCGTGGGCGCTGAGCGTGCGCTGCCAGCCCTCGATATCCTCGAGCCGGCCGACCGGCAGGCCGCCCACGGCCTCCTCGAACCAGCCGGCGGTGAGGCCGAACACGAGGTCGCGGAACAGGGACGCGCCCGGCTCGACGGCCACGAGCAGGCCGCCGGTGGCGAGCGCCCCGGCGAGCTGGCCCGGCAGGGCGCGGTCGCCCCGGTGGAGGCTGCCGGCCGCCAGGATCACGTCGAAGCTGCCGGGGGCGAGCTCCTCGGCGGTCTCGACCACGGCGGCGGCGCGGCCGAGCGACAGGCGGGCGCGCTCGGCCAGCCTGCGGTCGGTCTCGAACACGGTGAGCCGGGCCTCGGCGGCGGCCGCGAAGGTCGCCGCCTGAGCCGAGAGTGGGCCGAAGCCGACCTGCAGAACCCGCAGCGCCCGCTCCTTCGGGAGCTGCACGCGGCTCCGCTCGATGAGCTTCGCGACCACGTCGGCGCCGTGGCGCGCGGTGGCCGAGCGCAGCACGAAGGCGTCGATGGCGCCCTGCGGCAGGGCGGGCGCGTCGGTCAGCGTGCCGGCGAGCAGGCGATCGACCAGGGCGCCGACATCGGCGATCAGCACCAACTCGGCCGAGAGATCCGGATGGTCGCCGGCGATCCAGCGCATGATCTCGTCGGGGGCCGGCAGCGCGGAGCCGTCGCCCAGCGCCCAGTTCTCGCCGGCGCGCTCGGCCAGGCCGCTGCTCTCCAGGGCGTAGAGGGCGTTCAGCAGCCAGGGGCGCAGGGCCTCGGGGACGCGGCGATCGGCGACCGACACGGTCTCGCCTTGCGCCAGCCCGGAGGCGAGGCGGTAGGCCAGGGAGGTCGCCCAGCCCTCCAGCAGGAGGTGCCCCGGCGACAGGGCGGCGTCGGCCGGTCCCTTCGCCTCGGCGGCGAGCGGCCGCAGGCGCGCGGCCACGCTCGGTCGGCGCTCCATCGGGATCGCGGTCGGCTCGGTGGCGAGTTCCGGCACCTGGGAGATCGCGAAGGCCGAGAGGTCGCCGCCGCTCTTGGCGCGCAGGGCCTGGAACCGGCCCTCGCGGATCGTGGCGACCACGGCCCCCTCGGCGTCGAGGAGGGTGAAGTCGGCCAGGATCGAGCGCTCGTTGCACCGGCGGGTCCGGATGATCGAGCGGGCGATCACCGCGCCGGGGCGCAGCAGCCGGACCTCGCCGAAGCGCACCGGGATATAGGCCTTGCCGCCATTCTCGCCGAGCAGGTCGGCGAAGAGCAGGATCAGCCCGTGGAAGCAGGCGTCGAGCCGGTTCGGCACCAGGGCGTAGCGGCTGTCGGGCTCGGCCGGCAGCAGGTCGGACACGATGGTGGCGTCGTCCAGCCGGGCGCTCATGGCGACCTGCTGGAAGCTCGGGCCGAAGGCCAGGCCCGAGGCGAGGGCCTTGGCGTACAGCGCCTCGCCGGCGAGCACGTGGTCACCCGCGGTCTCGAAGCTGAACCCGTTCAGCTCCGGCACCTTCGGGGCCGAGAACGTGCCCTCGACGATCTTGGCCTGGGCGTGAATCTGCCAGGGCGTCTGCGTCAGGCGCGGCCGGCTGAGGACCTGGATGCCGTTGCCCGAGCCCGACAGGCGCACCGCGACCTCGCGCAGGGCGTCCTCGGCGAACACCATCGGCGCCACGATCTCGAAATCCGCCAGCACGACCTCGTCGTCGCGCAGGGCCTCGCGGACGCAGGCCAGCGCCATCTCGACAAAGCCGGCGCCGGGCATGATCACCTGGCCGTCGACCTTGTGGTCCTCCAGTTCGGGGACCGTGGCCGGATCGACGAAGCCGTTCCACTCCAGGCCGTCGAAGGTGGTGCGCGAGCCGATCAGCGGATGATAGGGCCGGGGGCTCATGGCGCCGACGCCCTCGGTGGTGTCGGCCAGGCGGAACGGGCGGCGCTGCCACGGATAGGTGGGCAGGCGCACGTCGCCCTTCGGCGCATCGCCGAACAGCAGGGCCTCATCGACCTGCGCGCCCTGGACCAGGGCGGCGCTGACCGCCTTGGCGATCGGGTCGCCGCCGGAGGCCTTGCGGTGCATCACGCCGACCGTGGCGGTCTCGATGCCCAGCGGCTCGACCGCGTCGCCGACGTGGGACATCAGGGTCGCGCGGGGTCCGACCTCCACGAAGATGCGGGCGCCCCGGCGGGTGGCGTCCTGCACGGCCTCGCTGAAGCGCACCGGCTCGCGGATGTTGCGCCACCAGTAGCCGGCGCCGAAATTGGACCCGTCCAGCACAGAGCCGGTGACGGTGGAGACCATGGCGGTGGTGCCCGTCCGCGCCTTCAGGCCGGCGAGATCGCGCAGCAGCGGCTTCTCGGTCGGATCCATCAGCCGTCCGTGGAAGGCGTAGGCGAGGTCGAGCTTGCGGCCGCGCCGGCGCTTGCGCGACAGGGCCTTGAGGGCGGCGTCGATATCGGCCACCGGCCCGGCCACCGTCACGGCCTTCGGGCTGTTATAGGCGGCGATGTCGAGGCTCGGATAATCCTTGAGGAAGCTCTCGACCTCCTCGGCCGGCATCAGCAGCACCGCCATGGTGCCCTGGCCGTGCGTCGTCTCCTGATGGTGGCTGCGGTAGTAGATGACCCGGACCGCGTCCTCCAGGCTCAGGATCCCGGCGGCCTCGGCGGCGGCGATCTCGCCGACGCTGTGGCCGAGGACGTAGGACGGGATCAGGCCCTTCGCCCGGAGCGCGGCCGTCGAGGCGCTCTCGATGGCGAAGATCAGCGGCTGCGAGACGCTGGTGAGCGCGAGGCGCTCGTCCAGGTCTTCGGCGTAGAGGGCGTCCTTCAGCGACCAGTCCGCATAGGATTGGAACAGCGTGTCGACCCGGTCGAAGGCGGCGCGGAACGCGGGGTTCTCCGCGTAGGCCTCGCGGCCCATGCCGGCCCACTGGCTGCCGTTGCCGGAATAGACGAAGGCCACCTCGGCGACGCGGTCGACCGCGGTGCCGGTGAAGGCGTCCGGCGAATCCTCGCCCTCGCCGACGGCGCGCAGGGCCGCGGCGATGTCGGTCTTGCCGTCCAGGGCGACGGCGAGGCGGGCGGGCATCCGCTCCCGGCGATGCGCCACGGCGGCGGCGATGGCCGGGGCCCGGGCGGGCTCGGCCTCGAGCCGCTCGGCGTAGTCCAGGGCCAGCTCGTTCAGCGCGGCGCGGCTCTGGGCCGAGAGCAGCAGCACCTGGGCGGAGGCCCGGGGCGCCGCGGCGTCGGGCTTCGCCCAGGCGGGGGCGTCGGTGATCACGACGTGGGCGTTGGTACCGCCGAAGCCGAACGAGTTCACGCCGGCGAAGCGCTCGCGCGGGCCGCGGCTGATCGGCAGGGCCTTGCGCACGACGCTCAGGTTGAGTTCGTCGAACGGGATCTCGGGATTGAGCTCGGCCGCGTGCAGCGACGGCGGCACGAGGTCGTGCTCCAGGGCGAGCGTCGCCTTCATCAGGCCGGCGAGGCCGGAAACCGGCTCGGTGTGGCCGATATTGGTCTTGATCGAGCCGATCGGCAGCGGTGCCTGCCGGCCGCGACCGAGTTTGGAGCCGATGGCCGAGGCCTCGATCGGGTCGCCCACCGGCGTGCCGGTGCCGTGCGCTTCCATGAAGGCGAGGTCGTCGAGGTTGATCTCGGCCTCGCGGTAGACCTTCTCCAGCAGGGCGCCCTGGGCATAGCCCGACGGCAGGGAGATTCCGGTGGTGCGCCCGTCGGAGTTGATGCCGGAGGCCGCGACCACGGCGCGCACGGTGGCGCCGTTGCGCCGTGCGGCCTCGGCCGATTGCAGCACGAACACCACGCCGCCCTCCGAGCGCACATAGCCGTCGGCGTTCTTCGAGAACGCCTGGCACAGGCCGGTGCGCGAGAGCATCTGCGCGCTGGAGAAGCAGATGAAGTTGAACGGGCTGGCGAGCACGTTCACGCCGGCGACCACCGCCGTGTCGACGCGGCCCGAGCGGATCGCCTGGACGGCGTTGTCGAAGGCGACGAGCGAGGACGAGCAGGCGGTGTCGACCGTGAAGCTCGGACCCTTCAGATCGAAGATGTACGAGATGCGGTTCGAGATGATCGAGAGGGTGTTGCCGGTCGCCGCGTAGGCGTCGCCCGACGGCGCGTCGAGGATGCGCAAATTGCCGTAATCGAGGGACGAGGCGCCGACGAACACGCCGATATGGCTGCCGGCCACGCTCGACGGGCGCAGGCCCGCATCCTCGAGGGCTTCCCAGGTGAGCTCCAGCAGCATCCGCTGCTGCGGGTCCATCTGCTCGGCCTCGCGGGGCGAGATCCCGAACACCGCCGGATCGAACGACCACACGTCGTCGATGACGCCCGCCGCCCAGGTGTAGCTCTTGCCGCGCTCATGGGCCCGGGGATGCGCGAACCGCTCCAGGGAGAAGCGGTCGGCCGGTACCTTGCTGACGGCGCAACGCCCCTCGGAGAGGAGGTGCCATAGCCCGTCGACGCTCGGGGCCCCGGGCAGTCGGCATGCGCGTCCGACGATCGCAATATCTGTACGTTGTGTCACGTTCGGTTCGCACACGCTCGTTATCGGAAGTCGGCTCGGCTCTCGACGAGTGAGTACCCTCTCACCCCTTACTGTGGCACCATTGCGGTGTCCAACCAGCCCCGATGCCAGGTCATCCCCGCCCGGCGAAATTGCCGAAGGCTGTGACATGTATTCATCAGAAGCTTATCCAATCCCGGGGCTCAGAACGCCAGGATAGGACGGGTCGACTGGTTTGAGAGACGCCTAGACGATCATCAGAAAGCCATAGTTTCGCGTCGCAGGCGGGGGACCGTCTACCGGCACGCCGCGCACGCCACGGAGAGATCTTCCAAATGGCCACGCGGCACCGGCGCCGGTTCGGCATCGCGCGGACCGCTGCGGCCCCGGCTCAAGACGGATACGGCGCACGGGCGGCCCCGCTGCGTCCGACGCCGCAATAGGCGAAACCGTGGCGCGTGGCGGTTTCAGGGTCGTAGATGTTGCGCAGGTCGACCAGCACGGGGGCGGATCCGCCCGACGCCATGGTCCGGCGCACCCGGTCGAGATCGAGCGCCCGGAAGGCGTTCCATTCGGTGACGATCACCAGGGCGTCGGCGCCCTCCGCGCAGGCATAGGGGCTCTCGGCATAATCCACCGTCGGCATCAAGGCGCGGGCCTGCGCCATCCCCTCGGGATCGTAGGCGCGCACCGCCGCGCCGGCATCCTGGAGCCCGGCCACGATCGCCAGCGACGGTGCGTCGCGCATGTCGTCGGTGTCGGGCTTGAAGGTCAGGCCGAGCAGGGCGACGGTCTTGCCGCGCACGGCGCCGCCGCAGGCCTTGATCACCTTGCGGGCCATGGCGCGCTTGCGCTGGTCGTTGACCGCCACCACGGTCTCGACGAGGCGCAGCGGCGTGCCGGCATCCTGGGCGGTCTTGACCAGGGCCAAGGTGTCCTTCGGAAAGCACGAGCCGCCGTAGCCCGGCCCGGCATGGAGGAACTTCGACCCGATGCGGTTGTCCAGCCCGATGCCGCGGGCGACCTGCTGGACGTCGGCGCCGACCTCTTCGCACAGGTCGGCCACCTCGTTGATGAAGGTGATCTTCGCGGCCAAGAACGCGTTGGCGGCGTATTTGGTCAGCTCGGCGGTGCGGCGGCTCGTCACCAGGATCGGCGCGGCGTTGAGGTAGAGCGGCCGGCAGACCTCGCGCAGCACCGCCTCGGCCCGGGCCTCCTCGGTGCCGACCACGATGCGGTCGGGGCGCTTGAAGTCGGCGATGGCCGCGCCTTCGCGCAGGAATTCGGGGTTCGACGCCACGGAGAAGTCGGCGGCGGGATTGGTCTCGCGGATGATGCGCTCGACCTCGTCACCGGTGCCGACCGGCACGGTCGACTTGGTGATTACCACGGTGAAGCCCGACAGCGCCCCGGCGATCTCCCGGGCGGCGTCGAACACGAAGCTCAGATCGGCAAATCCGTCGCCCCGGCGGGACGGCGTCCCCACCGCGATGAACACCGCGCCGGCCTCCGCCACCGCCTCCCGCAGCGTCGAGCGGAATGCGATCCGCCCCTGGCGGACGTTCTCGGAGACCAGCGCGTCGAGCCCGGGCTCGTAGATCGGCATGCGGCCTGCGTTCAGCGCGGCGATCTTGTCCGGGTCGCGGTCGATGCAGACCACGCTGTGCCCGAAATCGGCCAGGCACGCTCCGGAGACAAGGCCGACATAGCCGGCCCCTATCATCGCAATCCGCATCCGGCCCTCCCGGCAGCCAGCCCCCGGCTCGCTGCAATGCAGCATGGTCCGGGCGTCACGGCGGCGCAACCCGGGCGGCGCTGGATCGGATCCAGCCTGTCGCACGGACGCAACACACCGGAAGCATGACTGTTCTTTGACAATGCGGCCGTCGCGGCGGGCCGATTCCGCTCGGGCACCGCCTTTTCTTGCCCGGCCCCTGCCCGGATGCGGCTTCGCAGGGGCGGCGGCTTCCTGTAGAAGCGCCACCGCCCGACGGGTGTGGTCGAAGTCCCGCCCCGAGGCCCTGACCCAAGGATCGGCGAAGGACCGTGATGACCGAATTGCCGAACGTGCACGTGCGCGCCGAGGTCCTGGCCCAGGCGCTGCCCCACATGCAGCGCTACGACCAGGAGATCGTGGTGATCAAGTACGGCGGCCACGCCATGGGCGACCGGTCCGCGGCCGAGGATTTCGCCGAGGACATCGTCCTCCTGGAGCAATCCGGGCTGAAGCCGATCGTCGTGCACGGGGGCGGCCCCCAGATCGGCAAGATGCTCGATCGGCTCGGCATCCAGTCCGAGTTCCGCGGCGGCCTGCGCGTCACCGACGCGGCCACCGTCGAGGTGGTCGAGATGGTCCTGGCCGGCCTGATCAACAAGCAGATCGTCGGCTGGATCTCGGCCGAGGGCGGACGGGCCATCGGCCTGTGCGGCAAGGACGGGAACATGGTCCGGGCCAAGCGGGCGCTGAAGACCCTGGTCGATCCCGAGAGCCAAGAGGAGCAGACCATCGACCTCGGTCTCGTCGGCGAACCGGAGCATGTCGAGCGCGGCGTGCTCGACGCGGTGCTGAAGGCCGAGCTGATTCCCGTGCTCGCCCCGGTCGCCTACGGGGCGGACGGACAGACCTACAACGTCAATGCCGACACCTTCGCGGGGGCTATCGCGGGGGCGCTCCGGGCCAAGCGCCTGCTGCTGCTCACCGACGTCCCGGGGGTGCTCGACAAGGACAAGAAGCTGATCCCGGAACTCACCGTGGAGGATTGCCGCCGCCTGATCGCCGACGGCACCATCACGGGCGGCATGATCCCCAAGATCGAGACCTGCATGTACGCGATCGAGCGCGGCGTCGAGGCGGTCGTCATCCTGGACGGCAAGGTCAACCACGCGGTGCTGCTGGAGCTGTTCACCGATTACGGCGCCGGCACGCTGATCCGGCGCGGCTGAAGCCGGTCGCCAAGCGATCGGGCGACCCGATTCGCGCGGGGCGGCAACTTCCGCTCCGCGCGCGCATTGTCCTGCTCCGGGTCAGCCCCGAGCAAGCCAGCCTTGCAAGCCTGGCCCCGTGGGTTCACTCATCCCCCCTGGGGATCACGATTCCAAAGGGATACGGTGCACCACCCCGGCAAGGCCCAGTTCACCACCTCCGGCGCGCGCGGGTTCGCCGATGTCGACACCTGGGTGTTCGACCTCGACAACACCCTCTATCCGAGCGACGCCCGGGTCTGGCCGCAGGTCGACGAGCGGATCACGCTCTACGTCATGGGGCTCTATGGGCTCGACGGGCTCTCGGCCCGCGCCCTGCAGAAACATTTCTACCACACCTACGGCACGACCCTGAAAGCCCTCATGGTCGAGGCGGATATCGATCCCCACGAGTTCCTCGACTTCGCCCACGACATCGACCATTCGGCGATCAAGCTCGACAAGGGCCTCGGCGACGCCATCGAGCAGCTGCCGGGGCGCAAGCTGATCCTGACCAACGGGTCGCGCCGGCACGCCGAGAACGTGGCGGCCAAGCTCGGGATCCTCGACCATTTCGAGGACGTATTCGACATCGCCGCCGCCGATTTCGTGCCGAAGCCCGAGCGGTCGACCTACGAGCGGTTCCTGCACGCGCACGGCGTCGAGCCGACCCGCGCGGCCCTGTTCGAGGACATCGCCCGCAACCTCGCCGTGCCGCACGACCTTGGCATGGCGACGGTCCTGGTGGTGCCCAAGATCGCCGATCCCTACCGGGAGGCGTTCGAGCAGGAGGCGGTGCGCGAGGCGCATATCGATCACATCACGGACGATCTGGCGGCCTTCCTATCCGGCTGCGTGCTGCCCGAGGCCGGCGCGGTGCCGGCCTGACGGCGCCAAGCGCGGCGCGGCTCTCATCGGCAATCGACAAGGCGGTGGCGATCCTGTAGAGAGCCGGCCAACTCACAACAGGATCGCCGAAATCCTGGTGCCCGCCGCCCATGAGGGGCAGCGCGGCGCAACGGCCGGAGCTTTGTCATGAACATCATCGAGCAGCTGGAGCGCGAGGAAGTCGCGCGCCTCGCCAAGACCATTCCCGATTTCGAGCCGGGCGACACGCTCATCGTCAACGTTCGCGTGAAGGAAGGCGAGCGCACCCGCGTCCAGGCCTACGAGGGCGTCTGCATCGGCCGCCAGGGCGGCGGCCTCAACGAGAGCTTCACGGTCCGCAAGATCTCCTACGGCGAGGGCGTGGAGCGCGTCTTCCCGGTGCATTCCCCCATGATCGATTCGATCAAGGTGGTCCGCCGGGGCAAGGTGCGCCGCGCCAAGCTATACTACCTGCGCGACCGCCGCGGGAAGTCGGCCCGCATCGTCGAGCGCACCGACCGCTACAAGGCCAAGGACAACGCGGGCAAGGACAACGCGGGCAAGGGCACCCCGGCCGAGGCGCCCGCCGCCGCCGAGTGATCGACGCACGGCCGGCCTCGCCGCGCCGGCGCCATATCGCGGCCCGCTCCGATTGCTCGGGGCGGGTTTTTCTTTGGGTGCCGCGCGCCGTCACGCCGCCCGCGGGCGGCGGCGCGCGAACAGCCAGGGCAGGACGCAGGCCGCCGAGACGGCGATCGAGAGGGCGTAGGCCAGGATCGGATCGACCTGCCCGAGCGTCAGGTGAACGCAGATGTAGAAGGCGAGCACGCCGAACGCGCCCTGGGCACTGCCGCGCACCACCTCGAGCGAGGCGCCGACCCCGTCCTGCAGACGGGCGAAGACGATGAGCGGCCAGGAGATGATCGGGATCGGCGCCAGGACGCCGCTCAGGCCCGACCCGAGGCGGGGCGCCAGGGTCGAGACCAGCAGGACCAGGGCGGTGGCCGCCGCCAGCCGGGCCGGCATGTCCCAGCGCGGGGGTCGCGCATCGCGGACCGGCGCGGCGGCCTCGGGGGCCGGCCGGCACAGGGCGATGACGGCCGCCATCGCCGGGAGGTCGATCACTGTCGCGAGCCACAGGCCCGGCCGGACGAGCCCGTGCAGCAGGGCGCCCCCCAGCACGAAGGCCGCCAGGGCGAGGGCGACGGCCGCGACGGCGCCGATCCGCCGAGCGCAGAGAACGTAGGCCAGGTAGCAGGCCGTCACCGCCCCCAGCCCCTCCACCGACCCGACGGCGGCATCGGCGGCGAAGCGCTCGCCCTGCTCGGCGGCAAGGTAGATCGAGATCGGCGCCGAGGTGAGCGGCAGGCCGGAGAGCAGGCCGCCGACGAGGCTGCCCCAGCGGCGCGCCGCCGCCGACACGGCCCACATCAGCGTCGGGGTGACAAAGATCTTGGCGGCGATCAGGCTCATGGCCGGCGCCGCTCAGGCCGCTTCGGGCGGCCCGTCGTCGTCCGGCGCGCCGGGCGAGTTGAGGATGTCGTCCAGTTCGTCGACCAGCCGGTCGATCTGATCCTCTGTGGCGAGCACCTTGAGGATCTCGCCGGTCTCCGTCTCCACGGCCAGCTCGATATGCGGCCCGACCCGGGCGGTGAGGATCCGGGCCAGGATCTTGATGGCACTCATGCGATTGTCCCCTCCGCGGCAATGAGGCCGACCGCCGCCGCCGGCCCACAGGTCGAGATCCCGTCACGCGGCCCGGCGATCCGGTCGCCCAGCAGGTCCACGAGCGGGACGGAGGCGCGTCCGAGCCGATCCGCCAGGCGGGCCCCCAGGAAGGCGCCGGCGCCGCACGGGATCAGGGGCGCCCGCGCGTCCATGTCCGGCCGGCCGAGCAGGAGCGCGGCCGCATCGTGCAGCAGGCGCAGCTGCGCCTCCGCGAAATGCCCCGCCAATGCGGCCCAGGCCGGCGCGGGGGCCTCGGTCCGGTCGCGCCCGACGATCCGGGCGAGCCGGGTCTCGCTCTCGGCCACGGACTTGCCCTTGCGGTCGCCGCTCGCCTGCTGGTCGGCTCCCCCGGGGAGCAGGCCGAGGATCCGGTAGGCATCCGCCATGTGGGCGAAGGTCTCGGTCATCAGCCGGGTCCGGCGGCCGCCGAAGGGCGCGTGGTCGGCGAGCGCGACCACCGGCGTGCGCACGATGCCGGTATAGACGAGTTCCGATGTCGCCAGACGTTCCGCATCGCTGTAGCCCGCGGCGGCCGGGCGGCCACCCACGATCGGGATGAGGTCGGTGGTGGTGGAGCCGATATCGACCAGAAGGGCGTCCGGGGCGATCCGCCCGGCGAGCGCCGCGGTGGCGTGCCAGTTGGCTGAGGCCACGTCGGCGGCGCGTTCAGCCGCCGCCTCCGGGGCGACGAAGCCGGACCGGCCGGCATAGATCCGCACAATCCCGGCGAGATGCGCCCCGGCCCATCCGGAGAGCGCCGCCACGCCCTCCCGCCGGTCGGCGAAGCAATCGGTCAATTCCCCCGTCATGGTGACGGCGTGCGCGGCCTCGCCGCGCGCCCAGTCCGGCAGGGCCGCGAGCGCCTGCGCCAGGGCCGGCAGACCCTGCCAGAGCGGGCACGGAACCTGGGCGGCGGCCACGACGCGTCCGGCCTCCACCAGAGCGGCCTTGACGTGAACCCCGCCGAGGTCCCACCCGATTGTCCTGGGGGATGGTGAGCGCATGGGACCGCGATGAACGCCTCGATGGACCACAGGATCGGGCGCCCCGGCTTCGCGGTGATCCCGGTGCTCGACCTCCGGGGCGGCCGCGTCGTGCGGGCGCGCCGGGGCGAGCGCTCCTCCTATGCCCCGATCGAGACGCCCTTGGCAAAGGGATCCGCACCCGAAGCGGTGGCACGCGGGCTCCTCGACGCGTGGCCGGCCGCGACCCTCTACGTCGCCGATCTCGACGCGATCATCGATCGTGCCGCCCCCGATCTCCGCGCCCTGACGGCGATCGCCCGCGCCTGCCCGGGCACCGCCCTGTGGGTGGATGCCGGCTTCGCCGAGCCCGCCGGCCTGGACGCGTTCCTGGCCTCCGGCCTCGGGCGTCCAGTGATCGGCAGCGAGAGCCAGACGGATGCCGGCCTGGTGACCCGGCTCGGGGACCGGGCGGTGTTCTCCCTCGACACGCGCGGCGCCGACCGGCTCGGGCCCCCGGCGCTCCACGACGATCCGTCGCTGTGGCCGCCGGAGGTGATCGCCATGACCCTGGCCCAGGTCGGGGCCGGGGCCGGTCCCGACCTCGCGTCCCTCGGCGCCCTGCGGGCGCGGGCGCCGGAAACCCGCCTCTACGCGGCCGGCGGCGTCCGCGGCCCGGACGATGTGCGGGCGCTGCGCGCGGCCGGGATCGCCGGGGCGCTGGTCGCCTCCGCGCTCCACGACGGCACCCTGTCCCGGGCCACGGCGCCGGATCTCGCCTGACGCTTCCGACCAGCCCCCGCGGCTGCTAAAGCCGCCGCCAGGGAACAACCGTCACGAGATCTTCAGCCGATGGAAAAATTCACGACCCTGGAGGGCGTCGCGGCGCCCGTGCGGACGATCAACGTCGATACCGACCGGATCATCCCGGCGAAGTACCTGAAGACGATCCGACGGACGGGGCTCGGCAAAAGCCTGTTCGCCGAGATGCGCTACCGCGAGGACGGCTCCGAGAACCCGGACTTCGTGCTGAACAAGCCCGCCTACCGGAACACGAAGATCCTGGTCTGCGGCGACAATTTCGGCTGCGGCTCCTCCCGGGAGCACGCGCCCTGGGCGCTGGCCGATTTCGGCATCCGCTGCGTGATCTCCACGAGCTTCGCGGACATCTTCTTCAACAACTGCGCCAAGAACGGCATCCTGGCGATCGTGGTCGCCCCGGAGGACCTGGAGAAGCTGTTCGCGGATGCCGAGCGCGGCGCGAACGCCACGCTGTCGGTGGACCTCGAAGCCCAGACCATCAAGGGACCGGACGGCGGCACCCTGCATTTCGACATCGACGCCGGCCGCAAGCACAATCTCCTGAACGGCCTCGACGAGATCGGCCTGACCCTCGCGCGCGGCGCCGCGATCGACGCCTACGAGCAGAGGCTCGCCCAGCGGGACTGGGCCTGATTGGGCCGGGCCGGACCTCGCCCCTTTAGGGAAGGTCCGGCATCCCGTTACGCCGCCTTCACGTCGGCCAGGAAGGTGGCGACCGCCCGGCCGAGGTCGTTGGAGTATCGCGAGAGGCCCTGCGCCGCGCCGAGAACCTGGGTTGCCGCGGAGCCGGTCTCGCCGGCGGCCCGCTTGACGTCGACGATGTTGCTGGTGACCTGCTCGGTCCCCGACGCGGCCTCCTGAACGTTGCGCGCGATCTCCTGAGTCGCCGCGCCCTGCTGCTCCATGGCGGCTGCGATCGCGGTCGAGCCGTCGGCGATCTCGCCGACGGTCCGGGCGACCGACCGGATCGCGTGGACCGCCTGGCCGGTCGCCGCCTGGATCTCGGCGATCTGTGCGCTGATCTCGTCGGTGGCGCGGGTGGTCTGCGCGGCGAGTTCCTTCACCTCGGTGGCCACGACGGCGAAGCCGCGCCCCGCATCGCCGGCCCGGGCCGCCTCGATCGTGGCGTTGAGCGCGAGCAGATTCGTCTGGCCGGCTATATTCGAGATCAGGGCGATCACGCCGCCGATCTTCTCCGCGGTTTCGGCCAGACTCTTGACGGCCCCGTCCGTCTGAACCGCCTCGTGGGCCGCCCGGCCGGCGGCCTGGGCCGCACGGGAGACCTGGCCGTTGATCTCCCGGATCGAGATCGACAGCTCTTCCGTGGCCGCCGCGACCGTGTTGACGTTCGACGAGGCCTGCTCGGCGGCACTCGCCACCGCCAGCGCCTGAACGTCGGTCTGCTCCGCGACGCCGCTCATCGAGCGGGCGGTCGCCTCGAGTTCCGTGGCGGCGCCCGCCAGCGCCTGCGTCAGGCTGGAGACCTCGGTCTCGAAACGCTGGACCGTGGCGTCCAGATGGAGGGCCCGACGGGCCTTGGCCTCGGACTCTTCCACGGCTGCGGCGTCACTCGCCCGCTTGGCGATGAGCGCCTGCCTGAACACCTCGACGGCCGTGGCCATGCGGCCGATCTCGTCGCGCCGCCCCCGATGCGGCACGGCCACGTCGAAGTTGTCGCGGGTCATTTCACCCATCACGTCGGTCATCTGGCGCGTCGGGACGGCGATCAGCCGGGTGAGCAGCCAAGCGCACGCAGCCGCGCTGCTGAGCAGGGCCAGGATGGTAATCAGCGTCGTCAGGTATGAGGTCGAGAACGCGTCGGCCGCATCGGCCTGACGTGTCTTCAGCAGGGCGCGCTCCGTCGCATCGATCTCGTCGACCAGGGTCCGGATGCCGTCCATGAACGCCTTGCCGACGCCGCTGGTCAGGAGGGCGCGGGCAGCAGCCTGCGTGTCGGCCTGCGCCATCATGGCGATCTCCGGCTCGGCGACCTCGGACTGCCACCGTTGGGCCAGGGCTTCGATCTGCCCGATACGGTGCTGCTGGGCCGGGTTGTCCACCGTCAGGGTCCGGATCCGCTCCGCGGCGACCGCGAAGGCTTTGGCACCGGCCTCGTAGGGGGCGAGGAACTTGCGGTCCCCGGCCACCAGATAGCCGCGCACCCCGGTCTCGCGATCCACCATGCTGCTGATCAGATGATCGTTCACGTTCAACACGTCATAGGTATGCTCGGACCATCCGGTGGTTTTGTTTATGAAAGTCAGTTTGTTGTAATTTATAAATCCACCCACAATATTGATGAATATCAGCACCAAAAAGCAAACAATAATCTTCTTCGCGATCGACATGTCAGAAATGCGCATCATCACCTCCCCCAGCATCGAGCCGGCATGATACGCGACAGAGATTAGAAAGCCACTAATTTGCCTTCAAAAATGTACCAGCTATACTTCGAGAACTGATTTTACCATGAAGATGAGTATCGGTCACTTCCAGAAGCCACACCGGTCGCAACAACGACCTGATGAGATCCGCGGCGAAGTGGCCAACAGCACAATCTGCTGTCGATACTTCAATTTCCGCCGCGCAGCTCCCGGCGCAGGGCGCGTGGATCCGGGCCTATGCCTGCGACAGGTCGCAGCGCAGCACGGCGGCGCAGGCGACCTGACAGCCCGTCTCTCCAGGTGCCGAGCGGGCGCGGCGATCGATGGCCGGCGCGGCGCGGTGTCAGGCCGATCTCCCGGACCACCCGCTCTCGGCCGGCCCCTCCGCTAACGCGTCGTTAACCCTCGTGCTGCCTGATTCGGCCGCTAGACGACGGGCGACACACGGGAACGCCAGGATGCGGAATCAGTCCCTCGGGTCGGGCGTCGCGCTCGGATTCGGCCTCCTCTGCGCGGGCGCCGCGAGCCTGCCGGCCCGCGCCGATTTCGACAGCTGCGTGGCCGGCATCCAGGCCCAGGCGGCCGCCGCCGGCGTCTCGGCGCAGACCTTCCAGGCGGCCACGCGCGGCATCAGCTTCGACGACAAGGTGATCGAACTCTCGCAGGCGCAGCCCGAGTTCAAGACGCCGATCTGGGACTACATGGCGGCCTTGGTCGACGACGAGCGGGTCGAGGACGGGCGCGCGGCCATGCGGCAGAACGCGGCCGCCCTGGCCCAGGCGGAGGCGCGCTACGGGGTCGACCGCTACACGATCGCGGCCGTCTGGGGTGTCGAGTCGAATTTCGGCAAGAACCTCGGCAAGATGCCGCTGGTGCAGTCCCTGGCGACCCTGGCCTGCTCGAACAACCGCCGCCGCGACTTCTTCCGGGGCGAGCTGATCGCCACCCTGCGGATCATCGAGCGCGGCGACATCGCGCCGGAGCGGCTGACCGGCTCCTGGGCGGGGGCCTTCGGCCAGACGCAGTTCATGCCGACAACCTATCACCGCCTCGCCGTCGACGGCGACGGCGACGGGCGACGCGACGTGGTCGATTCGGTGGCCGATGCGGTCGGCTCGACGGCGAACTTCCTGCACGTGGCCAAGTGGCAGCACGGCCAGGTCTGGGGCTACGAGGTCAAGCTGCCCCGCGGCTTCAACGTCGCCTCCGCCGGGCGCAGAAACAAGAAGCCAATCGCCCATTGGGCGTCCCTCGGCGTGACCCGTATGGACGGCCACCCGCTCTCGGGCGAGGGGCCGGCCGGGATCATCGCGCCGGCCGGAATCGACGGGCCGGCCTTCCTGGTCACGAAAAACTTCGACGCGATCTACTCGTACAACGCCGCCGAATCCTACGGCCTCGCCATCGCGGTCCTGTCCGACCGGCTGCGCGGCAAGACCGGTGTCCAGGCGCCCTGGCCGACCGACGATCCGCCCCTGTCCCGCGCGGAGCGGCGCGATCTCCAGACCCGCCTGGCCGCCCGCGGCTACGATGTCGGCGAGCCGGACGGCAAGGTCGGCCAGAAGACCCGAGACGCGATCAAGGATGTCGAGCGCAAGCTCGGGATGCCCCAGACGGGCCGCCCCGGCGGCAAGGTCCTGGAAGCGCTGCGCAGCAGCTGACCGGGTTCCGGCGCCGCCATAGCGCGGGCCGATGCCTCTCTGAACGCGCCACCTCGGCGGTGATCGCCGCGCCGCCACGGCGCCCCCAAGCCACGGCCGCGGCGCGGGAGCCGCAATTCATCCCCGACCCCTCACGGGCCTTCGCCCGGCCTGCACCCCACGGCCAGGACGTCGCCGGTCCGTCGACCGCCATGAACCGGGAGCCGCGCCGGTGTCTCGCCGGCCCGGCGAACCGCTCAGCAAAAAGGCCGCCGCGGGATGCCGCGGCGGCCTTTCGCATTGAGCAATGCCCCGTCGCTCAGGCGGCGGTGCGCTTGCGGGCTTCCTGCTTGGTGTCCACGCCAGCCGCTTTGATCTCGGACAGCTTCTGCGCGACGTTGCGCGAGAAGACGAACTCGGCCGGGCGCTGGTTCTCCAGGCTGACCTCCGGGGCCATGGCGCCGTCGGTCTTGATGCCGCGGATCGCGTGCACCAGCGGCTTCCAGGGCTTGCGGACCGAATCGACCACCGAGGATGCCTCGTAGCCCGAATGGACCATGCAGTCGGCGCACTTCTCGTAATTGCCGGTGCCGTAGGCGTCCCAGTCGGTCTCGTCCATCAGCTCCTTGAAGGTCGCCGCGTAGCCCTCGCCGAGCAGGTAGCAGGGCTTCTGCCAACCGAAGACGGTGCGGGTCGGGTTGCCCCACGGGGTGCAGTGATAGGTCTGGTTGCCGGCCAGGAAGTCCAGGAACAGGCCCGACTGCTGGAAGGTCCACTTCTCGCGGCCCTTCTCCTTGCCGTGCCGGAACACGCCGCGGAACAGGTCCTTGGTCGCCTTGCGGTTCAGGAAGTGCTTCTGGTCGGGGGCGCGCTCGTAGGCGTAGCCCGGGGAGACGGTGATGCCGTCGATGCCCATCCGGGTCACGCTGTCGAAGAAGTCGGCGATCTTCTCGGGCTGCGAATTGTTGAAGAAGGTGCAGTTGATGGTGACGCGGAAGCCCATCTCCTTGGCCTTGGCGATCGCCGCCACGGCCTTGTCGTAGACGCCGCGCTGGCACACCGACTGGTCGTGCATCTCCTTGTCGCCGTCCAGATGGATCGACCAGGTGAAGTACGGGCTCGGCTTGTACTCCTTGATCTTCTTCTCGAGGAGCAGCGCGTTGGTGCAGACGATCGCAAACTTCTTCTGGGCGATGATGCCCTCGACGATCTGCGGCAGATCCTTGTGCAGGAGCGGCTCGCCGCCGGCGATCACCACCACGGGGGCACCGCACTCGCGCACCGATTCGAGCGCGTCGGCCACCGGCAGGCGCTTGTTCAGGATCTCATCCGGGTAATCGATCTTGCCGCAGCCGGCGCAGGCGAGATTGCAGCGGAACAGCGGCTCCATCATCATCACCAGCGGGTAGCGCTTGCGACCCGTCAGGTGCTGTTTCAGGATGTAGCCGCCGATCTTCGCGACGTACCGGAGGGGGATACCCAAGATTGCGGCTCCTTCACTTCGTCGGCCCAGGGGCGATCGGGGTGCTTAACACGAAAAAAATCGCGATTTCCAGCGATCTAGCTTGGAACTAATCTCAATCGACCCCGTTTCGGCGGGGTCATGACATCTTATTCTGCGCCTGACGCAACGGCGCCACATGGGCCGCGCACGCCAGATCCGTGGGCGAGGACTGCCCGCCCTTGAGGACAGCACGTGCATTGCGTCGGCAATGCGACCGGGGACGCGCGATTTCGATCGCATCGGCGCCATTTCCGTGCGCTAACGCACATATCCTCCGTACGGACCGCGGCAGGGCGGCCGCGTTGCAATCTGGCATCGCGCTCTTTACTGAGCCTCGTGGCGGCGATGCAAGCCGTGGCCGACGGCGAACGGCCGCGCCACGGTCCATATCGGCCAGGCTCGGCGTGCGCATGCGTGTTGCACGGCTGGGGCGGACCGTGTGGCGTTCCGCGAACCCGGTGCGCGTTCGAACGGATCGCGGGGCGGTCGGCATGCGGGCTCTGCGCCGCGCCGGTCCCCGGGATTCCGAAGAGCTGGATGGCAAGTTCCGGGCGCGCCGGGGGTGCGTCCGAGGCGAACAGGCAGGGTGCTCGTGATCGAAAGTCTCGTCGCGTTCTCGGTGCGGTATCGGTGGATCGTGATCGCCCTGGTGGCGCTCGTCACGGTCGCGAGCGGCGGCGTCGCGGCGCATCTGTTTCGAATCAACACCGATGTCGAGCGGCTGATCGATCCGAAGGAGCCCTGGCGCCAGGACGAGATCAACTTCGAGCAGGCCTTCCCGCAGCGCACCAACACCATCGTGGCGGTGATCAACGGCGCGACGCCCGAAATCACCGAAGAGGCGGCCGCCAACCTCGCCAAGGCGCTCACCGCCCACAAGAACCTGATCGAGACCGTCTACCGGCCCGACGGCGGCCCGTTCTTCGACAAGAACGGCCTGCTGCTGATGTCTCAGGCCGAACTCGACAAGACCCTCGAGGCGCTCACCCAGCAGCAGGGCCTGCTCGGGCCGCTCGCCGCCGATCCGTCCCTGCGGGGCGTGATGCGGGTCCTGTCCCTCGGCGCACGCGGGGTGAAGACCGGCGACGCCAAGCTGGAGGATCTCGAGAAGCCCATGGGGCAGATCGACGCCACCCTTCAGCAGGTGCTGGCGGGCAAGCCGGCGCGCATGTCGTGGCAGGAGCTGCTGGCGAACGGCCAGAGCAGCGTCACCGACAAGATGAAGTTCGTCTTCATCCAGCCGGTCCTGGATTTCAACGCCCTGGAGCCCGGCTATCAGGCGACCAAGCTGATCCGGAACGTCGCCCAGGATCTCAAGATCGACGGCGAGCACGGGCTGCGGATGCGGCTCACCGGCACGGTGGCGGTGGCGGACGAGGAATTCGCCACCCTGTCGGAGGATGCCGGCGTCAACAACAGCATCATCGTGGGCGCGATCGTGCTGTTCCTGTGGCTGGCCTTGCGCTCCGGCAAGCTCGTCGGCGCGGTGCTGATCACCACCTTCGCGGGCCTCATCGTCACCGCCGCCCTCGGCCTGATCATGGTCAAGGAGCTGAACCCGATCTCGGTGGCCTTCGCGGCCCTGTTCGTCGGCCTCGGCATCGATTTCGGCATCCAGTTCTCGGTGCGCTACCGGGCGGACCGCTACGAGCAGCCGACCTTGCAGAGCGCGATCCGCGCCGCCGCCCGCGGGGTCGGCTGGTCGCTGACCCTGGCCGCCGTGTCGCTGGTGGCGGGCTTCTTCGCCTTCCTGCCGACCGCCTTCCGCGGTGTCTCCGAACTGGGGCTCATCGCCGGCGTCGGCATGGTCGTGGCCTTCCTGTTCGCACTGACGCTGCTGCCGGCGCTGATCGCGGTGTTCGAGCCCAAGGGCGAGAAGGCGGCGGTGCAGACCTCGTGGCTCGTTGGTGTCGATCCCTGGATCATCCGCCACCGCAAGCCGATCCTGATCGCCGTCGGTCTGGTGACCCTGGCGGGCGCGCCCCTGCTCTGGCACCTGCCCTTCGATTCCAACCCGATGCACCTGCGCAGCACGAAGACGGAATCCATCGCCACCTATCTGGACTTGATCAAGAACCCCGAGACCAGCCCGAACCTCATCGACGTCCTGGCTCCGAGCGTGGAGGCGGTGCCGGCGCTCTCGCAGAAGTTGGCGGCCCTGCCGGTGACGGCGTCGGTCAACAGCGTCGACACCTTCGTGCCCCGGGATCAGGACAAGAAGCTCGCGGCGATCGCCGACACAGCGCAGCTCCTCGACCCGGTGCTGAACCCGGGCCGCAGGCCGCCGCCGCCGAGCGATGCCGACAACGTCAAGGCGCTCAAGGATGCCGCCACGGCGCTGAACGGCGTCGCCGGGGACGCGAAGGGCGAC
The DNA here is from genome assembly GCF_022829585.1 of Methylobacterium sp. J-026. Taxonomy (GTDB): domain Bacteria; phylum Pseudomonadota; class Alphaproteobacteria; order Rhizobiales; family Beijerinckiaceae; genus Methylobacterium. Next base: position 25,299 of record NZ_JAKSYC010000349.1, read on the forward strand.
GCCAAGGGTGCGGGGGCGGCCAAGCAGCTCGCCGGCACGCTGGACAAGCTCGCCGCCGGCCCGGTGCCGCTGCGCGAGGCGGCCTCGGTCGCCCTGACGAAGGACCTCGGTCCGCTGCTGGCCCGGCTGCGCGACCTGCTCCATCCGGAAAAGATCACGCTCGACAACCTGCCGCCGCAGCTGAAGGCCGACTGGGTCGCGGCGGACGGGCGCGCCCGCATCGAGGTCCATCCCAAGGGTGATTCCAACGACGACGAGGTGCTGCGCACCTTCTCGGACGAGGTGCTGAAGGTCGCGCCTCATGCCACCGGCGCGCCCGTGGCGACGACGCAATCGACCTACACGATCCTGGGCGCCTTCGTGCAGGCGGCCGTGACCGCTTTCGTGCTGATCTTCGTCATCCTGTCGGTGGCCCTGCGCAAGCCCTGGGACGTGGCGATGACGCTGGGCCCGCTGGTGATCGCGACCCTGTGGACGCTGATGGCCCTGCGCATCATCGGCATGCCGCTGAACTTCGCCAACATCATCGCCCTGCCGCTGATGCTCGCGGTCGGCGTCGCCTTCCACATCTACTACGTCATCGCCTGGCGGGCGGGGGTGACCGACATGCTGGCCTCCAGCCTGACCCGGGCGATTTTCTTCTCGGCGCTCACGACCGGCAGCGCCTTCGGCTCCCTGGTCCTGTCGAGCCATCCGGGCACGGCCAGCATGGGCAAGCTGCTGGCCTTGTCGCTGTTCTTCACCCTGATCGCGGCGTTCTTCGTGGTGCCTGCAACGCTGGGCGAGCCGCCGGCGCAGCCCGACGAGGACCGGCCCGAGGCGGAGAAGGCGGTCGGCGCGGCTTTGCGCAAGAGCACGGCGCGCCAGGATCCGGTGCCGGCCAAATAGGCGCCCCGCTCAGAGGGCCTTCTCGAAGAAAAGGTCGGGCTAGGGATCGTCGTTGAAGCGCGCGGTCCCCACCCGGCCCGCTTTGCGACAGGGCGCCAGGGCCGCCGGCAGGGCGCTGTCGGTGTGGAGGCGCGGCACCGCGATCGAGGGTTCCCGGACGATGGGGTCGATCCAGGGTTACTTCACCTAAGCGGTCGAGCCTCCATTGCCCTTCGGGCCGACGCATCCGCCGGGCAACCCGTCCATCATGGTGGGCAGGACTACGCCGCGCCACTGGACCTTCGCCTCCGGCCCAGAACCGTGCGTCGCGGGCGCCGACATCCGCGGCGACGGCACGAGCGAAGCGGCTCGATAAGTGGTCACCCCAAAAAGTCCGAAAACCCGCCCCTGAGCGCGCCCGACACATCGGCAGCTGCTCGGGAGGCAGGTTCGATCAGCGCATCGCGCTCGGCGGCGTAGAGGTAACCCGGCGCCTCGCCCGGAAAACCGCCGGTCGTGGCCGGGTGGGTATAGAGCTCGGTCAGGCCATCCGGAAGGTGGGCCAGGAGCGCCGCCACCCGCGGCGGGGTCATCGCACCGGACCAGGCGAGACCGAGGGTCCGATCGGGGATCAGCAGGCCGGCCTGGCGGGCGCGCACGGCGAGCAGGGCCGCCCAGGGGGCGATGTCGAGGGCCGCCCGGGGCCGGGCGCCGGGCTCGGCCCGGCGCAGCAGCTCGCGGGGCTCACGAGGCACCCGGATCGACCGCATGCCGTAGCCGCGGCCGATGCGCAGCACGGCGCCGGCGATCAGCGGGTGGACGTGGAAGTGCTTGTGGGCGTTGACGTGGTCGAGGGGCAGGCCGGTGGCCTGGTAGGCCTCGAACTGCGCCGTGATCTCGGCGGCGAGTTGGCGCCGTGCTGCGGGTTTGCGGGCAAGGTCGAGGCCGACCCGAGCCATGTCGGCGCGCATCAGCCCGGCGGCATCGGTCAGGTCGGGGAGTTGCGCCGCCGGCAAAGTCGGCCAAGCTTCGACCAGGACGAGGTGCAGCCCGACCCGCAGGGACGGCATCCGCTTCGCACGGGCCACGGCATCGGCGGCCGCCGGCGCCGAGACCATCAGGCTCGCCGCGGTGAGGATCCCGTCGCGATGGGCCTGCTCGACGGCCTCGTTGACCTCGGGGCTCAGCCCGAAATCGTCCGCGGTGACGACCAGACGCTTCACAACAACCTCGTTACGGGAGTCGATGGGTCCGGGGCAGAGCCCCGGACCCCTGACGTCACGCCGCCTTGGCGGTACCCTGACGCTCCTTGAGGAAGCGGTAGAACTCCACGCCCTCGCGCAGGCGGCGCTTCATCATGTCGGGCGAGCGCACCATCTCGCTGACGATCGAGGCGATCTTCGGCGCCCGGAAGTAGAACTTCTTGTAGAACTCTTCCACCGAGGTGAAGATCTCGGTGTGCGACAGGTGCGGGTAGTGCAGCGGCGCGACCTGCACGCCGTTCTCGTCGACGAGCTCGGCGTTCTCGATGTCGAGCCAGCCGTTCTCCACCGCCTGCTTGTACAGGAAGGTGCCCGGGTAAGGGGCGGCCAGCGAGACCTGGATCGTGTGCGGGTTGATCCGCTTGGCGAAGGCGATCGTCTCCTGGATCGTCTCCTTGGTCTCGCCCGGAAGGCCGAGGATGAAGGTGCCGTGGATGGCGATGCCGAGCTCGTGGCAATCCTGGGTGAATTTTTCCGCGACCTCGACGCGCATGCCCTTCTTGATGTTGTGCAGGATGGCCTGGTTGCCGGACTCGTAGCCGACGAGCAGCAGGCGCAGGCCGTTCTCCTTGAGCACCTTCAGGGTCTCGCGCGGAACGTTCGCCTTGGCGTTGCACGACCAGGTCACGCCGAGCTTGCCGAGTTCCCGGGCGATCTCCTCCGCACGCGGGAGGTTGTCGGTGAAGGTGTCGTCGTCGAAGAAGAACTCCTTGGTCTGCGGGAACTCCTTCAGGCAGTACTTGATCTCCTCGATCACGTGGGCGACCGAGCGGGTGCGGTAGGTGTGCCCGCCGACCGTCTGCGGCCACAGGCAGAAGGTGCAGCGGCTCTTGCAGCCCCGGCCCGAATAGAACGAGATGTAGGGGTGCTTCAGGTAGCCGATGAAGTACTTCTCCATCTCCAGGTCGCGCTTGTAGACGCTGGTGACGAAGGGCAGCTGGTCCATATCGGTCATGATCTCGCGGTCCTCGTTGTGGACCACGACACCGTTGGCATCGCGATAGGACAGGCCCTTGATCTCCGCCATCGGAACGCCGTCGGCGACTTCCTTGACGGTGAAGTCGAACTCGTTGCGGGCGCAGAAATCCACCACCGGGGCCTGGGCCATGGCGCCGGCGGCATCGACCGCGACCTTGGCGCCGATCAGGCCGGCGATCAGCTTCGGATTGGCGGCCTTCAGCGCCTCGATCGTCTTCACGTCGGACTTGAACGATGGCACCGAGGTGTGGAGCACGACGAGGTCGAAATCGTTGGCCTGGGCCACGATCTCGGGGAGCTTGATGTTGTGCGGCGGCGCGTCGATCAGCTTCGAGTTCGGCACCAGGGCGGCCGGCTGGGCCAGCCAGGTCGGGTACCAGAACGACTTGATCTCGCGCTTGGCCTGGTAGCGGGAGCCGGCACCGCCATCGAAACCGTCGAAGGTGGGGGCCTGGAGGAAGAGCGTGCGCATGGGGTTCAAGGCCTCAGGGCGTTGCCGGGGGAGGGCGGGAGTCGCGGGAGCCGGAATCAGCGGGTGGGTGCGCCGGCATCGCGGCCGAGTTCGGAATCCGGGATCAGGGTACCGTCCGCAACCACGTGATAATCGTGACCTTTCCATGTCACCGCCCCCGACACGAAGGCCCAGGAGAAGTTCAAGAAGGAAAGGATGTCGCGGATCGGCAACAGTCCGTAGGGGTGCGGGGCGAGGCCAAAGGCGCGCTCCAGCTGCCGGCAGAGCAAGACCCGCCCGGCCAAGGCGAGGCCCGCGACGACCAGCGCGCCGCCCCCCCCGCCGGGCAGCAGGGCGCCCAGCACGGCGAGCGGGAAGGCATGGGTGACGATCGAACCAGCATAGCCCGCCGGATCGACGGTGCGGATGGTCCGGTTCCAGCGCAGCTCGTGGCGCCAGAGGCCGGCCAGATCGGTATCGACGCTGGTATGGCCGATGGTGAAGCTCGGGATCACCACCCGGCCGCCGAGACCACGCAGGGCCGCGCCGATCGCGTAATCGTCGGCGAGGTCGTCGCGGAAGCTGCGGAACCCGCCCAGCGCCTCGAGGCTCGCCCGGGTGAAGGCGACGGTGGAGCCGAAGCAGGGCTTCGCCAAGCCCAGGCTCAACCCCATCACGACGTTGGGCAGGAACTGGACATCGATCGCCAGCGTCGAGAGCCGGTCGTACAGCCCCCGGAAGGCCGGCACCCCGTGATACAGGCAGGTGACGCCCGAGACGCCCGCCTGGGACAGTTCGGCGACCAGGCGCTCCAGGTAGTCGGGCCGGACCACCATGTCGCTATCGGCCAGCACCACCACGTCGTGGGCGATCCGCTCGGCCATGTTGATCAGGTTGGAGACCTTGCGGTTCGAACCGTGCTGGCGGCCGTCGATCACGAGGTCGATGCGGGCCTCGGGATAGGCCTGCTTCAGCTGTTCTACCACGCCGATTGCGGGATCGGTGGCCCTCTGGACGCCGAACACCACCTGGACCGGGCCGGCGTAATCCTGAAGCAGGACCGTTTCGAGGTTCTCGTAGAGGTTCGGCTCCAGGCCGCAGAGCGGCTTGAGCACGGTCACGGAGGGGCGCGGCGCGCCGGACACCAGGACCGGCACGGCCCGCGCCGCGTAGCGGCCGGCACAATAGGCGGCCGCCAGCCCGTAGAGGCAGCCCGCCGCCGCCAGGATCAGGCAGAGCAGCGAGAGCCACGAGGAGGCGAGCAACGCCAGGGAGGAGAGATCCATCCAATCGGGTCCGTGCGATCGTCCCGCCGCCTCAAGCGACGATGGCCGCGAACGGCCGGTTCAGGTCGGCCCAGCCGTCTATGCAGCTTGCGGCCTCGGCAGTCACGGCGTCGGCAATCACGGGGTCGGCTTGGCGGCGAGCATGCCGTCGGCGCGCTGGCGCAGGAACTTCACGGCGCCGTCCGCGCCCCCCGTCTTCAGGGGGCCCGAGAGCGCGGTGCGCTGGGCCGCGATCTCGCTCACGTCGCCGTTGAGCAGGACGTCCTGGATGCGGTTTCCGGCGTTGACGACGAAATCGACCTCGGAATCGTCCCCGTCCGCCGCGGTGACGCGGGTCGCCACGACCCGCTGGGCGCCGCGCTCCTCGACCTTCGGGGTCACGTCGAACTTGCCGCCGGCGGCGCGTGCGAGGCGGTTTGCGTAGGTGACGGTCAGGCTGCGCTTGAACGCGTCGGTGACCGCCGCCTGCTGCTCCGGGGTGAAGCTCGCCCATTTCGAGCCGACCGCGACGCGGGCCATGGCGGGGAAGTCGAAAGCCTTGTCCATCGCCGGCCCCACGGCCTCGACCCGCGCGGGCAGGGGGCCGGGGCCGTCCTTCAGGGCGGCGGTGAAGGCGGCGTAGAGGTCGCGCACCGTTTGAACGGCGGGATCGTCCGCGGCCCATGACGGGGCCGGGACGAAGACGAGCACGGCCAGAAGGGCCGCGACCGGGGCGGCGAAGCGGGCGGCGGCGATCCGGCGGGTCAGGCGCACTTCTTCAACTCCTCGCCGTCGCCGAGACGCGTCCCCATGCGGGGCGGAGCGTAGCTGTAGAACGGACCGAGCGTGGCCGGCTGCAGCACCCGCTGGGCCACGCGTCCGGTCTCCGCCTCGGCCTGGGGATCCCCGTCCTCCGGCGCCTCGACGCGCTGCCGGGCCTCGATCCGGTGCCAGAGCAGGAGGCTCGGTAGGCCGACGCCGAGATCGGCGAAGCGCTTGACCAGCGACAGGGCGAGCGCCGCCTCGACGGGGATGTCGAACAGGCCGCACAGGGCGATCAGTCCCCCCTCCTGCGCGCCCAGCGCCCCCGGCACCGCGAAGGCCGCACCGCGCACCGCCTGGGCGAGGCTCTCGATCATCAGCGCCTGCGCGAAGTCGATCTGATAGCCCATGAAGCGCAGGCAGACATAGACCTCCAGGGTCCCGATCACCCAGCCGGCGAAGTGGATCACCAGCGCGGCGGCGAAGCGACCGTGGTTGCCGTAGAGCCGGCGCAGGCTGTCATAGAGCTGGTCGATCGCGCCGAAGGCGCGCCATTCGCGGCCGGAGGCGAAGCGGCTGAGCAGCCCCTGGATTAGGCGATGGCCGGCCCGGCGCTGGATCAGGTAGAAGGCGCCCAGCGCCGGCACTGCCAGGGCGAGGCCGCCCGCCACCGTCCGGGCGATCGGCCCGTCACCGCAGATCATGACCAGCAGGACGAGGCCGACCACGGTGAACAGGAGCTGGGTCAGCGCCTGCGTCATCAGGTCCACGAACATGCTGGCGCCGGCGAGCGCCCCCGGGACGCCGCGCTTGGACAGGAGGCGCGCCCCGATGAAGTCGCCGCCGACGGTGGCCACGGGCAACAGCGTGTTGATGCCCTCGCGCACGAAGCGCAGCGAGACGCAATCGGCGAGCCGGACGGTGCCCGCCGGGAACACGACGTGCCAGCCGAGGCCCGCCCAGGCGACGGCCACGATACGGGCCAACACCACCAGGGCAGCCCCCCAGCCGGCGCTCACGACGGCGGCCGACACGTCCTCGAGACCCGAGGACATGAACAGGCCGACGACCGTGCAGAGACCGGCGATCGAGGCCAAGGTCGTCAGGCGCTTCATGGTCTACTTTCAAGCTCGCAAAAGGCTTGATGCGGGAAATCAGCCACGGTCGCGGCAGAAATAGGTCCGCCAGACCAAGAACGTTTCTGTCACGTTGCAGCACGGATGACCGCTGTCTATCACCCGTTTGACACAGTAGGGGCCAAAGCGGCGCGGGGTCAGAGAGCCTACGCATAAGGCCGCGGCACGTCGCAGAAGGGGCACATGTCATGGAGCGGGAAGCACCGATCACGGCCATGGAGGCCGTGACCGCGGAGACGCATGCCGATGGCCTTCCGGGCAGGACGGGACCGGGCGTGCCGGCTCCCCAATCGCCGGTGATGGCCTGGAACGAGTGGGACCCGCTGGAGGAGGTGATCGTCGGCTCCCTGGACGGCGCCACGATCCCGACCCACCACCTCACGGTGATCTTCAACCTGCCGCGCGCCGCGCAGCCGTTCTACCGGCTGGCGAGCGGCTGGAAGTATCCGAAGTTCATGAAGAAGCTGGCCCAGGCCGAGCTCGACAACTTCATCACGATCCTGGCCGGCGAGGGCGTGAAGGTCCGCCGTCCCGACACGGTGGACTTCTCGAAGAAGTTCAAGGCACCGCGCTGGTCGTCCCGGGGCTTCTGCGTGGCCTGCCCGCGCGACCCGTACCTCGTCATCGGCGACGAGATCATCGAGAGCCCGATGTGCTGGCGCTCGCGCTACTTCGAGGGCGACGCCTACCGCTCGCTGTTCAAGGAGTATTTTCGCAATGGCGCCCGCTGGACCTCCGCGCCGCGGCCGCAGCTGACCGACGACCTCTACAATTACGATTACCGGGTGCCGAACCTGAAGGCCGGCGAGCCCATGCAGTTCACCGTCAACGAGTTCGAGCCGGTCTTCGACGCGGCCGACTTCGTGCGCTGCGGCCGCGACCTGTTCGTGACCCGCTCGAACGTGACCAACCTGATGGGCATCGAGTGGCTGCGCCGCCACCTCGGCCCGGGCTTCCGCATCCACGAGATCGAGAGCCGCTGCCCGCAGCCGATGCACATCGACTCGTCGTTCATGCCGCTGGCCCCCGGCAAGGTGCTGGTGAACCCGGACTACGTCGACGTCGAGAAGCTGCCGGCCGTGCTCAAGACATGGGACGTGCTGATCGCGCCCCGCCCCGACCCAGTCGAGGGTTTCATGAGCAAGATCTCGATGTGCTCGCCCTGGACCTCGATCAACGTCCTAGCGATCACCGAGAAGAAGATTGTCGTCGACCAGAGCCAGCCGACGCTGATCAAGGCGCTCAAGGATTGGGGCTTCGACCCGATCCCGGCGCCGTTCCTGAGCTACGGCCCGTTCGGCGGCTCGTTCCACTGCGCGACCCTCGACGTCCGCCGCCGCGGCGTGCTGAAGTCGTACTTCTAGCCGTACCGCCCCGCCGCAGCGTCCGGATTTGCAAATCGGGTTTTGTATCGCTCCGGCTGGACTTCAGACCCCGCTCCAGAGATGACACGCGCCCTCCCTCCCCCCTCTGCGGGGGAGGGAGACGCGATTGTGTCCGGCCGCTGCCCTCTAGCGTCGATGATGTGTGCATCCGGTAGCCCGCAGGGGAGAGGGACGCGGCGCGGTCTACGACAGCACTTGTACCTCAAACCTGTGTGGCCCTTAGCCCCGGCGGGGAGGAGCTGGAGGTGGGGGTGGCGCCGGCTGGAGCGGTGCGAGGCCGCCTGCACCACCCCTGACCCCTCACCGCAATCCCGGGCAAGCCCGGGATCGCCAGGGGAGCGGAATAACGCCACGTTGTCAGAGGGCTAAGCCTCGGACAGTGTCGTGGAGATTTGGCAGCCGCCGCGGGGAGGGGCGGCCCCGGCTCAACGCGCCGCGATCCCCTCGATCAGCGCCCGGTTGAAGCCTTCGGGGTCGGACATCTGCGGCGCATGGCCGAGATCGGGAAACTCCACGAGGCGCGCCCCCGGGATCGCCCGGGCGGCCGCCTTGCCGAGTTCGGGATAATGGCCGAGCTGCGCCCGCACCTCCGGCGGCGCGAGATCCTTGCCGATGGCCGTGTTATCCCTCTGGCCGATCATCAGCAGGGTCGGCACTGCGATCTGCGGGAACCGGTACACCACCGGCTCGGTGACGATCATGTCGTAGAGCAGCGCCGAATCCCAGGCGACCGCCTCCTTGCCGGGACCGGCATTGAGGCCGGCCAGCATCGTCACCCAGGGCTCGTAGCGGGCGTCCCATCGTCCGGCATAGTAGGTCGCGGTCTCGTAGGCGCGGATCGACTCCGCGCTGGTCTTCAGCTCGCGTTGGTACCAGCGCTCCAGGGAGATCGGCGGGAGGCCCTTGGCGCTCCAATCCTCCAGGCCGACCGGGTTGACCAGGACGAGCTGGGCAACCTCCTTCGGATACAGCAGGGCGTAGTGTGCGGCGAGCATGCCGCCCGTCGAGTGGCCGACCAGGATCGGGTGCTCGATCCCCAGCGATGCCAGCAGCGCGTGCGTGTTCTCGGCGAGCTGGCGGAAGGTGAACTGATAGGCCGCCGGCTTGCTCGATTTGCAGAAGCCGATTTGGTCCGGGGCGATCACCCGGTAGCCGGCCGCGGTCAGTGCCCGGATCTGGCTCTCCCACGTGGCGGCGCAGAAATTCTTGCCGTGGAGCAGCACCGCGGTCTGGCCGTTCGGTGTTTCGGCCGGCACGTCGAGATAGCCCATCTGGAGCGGCTGGCGCTGGGATGCGAACGGGAAGCGCCGCACGGGCAAGGGATAGTCGAAGCCTTCGAGTTCCGGGCCGTAGGCCGGGGCGGCGACGGGAGCCGCTGCTCCGGCAAGAACTGTCGGCACGAGGACGATAGCGGCGAGAAGGGGTCGGAGCATGGGTGGCCTCGGAGCCTGTGTGCGCGCGGCGCGGGACGCCGCGCAGCCTGCACAGATCGGGCATCCGAACGGACCTGTCTACGCATCGAGCCCGGAGCCGTCACCGCTCCGGTTCGACCGCGCCGGCCGCCGGGAGGGGGACCGCGCCGTCCCCGCCGTTCCACCTCACGCCGAGGCCGGCCGCGACGCCTCGGCCCTATCGCCCTTGATGTACCAGTCTTCGGAGATCGAGAACGTCTTGAATCTATGCTCGTACCCGTTGCGCGCCATCAGGGCGCCGAGCTCTTCACGTTGCTGCGCGTCACCGCTCGCGATGCTCACCATCGTGACGGCGCGCTCGGAGAAATCGAAGTGATTCAGGACGTCGAGGGTGTCGTCCTCGGCGCTGATGCACATGTAATCGATCGTGGCCGGCGCCTCCGCCGCTTGCAGGAAGCTGCGAAGCGTGACGGTCTCGACCTCGTGCCGCCGACCGCCACGCCGCGTGCCGGTCGGGACACCGGCTCCCGGTGATCCGGCGGCGGCTTGCTCCTCCGAACCGTCCGGGTCGTTGAACAGCATCTTCAAGCCATCCTCCGTGTAGACGAACTTGTTCGCGACGTAGCAATTCCGTCTGCTACGCAGTTGGTCGTACCGGCTACGCGCCGGTTCCGCGATCGCGCC
>NZ_JAKSYC010000350.1 GCF_022829585.1 Methylobacterium sp. J-026
AAGGGCGCGCCGTTCGCGACCGGCAGGGGCTGCCCGTTCATCTCGTAAGCTAGGATTGTCTGCGGGTGAAAGGCGTCCACGAGGTCGATGCTCTCGTAGTACCGGACCGGCGACCCGCCGCTGGCCGCGGTGTCTTCCGATGCCTGCTGGCCGCCCGAGTCCTTCTTGCTCTCGCCACCGCCCGACTGCTTGGTCATGTTCGGGTTGGCATTGCCGGCAGGCGCCTCCTCCTGCGAACTGCTGTCACCTGCGGCGCCGTCGTCCTCACCATCGTCATCGCCACCCAGGTCCATGGTGTCGGCGCAGTGGAACACGACGAAGCGCGCCTCGGGCTTCAACCCGGCGCGGTTGAGGACGTCGGAGAGCGGTACGCCAGTCCACTTGCCGATGGCGCTCCAGCCCTCGACGCAGTCGTGCCGGGTGATCTGCGTCCGGGCGGGGAGCTTGCGGAGCTCGGCCAGGGACAGTCTGAAGGGCGCCTCGACGAGGCCGCCGACCTCCAGGTGGTACTTGGCCTTCGGGAAATGCATGTCAGCTTCTCCAACATGCATTTCCCGAAGCGGACTGGCAGTTTTCGGCCAAACCCTGCCATTCCAGACCGCAGCTTCGCGCCATGAGCGGACATCAGCTGACCGCCCGGTAGCGGACATTCAGTTTCAGGTGACCGTCCGTCCGGAGTCGACCCATTCGCTGACCCTGGGAATGTCCGCTAACGGGCAACTCGGTTGACCATCGCCTGCGACCAGGATGGGTGGTTTCCTGCACGACCGCTTCTGGAAAGCGGTTGCATCAAGCGGACATAGACGTGGGGACCCCTCACGACCCTTCTCGGAAGTTCAGAAGGTCTGTTTGCGGGCAGCCTGATCCAGTTCTGTGTCCGATCTTGACCGAACGCAGCGAGAGCTGGTTTGTATCTGCGAAGCTACGCGGTTCCGCAGCTCGACCTGACCGCGTGCGACCGCCAGCCCATTTACATCGTCGGCAGCATCCAGCCGCACGAGTTCGTGTCTGCTTTCGATGGTCGCAACCTGGTGCTTGTCCAAGCGGATTGGATCAGCGCTGAGCATCACGAGGTCTGCCAGCGTGAGTCAGGTCGCCTCCGTCTGCTTCAGCAGATCGATCGGTATAGATATCACCACGCGCAGGCCTTCGGGCCACCAGTGATAAGCGATCTTGCCGCCGAGCTGGCCGCCGACGCTGCGCTGGACCAAGGTTGCGCCGAACCCAGCATGTTCCGGCGGTTGCGCGATCGGCGGTCCACCACGCTCGCACCAGATCAGGCTGATGCTCTTGTCGTAGCGGCGACAGCTCAGACTGACAGTGCCTGTATCACCAGATAGGGCGCCATACTTGACCGCGTTCGTCGCGAGTTCGTGGATGATCAGCGCGAGGCTGGTCAACGCCGTGTCGCGAATTGGAACATCCGCTCCGCCGAAGAACCGGATACGGCGATGCGCGCTGCCCACGCCGTCGTAAGGCATCAGCAAGGCGCGCAGTAACGCCTGCAGGGTCTGCGCCGGACGCGGCGCAGCCTTATCCTGGGGCGACGCGTGCAGGTACTCCAGCGCCCGACCGAGGCTGGTGAACCGATCCCGCAGCGTCCGTGCATACGGCTGCACTACCGGGATGTCGCGTGCCGAGAGGGTGACGAGGCCGTTGACCAGGGCGAAGACGTTCTTCAGACGGTGGCTCAGTTCACGGCTGCGCAGTTCGTGATCGGCCTGGGTTTTCGCCGATGCGGTGATGTCCCGCGAGACCGCAAGCAGGCCGATGGGACCCCCGTCATCGTCCAGCATGCGCGAGAGGGCTACGTCCCAGTAGCGCGCCTCTCCGAAGATCCCCGGACGCCAATGGCTGAAGCGGGCGACGCCGGTCTCGCGCACGGCTTCGAGCCCAGCTAAAACGGCCGCCCGCGCCTCCTCGGGCCAGGATAGGGACCATGGTTCTCCCTCGTTCTCAGCGGTATCGCAGCTGCGCAGCTGCTGCAGCGCGGTCGGGTTGGCGAATTGGAGATTGCCCTGCGGGTCGAGTACTTCGATGCAGTCCGAGCTCGCCTCGACGATGCACCGGCTGAGGGTCTCAACGGACCACAGGCCACGCCGCACCGCCTCGATCGTTCCGGTGTCGAACAGGCGGTGCATTGGAGGTGACCGGCGTCGAGGCGAACCGTAGCCATTCGGCCCGGGGGACAGCGCCAGGGAGAGACGATCCCACAGAGCTCCTGTTGCCATTGCCGGCTCCCGCGCGTTGGTCTCGCATGACGAAGTGTCAATCTATCGTCAGGCTACGGAAACTGCGCTCCGTCCCCTTATCAAAAGACAATTGCGCGAACCTTTTACGAAAAATTAATCACCGCTTTGGGGTACCTGGCCTCTATTGAGGGTAAATTTCGGTGAAACCTGCTTTTTGATCGGATGGGGATCTCCGGTCACTGCCATGGGTAGCAAGCTGTAGCTGTGATGTTGCGAGCGCAGCGAGCTGCGCGAGCGTTCCTTGCCCCTTCATCGCCTGCACGGCTCCTTCCGACCCAACCGTACTCAAGCCCCGTCGCCCGGTTCGGGTGGCGGGGTCTTTTACCGGGCGGATTATCGATCACTGGACAGGGCGCAGGCATCCAATGTCGTGCTCGCGGTGTCGTCGCTAGATCGGCTGGGCTCGGTCTGGCGTTCCTTCGAGAGGCACCTTTCGAACGATCACCTCGTTCTCTGTATTGGGAGGGCGGTCTAATGCAGCAGGCGCTGACGCGGAAGCTCGAGAGCTTCGAACCCCTCTCCGACCAGGCCCGCTGGGCCCTGAACGGCCTGGTGCTCAAGGTCCGGCAGGTCGGCGCGCGTCAGGATCTGATCCGGGAAGGTGACAAGCCCGACAACGTCCTGCTGATCCTCGACGGCTTCGCCTGCCGCTACAAGATGCTCCCGGACGGCCAGCGGCAGATCATGGCCCTGTTGTTGCCCGGCGATTTCTGCGACCTGAACGTGTTCATCCTCGACGAGATGGATCACAACATCGGTACGATCTCGCAGTGCCAGGTCGTGGACATCCCCCGTCAGGCTATCGATGAGATCACGGCGCATCACACGAGCATCGCGCGCGCCTTCTGGTGGTGCTCCCTGGTCGACGGTGCGGTCCTACGAGAGTGGCTGGTCAACATGGGCGCACGCGCTCCGGACCAGCGCATCGCTCACCTCCTCTGC
>NZ_JAKSYC010000034.1 GCF_022829585.1 Methylobacterium sp. J-026
GATGGAAAGACGCGCCCTCGGTCACGGCCGCTACAACGCGCTCGCGCAGATCGACTGATAAAGGTGATGGCATTGCCGCCTCCTTAACCGGTCAACGCGGCAACCCCGGCTCCGTCGCAACGCCTCCGGGAACAGCTCTAAACACAAGAGCGTCGTCTGGGACGGCCAGCGTCTGGAGCTCATAGGCCCTGCCGTAAACGGCTGAGACGCCACCCCGCCTTCCGCCGGCAGATCCGCAGGCGGATGGCCGCCAGGTTGCCGATTAGCGCCGCAGAGCCTCAACACAGGCCTTCACCGGATTCACGACGAAGGCCACGTCCGCCGCCCACGTCCGCGCCCAACCACTCATAGGCGCGTCAGCAGCTTCGGGGCGAACTGCCATCAGCGCGACCACGTAGGCGTCCTCGTGCGGCTTGCACTCGTCCAGGGCGTTGCGTTCCCGGCCGGGTCGGCTGCCGCGCTCCGGCTGCCGATCGTACTCGTCGCGCACGCTGCTGTGCCACGTCCGCTCAAGGGCCAGCAGATCGGCCCGCTCGACCGCCAAGGCCGAGACCGGCCCGGCGCCGGTCAGGGACACAAGCAGGGCTAGGCCCCGGACGTGCGCTGCGCGGCTATTCATCCTCGTGCCCACCGGCGGGGTGCGCCGCTACCGCTATCGTGGTGCCGGTGGCCTGCCGAGGTTCGCGCTGGGCCATGCCGTCCGCCAGCATCATGAAGGCGCCCATGAGCACCAAGGCGAGGGCAACGCGGACCAGGATCTGGCGGGTCGGCATGGGCGGCATCCAGAGACAGCCAAGCGTAGCAGGGACCCATGGTCACGGCTGCCGCGGCCAAGGCACAGCGGGCACTGAATGCGAACGACCGCGGCTTGCCTTTCAGGAGCGGAACCGCCCCTTCTCGCACCAGAACCGGGTCCGTGTGCCCGGCTGGCCACCGAACAGATCCGTAGCTGCGGCACAGTTCTCCCGGTTGTAGGCCTCGCCGTCCGCAGCATCGAAGCTGGCGACGTGGATCCGCGCCCCGTCGTTGATGACGGAGTTCCGGTAAAGCGTGTAGGTGCTGGCGTCCGGTCCCTGGCAGGCAGCCAGCACGCTGCACAAGAAGACGATCGCCAGCGGTGCCTTGAAGCGCTTGGGATCAACGGCCACTGGCTTGGCTTGGCTCTATTCGCAGACGCGCACGCGATGGATGTGCTCGACGCCGTAGGGATCGATGAAGCCGCGCCGCTCAACGTGACAGACTTCTTCGACGTAAACCGGCGGCGGGGCGCGGTAGACCGGCTGGCCGGGGTAGTATCCGTTGTTGGCTGAGGCGATCGCAGTGCCGGCGACCACACCGCCGAGAACGCCGAGCGCCGCGGCACCGCCAACCCCGATGCCATCACGCGCCTGCGCAGCTGGCTGGGCACCACACAGGGCAAGGGCAGCCAAGCCGGCCGTTCCGGCAGTCTTCAGGTATCCACGCATCGCTTGATCTCCACGACGTGCAGACGGCCTCGCGCGCAGGTGCTACGCGGGGCCGCGTCCACCGGCGAGGGCCGGTGCGGCCGCTGTTCTGCGGCCAAGGTCAGAGTGGGCTTTCAGCCTTAACGGGACGTTGCTGCACCGGGTGCAGCACATCACTCCAGCGAGAGTGCCAGCCGGCCGCCGAGGCTCGTGTTGTCCTCGCTGTACGGCACGCTGTTAGATCCTACCCAGCGGTCGAGATGGGCCAGCATCCGCTGCTTGGCCTTCCGTCCAGCCTCGGTGTTATGCCGGATTGCGATCGCCGCCTCGATCAGTGCGGCTGCGGCAGCGCCTAAGCAAAGCTCCTCGGCGTTTTCGAGCCAGGGAGTGAGGTGCCCGTTTGCATAGTAGTCGTCGCATTCAACCGCAACGTGGTCAAAGCGTTCGCTCAATGCTAGCAAGCAGCTATCGGCATCATACGAAGCAGTGTCTTGTGGAGATATCATAAACCGGCTCCATGCTAGGCCACCGTTATGACTGCGTATTGCCGTTGAAACAATATGTAGCCGATGTACACGGAGCGTGTGCATTGATTTCTAGAAAGCTATCGGTGCGCAGGGATCAAGATCTCGGCCGTCCGTAAAGCGCTTGTTTTTCAATGGCGGCGTGCGCACAGAGCGTGCGTACACGATAAGTGTACATGCTGCTGATTTTGCTTAAATGCCACACGGTTAGATAGCCGAGAGCACAGCACGGACGAGACGACTTTGCTGGGGCTGGATCTGCCGCCAGCGGAGTGGCGCACGGTGGAATAGCAGCGGACCCAGCCCATGCCGCGGTGATCGGCTGTCGTGCCTTCTCAAGTCGTCTGCGCACGATGGCGCCGGTTGCCCCAATATGTCCTGTCGCGCCGAACATCCTATAGCCGCGTGCCCATCGTGAGCAGAAACTAGCCGAAGCAATCAAGAACAGGGGCACTCGAATACAGCGCTCGGTCTTGCGAGCGGACTCGGCCGACGTTACGCGTGGTGCTCTGCTGATGGAGCAGGAGGTGCAACCGCCGCGCGATAGACCTTGAAAAGCCAACGGGCCCCCGTCGCCAAACGGGAGCCCGTCGAGAACCTGGGCCTCAAGAGGACCGGTCCACCACCTCCTCAAGAGCCATGCGGCACCTCGGGTGTCAAGCCGGAGCGCCAACTCCGGCAACTGGATCGGCTTGCTCGGCCCCTGGAGCGCGGCCCGAAAGGGACCGTGAGGATGGTGTTCGACCATATGCGTGCCGCGATCAACGCGGCGGCGCCGGACAAACTCGCCGTTGTGGCGTCCGCGATGGCCCAGGCGTACGGCGCAGGAGGCTTAACGGATGAGCAGTACGAGCAGCTGGATGGGCTGCTGGGCGCCCGGCGCCGGGTAGGGCAGGCGGTACCGGTCCGCGGCCGCACGCTGGCCGCCGTGTGTGCCCAGGTGCTGCCGGCGCCTGCCATGGATGGTACGGCCCGGCGGCCGCACCACCGCACCGGATCGCGCCCCCGCACGCCTGAGAGCAAGATCCGGCGCCGGCACTGGGCCGCGGGCGGGTACATGCCCCTTAAGCTGGCCGCGGCGTTTACCCCCGGGGAGCAGGCTGTGATGGCCGTGGTGGGCAAGCACATCGCGGCCCGGGGCATCTGCACCCTGGCGGTGGGCGCGATCGCGGCCCTGGCCGGCGTCAGCGAGACCACCGTGCGGCGCGCGATGCGCCAGGCCGCCCTGGTGGGCCTGCTGACCATCGCGGCGCGCCGGATCACCGGCTTCCGCAACGACACCAACGTGCTGCGGATCGCCAGCGCGGAGTGGGCCGCCTGGCTGCGCCTGCGGCTGCCCCGCAGCGCCAGGGCGGATCTGGGCACAGGGTGCCAATCTGTGCTGGGCACGGGGATCGGTAGTAATTTTAAGCCAGCCGCTGCCCGATTTAAGCCGGGGCAGGGGCCCGCTGCACGTGCGAATCGCACCACCTGGCCTACGGCGCGCGATGCAGGCGCCTAGGCCGGCCGCTGCGCTCGCGTAGACGGCGAGTGGCCGGCCCAGGCTTGGGAATACGGTACCGAGATCTGCAGCCTGTGCGGCCAGCGGAACCGATAAGGGCTGCCGGGTGTAGCGGGTACCCCCAGCCGCGCGGTCCGGTGAGAATCGTGCGCGGGTCGTACATCGCCCGGGCCATGTCGTGGCATCATGCCGGCGGCCGGTATGACGAACGAGAGGAGCGATGCGCTACCCCAGCAAGGCCGAGATCATGGCGTCCGAGGCCCGCTGCATCTACTGCGCGGCCCCGCACACGACGGTGGAGCACATGCCGCCCATATCCATGTTTCGGGGGCGGAAACGACCGGATGGGCTGGTGTTCGCGGGGTGCTCGGCCTGCAACAACGGTACTAGTGCCGCGGATCTGGTGGCAGGCTTCGTCGCGCGTCTGAGCCCGCGCTACGACCAGGACGATTGGAAAATTGCGGAGGTGCGGGCGCGCAGCGGCATGCTTGAAGCCCAAGCACCCGGCTTCCTTCACGAATTCCTCGACCAAGCCCAGCGCAGCGTAGAATGGCGCCGCGGTCCTAATGGGATCCACCGGCAGATGGTCGTGTCACGACAGAGGGGGCCACTCCTGCGCGCCTACCTCGATGTGTTCGCCGCCAAGCTCGGGATGGCACTGTATCGCCACCACTGCGGCCACCCCTTGCCCCTGGAGGGGTTCGTGATGTGCGGCGCCTATCTCAACGCCGGGCTGGCGCCGGACACGGCCAAGGCGCTCCTATCGATCATGCCCGACCAGTCGGGGCTGAGACAGGGCCGGCGCAACCACGCGGATGACCAGTTCATCTACCGGTTCAACACGGACGAGCGAACCGTGGTCGCTGCGCTCGCCCAGTTCCACGATGGGCTCTACGTCAGTGCCTTGGCCTTCGGGACCGTCGATCCATACGGCCAGTTGCCACTGTTGCCGCACCACCGGCGTGTGCAGCCCGGCGATCTGCCGGGCATGATGCCCTTTCGGTCCAGGCCGTGGGATGTCCAGAACGCGCTGCTGATCAAACCGGTCGGATCCTCGCCACTCTGATGCGGTTGAGGCCGTAGCCCCGCACAGTTACACGCCTCGCTCTGATGGGGCACCGGGGCCTGGATGAGTGATGAAGTGGCCGCCCTACTCCTCGCCCTGGCCACCGAGAACGCAGAGCTGCGTCAGCAGCTGGCGGCCGCCCAGGACATGCTGATGGAGACAGCGATCGACGCTGGCCATCTGCATGCCCGCATCGAGGCTGTGCAAGGCGAGCGCGATGCCTGGCGTGCCGAGGCCGAGCGGCTAGGCGCACGGCCCCGCGCGGCTGGCTGATCGTCTGTGGAGAGGTAGCCGTGCGGATCGGTACCTGGAACGTCGAATACGCCGCTGGCGCCGACAAGAATTTGCTGCGGCGCGCCGTGCTGCAGGAGCACGACTGCGACGTGTGGGTGTTGACGGAGACGCATGACGAGCTTGTACCCTCGGCCGCCCATGAGCCGATCCACAGCGACCAGCGACGGACAGGGCGCCCCGGTGGCCGCTGGGCTTCAATCTGGACCCGCTACCCGGTCCAGCAGCGGCTTGAAGTGGTTGATCCACGGCGCACCGTAGCCGCGCTCGTCCAGGCGCCCACAGGGCCTCTCATCGTATTCGGCACCGTGATGCCCTGGGGCAGCGATCGGGGCGACGCGGAGCCGGGCACACCAGTGCGTGCATGGTCCGAGCTACACCGTGTGGTCCTCCAGCAGGGACAGGAATGGGCCGTGCTGCAGCGACAGCACCCCGCAGCCGATCTGTGTGTTGCCGGTGATCTGAACATGAACCTCGGCGGCAGGCACTACTCCGGTTCCGCCCTGGGCCGCCGCCTACTACGCGAGGCCATGGCCGTCTGCGCCCTGTTCTGCGCGACGGAGACCGAGTGTGTACCCGCCGGCAAGCTGGCAAACCCACCCATAGACCATGTGCTGCTGCCGGTGGCCTGGAAGCCGCGCGCCAAGGTGGTGGCAGCCTGGGAAGGCAAGACAGGATCGGATCCGCGGCTGAGCGACCATAGTGGGCTGGTGGTCGAGGTAGATCTTACGGCTGGGCCTTCGCCATCCTGATGCCGGACTTCCTGCGGTCGATCCGCAGGCCCTTTGCAGCTGGTATGAGACTGGTTCTAGGGGGCTGACAGAACGCCGCGTCCAACGGGTAGATGTTGCGGCGCACCTTATATTTTCTGCAGCGCACACTGGGCTTGGCCCTATGCTGTACGGAGTACCCCATGTCCACCATGAAAGACCGCCGCGCCGCTGCGCGCGTTTTGCTCGTGCCTGAGGCTGTCGTACCGGGCTACAGGGAAGCGATGGCCCGGCTGCCACGGGTGCAGATTACCAAGCGCCGCCCTATCGCAGACCGTGATCTGCCAGCGGTGAGCTCGTTTAATTGAGGCAAACGGCCTGTCCTTTGAGGGGCAGGTCTACACCACCTTCATTTCGCTATTCGTAGGCCCGCTTCCGCCGGCGGATCCTGAGCCCCGATGCCGCGGCCGGGTGCCAGACCAGCACGTCGCCTCCCATCTGCGGTGCAACGGCAACCCAGCAGATCGGGAGAGCGAGATGAAGGCGTACATGACACGAACCGCGCTAGCTGCGGTGATGATCCTGGGCACGTCCGGCGCGGTGATGGCGCGTGGCGGTGGCGGCGGTGACAGCGGGAGCGGGCTCAACCCCTACTCCGAACTGAGCGGCAACGGCCGAACCGGTGGGGTGAACAGCGGCAACTACTTGCCGCCGGAGTACAACACCTACCTGCAGGCCTACGGACCATACGGACCACAAGGCCGGCCCGTGAGAGAGCGCTACCGGCCGGCACCGCGTCCGTACTACGGCTATCCCTACTGAACGTGACCACCTGCGGCTGGCACCTTCGCCATCCGCAGGCCCGCCTTGCGCCGGCAGATCCGCAGGCCAAGCACTGCTAGCTTCGGCCCCAGAGCAGCCAGGGCCTCGCGCAATGCGACCTCATCCTGCCAGCCACCAGCTGCCACCAGCACCGCTGCAGCATGCCGGCCACCGGCCGCCAGCGGTGTCAGAGTGCGCACCATTCGCTCCGTGCTGCTAATGCCGCCCAAGGGTCCGCGCAGCAGCAGCGCGGCGGTATCTGTGGCGAACAGACGCCCCGCCGGCGGCTGCAGCCCAGGCTGCACCTGCTTGGCCAGCGCCTGGGCGGCCGAAGCGGCCCTGGCGGCCGCCTCGGCCTCGACCTGTCGCCGGGCGATCGTACGGCTCGACGGGGGGCGCCGTACAGGTTCAGCCGGCTGATCGCCTAAGCGGATCCGGCAGGTGACATCACGCGGGTTCGGCGTGCTCAACCGCTTTACGGTGGCGACATCCACGCCTTGGATCACGCACCGTACATTACGCTGTGGGGGCGGCGTCTTCGCTACAGCGGCTCGCACCAGTCGGGCAGACTTCACGTTTTCGTTCATGTCCAAGATGTAATGTATATGGTTCGACCTGATTTGCAGAGCGCTAAAATCCGAATTGCTTGTCCGAAGACTGTAAAACTGAACAGATGCTAACAGGCTTGTTCAGCAAGCGTGCCCCGAATGGCGCGCACCGTTCCCCTACGACCCGCCACACCGGCTGGCCGGACAGGAGACGGATCATGGCATCTCGCACCATCGCCGCGGCCGCAGCCGCCGGCTTCGCCCTGACGCTTACCGCAGCCTCGCCTGCCTTCGCCCACGGGCATGGACATAGCGGCCACCACGGTGGCGGGCATCACCATGGGGGTGGCCACCACGGTGAATGGCACCACGGGGGCCATCATGGCGGTTGGCACCCGTATGGCGGTGGACATCATGCCTGGGGTGGCTCGGGCTGGCACGGCGGTGGCTGGCACGGCGGCCGTACGATCGTGGTGGGTCGGCCCTATCCGGTATGGCGTGGGCCCCGAACCGTGGTGGTCGGGCGTCCGTATCCGGTCTACCGGGCGGCCGTACCAGTCGGTTATGGCCCTGGCTGCCACGTAACCCGCAGCATCGGCCTCACACCCTGGGGCTGGCACAAGATCGTCACCACGAAGACATGCCTGGTGCCGTAAGGTATCGGCCGGGTCCGCCTTGGGGGCGGCCCGGCCTACCGCCGGCCGCCGTGCTGCAGCTGCGGTCACTGCAGCACCACCGGTACCGCTAGCCCATCCTCGTCCAGCAACTGGTCCAACGCGGCCAAGGCCCCTGCAGCCAGCCCGGCTGCCCTTGCCATCACCTGGGCTCGTTCGCGCACGTCAGTGATCTGCAACAGATCACGTTCCTGCAGGCGCTCGTTCAGCTGCTGCAGCCCGGGGCGGGTGCCCGACAGCCGCTTGAGGTTTTGCTCGGTGGCGCCGAGCTTTTTCAGGTCAGCGCCCGATGCGCCCAGCTTCTTTAGCGCCTCGGCGTCGGCCTTGGCCTTGGCCGCCAGCCCATCGTCCTTGAGCTGCAGGGTAAGCGTGCTCATTAGGTTCGACATCGCAATGCCCCTGCTGGTCTACGTCAGGCCGCGGCGGCGCCAGGGCGGGACAGCAGCAGGCTGTCGCCGGCTCGAAACGGGACTTGGCGAGGCGCCCGGGCGAAGGCCGCGTACTGGGCACGCACGAACGGCTGCGGTGCCGGATTTTCGCCCACCACCGTGCCTGCCTCGTCCTGGATGGGGGTCGGCCCCGGCCGCGTCGCTGGGTTAAGGAACGCGCCGAGCGTGGCCAGAACGGTGTCGTCGGACGAGATGAGCAGCGCCAGTTCCTGGCCAGCCGCCGCCGGCGGCACAGCCGGCGTGCACGCCACCGCGGCGTCACCCACCACCAGAGTGGTGGAGGTCAGTTCAGTGTACGGCGCATCCACGGCCGAGCGGCCCAAGATCTTGATCTCGATGTTCATGGGATCCCCGGAGAAGTAGGCCGCCGCCCGAAGGGCAAGAACTGGCGGCGGCCGGCCGACCTGGCGCAACAGCCCAAGATCGGATTCAAGTAAAAGGTGCCGGCTTGTAAACTTCAACGTTGCACACTTTGCAGTGGCGGGGCACGCAGGTTACTTATGGCTGTCGGACTGCCGGCTTCACCCTCAATGTCTGCCCCGCTTTACTGACCAGGCCTCCACAGCCTGGCCAGTAATTCTTGATCTCGGGGTGGTGCCGGGCGCGCTGTCTCGCCCGGTAAACTGTTAGGCCTGTCCGGACAGCAGGCCTGCCAGCGTCGAGGGCCTGCGCTGCTCGTTCTCCGCATCGACCGTGCCGACCAACACCCACTCCACCCGCTCCGCAGGTGTGGGAGGGGAGACGACCACCGGCCGGTCGAGCACCTTCAAGACAGCATGCGGATCGGCTACTCCACGACGGTCGAGCGGCGCGAAGAACGGCCGTTCACCGGCTTGTATGCCCGGCAGGCTGACGGATATCGCGAGCCGATCAGGCGCGTTGCCCGGGTCGAAAGTCGAGTGCCGCCGCTCAATGAACGTGCGCCTGACCAAGTGCTCGACGCCACCCCGGCTGTGGCGCAGCAGCCCACGATCGTCCTTCGTCACCTCCACCAGGTGCTGCGCGATCGCATCCGGGCGCGCGTCCCCGGGGTAGCACCACCGGGTCACCTGCTGCTCGATCAACAACTGCGGGAGTGAGCCTGGACGGTTGCGGACGGATGCCTCCACGCCGGGGATAGGCTCGACACCAGCCGGCAGATCGGCGTTGGCCGCCTCCACCGCGATCTCGGTTTCAGCGAGTGCCCGGAGGACGTCCACGACGGCCTGGGCGGCCGCCGGGTACATTTCCAACAAGACCTCGCGCATCTCCATCGCCTGCCGTGTAGCGGCTTGGTACCGCTGCAGCTTAACGGCTTGGGCCTCCCTCTCGATGGCCACGGCGTGGCGTTCGGCCAGCTTGGTCGCGACCGCATTGGCCTGATCAACGCGGATCTTGGCCTTCCTGCAGGCAGCGTCCAGGCCAGGGCACCGGCCTCGGGCTCGCGATCGTCAGGAGTATCGCGCTCGGCTGGTCGGGCGACCTGCAGCTTCAATCGGAGCCGGAGCGCGGAACCACCGTGACCTTGCTGCTTCCGATCGCTGGACCTCATGGGTGATCGCGCGCATCGCTCTGTCGGCGCAGGTCGTCTCCAAACCCGAGCCGTCAGCGACTGTCGCAGCGGCCGGCCGGGCCGTGTCCGGCTGCATTGCGTCGTTCGGGGGCGCGAATGGTTCGCGGACCTGATTCGCTGCCGGGCTTTCGCGGGAGACCGGGATGCCGTCAGCCGAGTCGGCGGATCAGCCTGGGTGTTCGGTCGCGCCGTGTGGTGTTCCGGTCGATGCCGCCTGGACGCTTGCACCGCGGGGCAGGTTCTGCGCGGCAGCGCCGCGACGATTGCGGCGGCCCGTCAGGCCGTTCAAGCGCGTCGCGGGAGCATGAGCGCCACCGCGGCGCCGCGGGCTCGGCCCGACGACGGACGGGGCGCCGCCCGCTCGAATCGCCGCGCCGCGCCGCATCACCCGGTGGGTGACCGGCGACCCGGCTGCTCTGCCGCGGGAGGTGCGTTGACGCGACACCGCACCGTGTCTATAGAGCGCGCTTCGCCGAGAGGCCGCGCCTTCGCGCGCGCTGCGTCGCGGCCATCGCCAGACAACCTGACGCGACGACCGATTTCCGGCAGAGCCGGCCCGTCGGCATCGCCCGACGAAGAGAACGAGGATTCCATGGCCAACACCGCTTCGGCCAAGAAAATGACCCGCAAGATCGCCAAGCGCACGGCGATCAACCGCTCGCGTCGCTCGCGCATGCGCACCTTCGTCCGCAAGGTCGAGGAGGCGATCGCCTCCGGCAACCAGCAGGACGCGCTCACCGCCCTGCGCGCCGCCGAGCCGGAGATGATGCGCGCTGCCCAGCACGGCATCGTTCACAAGAACAACGTGTCGCGGAAGGTTTCGCGGCTGGCCGCCCGGGTGAAGGCGCTCGCCGCCTAAACCACCCCTAAAATCGAGACGTCCTGAAGCCCGGCTCCCTGAGCCGGGCTTTTTTCTTGCCCGCATCCCCGCCGACCGGACGCCCGGGGGCCCGAGCCGGCCGGAAGCGTTAACCCTATCCAAGAATCGGCGACATTGCAGAGTCAATGCACGGCGTGTAGTTTAACAAAAACTGACACCGTTCAAGCAAAACAGCGCAATTTCGGGACTCAGGCGAATCAATCCGATTCGCCAAGACTCTAGCGCGGCGGGTCAGCACCCGCCGAAACACTTCCGGATGGGAATCCGCGCCGTCCCCGCAAGTCCCACTGTTAAAGGAACCGTAGGTAATTGTTGATAGGCTCTCCCAATCGGCAAAAGTTCCTCGTTATGGGCTTGACTCCGTTCGGGAGACCCTGTCCCGCCCGTTCGTGCGGGACTCTGAGGGCGTAATTCGTGCGTACGCGCCGCCTGCGGGACTCCGGGGGCAGCGTTGGGAGAGCCAATGATGCGTGTCGACGGAACTGTGGCGAGCGACGACGAAGGCGGCCGCAACGGCGGCGGCACCATGGATTACGGATCCGCCTGGGCGCGCGTGAAGCGCCGCCTGCGCGCAGAGCTCGGCGAGGATGTCTTCGCGAGCTGGTTCGCCCGTCTTGAGCTGGAGGCGGTCGCCGGCGGCACGGCGCGTCTGACGGTGCCGACCCGCTTCCTCAAGAGCTGGATCGAGTCGCACTACCTCGACCGCGTGCTCAATACCTTCAAGGCCGAGGTCGAGGAGATCGCGCGGATCGAGGTCGGCGTGCGCGGCACCGGCGCTCCGGTCCGCACCGTCGCCACGGGGGCGCCGAAGGCAAATCCGGCCAGCGGGCCGCTCGCCCGTCTGCACGCGGCCGGTACGCCCGTCTCGGTGCCCGCGATCGCCCCGGAGCCGCGCCCCGCGGAGAGCGGCGATCTCAGCGGCACGCCCCTGGATGCGCGGCTGACCTTCTCGAGCTTCGTGATCGGCCGCTCCAACGCCCTGGCGCACGCCGCCGCCGAGCGGGTCGCCGCCCACCAGGGGGAGGGCGCGCTCTACAACCCGCTCTACCTCCATGCCGGCGTGGGCCTGGGCAAGACCCATCTCCTGCACGGCATCGGCCACGCCGCCCGCGAGGCCGGGCGCCGGGTCATCTACCTGACCGCCGACCGGTTCATGTACGGCTTCGTCAACGCCCTGAAGACGCAGTCGGCGCTGGCCTACAAGGAGCGCCTGCGTGGTATCGATCTCCTGATCCTCGACGACGTGCAGTTCATCCAGGGCAAGTCGATCCAGGCCGAGTTCGGCCACACGATCAACGCGCTGATCGATGCCGGCCGGCAGGTGGTGGTCGCCTCGGACCGCCCCCCGACCGAGCTCGAGGCCCTCGACGAGCGGGTCCGCTCGCGCCTGGGCGGCGGCCTCGTGGTCGAGATCACCGCCCTGGACGAGGCGCTGCGCGTCTCGATCCTGTCGGCGCGCCTCGCCGCCGTGCGGGCCTCGCATCCGGGCTTCGACGTCTCGCCGCAGGTGGCGACCTACGTGGCCCGGGCGATCACCGCCAACGGCCGTGACCTCGAAGGCGCCGTGAACCGCCTGCTCGCGCATGCGACCCTCACCGGCACCGCCGTGACGATGGAGACCGCCGAGAGCGCGATCCGCGATCTCGTGAAGAACCGCGAGCCGAAGCGCATCAAGATCGAGGACATCCAGAAACTGGTCGCCTCGCGCTACAACGTCTCCCGCTCGGACATCCTGTCGGAACGGCGCACCGCCGCCGTGGTCAAGCCGCGCCAGATCGCCATGTACCTCTCGAAGGTGCTGACCCTGCGCTCGCTCCCGGAGATCGGCCGCCGATTCGGCGGGCGCGATCACACCACGGTCCTCCACGCGGTGCGCAAGATCGAGAAGCAGATCGGCGAAGATTCGGTGCTCGGCGACGAAGTCGAGCTGCTGAAGCGGATGCTCCAGGACTAGTTGAAGGCTCGCCTCTGATCCGGAGCCGACCTGCGCATGACTGCGCGGGTCGGCTCCGGCAGGGGAACTGATCCGTGTGCGGCGCCGTCCTGATCCGGGTCCGCCGCAGACAAACGTCTCAGAACACCTGCGCTGTCACGCGCTCTCCGCCGTCTCCGTGCATTCGGGGCTGGCCGAGGGCGCGTGCGCCGTGGCAGACTGGCGTGAGCCGAGACGGCCCTGTAAGGCCGCGTCGCCGCGAGGCGAGAACGGGGACCCCGGGGGAGTGCTGATGACGGACGCCTTCATCTACGACCACGTTCGCACGCCGCGGGGGCGCGGCAAAGCGGACGGCTCCCTCCACGAGGTGACGGCGCTCCGCCTCGCCGAGACGGCCTTGCGCGCCCTCAAGGACCGCAACGGGCTCGACACCCACCTCGTCGACGACGTGATCCTGGGCTGCGTCGACCCCGTGGGCGAGGCGGGCGGCGACATCGCCCGGGCCGCGGCCCTGGTGGCCGATTACGGCGCCCATGTCCCCGGCGTGCAGATCAACCGGTTCTGCGCCTCCGGCCTCGACGCGGTGAACTTCGCCGCCGCGCAGGTCATGAGCGGCCAGCACGCGATGGCGGTGGGTGGCGGCGTCGAAGCGATGAGCCGCATCGGCATCGGAGCCTCGGGCGGCGCGTGGCCGGTCGACCCGGCGATCGCCATCAAGTCCTACTTCATGCCGCAGGGCATCTCGGCCGACCTGATCGCCACCAAGTACGGCTTCAGCCGGGACGATTGCGACGCCTACGCGGTCCGCTCGCAGGCGCGCGCGGCGCGATCCTGGGCCGAGGGGCTGTTCGACCGGTCCGTGGTCCCGGTCCGCGACGTGAACGGCATCACGCTGCTCGACCGCGACGAGCACATGCGGCCGGGCACCGACATGCAGTCGCTGGCCGCGCTGAAGGCGTCCTTCGTCCAGATGGGCCAGATGGGCGGATTCGATGCCGTGGCCATCGACGCGCATCCCGACGTGGAGGCGGTGGATCACGTCCACCACGCCGGCAACTCCTCCGGCATCGTCGACGGCGCGGCCGCCGTTCTGATCGGCTCGCGGGCGGCCGGCGAGGCGGCGGGCCTGCGCCCGCGCGGCCGGATCCGGGCCTTCGCCAATATCGGCTCCGATCCGGCCCTCATGCTCACCGGGCCGGTGGACGTGACCCGCAAGGTCCTGGCGCGGACCGGGATGAACCTGACCGATATCGACCTGTTCGAGGTCAACGAGGCCTTCGCGGCGGTGGTGCTGCGCTTCTGCCAGGCCTTCGACCTCGACCCGGAGGCGGTCAACGTCAACGGCGGCGCCATCGCCCTGGGCCACCCCCTCGGGGCGACGGGGGCGATGATCCTGGGCACCGCCCTCGACGAGCTGGAGCGGACCGGCAAGGAGCGCGCCCTGGTGACGCTGTGCATCGGCGCCGGCATGGGCACCGCCACGATCATCGAGCGGGTCTGACGGCACCCCGGCACGGGAGCGGCGTGGCGCCGCTCCCCAAAGGCCTGGAACGCTGATAGAGGCGCGGGCGACGATCGGCCCGGCCCCGGGCCGGACGATAAATCGATGGGAGACAAGCCCTTGAACCGCCTGATCGCGACGCTCTGCCTGGGCGCCACCCTGAGCCTGCCGCTCGCCGCCCGCGCCGACGAGACCGCCGACCGTGTCGCCGCGGCGACCGCCCTCGTGAACAAGACCCTGATCAAGAACCTCCAGACCGGCTTCAACGTCGCCCTGGAGAAGACCGTGGCGCCGATGCCGGAGGCGCGCGCCGAGTCCGTGCGCAAGGAACTTACCGACGAGTTCGACAAGCAGCGCGGCATCATGGTCGAGGGGCTGTCGAAGGAATACGCGCAGAAGTTCACGCTGGCCGAGCTGAAGCACCTCGACGAGATCTATGCCGACCCGACCTACCTCAAGTTCCAGACCATGAACGCCGATCCCAATTCCGCGGCGACGGCGATTTCCCAGAACTCGGTGACGAAGCTGCTCAACATGCTGGCGGTTGCCTCGGCGACCGACAACACGCCGAAGCCCGGTGCGCCCCCGCTGCCGCCCGCTGCGGCGCCCGCCCCGGCGCAGAAGTAGGCGATGGGCGCCGCGCGCGACCGGCTGGCCTCAGGCCGCGCGCGCGGCCGCCATGGGGGCGAATCCCACCACGGGCGGCAGCGCCTCCAGGAGCGGCTTGGCGAAGTGGTAGCCCTGCACGAGCGTGATCCCGAGATCGCGAAGGGCGTCGAGTTCACCCGCGGTCTCGACGCCCTCCGCGAGGACCGTCACGTCGAGCGCCCGGGCGATGGCGACCACCCCCGAGACGATGGCGTGGCGGCCGGCATCGGTATCGAGGCCGCGCAGCAGGTCCATGTCGATCTTGATCAGGTCGGGGCGGAAATTCGCCAGCAGGCTCAGGCCCGCGAAGCCGGCGCCGAAATCGTCCAGCGCGGTGAGGAAGCCCTGCTTCCGGTAGGCCGCCACGATACGCTTGACGTGCGCGGTATCGTGGAACCGCTCCTGCTCGGTGAACTCGAACATGATCCGCCGATGCGCGAAGTCGACGCGTCGCGCCGCCTCCAGGGACGCGCGGATACAGGCATTCGGCTCGTAGACGGCATTCGGCATGAAGTTGATCGACAGCCGCGTGCCGCTGTCGCGGGCGAAGAGGCGCCCGGCGAGTTCGATCGCCTTGACGCGGGCGGCCTGATCGAACTGGTAGCGCGTCTCCTCGGTGACGCGATCGAGGATCGTCCCGGCCGGCTCGCCGTTCGGGCCGCGCACCAGCGCCTCATAGGCCCAGACGGATCGGTCTGTGAGGTCGAGGATTGGCTGGAACGCCATCGTGAACTCGAAGTCGAGCTTGGTGCCGGCGCGGCAGGCGCGGCAGCCGATATCCTTCATCATGTCCGGCTTCCGTCGGTTCCCCCCGACGGGAAGACCTTGGACGATGGCGCTCTACACAACCTTAACGTGGGCGCGTCGGTTTCATGCCGACGCCATCCTGGGAGGACGGCACCGTGACGCTGACCGATTTTCGCTTCGAGACCGATCCCGACGGTATCGCTCTGGCGACCTGGGATATGCCTGGCCGTTCGATGAACGTGATCACCGAAGGCGTGATGGACCAGCTGGAGCGGATCATCGCGCAGGTCGCCTCCGATCCGGCCATCAAGGGCTGTGTGATCGCCACCGGCAAGGACAACTTCTCCGGCGGCGCGGATCTCACCATGCTCCAGGGCCTCGGCCGGGCCTACGAGCAGCTCAAGGCCGAGCAGGGCGAGGAAGTAGCGATGCGCCACTTCTTCGAGGCGTCCCGGCGCCTGTCGCTGCTGTTCCGGCGGCTTGAGACCTGCGGCAAGCCCTTCGCGGCGGCGATCCAGGGCCTGTGCCTGGGCGGCGCCTTCGAGCTGGCACTCGCCTGCCATTATCGGGTCGCCTCGGATGACGGGAAGACCCGGGTCGGCCTGCCGGAGATCAAGGTCGGCCTGTTCCCGGGCGGCGGCGGCACGCAGCGGGTCGCCCGGCTGATGCAGACCGGCGACGCGTTGCAGATGTTGTTCAAGGGCGAGCAGATCCGCGCGCCCATGGCCAAGGGCATGGGACTGATCCACGCGGTGGCGCCTCAGGGCGAGATCGTCGAGCGCGCCAAGGCCTGGATCCGCGAGGGCGGCTCCGCGGTGGCGCCGTGGGACGTGCCGAAGTTCAAGGCGCCCTCCGGCAAGGTCTACTCCCCCGCCGGCATGATGATCTGGCCGCCGGCCAACGCCATCTACCGGCGCGAGACCCACGACAATTACCCGGCCGCCAAGGCGATCCTGGCCTCCGTGTACGAGGGGCTGCAGCTGCCGATGGACCTCGCCCTGCGGGTGGAGAGCCGGTACTTCGCCCATATCCTGCGCTCGACCGAGGCGGCGGCGATGATCCGCACGCTGTTCATCTCGATGGGCGAGCTGAATAAGGGCGCCCGCCGGCCGAAGGACGTGCCGGCCACCCGTCTGAACCGGGTCGGCGTGATCGGCGCTGGGTTCATGGGTGCAGGCGTCGCCTATGTGACCGCCCAGGCGGGCATCGAGGTGGTGCTGGTCGACCAGTCGGTCGAAGCCGCCGAGAAGGGCAAGGCCTACGCCCACACGCTGATCACCGGCCAGATCAACAAGGGCCGTGCCAAGACCGCCGACCGGGACGCGCTGCTCGGACGGATCCAGGCCACCTCGGATTACGGGGCGCTCGCCGCATGCGACCTCGTCATCGAGGCCGTCTTCGAGGATCCGAAGGTGAAGGCCGAGGTGATCCGGAAGGTCGAGGCGGTAATCCGTCCCGACGCGATCTTCGCGTCCAACACCTCGACCCTGCCGATCACGGGCCTCGCCATGGGCGCGCAGCGGCCGGCTCAGTTCGTCGGCATCCACTTCTTCTCCCCGGTGGAGAAGATGATGCTGGTCGAGATCATCAAGGGCGAGGCCACCGGGGACGCCGCGCTGGCCACGGCCCTTGACTACGTGCGCCTGATCAAGAAGACCCCGATCGTGGTGAACGACGCCCGCGGCTTCTTCGCCAACCGCTGCGTCGGCGCCTACATCCTCGAAGGGCACAAGATGCTCGCCGAGGGCGTGCCGCCTGCGATGATCGAGAGTGCCGGCCGCCAGGCGGGCATGCCGGTCGGGCCGCTCTCGCTCAACGACGAGGTCGCCCTCGACCTCGTGCTCAAGATCGCCAAGGCCACTGAGGCCCAGGTCGGGCAGGGTGCCGTCGACCCGGCGCAGAAGGCGATCCTGTCCGCGATGGTCGAGACCCAGGGCCGCCTCGGCCGGAAGAACCGCAAGGGCTTCTACGACTATCCCGAGGGTGCGCCGAAGCGCCTCTGGCCCGGCCTAAAGGACCTCCAGCCGAACCGCCTCGACCCCGATGCGGTGGACTTCAACGAGCTGAAGCAGCGGCTGCTGGTGGTGCAGGCTCTGGAGGCCGCCCGCACGGTGGGGGAGGGCGTGATCACCGACCCGCGCGAGGCCGATGTCGGCTCGATCCTCGGATTCGGCTTCGCGCCGTTCACCGGGGGGGCCCTGTCCTACATCGACTTCATGGGCGCGGCGGCCTTCGTCGATCTGGCGCGCGGGCTCGAAGCCAAGCACGGCCCGCGGTTCCGGGTGCCCGACAACCTCGCCGCCATGGCTCAACGCGGCGGCACCTTCTACGCGGAGGCCGAGAAGCGCGCCGCCTGAGATCAGCCGGCCGGACGCCCGTGGGCGGCGTCCGGCAACCGTGACAGTTCCTCCAGAAGGACGGCGCGTGCACAGGCACCGAAGGCCCGCATCAGGCGCCCCCGCGCCCGGTCGGGCGGGAACAGCAGGGCGAATCGGACGGGCAGGGCCGGTGCGAAGGGCCGAATCGCGATCGGCGAGACCTTCGCCTCCTCGTGCGCGGCGAGCGGGTTCATCACGCTGACGCCGAGCCCGGCCGAGACCAGGGTGCAGATCGACGCGCCGAGCCCCGCCTCGGCGGTGATCGTCAGCGCGACCCCGGCCGCATCGAACACGGCCTCGGTCCGTTCGCGCAGGGCGCTTCCAAGCGAAGAGGCGACGAAGGGTACGCCGCGCAAATCCGCAGGTCCCAGCACGGCGCGCGCCGTCAGCGGGTGGTCCTCCGGCAGGACCGCGACGCAGGCGCGCGTCTCGACATGATCGAGCCGGGCGTCCCGGGCTTCGCCGTAGAGCATCGTCAACGCGGCGTCGCAGAAGCCGGTGGCAACCCAGTTGTTCACCGTGTCGTCGTCCCCGGAATGGATCGCCACGACCACGTCCGGGTGCGCGGCGCGGAAGCGCACGACCGCTCGGGCGAGGAGGCCCCCCGCCAGCCGGGGCATCGCCGCGACCCGCAGCCGCTCGGCGCCGAAGGCGCGGATGCGTGCAGCCGCCGCCTCCAGGCTGGTGAGACCCACGAAGGCCCGCTCGACCTCGGCGTGGAAGCGGGTGCCGTCGAGGGAGGGGACCACCCGGCTGCCGCTGCGGTCGAAGAGCGGAAGGCCGGTGATCGTCTCGAGCTGGGCGATCAGCCGGCTCACCTGCGGTTGCGAAGTGTGGAGGTGCCGGCTCGCCTCGGTCATGGAGCCGGTGGCCACCACCGCCCGGAAAGCCTCGATGTGCCGGAAGGTCATGCGCCGCTCGGCCATATCGGATCCGTATGCTGGGCGGGTGAATCGGCATTGGACGCGGTCCCGCCGCCGCTCCTAGGATCAATCGGCAAAGATTCGGCGCAACGGCCCAATGACGTGCGGGTCCGGAGCATTGACGGTTCCGGGATAACGAGGGGGTTCGGATCGTGTCGAGGGCGCTTTCGCTTCTGGTGGCTTCGCTGTGCTGGGCCGGGCTCGCCGCCCCCGCCGCCGCCGAGGGGCGCCTCGACAAGATTCGCGCCACCGGCCAGATCAGCCTCGGCTTCCCCGACGCGTCGCCGCCCTTCGGCTTCCTCGACCAGGATGCCAAGCCGGTCGGCTATTCGCTCGAGATATGCGAGCACGTCGCGGAGAAGCTCAAGGCGGTCCTGGGCCTCCCGAAGATCGACATCCGCCACGTGCCGGTGATGTCGGCGACCCGGATCCCGCTGATCAACAACGGCACGATCGACCTCGAATGCGGCACCGCCAGCAACCTGCCGGAGCGGCACAAGCTAGTCTCATTCGCACCAACGACCTTCGTGGCGCAGGTGGTGCTGGTCGCCAAGAAGGACGCGCCGGTCGACGTGAACGACATCGCCTCGTTCCGTGGCAAGGCCATCTCGGCGCAGGCCGGCGGCGAGACCCAGCGCGTCGCGACTCGGCTCAACGTCCAGGACAAGCTCCAAATCCAGGTGATGCCGGCCAAGGACACCGCGGAGGTGTTCCTGCTCGTGGAGACCGGCCGGGCCGCCGGCGCGATCAACGACGATGCCCTCGCGCACGCCACGGTCGCGGGCGCCAAGCGGCCGGGTGACTACAAGATCGGCACCAAGGGCTTCGAATTCGCGCCCTACGGCATTCTGGAGCCGAAGGACGACTCGGCCTTCAAGGCGGCCGTCGACAAGGCGGTGGTCGAACTGATCCAAGACGGCACCGTGGCGCGGCTCTACACCCGGTACTTCGAGCGCCCGATCCCGCCGCGGGGCATCAACCTCGAACTGCCGATGAGCGACGTGCTGCGGCGCGCCCTGGCCAGCCCGACCGATTCCGGCGACGAGAGCGTGTATCGATAGGGCCGGCGAGTTCGAGATGTCACACGATCTGACCCGCGAGGCCGCAGCGGCGGCTTCCGTCGACCTGCGTAGCGACACGGTCACCCGGCCCACCGAGGCGATGTATGCCCGGATGCGCACGGCGCCGCTGGGGGACGACGGGCTCGAAGGCGACCCCACCGCGCGGGACCTGGAAGAGACCGCCGCCGCGATCCTCGGCAAGGAGGCGGGCCTGTTCGTGCCGAGCTGCACCATGGCCAATCTGCTCGCGATCCTGGCGCAGGTCCGGCGCAGCGAGCAGATCCTGCTCGAGGCGCAGGCCCACATGGTCAACACCGAGCGGGGGGCGGCGACCTTCACGGGCACGTTCCTGCTCGGCCTGCCGGGGACCGACGGGGCCATGGACCTCGACCGGCTGGAAGACGCCCTCCATCCCGGCGCCAGCCCGCTCCGGACCGGCATGATCGCCCTGGAAACGTCCCACAACGCGGCCGGCGGGGCCGTGCTGCCGCTCCAGCATATGGCGGCGGTGTCCGCCCTCGCGGGGGCCCGCGGCATCCCGGTGCATCTCGACGGGGCGCGCCTGTTCAACGCCGCGGCGTCGCTCGACGTGACCCCGGCGGAGGTCGCCGCGCCGGTCGACACGGTCTCCCTCTGCCTCTCCAAGGGCCTCAGCGCGCCGGCGGGGGCGGTTTTGGCTGGCCCCGCCCCGGTGATCGCGGAGGCGCGGCGCCTGCGGAAAATGCTCGGCGGCACCCAGCGCCAGATCGGGATCGTCGCGGCGGCCGGCCTGGAGGCGGTGACGGTGATGGGAGCGCGGCTCGCAGAGGACCATGCGACGGCGCGCCGGCTCAGTGCCGGGCTGAACACGCTCGGGCCCCGCATCGTCGCGAGCATCCCGCAGACCAACATTGTCCAGGTCGATCTCACCGGGACCGGGCGCGCCAGCGCCCGCTGGATCGCCGATCTCGAAGCCGCCGGGATCCTGACGCGCCCCTTGGGGGAGCGGCGCCTGCGGCTGGTCACGCACCGGCATATCGGTGCCGGCGACGTGGACCGCGCGATCGCGGCGTTCGGAGCCTGTCTCGACGCGGCGTGACTGTCGCCGGATCCCGCGTGCCGGCGCTGGCGTCGCGCTACGCCACCCGCGCCCGCGCCCCGAGCATGCGGGCGAGCAGCGCCACATCGGTGGCGTTGTCGGACAGGAGGTCGGAGATGTCCCCGATCTCCAGCGCTTTCACGTGGCGGCAGCGCATCCCGAAGCGGCCGGCTCTGCAGGTGCAGCGCAGTTGCGGACCGCCCGCCCGCTCCTCCAGAACGACGTCGTACCGGTTGCCGGTCGATCCGCGCATGGCGAAGCTCAGGGCCGCGGGGGCGGCCGAAAAGGCGGCGAGGGCCCGGCCGCTGATCGCGCCCGGTATCCGATGGGGGTGGGGCGGTCCGCCGGCGACCCGGGCGATGGGCACGCCGATCGCCGCTGCGAGGCGGTGCACATCCGGCGTCTCGGTCTCGCGCATGGCGGCCAGGGCGATCGCCGCGCAGGCATAGGCATCCTCCCCGGCATCGTGATGCTCGAAGCGGATGCCGAGGCGCCGGGCGACCTTGCCGAGGCCGCAGCCCTCCGGGGCCGGGAACACCCGGCGCGCGACCTGCACCGTGCACAGATAGGCGAGATCCGGAACCGGCAGGCCGGCCCGGGCGAGGCCGGCGCGCAGGACGCCGATGTCGAAGCTGGCATTGTGCGCCAGGATCAGCCCGCCCGCGAGGTCGTCCAGGTACGGCGCCATCGCGCCGGCGAAATCGGGCGCGTCGACGACGTTCGACGGCAGGATCCCGTGGACCCGGATGTTGCCCGGCGCGAAGCGCATCTCCGGCGGGCGGATCAGGTGGCTCTCCCGCCGCACGATGCGGCCGTCGGCGATCCAGGCGAGTCCCACCGCGCAGGCGCTGTCGCGCCGCTCGTTGGCCGTCTCGAAGTCGAGGGCCAGGACCGTCATCGCGGATCGACCGTGCCGGGTGGGAGTTCTCGGGGTGTTCTCAGGCCGGTTTAGGCCGACCGGAATCCCGCTTCAACCCTGCGCCACCATCGCGAGCCAATCGTCCTCCGACACGACCCGGACGCCGTGCTTCTCCGCGTCCTTCAGCTTCGAGCCGGCCCCGGGACCGGCCACCACCAGATCGGTTTTGGCCGAGACCGAGCCGGAGACCTTCGCGCCGAGCCGCTCGGCCACCGCCTTGGCCTCGTTGCGGGTCATCTTCTCCAGGGTGCCGGTGAACACCACGGTCTTGCCGGCGAAGGCCGAGGCCACTTCCGGCCGCTCCATCGGCTCGACCCGGACCTGATCGAGCAGGGCCGAGACCGCGTCGGCATTGTGCGGCTCGGAGAGGAACAGGATCAGTGCCTCCGTCGCCACCGGGCCGATCTCGCCGTCATCGGCGAAGACCCGGTAGGCGTCGCCCGGGCGCTGTCCGCCGGCCCGATCGAGCGCGGCCCGCACGGCGTCCAGATCGCCGTAATGCGCGAGCAGGTTCTCGCGCTGGGGCGCGCTCAGGCGCGCGCGTTCCTTGGTTGGCGTCTCGCCATCCTCCGGAAAGCCCAGCTCGAGCAGGCGATCCCGGGTCGTGCCGCCGACCCGGGGCACCGCGGTCAGCTCGATCCAGTCCGGGCCGGGCTGCGCGGCGGCCGCCTCGGCGATGGCGGCGATCAGCGACGGCATGTCGCGGAAGCGTTTGGCCAGGGCCTTGGCGGTGGATTCGCCGATCTGCGGGATGCCCAGGGCGAACAGCAGGCGGTGCATCGGGATGCTGCGGCGCGCCTCGACGCTGGCGAGCAGGTTCCTGATCGCCTTGTCGTCGTCCTCGCCCTTCTTCTTGACGGCCTTCTTGGGCGGCTCCGCCGACCCCGATTCGGCCCGGCGCTCGGCCGAGAGCGCCCCGCGCCGGGCCACGATGGCGGCTTTCAGCGTATCGAAGTCGAGACGGAACAGGTCCGCGGGCTGGCGCACCAGCCCCGCCTCGAACAGGACCTCGACATAGGTCTCCCCAAACCCCTCGATGTCGAAACCGTTGCGCGACACGAAGTGCTTCAGCCGCTCCACCCCCTGCGCCGGGCAGATCAACCCGCCGGTGCAGCGGCGGATCGCGTCGGGCCGGCCGGTGCGCGGGTTGATGGCTCGGACGGCGCGGCTGCCGCAGGCCGGGCAGGTCTCCGGGAACGCGTAGGGCTGCGCGTCAGCCGGGCGCTTGGACAGGTCGACATCCATCACCTTGGGGATGACGTCGCCGGCCCGCACCACCGTCACGGTGTCGCCGACGCGGATGTCGCGGCCGTCGCGGATCGGCTCGCCGTCGGCGCCGACGCCCTTCACGTAGCCCTCGTTGTGCAGGGTCGCGTTGGAGACCACGACGCCGCCGACCGTCACGGGCCGCAGCTTCGCCAGCGGGTTCAGGGACCCGGTGCGGCCGACATTGATGACGATATCCTCGACCGATGTCGTCGCCTCCTGGGCGGCGAACTTGTGGGCCAAGGCCCAGCGCGGCGAGCGCGAAACGAAGCCGAGCCGCTTCTGCAGGGTGAGGTCGTCGACCTTGTAGACCACACCGTCGATATCGTAGCCGAGCGTGGCCCGGTCCGCCTCGATCCGGCGGTAATGGGCCAGCATCGCGGCGATGTCGGTGACGGTCTCGGTGAGCGGGTTCACCGGCAGCCCCCAGGCGGCGAAACGCTGCAGGGCGCCGGACTGGGTCTCGGCGATCGGTGCCGAGAGCTCACCCCAGGCATAGGCGAAGAACTTGAGCGGCCGGGACGCGGTGATCCCCGGATCGAGCTGACGCAGGCTGCCGGCGGCGGCGTTGCGCGGGTTGGCGAAGAGCGGCTTGCCCGCAGCCTCCTGGCGGGCGTTGATCGCGGCGAAATCGGCGTGGGACAGGTAGACCTCGCCGCGCACCTCACAGATCTCCGGCCAGCCCGCGCCGGCGAGCATGTCCGGGATGTCGAGTACGGTCCGGGCATTGGCGGTGACGTTCTCGCCGACCTCGCCGTCGCCGCGGGTGGCGGCGGTGTCGAGCCGGCCGCCGACGTAGCGCAGGGACAGGGACAGGCCGTCGATCTTGGGCTCGGCCGTGAAGGCGAGGGGCGCGACCTCGGCGAGGCCCAGGAACCGGCGCACCCGGGCCGTGAACTCGGCGACCTCCGCGTCGTCGAAGGCGTTGCCGAGCGACAGCATCGGCACCGCGTGCCGCACCTTGGCGAACTTTTCCGAGGGCTTGGCCCCCACCGCCGTGCCGGCCGCACCGGTTCCGGCGAGATCGGGGAAGCGGGCCTCGATCGCCTCCAGGCGGCGGCGCAGACGGTCGTAATCCGCATCCGAGATCTCCGGCGCATCCTCCTGGTGGTAGAGCCGGTCGGCCTCCAGGATCGCCTCGGAGAGCCGCGCGTGCTCGGCGCGGGCCTCCTCGGCGGTCAGGTCGAGGGCGGGCGGATCGGATTGCGCGGCGGCCATGGCGGCGTTCTAGCGCATTGGGCGCCCGGCGGGACCCGGCTGCAAGGCGGCATCCCCGGTTTCCCTCAATCACGGACGGCGAGCAGATCGCCGCGGCCCGCGACCCGGAAGGCGCCGAGAAAGACGATCGCCACGAAGAACGCCACCGCCGACAGCGGAAGGATCGGCGCGAGCCAGCCGGCGAGCGCGGTGCCGGCGACCGAACCCAGGTTCATCGCCGCCATGTAGACCTCGAACTGCGTGGCTGCCCCCGCGCGCCCGCGGCTGGCCTGAAGCAGGGCCGGCATCAGCGCGACGATCAGCAGGCCCGGCAGCATGTCGGTCAGTGCCAGGATCAGCGGTCCGGCCGACCCGGCGCGGCCTGCGCCGAGCAGGGCGGCGGCGGCCATGAAGGTGACGGCGCTGGCCAGCAGGAGCGCGCGCAGCGGCCGGACCGGGCCCGCCCTGTCGGACCAGATCCCCACCGCCAGCGCGCCGGCCGTGCCGCTCGCCAGCGCGAGCCCGGCCTGAATCCGTGAGAGGGCGGCCGGATCCCAGGCCTGGCGCTGGAGCAGATCCACCGAGAAGGGCAGTTCGAACAGGCCTAGCGCACCGTCGAGGCCGAAGCACAGGGCGAGGAGCCGGAGAGCCCTCGGCCGCCGGAGGCTGGCCGCGAGCCGGCGCAGGAAGCGGCGGAACGGGAGGCGTCGGGGCGCCGGTCCGCGCCGGGTCGGCGTGGCGAGGGCATCGGCCGGCGCCTCGCGGACCAGCAGCATCGGCAGGCTCGCCAGGATGGCGGCCGCGAGGAGCCAGCGCGCGCTCACGGCGAGCCCGTAGGCCGCGAGCATCCAGGCGAAGGCCGCGGCGCTGAGGCTCGTCCCGACCACGAACCCTGCCCGCGTGCACCCGCTGACCCGGCCGAGCTCGCCCTCGGGGACGTGGTCCATTATCATCCGGTCGCAGGCGGTGTCGAGGAGGGCGGCGCAGAGGCTGTGCGCGAAGAAGATCAGGCCCAGCCACCCGATCCGATCTTCGCCGCCCCACAACAGGAGCGCCAGGGTGGCGTGGCACCCCAGGATTGCCGCGACGGCGAAGATCCGGCGCCGGCCCATCCGGGAATCCCCGCCCCGGTCGACCACCGGACCCCACAGGAGCGGCTGGAGGGTCCAGGGCAGGCCGGCCAGGGCGAAATGGACGCCGATCTCCGCCGCCGAGACGCCCCGCGCCGTGAGATGGTTGGCCAGGGCGGTCAGCGAGAACCCGGCGATCAGCCCCTGATAGAGGTAGGTGGCGAAGAAGACACCGTAGCGGGTGCGGCGCCCTGAAAGGCTCGGCTTCTGCCGCAGGGTGCTCTCGGCACGGAGCGCGGTCTGCCCGCTCAACCGCGCCGGCCCTTGCCCACTGCGCGATGCGGCGCGATGCTCCTCATGCCGCCTTCACCGGATGCGCTCCCGTGCCCTCACGTTCCCTAGACCCTAGCCCGGGCCGACATCCGTCGCGAGGCGTCGCTTGAGCGCGGCGGACGTGTGGCTCGTTGACCTCGCCCTGTCGCCGAACCGGCTCGCGCGATGCGCGCACGTCCTCGATCGACCGGAGCAGGACCGCGCCGAACGATTCCTGCGGCCGGCGGACCGGGCGCGCTTCATCGCGAGCCACGCCGCGCTCCGGCTGATCCTGGCTCAAGCGCGGGGATGCGCGCCCTCCCAGATCCGCCTGATCGCCAGACCGGGCGGCAAGCCGGAGCTGATCAGTCCGGCCGGGGGCGGCGCCGATTTCAACCTGTCGCATTCCGGCTCCCGGGCGCTCGTCGGCCTCTGCGACGCGGCCGCGATCGGCGTCGATATCGAGGGGCTCCGGCCGATCCCGGACGCCCTGCGGATCGCGCGGGCGCATTTCGCGGCGGACGAAGCCGGCGCCCTCGCGGCCCTGCCGCCCGAGATGATCGGGCCGGCGTTCTTCGGGCTGTGGACGCGCAAGGAAGCCGTGGTGAAGGCCTTGGGCACGGGCCTGTCCGCCCCCCTCGACCGCTTCAGCGTCACCCTGCCGCCAACGCCGCCCCGCCTGCTGCGCGGGGGCGACCCCTGGACGCTGGCGTCGGTCGAGGCAGGCCCCCTCTATGCCGCCACCGTGGCGGTGCGCGCGGTCGGCGCGACGATCCGCCATCACACGCTGCCCGCAGACTGGCCGGACCGTCTCGGCTGAAAGCGGCGAGACCGCGCTTGCGGCGCGCCGAAGGCACGGCTATAAGCCCGCTCGCCGGCCTCGACAGAGATGCGGGACGGCCTTCGGAGTGTAGCGCAGTCTGGTAGCGCACCACGTTCGGGACGTGGGGGTCGCAGGTTCAAATCCTGCCACTCCGACCAATCTTTCCCGAGATTTACCATCCTCCTGGCCTATTGTCGGACCGGTGACGGGTTTACGCCGCGGTGTCGCATCGCGAGCAGCTTGATGCTTGTTGCCGTCTTCGAAACGCGTGCGGTGGTCGACCGCGCAGACCTAAGCACGTCAGATATGACGCGACCGATCTCTGCGAACGATGGCCGTCCTCTGCCAAAACGCCAGGGCTCGACCCGCTCATAACCGTGCGCGGCTGCCCGCGCGCTCAAAGCCCCCGAGATCGGCAGTCGGGCCCGGGCGCATGAATCAATCCAGACCATGATCCCTGCGGGTCCAACCGGTGAATGGATAGTCCCAGACGCTACCGGGACGCGCCGGGACCGTAGGCGGTAGCGCCCCGCAGCGGCCGATCGTTCACCCGCATGCTGCGCGTTCGATCCCGCAGGCTATCGTCCCCGGTCTGACAGTCAGGGCGTGCTGCTCCGAACAGGCGGCGGTTTGCCTTGTTCGTCGGGTGTTGGAGTCGAGCATCAGGGGCACGATCCGAAGCGGGGACGCACAGCGACAGCCTGCGGCCGTGAAGTCCGTATTGCGTGTGAAGCCCTCTCAAGGCTACGGAGGCCGTGCAGTACAGTGATCGGCATGGATATGTCCTGACGCAGATGATGGGCCAGCGCGACATAAATATGATCACTCACCGCCGCAATAGATTTCGTTTCTTGAGGGTCATAAGAGCATGAATATCGATAACAATAGGATTTTTGAATTAGAAAGAGTGGCAGAATTTCATGCCTTCTCTGTGCGGCAGCTTATTGCGCAGCGTGAGCGTTTGTTTAAGATCGCAAAACTTTCATCGAACTGCATAAACTTAGCCAATGCGGCGCAAATTGGCAAAGTCTTGGACCTGGTTGAGAAGTCAAGCGGGCAGTTTTACCAAGATATATTCGGGCTGCTTTACAATCGAGCGAAACAAAACGGCTTTTTTGTCGAGTTCGGAGCGTGTGACGGATTGTTCCTGAGCAATACGGCGTTGCTCGAGAAGGAGTTCGGTTGGGCCGGCATCGTCGCTGAACCCATGCCGACTTGGCATGCGCAACTGGCCCAAAATCGGAAATGCTTGATCGAGAAGCGGTGCGTCTGGCGCGAAACCAAAGCTCAGATACAGCTCTTAGAGTACAAAGACGACGAACATAAAACGGAGTCCCGCATTGCGGGTCACGACTCCAAGGACCGGGACGTCGCGCGGATACATACGGTCGAAACCGTCACATTGACGGATATGCTGACACAGAATGGCGCGCCGAACATCATCGATTTGATGTCTATCGACGTCGAAGGCGGCGAGCTAGATATTATTGCAGACTTTGCATTTGATCGATACAAGATCAATTTTCTGACCATCGAACAGCATGCCGGAAACGCGGAGCCGATTCGTGCGTTGATGGAAGCAAAAGGATATACGCAAGTCCTGGCCGACATTTCCGGGCATGACGGTTTTTATGTACCGCGCGAATCGGCCGAGCAACTCGGGTCATCACAATAGACAGGCCGATCGGCCACTCGATTTGGACGGGTGCCGAACCGGGAGCGGAGGTCGGGATGACGCCGCAGCGCACCCGCGTTGCCAATCCCGTCCTGACGCGTTGTCCCGCCGAAACTGTAGGAGGTGTCAATGCCCGTGATTCGGTGGCTGATCGGCAAGATCATCGGCTTCTTTCTCGCCCAGACCAGGGCGCGCCAAGCCGGCGTGATGGCGAAGCAGCGCGAAGCCGGTCGCTTCGAGGGCGATTATTCGACCAAGGCCAGGAATTTCGAAGATGACTACAACGCCGCCGCGCGGATGCTGAAATCTCGGATTGATAAACGCTTTCCCGACAGCTACTATGCGCGGCTGAGTTCCGGCAACAACAGCTCCTACGATTACGGTCAGGATCGTGCGTTGGCGATCGATACCATGTCGACCGCCATCGCCATGGCGTTGCGCGGCGGCGCCTCCGTCGAACAAGCCGCTGCGGCTGGTGCGGCCAGCGTCGGGATCTGATCGCCCGTATCGGACCGGGCCCCGGAGGCGGGACGGGGTGCTGATCTTTGAAGTCGTGGCGAGGCTGTCTGGCGGCCGGTGCCGGCTCAAGGACCGGTCGTAACGACCGACACGGTCGTTTTGCAGGACGCGGCGGCCGCCCGGCGCAAGGTTTTCAGAAACCTCTCATTCGGCACGCAGCTTCTGGAGCGCAACGATGATGGCTGCGTCGCGACTCGCCAAATGTCGCCCGTTCGCATTGTGCGGTTGTTATTGTCGCTGTGATGGCGTACAGGTAAGAAATCGACTGTTGGCCAGATATTCGGCCGCATCGCCTGAACAGGGCGAGCGCACTGCATCTCTCCCATTTTCGACGACCAGCGACCGAGCGCGTGCGATGCGTGCGCTCGACCTCTTTGTTTGCCTATAATGATATGGAACACCTATGAGCATCGGCACCGTCAAGTGGTTCAACGACACCAAGGGCTTCGGCTTCATTCAGCCGGATGACGGCGGCAAGGACGTGTTCGTTCACATCTCCGCCGTCGAGCGCGCCGGCATGCAGGGTCTGACCGAGGGGCAGAAGGTTTCCTACGAGATGGAGACCGACCGTCGCAGCGGGAAGCAGTCGGCCGGCAGCCTCCAGGCCGCTTGAGCCTCACTCGTCCTTCGGAACGAGTTGCGAAGCCGTTCCCCCCGGAACGGCTTCATCTATTTTCGGCCGCCGGATCAGAGTTCCGGTGTGCATGAGGAGACTTCGTGGGCCAATACAAGACAAGTCAGCTCGTTGATCGCATCGAGGCTGTCGCCAAGGCGCGACAGGCCACGCTCGAACGGTTCCGGGCACGTCCGGCCGCCGATGATCCGGCGGTCCTCGCGCAGCAGGCCGCCCGGCAAGCCGTGGTCGAGGCGCGCGATGTGCGGAACGCCGAGCGGGAAACCGCCCGTGCCGCCGACGAAGCCCGGCGTGAAGCCGAAATCCTGGCGGAGAGCGAGCGCGCCGCGGCCGAACTCATTCGCCAAGAGGCCGAGACGGCCGAGCGGCAGGCAGCCCAGGCCGCCGAACAGAAGGCTGCGCGCGATGCACGCTTTGCGGCTCGCAAGGCCAGAACCCGCCGATAGGCCGTTCCAACCCCTCGAAGCGCTTCCCTGGAGGACGGCACATGTCTCACAAGTTCAAGGTCGGCCAGCACGTCCGGCAGCTCGGTCTCAGCTACTCCGGCAACAAGAGCGTCGTCGACGGTCTCTTCGAAGTGGTCCGGCTCACGCCGGATGACCGCTCGGGCGAGCCGACCTACCGGATCCGGTCCGACCTCGGCGAACGGGCCGCGCGGGAAGGCGAACTCGTCCGCGCCTCCTGATGAGGGCTTGACCGGGACACAGACTGCCTCCGCCCGGTGACGACCTGCGAAGCGACGAAGCTGTGCGAGGACCATCCTCGCCAAGGACGGTCGCCGCGGCGGCCGGAAGAAACGACGCGCTGAGGCGACGCCGTTTGTCGGATTGGCACCACGCTGCACGCATGATCCCAACGATCGACGCAGGCAGGACCCGAGATCGTTCCTTAGCGGTTCGATCAGGAGGGCGGGGCTGCTATGCATTTGCAAGTCGGATCGTTC
Source organism: Methylobacterium sp. J-026 (assembly GCF_022829585.1). Lineage (GTDB taxonomy): Bacteria > Pseudomonadota > Alphaproteobacteria > Rhizobiales > Beijerinckiaceae > Methylobacterium. The sequence continues at coordinate 30,090 of NZ_JAKSYC010000034.1, forward strand.
GAAGATCCAGCCACGTTTGATCGTGACCGTGCGTGCTGCGGCGAGGAGCCTGCTGTGTACAATCCTTTCCTGTCATCCCTGATGCTCGCGATCGAGTCGCAGCGCGTGATCGAATTGCGGCTGGTCCGTCTCGCCTGGGGCGGCCGCGAGGGGTTGGCCGAGGCGCAGTCGATGATCGCGGAAAAGGTCGACGCCGCGGCGGAGGCCATGGCCACCCTCATGTTCGGCGGATCGCCTGAGACCGTCATCGCGCGCTACCGCGAACATGTCGCCGCGAACACGAAGCGTCTGAGCATCTAGGACCCAACTATGTCGACGGCCGATTCACCCGCCCCCGATGTCGCGATCATCGAGCCCAACCAGACGGCCTACATCCTCAAGGTCTCGCGTCCGGACGATGCGGAACTGTCCGGGCGTCTGGTGATGTTCTACGCCGCGATCACGACATCCGAGGCCGATGCGCTCGCCGTCGTGCGCCGTGCCGTGAAAGCTGACGCGGATGTCGAGCCGACCGGCGTCCGTCTCTCGCAGCAGACGGCCAGCGCGCTCGCCCTGGAGGCAGGTCTCGCCAGAGCCCTCTGACGCGGTGTTCAGGGGCATCATGGCGGACCGCAGTTTCACCGCGCAGTCCCAACCGTGTCCGCAGGGTGTCTCCGGCATCCCCGCGGCCGGTCCCCCCGATGGGGTCGACCGGCCGCTCGATTCAGCCTCGTCCGGCCGTCTTCATGGCTCCTGCGACGGTGCCCTTGGTCGACGGGGCCGCCGCGTTGGTTTTCGGCACGGGGGCCTTCGGCTTCTTGGTCTCGCGGTTTCCGCGCTTCTTTTCGGTCGCCATGGTCTCGCTCCTGGAGGGAAAAGTCGCAGGCGGAACGGTGCCGCCCTCAGGGTCGGATCGTCGGCTCGTCTCCGAGCAGCCGAATCGAGTTCGCGATCGGATTATCAAGGGCGCCGTACACCGCGACGAGGCGATCGCTCGCCCACAGTTCGGCACGATGCCCCTCGACCAATCCGACCGCCTGACGCTCGGCGTCACCGTCGTTGCGGGCCGTGATGATGCAGGTCGTGAGCACGCTGCCGCTCGGGGCGAACCGATGCACCTGATAGATCCGGCGTGCATGCCGCGACCGGGGCTTGGCGGGGAACTTGATGAGGTCTGCCACGCGCGCCTGTCCATCACAGGCGGGGGCACGGGCCCTCAGCCACCGGAGCCTGGGTCAACCGTTCCGGTAGTCTCGATAGTCTGCACCGTCGAGGCACACAAAGATAGCCCTGAACCCGGCTTCCGGCCCACCAACACAGCCCGACACTCGTGGCACCGCGCCTACGACTTCCTGAGCTGGTCGGGATGCTTCTCGTCCGGCATCGTCTCGCGCACATGGCGCCGGACGATCTCGGGACTGAATGGTTTACCGATGAACGTCGCGCCCTTGGGCAGGTCCCCCGGTCCAGGCTTCAGCCGACCCGAAGCGACGACCACCGCGATGTGCGGCCACCGCTCCGCGGTGACCCGTGCTAGGTCGAAGCCGTCTGCCTCCCCCGGCATCTGGACATCGGTGAACAGCAACTGCACTGCACCGTGGTGCCGATCCAGCACCTTCAGCGCCTGGGCGACATTCATCGCCTCCAGCACCTGGAAGCCCGCATCCTCCAGGATGCTGGTCGCCTCCATCAGGATCAGGGCGTCGTCATCGACGACGAGGGCGTGGGGCGCAGCGCCCGGATTAAAATGGTTCACTGACTTCAACGCGTGCGAGGGGCAATGCGGTTGCGCCCAAGACAAAATAGATTTGTCGCACCCGCCAGGTTTGACGTGCATCTTCAACATGCGACGACTGCTCTATAGAGATGTCAGCCTATGGTCGGCGCCGTGCTAAGCTGACCGCAGGCGGTCGGGACACCCAGCCTCGGCAGCGCCAGATTCGGGATGGTCCGTTGGTCGAGATCAGCATCAGGCACCGGACCACATACCGCTATCGCCAGCCGGTTACCCTCGGGCCGCACCGGCTGATGATGCGGCCCCGGGAGAGCCACGAGCTGCGCGTGCTGTCGAGTACCGTCACCCTGTCGCCGGATGCCGCCGTCACCTGGGCTCAGGATGTCGCCGGCAATGCCGTCGCGACGGCGACGTTCAGCTCCGAGGCGGACAGCCTCGCGGTGGAGTGCCTGTCCCGGGTGGTGCTGTCCGCCGCCGCCTACCCGGTCTTCGCCATCGCCGCCTCGGCGATCACGTTCCCCTTCCGCTACACCGACGACGAGTGGACGGATCTCGGGGCGCTGACGATCCTGCAATATCCGGACGGCGCTCCGAGCCTGCGGGACTGGGCGCAGGGCTTCGTGGCCTCCTACCCGACCGACACGCTATCGCTGCTCAAGGACCTGAACGCCGGCGTCGGGAATGCCATCGCCTATCAGGTTCGCGAGGATGAGGGCACGCAGTCCCCGAGCCAGACCCTGTCCCTCCGGATGGGCTCCTGCCGGGATCTCGCGACGCTCCTCGTCGAGGCGGTGCGCAGCCTCGGCTTCGGGGCCCGGGTCGTCTCGGGCTACCTCCACGACCCGTCGCGGATTCTGCTGGGCTCGGCGGATTCCGGGGCCACGCATGCCTGGGCGGAGATCTTCCTGCCGGGCGCGGGTTGGATCACCTTTGATCCGACGAACCGGAGCGTCGGCGGTGCCAATCTGATCCCGGTGGCCGTGGCCCGCGACATCCGGCTGGCCATGCCCCTGGTGGGAAGCTACCTCGGACCGGCGGACGCATTCCTGGACATGTCCGTGGCGGTCAGCGTCGGCGGGTAGCGACCGGCGGATCGTCCGAAGGCCGCTCACGGCCTGTCGGGGCGATACCGCCGGCGCGCGACGTCGAACGCATGGGCCTCGGAACGCATGGGCCTCGGAACGCATGGACCTCGGCGGCGACGTGCCGGACGGGTAAGAATGCCATCCATGGCATCGCGATCGCCGGAACACCGTCAGGACGAAGCGGGCTACGCCGCGGCTTGGTCGCGCTTTGCCCGCAGCGTCATCGCCATCGCGGCGTTCCTCGGCGTGTCGGTGATCGCGTCCGTGGCGATGCTCGATCCCTACGGATTGCGCGCGGCGCCGGGCCACCCACCCGGCCCGATCATGGATGCCAATCAGCGTCTGGCCTACCCGCAGATCGCCCGCGGCGGCGCCTTCGACGCGGCGGTCTTCGGCACCTCGACAGCCCGGCTGCTCGATCCGGACGCCCTCGACAGGGCCTTCGGCGCGCGGTTCGCCAACCTAGCCATGAACGCCGCCACCCCGGACGAGCAGCTCCACCTGGCCGCGCTGTTCCTGGCGCGGCGGCCGGTGCGCGCGATCCTGTTCGGGCTCGACGCGACCTGGTGCGCGGCCGATCCCCCCGCCCGCACCGCGAACGCGTTTCCGGACTGGCTCTACGCGGAGGGGGCGCCGTGGGGCGTGTTGCGGCAGGTCAACCTGCGGTCCGTCACGGCGGCGGCCCAGGTCGGGCTCGCGCGTTTCGGGCTGGCCCGCCCCCGAATCCGGTCGGACGGCTACGCGGTCTTCACCCCGCCGGAGGATCGCTACGATGCCGAGCGTGCCCGGGCCCATATCCGAGCCGGCGCCGCCGATCCGGCCGCACCCGCCGATCCGCCGGACGCGCCCATGCCAGCGCTCGATCGCCTCGACCGGTTCCTGGGCGGCGTGCCCGCGCAGGCGCTGAAGCTCCTGGTCTTCATGCCGGTCCACGCGGTCGCGCAGGGGGCCCCATTGACGGCGGCGGGCCGGCGCGAGGCCGCCTGCAAGGCCCGGGTCGCTACGATCGGAACCGCGCATGGCGCGACGGTGGTGGATTTCCGGATCGCCTCACCACTCACGACCCGGGACGCGAACTACTGGGACGCGCTGCATTACCGCCTGCCGGTGGCGGCCCGGATCGTTACGGATCTGAAGGCCGCGGCCGCGACCGGTGCGGAGGACCCGGCGGGGGTCTATCGGGTGCTGGCCCACCCGTGAGGCGGTATCACGCGGCGGCCCGCTCGGCCCGTGCCCAGCCCTCGCGGGTACCGCTGCAGTAATCCGCGAAGGTTCCCGCCCGGATCGCCGCCCGGGCGCCTGCCATCAGGTCCTGGTAGTAGGCGAGGTTGTTCCAGGTCAGCAGCATCATCCCCAGGATCTCGTTCGACCGGACCAGATGATGCAGATAGGCCCGGGAATAGTCCCGCGTCGCCGGGCAGGCCGAGGCCTCGTCGAGGGGCGCCGTATCTTCGGCATGGCGGGCGTTACGCAGGTTGACCCGGCCGTGGCGCGTATAGGCGAGGCCGTGGCGGCCGGCGCGGGTCGGCATCACGCAATCGAACATGTCGATGCCGCGGGCGACCGCGCCGAGGATGTCGTCGGGCGTGCCGACGCCCATCAGGTAGCGGGGCTTGGCCTGCGGCAGGTGCGGCTCGACAACCTCGATCATGGAAAACATCACCGCCTGCGGCTCGCCCACCGCGAGGCCGCCGACCGCGTAGCCCTTCAGGTCGAGGTCGGTGAGTGCCCGGGCGCTCTCAACCCGCAGGGCCGGGACGTCACCGCCCTGCACGATGCCGAACAGGGCCCGGCCGGGCTGCTCGCCGAAGGCGACGCGGCACCGCTCGGCCCAGCGCAGGGACAGGTGCATGGCCTTCTCGATCGCCCCGTGCTCGGCCGGCAGGCGCACGCATTCGTCGAGCTGCATCTGGATGTCGGAGCCGAGCAGTCCCTGGATCTCGATGGAGCGTTCCGGGCTCATGTGGTGGGCGGTGCCGTCGATATGCGAGCGGAAGGTCACGCCCTGCTCGTCGATCTTCCGCAAAGCGGACAGCGACATCACCTGGAAGCCGCCGGAATCGGTCAGGATCGGCCGGTCCCAATTCATGAAGCGGTGCAGGCCTCCGAGGCGGGCCATGCGCTCCGGGCCGGGGCGCAGCATCAGGTGATAGGTGTTGCCGAGCACGACGTCGGCGCCGAGGTCGCTGACCTGCCCGGGATACATCGCCTTGACGGTTGCGGCCGTGCCCACCGGCATGAAGGCTGGGGTCCGGATCTGTCCACGCGGCGTCGTGATCGCGCCGGTGCGAGCCGCGCCGTCCTGCGCCAGCAGGGTGAAGCCGAAGGGGGCAGGGTCGGTCATGGCAGATCCGCGCGCGGGCCGGTGAAGAGCAGGCTGGCGTCGCCGTAGGAGTAGAAGCGGTAGCCCGATCGGATCGCGTGCGCGTAGGCCGCGCGCATCGTCTCCAGGCCCGAGAAGGCCGAGACCAGCATGAACAGCGTCGAGCGTGGCAGGTGGAAGTTCGTCACCAGGGCATCCACCGCCCGGAACCGGTAGCCCGGGGTGATGAAGATGTCGGTGGCGCCGGAATAGGCCGAGAGCCGTCCGTCCGGTGCCGCGGCGCTCTCCAGCAGGCGCAGGGCCGTGGTCCCTACCGCGACGATCCGGCCGCCGGCCGCCCGGACGGCGTTGAGCGCCTCGGCGGTGGCCGCGTCCAGATAGCCGACCTCCGCGTGCATGCGGTGGTCCGCCGTATCCTCGGCCTTGACCGGCAGGAAGGTGCCCGCGCCGACATGCAGGGTGACGTGGTTGCGCTGCAGCCCGGCCGCGTCGAGATCCGCGAGCAGCGCCTCGGAGAAATGCAGCCCGGCCGTGGGGGCCGCGACCGCGCCTGGGCTCCGGGCGTAGACCGTCTGATAGTCGGTCACGTCCCGCGCATCGGTGGCGCGCTTGCCGGCGATGTAGGGCGGCAGCGGCAGGGCGCCCTCGGCCGCGATGGCGGCGTCGAGGGCGGCGCCCGCCCGGTCGAAGTCGAGCACCACCTCACCGGCCTCGCCCTTTCCGGCAACCGTTGCGGTCAGGTCGCCGAAGCGCAGCGTGTCGCCGGCGGCGAGCCGGTTGGCCGGGCGGGCGAAGGCGCGCCAGCGCGCCGGCCCTTCGCGCAGATGCAGCATCGCCTCGGTGCGCTGCCCGGGGGCGCCCGGCCGGGTGCGCAATCCGTGAAGCCGCGCCGGGATCACCCGGGTGTCGTTGAAGACCAGGGCGTCGCCGGCCCGCAGGGTGCCGGGGAGGTCGCGGACGGTCCGGTCGTCCGGCGGCGCACCCGGCCGCACCACCAGAAGTCGCCCGGCATCGCGCGGCTCGGCCGGGCGCAGGGCGATGCTGGTCTCCGGCAGGTCGAAATCGAACAGGTCCACGCGCATCGCGGGCTGCCTGCACTGAACCGCACGCGGTTTCAACCGCGGAACCGCAGCCGAGCGGGCCCGTTTCCGCGTCATCTGAGATGCGAGACGCCCCGCCGATGCCCTGGTACGCCGTGCGACCCCGCGACGACGCCGATCCACGCTGGCCCCTGCCGGGGAAGCCGGAGATCGTCCTGAAAGCTGCGGGTCCGGACGAGGCCCGGGCGAAGTTCGAGGAGGCCTATCCGAGCCAGCCCTTCGGCAGCCCGTCCATGCCGGTGCCGGATACCGGCGCCGGCAGCTTCCGCGGGGATCCGGAGGCGCTGGTCGTGTCCGAGACAAGCGAGCCGCCCGCACCGCGGGATTAGGGTCATGGCAGCCCCCGACCGCCCCCGGCGGGTGACCCTCGATGGGCAACTTCTCGGCTACTGGGAGCGCGAGGCCCTGCGCCTCGAAGCCCTGGCGGCCGCCGCGCGCTTCGCCTGGCAGCGCCGCCGGTTCCTGCGCAAGGCGGAGGCGGCCCGTGCCAAGGCGGCGCCCAGCCGCCAGCGCGAGGCCGAGCGCAGTCCGGAATCGGGGACGAACCCGTCTTAGGCATCGTCCCGAACAGTGTGGCCCTCGCCATCCTGGGCGACACGCGGAAGCCCTTTCGAGGGGTGGCGGTACTGCAACGTGTAGAGAGCCCGCGCCCGATAACCGAGGGTTCCAAGTCGGTTCTTAGCCCAGGCTAAGATCCTTTCGACAGCGTTGAACCTTTGCCGTGGCCTGGGGCCAGCTTCATGCCGTATGGGCGCGCCGACCCCTGATCGGCACTGCCCATGGACCGCACCCAGAAAGCCGCACTCCTCAGCGCCGGCATCGGCCTCGCCGTCACGGCCCTGAAATTCTACGCCGCGTGGCTCACCGGCAGCCTGGCGCTGTACTCGGACGCGCTGGAGAGCATCATCAACGTCGTGGCGGCGATCGGCGCCTTCGTGGCCCTGCGGGTCGCGGCTCGCCCCGCGGACGAGGACCACCCCTACGGACACCACAAGGCCGAGTTCTTCTCAGCGGTCATCGAAGGCGCCTTGATTGCCGTGGCCGCGCTCATGATCTTGCGCGAATCCTTCTATGGGCTGCTCGCCCCCCAGCCCCTGGACGCGCCGGCCGTGGGTGTGGCGATCAATTTCGGGGCCGGGATCATCAACGCGGCCTGGGCCGTGGCCCTGATGCGCTGGGGCCGGCGGTGGCGTTCGCCCGCCCTGATCGCCGACGCGCGCCATGTCTTCTCCGACGTCGTGACGTCCTGCGGCGTCCTGATCGGCGTCGGCGCCGTGGCAATCACGGGATATCCGGTTCTCGACCCCCTCGTGGCCGGCCTGGTCGCGCTCAACATCCTGTGGTCCGGGTTCCGCATGGTGCGCGAATCGGTGGATGGCCTCATGGATCGGGCGGCCCCGCACGAGATGGTGACCCAGATCCGGGCGCTGATCTCCCAGCATGGGGAAGGGGCCCTGGAGGCACACGACGTGCGCACGCGCGCCGCCGGCCAGGCCACCTTCATCGATTTCCACCTCGTGGTCCCCGGCGCCATGACCGTCGAGGAATCCCACGCGATCTGCGACCGACTCGAGACCGCCCTGGGCACGACCATTCCCGGGGCGGTGGTGACGATCCATGTCGAGCCCGGCGAGGAGGCCAAGGGCCACGGATTGCCGGTGCTCTGAACGCCCCCCGTCAGCTCCAGGCGTGCAGCGGCGGGGCGACGCCGTTCAGGGCGTGATTGCCGACGATGGCGTATTTCCACCGGACCGGGTCGTGCAACGTATGCGTCCGGGCGTTGCGCCAGTGCCGGTCCAGGTTCTCGGCCGCCAAGGTCGAGCGCGTGCCCGAGAGCTCGAACAGCTTGTTGGAGGCCGCCAGGGCGACTTCGGTAGTCAGCACCTTCGCCTCGGCCACGGCGAGCTGGGCCGCCGCGACGGTCTCCGCGTCCGGCCGCGCCACCGCCACGTCGAGGAGCAGACCGGCCCGGTCCAGCAGCGCCTCGGCGGCATGCTGGCGGATGGTCAGGTCGCCAACCGCGTGGATCGTGTAGGGATCGTCGGCGGCGCGCTCCAAACCGCTGTCGACCCAGGGCCGCGCCTTGTCGCGGACGAAGCGGATCGTGTCGTCCAGAGCCTCCCGGCCGATCCCCGCATCCACGGCCGCCTGGATGATCTGGAATACCGCACCGTCGGCGGCCGGTGCCGCGTAGCCCTTCCAGGCGGGCACCAGATGCGTCTTGGGCACGCGCACGTCCTCGATCAGCACGGTGCCGCTCGCTGTGCCGCGCTGGCCGAAGCTCGACCAATTGTCGATCACGGTCAGGCCCGGCGCATCCCGCGCGGCGATGGCGTACCAGGCGCGGCCTTCCTCATCGAGGGCGACGATTGGAACGCGGTGGGCGAGGAGCGCGCCGGTCGCGTAGAATTTCTGGCCGCGGACCACGACGTGGTCGCCGTGATCGGTGAAGCGGGTGTCGAAATCGGCCGCCCGCTTGGTTCCCCGCTCCGAGAACGCGTTGCCGAATCGCGTTCCGCGCAGGATCTCGCTGAACAGCAGCCGCTGCTGCGCGTCGTCCGAGACGGTCCGGATCGCCGCCACGATGCCGAGATGGTTCTGCGCGATCTGCGCGATGGCGGGATCGGCCGCCGCAATGATCGCGATCACCTGCGCCAGCGTCCGGTAGGACAGTTCGGGGCCGCCATGGGCGCGCGGCACGTTGATCGACCACAGCCCGCTTTGCGAGAAGGCGTCGAGTTCGGCCAGCGGCCGCACGGCGCCGCGGTCGCGCTCCGAGGCGCCCCGACGGAATTCTTCCGCCAGGCCCCGCGCGACGGCGAGCGCCTCGGTCTCGCCACGGATCACATGGGCCGGGGCGGGCGGCCGCACCGGGCCGGGCGCGCCGCGGGCGCCGTGCGGTTCGAGGGTTCGTGCGTCGACGGCGATAGTCATGGCTCACTCCGGGCGGGCAGGGGAACGCGTCGCGGATCGGTCATGCCGCCTCCGCGCGCCGGGCCCGGGCGGCCTCCAGGGCGCGGACCCGCGGGATCACGTGCGCACCGAAATACGCCACCTCCTCCTGGAAATGCAGGAAGCCCAGGAGGGCGAGGTCGGCCCCGGCATCCTTGAGATCCAGGATCCGCTCGGCGATCTGGTCGGGCGTGCCGATCAGGTTGCTCCGGAAGCCGTCATTGTACTGAACGAGATCCTCGAAGCTGGATTTCGCCCAATTGCCCTCGCCCTCGGGTGAGGCCTTGCCGGCGTTCTTGACCTCGTGGCCGAAGGCCTTCACGGCGTCCGGGTCGGCGTGATCGATGATCTCCCGGAGGACGGCGCGGGCTTCCTCTTCGGTGTCCCGGGCGATGACGAAGGCGTTGACGCCGATCCGCGGGCTGTTGCCGCTCTGCGCCGCCTTGGCTCGGATATCCTCGACCTGGATGCGGATATTGTCCGGCGTGTTGCCGTTGGTGAAGTACCAGTCGGAGACGCGGGCCGCCATGTCGCGCGCCGCCCGCGAGGAACCGCCCTGGAAGATCTCCGGACGCGGCTGTGGCGGCTTCGGCTTCAACGTATAGTCGCTATAGCGATAGAAATCGCCTCGGAAGGTGAAGTTGTCCTGCGTCCAGATCCCGCGCAGGCTGCGGATGAACTCCTCCGAGCGGCGGTAACGCTCGTCGTGATCGAGCCAGGGCTCGCCGATGGCGCGGAACTCACCCGAGAACCAGCCCGACACGATGTTGACCGCGACGCGACCCTCGGTGAGCTGGGCGATCGTGGCGATCTGCTTGGCCGCGAGCGTCGGGTTCCAGGGGCCGGGCAGGATCGCGGCGATGACCTTGAGCGTCGTGGTCGCCGCCAGCAGCGCATGGCTGAACGCCACCGATTCGTGCTGATACTCGGCGCCGTATCCGGCGGTGAAGCGGATCTGCGTCAGGGCGTAGTCGAAACCGGCCTTCTCGGCGATCTGCGCCAGCGTTCGGTTATACGCGGCTTCCCAACTCGTCCGCTGCGGGATCTTGCTGATCACCAGGCCCCCCGAGACGTTTGGCACCCAATAGGCGAAGCGGATCGGCTCGCGCTCTGCGTCTGCACTCTGATAGCTGGTCATCCGGCGCTCCCTGGCCTGCGCGGCACGACGTGCGGCGTCACCTTTGGTCGATCGCCGTGAACTGAATACACAATTCAAAAAATCGGCCGACCGCTCAAGACAACCGAAAATATTTCAGCCCCGGCTGCGCGGGTCAAAGGAACAGGTTGCTGTTTTGAGTGCGCCGGCGGCGACGTTCTTCTTCGCAGAACGGCGATCAGACCAGATTTGTCTCGGAGCCGACAACCGGCAGCCGATGGGGGGACGGCGACGCGAATCTCGGGAACGGTGCGGCGCCGTTCCCCTGCCCGAGACGAGACCGCTAAGCGGCCCGCGGCGTATCGGTCTCGTGCAGGCGCCGCCACGCGAAGACCGAGAAGACCCCGATCAGGCACGCGGCGAGACCGAACCACGTGAACGCGTATTGCAGGTGGTTGTTGGGCAGGTCGACCCGCAACTGCCCGCCGCGCGGCCAGGAGGTCTGATTCGGCACCGCGTCGGCCTCGATCAGGTAAGGTGCAACCTCCGGGACGCCGCGGGCGGCGGCGATGCCGGCAACATCGCGGTTGAACCACTCGCCGCGGGCGGGGTCTGCCTCCGGGACGAACAGCCCGCGGGGCTCGCTGGCGCGCAGAATGCCGGTGACCGTCGTCGGGCCCTCGATCAGGTCGTCCCGCCGGTCGGATTGCGCCTTCAACTCGGTCGGCACGAAGCCGCGATTGATCAGCACCATGCCGCCGTCCGCCCGCTCGAAGGGCGTCAGCACGTAATACCCCTGGAGGGCCCGGCCCGGCGTCTCGCCTGCGGCGAGGCCGTGGACCAGGGTCTCCCGGTCGTTGAGGAAGTGGCCGGAGACCTGCACGTGGCGGAACTCGTCGCGGGCGGGATCCCAGGCGGCCGGTACGGGGGGCGCCACCGGTTCGGCCCGCGTCTGCCGCACGATCCGGGCGATGAGATCCTCCTTCCAGGCCCGGCGTTCGATCTGCCAGGTGCCGAGACTCAGGAGGATCGCCAGGGCGATCAGGGATGCGAGACCGGGCGCGATCAGGTCGCGCCACGGGCCCCGGGACGCCGCCGCGCTCACAGCTCGAAGCGCCCCTGCTCGGCCTTGTTGCTGAACTGCAGGGCGATCAGCATGCCCTTGAGCGGCCGGACCAGGATCAGGCTGAGACCGACCGACAGCGTCGTGGCGACCAGGGCGTGGACCCAGATCGGTGGTTCGTAGGTGATCTCCAGCCACAGGGCGAGGCCGACCACGATGAGGCCGACGATCGACATCACGAAGAAGGCCGGACCGTCGGCCGAATCGAACTTCGCGTAGTCGAGCCCGCAGGCCTCGCAGGACGGGCGCAGGGTCAGGAACCCCTTGAACAGGTGTCCCTCGCCGCAGCGCGGGCAACGGCCCCGCAGGCCCGTGGGGATCGGCGGCGGCGGCGAATAGGTGCGTTGGTCCACGGGCACACTCCAGACCGATCCGAGGGGCCGCGACCGCGCCGCGTCCGGGTCGTCGCCCTCGATATGGGGATTCGCGGAACCGGGACACGAAAAAGGGCGGCCGGAGCCGCCCTTCGCAGGTCCGCCATGCAACGGGAGGGGCCTCTCAGTGGGCGGCGCCGTGGAAGACGCCCGAGCCCCACACGTAGATGGCGGCGAACAGGAACAGCCAGACCACGTCGACGAAGTGCCAGTACCAGGCGGCGAACTCGAAGCCGAGGTGCTGGCGCGGGGTGAACTGCCCCGCATAGGCCCGGAACAGGCACACCGCCAGGAAGATCGTGCCGATGATCACGTGGGCACCGTGGAAGCCCGTCGCCATGAAGAAGGTCGACGAGTAGATGCTGCCCGCGAAGGCGAACTCGGCATGGCTGTACTCGTAGGCCTGGCAGGCGGTGAACAGCGCGCCGAGGATGATGGTCAGCCACAGGCCGTATTTCAGCCCCTTGCGGTCACCCTCCAGCATCGCGTGGTGCGCCCAGGTCACGGTGGTGCCCGAGGTCAGCAGGATCAGGGTGTTGAGGAGCGGCAGGTGCCAGGGGTCGAACGCCTCGATGCCCTTGGGCGGCCAGACGCCGCCCGTGAATTCCACCCGCGACGCTTGGATCGGGTCGGCGGTGTAGAGCGCGGCCTCGAAATAGGCCCAGAACCACGCCACGAAGAACATCACCTCCGAGGCGATGAACATCATCATGCCATAGCGGTGATGGAGCTGGACGACGCGGGTGTGGTCGCCCGAATTGGCCTCGTGCGCCACGTCCTTCCACCAGGAGAACATGGTGTAGAGGACGCCGAGCGCCCCGGCGCCGAAGATGTAGGGGCCCGGGGTCAGGGTGCCGATCTGGAGGCTCTTCATCCAGAATACGGCGCCGAAGGCCATCAGGAAGCCCGAGAACGCCCCGATCAGCGGCCAGGGACTCGGGCTCAGGATGTGAAAGTCGTGATTCTTGGCGTGCGCCTCGGCCATCGTCCCGTCGCTCCTCACCCGCGCGCCCTGTGCCGTTCCCGGCTTCCGGCCGCACGCTGCTGGCTGTTTGCTCTTGGCCGGGCGCGGCACGGACCTCGCCCAAGCTTGTCCGCACGTTTAGTCGGTGCAGGCCCGTGTTGTCACGCGCCCGCGATCAGAAATCCCGCTTCGCCCCCGTCGGCGCCGAATTGGCCACCGCCGCCGTGACCGGCTGGCCGTTCTTGGCCGCGAAGTAGGTGTAGGAGAGCGTCATCTCCGACAGATGCGCGGTGTTCGAATCGTCGCGCACCGCCGGATCCACATAGAACACCACCGGCACGTCGAGGGTTTCGCCGGGCTGGAGCGTCTGCTCGTTGAAGCAGAAACAGGCGATCTTCACGAAGTAGCCGCCCATCAGACCGGGCTGGACGTTGAAGGTCGCGACCCCGGTCGTCGGCTTGAGGCCGGTGTTCTGCACCCGGAAGAACACCGTCTTGGTCTCGCCGAGCTTGGCCTCGACGCGATTCGCCTCCGGGGCGAACTTCCAGGGCAGGCCCGGCGCGACGTTGGTGTCGAAATGGACCACCATGCTGTCGTCGGCCCGGGCCGCGGAGGCGGCCAGCGCCGGACCCTGGCGGGGCGTGCCGTCGTAGCCGGTCGCCTTGCAGAAGGCGTCGTAGAGCGGCACCGACGCGAAGGCGAGGCCGACCATGCCGACCGCCAGACCGGCGCAGGCGATGGCGGTGCGCCGCGCGCCTTTTCCGACCTCCGAACGGGGTCCAGTCACAGCGGTCTCCTCAGAGCGGGCGACTCAGGATCTGCGGTCCGAGCTTCACGATCGTCAGGACGAAGAACAGCAGAACCCAGGCGCCGAGGGCCAGCGCGATCGCCACCGAGCGCTTCCGGCGGCGCGCCTCCTCCTCGGGGGTGAGGGGGCGGTACTGGATCTCGGGATCCGGCATGGCGCTCAGCCCAGGACCGGGTAGAACAGGTGGAAGCTCTGCTCCGCCAGAAGTGCCGAGAACAGCGCGAACAGGTACAGGATCGAGAAGCCGAACATGCCCAGGGCGGCACGCTTCTCGGCCTCGCCTGCGGTGTTGCGCAGGACGCGGATGCTGAAGGCGATCATGCCGAGGCCGCCCACGACCCCGATCACCCCGTAGATCAAACCGCCGAAGCCCAGTGCCACCGGGGCCAGCCCCAGGGGTGCCAGCACCAGCGAGTACCATACGATCTGCCGGCGGGTTGAGGCCGGGCCGGCGACGTTCGGCATCATCGGGATGCCGGCGCGGGCGTATTCCTCGGCCTTGATCAGGGCCAGCGCCCAGAAATGCGGCGGGGTCCAGATGAAGATGATGGCGAACAGGACCAGGGATTCGATCCCCACCGAGCCGGTGACCACCGCCTGCCCGATCACCGGGGGGAGGGCGCCCGCCGCGCCGCCGATGACGATGTTCTGGGCGGTCGCCCGCTTCAGCCACATCGAGTAGACCACCGCGTAGAACACGATGGTGAAGGCCAGGAGCCCGGCGGCCAGGACGTTCGCCGCGAGGCCGAGCACCAGGACCGAGGCCACCGAGAGGAACAGCCCGAAGCCCAGGGCCTCCTCGGAGGAGATCCGGCCCGCCGGGATCGGCCGCGTGGCGGTGCGGCTCATCACGGCGTCGATATCGGCGTCCCACCACATGTTCAGGCACCCGGAGGCGCCCGCACCCACCGCGATGGCGAGGAGCGAGATCGCGCCGATCGCCGGCTGCACGTGGCCCTGCGAGACGACCATGCCGACCAGCGCGGTGAAGATGACGAGGATCATCACCCGCGGCTTGAGCAGGGCGAAATAGTCCGGCACGTCCCCGCCGGCGGCCGAGAGGGCCGGGGCCGGACCGTCCCGTCCGATGGTGTTCGTCAGGCTCGTCATCGCGTCTGCTGCTGTTGTGTCGGTGCCCGGCCGCGCGCGTCACGGCCGGGTCGAAATTGGAGATCGACGTGTTTCAAGGTTGGGCGCGAGCGGGGCCCTCGGCCCCTGCGATTCGCCCTCAGCGCTCGCCCTTGCCGGGAGGTCGGCGACCGGCCTCCGGGGAAGGGCGAGGGCCGCGGATGCGGCCCTCGCGGATATCGATCAATGCGCGCCCGGCTCGTCGACGATGCGGGGCAGCGTCTCGAACTGGTGGAACGGGGGCGGGGAGGGCAGCGTCCATTCCAGGGTGGTTGCGCCTTCGCCCCAGGGATTGTCCGCAGCCCGCTCCTTGGAGCGGAAGGCGAGGACCACGCCGATCACGAACACGAACATGCCCAGGCCGAAGATGTGGCCGCCGTAGGTCGAGACCTTGTGCCAGCCCGCGAAGGCGTCCGGGTAGTCGGCGTAACGCCGCGGCATGCCGGCGAGGCCGAGGAAGTGCATCGGGAAGAACAGGACGTTCGCGCCGATGAAGGCCAGCCAGAAGTGCAGCTTGCCGGCCCATTCCGGGATGATGCGGCCGGTCATCTTCGGGAACCAGTAATAGACGCCGGCGAAGATAATGAACACCGCGCCGAGCGACAGCACGTAGTGGAAATGCGCCACCACATAGTAGGTGTCGTGCAGGTACTTATCGACCGCCGAGTTCGCGAGCACGACGCCGGTCACGCCGCCGACCGTGAACAGGAAGATGAAGCCCACCGCCCAGTGCATGGCCGCGGTGAAGCGGATCGATCCGCCCCACATGGTGGCGATCCACGAGAAGATCTTCACGCCGGTGGGCACCGCGATCACCATCGTGGCGAACACGAAGTAGGACTGCGTCTGCAGCGAGAGGCCGACCGTGTACATGTGGTGGGCCCACACGACGAAGCCGACGACGCCGATCGCCACCATGGCGTAGGCCATCGCGAGGTAGCCGAAGACCGGCTTGCGCGAGAAGGTGGCGATGATGTGCGAGACGATGCCGAAGGCCGGCAGGATCATGATGTAGACTTCGGGGTGACCGAAGAACCAGAACAGGTGCTGGTACAGGATCGGGTCGCCGCCGCCGGCCGGGTCGAAGAAGGTCGTGCCGAAGTTGCGGTCCGTGAGTAGCATCGTGATGGCGCCGGCGAGCACCGGCAGCGACAGCAGCAGCAGGAACGCGGTCACCAACTCGGCCCAGGCGAAGAGCGGCATCTTGTGCAGCGTCATCCCCGGGGCGCGCATGTTCAGGATCGTGGTGATGAAGTTGATCGCCCCCAGGATCGAGCCGGCACCCGAGAGGTGCAGGGCGAAGATCGCGAAGTCCACGGCCGGGCCGGGATGGCCGGCGGTCGAGAGCGGCGGGTAGACGGTCCAGCCGGTGCCGGCGCCGGAGGCGCCCGGGGCGCCCTCGACGAACAGCGAGCAGAGCAGCGAGCAGAAGCCGGCCACCGTCAGCCAGAAGGAGATGTTGTTCATCCGCGGGAACGCCATGTCGGGCGCGCCGATCATGAGCGGGACGAACCAGTTGCCGAAGCCGCCGATCAGGGCCGGCATCACCATGAAGAACACCATGATGAGGCCGTGGCCAGTGACGAACACGTTGTAGGTCGCGGGGTTCGAGAAATACTGCAGCCCGGGCTGCTCCATCTCCATCCGGATGCCGAAGGAGAGGAACGCGCCGATCATGCCGGCGCAGAAGGCGAACAGCAGATAGAGGGTGCCGATGTCCTTGTGGTTCGTCGACAGGAACCACCGGGCAAAGAACGACGGCTTGTGGTCGTGGACCTCGTGGGCCTCGGCATGGGCTGCGGCTGTAGCCATGGTTTCGGGTGCCTTGTGGATCTGATGGGTTCGGATCGGTCAGCCGGGGCTCAGCGCGCCTCGGCGAGGCTCGTGCCGGTGTCGTTGCGGGCGTACTTGGTCTTGGCCTCCTTCAGCCAGTCGGCATAGGCCTGCTCGCTGACCACGCGGACCACGATCGGCATGTAGGCGTGCCGCTGGCCGCACAGCTCGGAGCACTGACCGTGGAAGGTGCCTTCCTTGTCGGCCTTGAACCACATCTGGTTGAGGCGGCCGGGGACCGCGTCGATCTTGAAGCCGAAGGACGGCATCGCCCAGGAATGCAGCACGTCCGCTGCCGTGACCTGGATCTTCACGATCTTGCCGATCGGCACCACCATCTCGTTGTCGGCCTGCAGAAGGCGCGGCTGCTTGTCCTCGTCGATGTTGGCATCGAAGGTGAAGCCGCCGCCGGCCTCGGTCTGCGGATACTCGTAGGACCAGTACCAGGCATGGCCGATGACCTTGACCATCATGTCGGCCTTCGGGTCCGAGAGCTGCGTGCGCAGCAGGCGGAACGAGGGAATCGCCACGGCGACCAAAATCAGCACCGGGACGATCGTCCAGGCGATCTCGATGGCGGTGTTGTGGGTGGTGCGCGAGGGCGTCGGGTTGCGCTTCTCGCCGAAGCGGAAGATGCACCACAGGATCAGCCCGAGCACGAAGACGGAGATCGCCAGCGACAGCCAGTGCAGGCCGATCTCGAAGCTGAGGATATCCCGGGCGTTCTCGGTGACCGGGATCTGCCGGCTCATCTCCCACGGCACCGGCTGGCCGAAACCGCCGGCCTGCGCGCCGGTTGACGGGAAGAGCAGGGCGCCGAGAGCGGCGAGGCTCCAGAGTGACCGGTTGATCGTCCGCACCGTCCGCATCTGCCTCTCGTGGCTCCCCTGGCTGTCTGGCTCCCGCCGGACCGTCCGTCCCGATCCCGGGCGGGATTGTTCCGGCGTGACGGAGTACCGGTTGTGTCACCCGGCATTATCCGACCGGGGCTTCAGACCACAAGGGCCGTCGAGGTGCAACCGCACAAGCGTCGCATCGCACGCTTTCCGGCCGGTCCGTGCCATTGCCTCCCCGGTGCGGTGACGGATAGCTGTGCGCGACGCCACCGGAGGGCCGCATGTCGAGCGACACCGATCATCGCCCCCCCGGCCTGCCGCCCTGCGCGGTGGACGTGCCCATGCGTGTGGTCGCCTATACGGGCGCCGAGCAACGGTCCGGAACCCGGGCCCTGGCGGTCGAGGCCCCCGTCAATCTGGTCTACGGCAGCGTGCCCCACGCCGTAATGATGGCGACGCCGGCCGATCTCGCGGATTTCGCCTACGGGTTCAGCCTGACCGAGGGGATCATCGAGGATGCCGCGGAAATCCGCGGGACGCGGGTCGAGGCCGGACCGGAGGGGCTGCGGCTGCATGTCGATCTGGCCCCGGGCCGGCTCCGCGAGCACCTCGCCCGCAAGCGTGCGATCAGCGGCCGCACCGGCTGCGGCGTGTGCGGCATCGAGGATCTGGCCGACTTGCCGCGGGCCGCGATGCGGGCGGCGGCGGACCTGCGGGTCCCGTTGCCGGCGATCGCCCGCGCCCTCGCGGGACTCGACGCGGCGCAGACGCTCGGTGCGGAGACGCGGGCGGTCCACGCCGCGGCCTGGGCTGAGCTCGACGGCACCCTCGTCGCCGTGCGCGAGGATGTCGGCCGCCACAATGCCCTCGACAAGCTGATCGGCGCCCTGATGCGCGCGGAGATGCCGGTGGACCGGGGATTCCTGGTGATCACCAGCCGCTGCTCGTTCGAGATGGTCGAGAAGGCCGCCCGTCTCGGGGCGGCCGTGATCGTGGCGATCTCGGCGCCGACCTCCCTGGCATTGGAACGCGCCCAGGCGCACGGGATCACCCTCTGCGCCATCGCCCGCGCCGACACGGTCACGGTTTTCACCGGCGCGGAGCGGCTCGCCGACGCGTAGCGCGCTATTGCGCCGCGGCCGGTTCCTTCTCCGACGGACCCGGGACGATGGTGGCGCCGCCGATCACCCGGACGGGCTTCCGGTCGGTGGGCGGGTCCTTCCAGTCCTTGGCGGCGGGCTTGGCCGCCTCGGCGACGGCGCCCTCGGCCGGCGTGACCGGATTGGCCGCGGGGGCGGCGGGACTCGCCGACGGCACCTTCTCGATCGCCGCCGACTTGGTCTCGGGCGTCACGCTTTGAGCGGCGTCGGCGGGGGCGATCTTCGGGGCCGGCGCCTCGGGCGAGGCGCGATGAATCGCGCGCAACTCGGGCGCCCGCGGCGGTACGGCGCGTGCGACTTTCCGCGGCGGCAGGCTCCGACCGGCACTGTCGGGGTTGAGGCCGTCGGGGCCGCCCTCCGGCCGGAGGGCTTCGCCGGACGGCCGGTGCGGGAGCCGCAGGCCCGGGACCTCCCTGGGCGCGCGCGGAATCGGCCGGCGCACGTCCTCCTCCTCGGTCCAGCCGAAGCCGGGGGTGGGGCGTTCCAGGCGCGCATAGGTGTCGGGGGCGCCGAGCCGCTGTCGGCCCACGATCCCCCCGCTGGCAGGGTCGACGAACAGCCGCATCGGCGCGCCCGCCGGGCTGACCGCCTCGACCACATAGACGCGGCCGTCGTAGCGCGGCCGGCTCAGTCCGGTGAACCCTTGGTCGGCGAGGCGCCACGCCACGACCCGCGGGGGCATCACTTCTTCCTCGAAGAACTGGGCGCTGGCGTCGTGGCCGAGGCCCAGAAGGGCGCACCCGGACAGGAGCGCGGCGCAGAGCGCCCGGGTCGTGGTCGTCCGCAGGCGTGCCGCCGTCCTGATCATCGTCACTCTTGTGCGTTCCCGTTCTGGAGACCCGGCAGAGTGTCCGGTCCCGGCATGGTCCGGGCCGGTGAACCCGGACCTCGACCATGCCGGCGAGGTCGTTGCCCCGCATGCCGCTTGTGCTCGGCCCGGTGGGTAGAGCGTGCGATTCGGGCGAGATTGCGGAGGCCGGGTCCGGCGCCCGGACCGCACCCCGGAACCCACCGTCGACGGTCTCTTGCTGAAAGCATTTCAATCTGGCAATTTCGCGACTTAGGACAGCACAACTGTCCCATCGGCCGTGCACCCCAGCCGTCTCCGACTCGCGCGCAGGCGAGACATCCGGCAGACGGATACGGGCGCGCCAGTGCACCGCTCCCCGAGCGGTCAGGGTCCTCGATGAATGCAAGCTGCTGGACGTGTCCCCGTGGACCGGCCGGATGGCCTGCGACATGAGGTCGGAGCGACTGGTGCCGACGGCCTGCGGGCACGAAACATGCTCGCAGCGTCAAGGCGGGGTCCGTCTAGGGGCGACGCGTCCAGGGACGGACGAGGCGAGGGAAGGACGAATCGAAGCATGTCGCAACGCAGAGCTGCCGAAGTGCCCGCCGCTTGCCCGGTCGAGGCCACCGCCCCGCGCGGCGGTGCGATGCCGCTCATCGTGCGCGACCCGGCGCTGCCGGCCTCGCAGGGCGCCTACGACCCGGCCAACGAGCACGACGCCTGCGGCGTCGGCTTCATCGCCGACATGCACGACCGCCGCACCCACGCGATCGTCGCGCAGGGTCTGAAGATCCTCGAGAACCTCGACCACCGCGGCGCGGTCGGCGCCGACCCCAAGATGGGCGACGGCTGCGGCATCCTCACGCAGATCCCGCACGGCTTCTTCGCCGAGGAATGCTCGCGTCTCGGCTTCGAGCTGCCGCCGGCGGGCGCCTACGCCATCGGCCAGTTCTTCATGCCCAAGGCGGAGGAGCCCCGGGCGATCATTCAGGAGATCATCGAATCGGTCCTCGCCTCCGAGGGGCTTCCGCTGCTCGGCTGGCGCGATGTGCCGGTCGATCCGGAGGATCTCGGCGTGGCCGTGAAGGCGACCGAGCCGCATCACCGGCAGGTCTTCATCGGCCGCCCCGCGTCGGTGACCGATCAGGACGTGTTCGAACGCCGGGTCTACGTCGCCCGCAAGGTGATCTCCAACCGAGTCTACAGCCTCGACGACCCGCGGGTGAAGGAGTTCTATCCGGTCTCGGTCTCGACCCGGACCATCGTCTACAAGGGCATGGTGCTGGTCACGCAGCTCGGCGGCTACTTCCTCGACCTGAAGGACGAGCGCTTCGTCTCGGCGATCGCGCTGGTGCACCAGCGCTTCGCCACCAACACCTTCCCGACCTGGCGCCTGTCGCACCCGTACCGGATGGTGGCCCATAACGGCGAGATCAACACGCTGCGCGGCAACGTCAACTGGATGGCGGCCCGGCAGGCGAGCGTCGATTCCGACCTGTTCGGCAACGACATCTCGAAGCTCTGGCCGATCTCCTACGAGGGCCAGTCCGACACCGCCTGCTTCGACAACGCTTTGGAGTTCCTGGTGCAGGGCGGCTACCCGCTCGCCCACGCGATGATGATGCTGATCCCGGAGGCCTGGGCCGGCAACCCGCTGATGAGCGAGGAGCGGCGCGCCTTCTACGAGTACCACGCCGCCCTGATGGAGCCCTGGGACGGACCGGCCGCCGTGGCCTTCACGGATGGCCGCCAAATCGGCGCGACCCTCGACCGCAACGGCCTGCGCCCGGCCCGCTACATCGTCACCGACGACGGCCTCGTGGTGCTCGCCTCCGAGATGGGCACCCTGCCGATCCCGGACGAGAAGATCGTCCAGTCCTGGCGCCTCCAGCCGGGCCGGATGCTCCTGATCGATCTCCAGAAGGGCCGGATCGTCTCCGACGAGGAGATCAAGGGTGAACTCGCCGCCGCGCATCCCTATGCCGACTGGGTCAAGAACACCCAGATCGTGCTGGAGGATCTGCGTCCGGTGCAGCCGCGCGAGTCGCGCGGCGACGTCGGCCTGCTCGATCGCCAGCAGGCCTTCGGCTACACGCAGGAAGACCTCAAGCTGCTGATGCAGCCCATGGCGGTCACCGGCCAGGAGGCGGTCGGCTCGATGGGCACGGATACGCCGCTCTCGGCGCTCTCTGAGAAGTCGAAGCTGCTCTACACCTATTTCAAGCAGAATTTCGCGCAGGTGACCAACCCGCCGATCGACCCGATCCGCGAGGAGGCCGTGATGAGCCTCGTCTCATTCATCGGTCCGCGGCCGAACCTGCTCGACATGGAGGGCGCGTCCCGGCGCAAGCGCCTGGAGGTCCGCCAGCCGATCCTCACCAACGCCGACCTCGAGAAGATCCGCTCGATCGGCCATTTCGAGGACCGGTTCGACACGAAGACCCTCGACACCACCTACCCGGCCGAGATGGGCGCTCAGGCCATGGACGGCGCCCTCGACCGGCTCTGCGACCGGGCCGAGGCGGCGGTGCGGGGCGGCTACAACATCATCGTGCTCACCGACCGGGCGGTCGGGCCGGACCGGATCCCGATCCCGGCCCTACTGGCCACCGCCTCCGTGCACAATTACTTGATCCGCAAGGGCCTTCGGACCTCTGTCGGACTCGTGGTCGAGTCCGGCGAGCCGCGCGAGGTGCATCACTTCGCCTGCCTGGCGGGCTACGGCGCCGAGGCGATCAATCCCTATCTCGCCTTCGAGACGCTGCTGGCGATGAAGGACGAATTCCCGCCGGACCTCACCGACGACGAGATCATTTACCGCTACGTCAAGGCGATCGATAAGGGGCTGCTGAAGGTGATGTCCAAGATGGGCATCTCCACCTACCAGTCCTATTGCGGGGCGCAGATCTTCGATGCGGTCGGCCTGAACTCGAAGTTTGTGAGCCGCGACTTCTTCGGGACCGCGACCACCATCGAGGGCGTCGGCATGGCCGAGGTCGCCGAGGAGACGGTGCGCCGGCACCGCGATGCCTTCGGCGACGCCCCGGTCTACCGCAACGCCCTCGATGTCGGCGGCGAGTACGCCTATCGGCTGCGTGGCGAGACCCACACCTGGACGCCCGACACCGTGGCGACGCTCCAGCACGCGGTGCGCCTCAACGTGCCCGCGCGCTATCGCGAGTTCGCGGGTTTGGTGAACCGCCAGGAGAACCAGCTCAAGACCCTGCGCGGCCTGTTCCGCATCAAGGGGGCGGAGGAGATCGGCCGCGCGCCGGTGCCGCTCGACTCGGTCGAGCCGGCCTCCGAGATCGTGAAGCGCTTCGCCACCGGGGCGATGTCCTACGGCTCCATCTCCAAGGAGGCCCACGAGACGCTGGCCATCGCGCTGAACTCCTTCGGCGGCCGGTCGAATTCGGGCGAGGGCGGCGAGGAGGTCGAGCGGTTCAAGCCCCTGCCGGACGGGCGCTCGCGCCGGTCCGCGATCAAGCAGGTCGCCTCGGGCCGCTTCGGCGTCACGACGGAATATCTCGTGAATTCCGACATGATGCAGATCAAGGTCGCGCAGGGCGCCAAGCCCGGCGAGGGCGGCCAGCTGCCCGGCCACAAGGTCGACGCCAAGATCGCCAAGGTCCGCTACGCCACCCCGGGGGTCGGCCTGATCTCGCCGCCGCCGCACCACGACATCTACTCGATCGAGGATCTGGCCCAGCTGATCTTCGACCTGAAGAACGTGAACCCGGCGGCGGACGTCTCGGTGAAGCTCGTCTCCGAGGTCGGCGTCGGCACGGTGGCGGCGGGCGTCGCCAAGGCCCGGGCCGATCACATCACCATCTCGGGCTATGACGGCGGGACCGGCGCGGCGCCGCTGACCTCGCTCAAACACGCGGGCGGTCCCTGGGAGACCGGTCTGGCCGAGACCCAGCAGACCCTGGTGCTCAACGGCCTGCGCGGGCGCGTCGCCCTCCAGGCCGATGGCGGCATCCGGACCGGGCGCGACGTGGTCATCGCGGCCCTGCTCGGCGCCGACCAGATGGGCTTCTCCACGGCTCCGCTGATCGCGGCCGGCTGCATCATGATGCGCAAGTGCCACCTGAACACCTGTCCGGTGGGCGTCGCCACGCAGGATCCGGTGCTGCGCAAGCGCTTCAAGGGCACGCCCGAGCACGTGGTGAACTACTTCTTCTTCGTGGCCGAGGAGGTGCGGGAGATTCTGGCGTCGCTGGGCTTCACCAAGCTGGAGGAGGCGGTCGGCCGCTCGGACGTGCTCGACAAGGTCGCGGCGATCTCCCACTGGAAGGCGCGGGGGCTCGACTTCACCAAGCTGTTCCACCGGCCGAAGGTGGCCGAGGGCACGCCGATCCGGCACGTCGAGCGTCAGCACCACCCGATCGAGACGGTCCTGGACCGGCGCTTGATCGAGCGGGCCCGGCACGCCATCGAGACCGGGGAGCCGGTGGTCGTCACCGATACGATCCGCAATTCGGATCGGGCCGCCGGGGCGATGCTGTCCGGTATGGTGGCGAAGGCCCACGGCCATGAGGGCCTGCCCGACGACACCATCGTGGTGAAGCTCTCCGGCACCGCCGGCCAGAGCTTCGGCGCCTGGGTGGCGGCCGGCGTGACCATCGAGCTGACGGGCCACGGCAACGACTATGTCGGCAAGGGCCTGTCGGGCGGCAAGCTGATCATCCGGCCGAGTGACGCGCTCCGCTCTCCGGCGGACCGGACCATCATGGTCGGCAACACCGTGCTGTATGGGGCGATCGCCGGCGAGTGCTACATCCGCGGCTCCGCGGGCGAGCGCTTCGCCGTGCGCAACTCGGGCGCGATCACCGTGGTCGAAGGCATGGGCGACCATGGCTGCGAGTACATGACCGGCGGCGTCGTCGTGTCGATCGGCGAGACCGGGCGCAACTTCGCGGCCGGCATGTCGGGCGGCATCGCCTACGTGCTCGACGAGGACGGTTCGTTCTCGGCCCGCTGCAACCTGTCGATGGTCGATCTGGAACCTGTCGAGGAGGAGGACGACCTGATGCGCCGCTTCCACCAGGACGGCGACCTTGAGACCAAGGGGCGCGTCGACATCCTGGCGAACATGTCGGGCCACGACGAGGAGCGGTTGAGCCAGCTCATCACCAACCACCTCAAGTACACGGGCAGCCCGCGGGCCAAGCAGATCCTCGACGACTGGGCGCATTTCCGCACGCGGTTCGTCAAGGTGATGCCGGTCGAGTACCGGCGGGCCCTGCGCGAGATGGAGATGGCACGGATGCCGGTGGCGGCGGAATAGGCGGAGGCGACAATGGGCGAACCAGTCGTGCGCGTCCGTCTGGTCCGGACCCCGGGCGGGCAGCGTCTCGATATCCCGCCCGGCTTCATGCTGGGCGGTGAGGAAGTGCTCCTGCGTCAGGACGGGGCCAAGCTCGTCATCGAGCCAGTTGTCCGCCCCTCGCTCATCCAGATCCTCGACGGCCTCGAATGCCTGGACGAGGATTGGCCGGATATCGCGGATGCGCAGCCCGAAGACGTACGACTGTGAATGCGCTACCTGCTCGACACCAATATCCTCTCGGCGCTCGTCCGGTCGCCACGCGGAGCTGTGGCGGAGCAGCTTCGACGAATTGGAGAAGCCGGGATCTACACAAGCGTCGTCGTGGCTGCGGAGCTCCGGTATGGCGCTGCTCGAAGGCGATCGGAACGGCTAACACGGCAAATCGAGGCGGTGCTCGGAGCGTTCCCGATCGAATCCTGGCGTGAGCCGTACGACGCACTCTACGCTGACTTACGTTTCGAGCTTGAGCGGGCCGGGACACCGATCGGGGCCAACGACCTGCTCATCGCCACGCAGGCGCTCGCCGACGAGAGCGTACTGGTCACGGACAACACACGGGAATTCGCGCGGATCGACGGTTTGATGATCGAGAACTGGGTTCGCCCGTGATCGAACAACACATCGACGAGGAGCGCAACGACTCGGCAGACGACATAGCGGCGCGATTGGACTGACCGATGGGCAAGATCACAGGCTTCCTCGAATTCGACCGGCAGGAGCAGAAGTATCAGCTCGCCGCCGACCGCGTGCGACACTTCCGCGAATTCACCCTGCCGCTCGACGAGCACGACCTGACCAAACAGGCCGCGCGCTGCATGGATTGCGGCATCCCGTTCTGTCACGGTCCGACCGGCTGCCCGGTCCACAACCAGATCCCCGACTGGAACGACCTCGTCTTCCAGTCGGATTGGGAGGAGGCCTCGCGCAACCTCCACTCCACGAACAACTTCCCCGAATTCACCGGCCGCATCTGTCCCGCGCCCTGCGAGGAGGCCTGCACGCTCAACCTCGAGAACCAGCCGGTGGCGATCAAGACGATCGAGCAGGCGATCGCCGACCGCGCCTGGAACATGGGATGGGTAAAGCCCGAGCCGGCGGAGACCCGCACCGGCAAGCGCGTCGCGGTCGTGGGCTCCGGCCCGGCCGGCTTGGCCGCCGCCCAGCAGCTCGCCCGGGTCGGGCACGACGTGCACGTCTTCGAGCGCGAGCCCAAAGCCGGCGGCCTGCTGCGCTACGGCATCCCGGACTTCAAGATGGAGAAGCGCCATATCGACCGGCGCGTGCGCCAGATGGAGGCCGAGGGCGTCGTCTTCCACTACAATCAGAATATCGGCGTGACGAAGCCGGTCGATGAGCTGAAGGCCGAGTTCGACGCGGTGATGTTCTGCGGCGGGGCCGAGGACCCGCGCAATCCGCAGCTGCCGGGCCAGGACCTCGACGGCGTCCACTACGCGATGCCCTATCTGATCCAGTCCAACCGGCGCGTGAGCCAGGAGCCGATGCCCGGTAACGGCGAACCGCCGATCCTCGCCGCCGGCAAGAACGTGGTCGTCATCGGCGGCGGCGACACGGCCTCCGACTGCGTCGGCACAGCGTTCCGGCAGGGCGCCCTGTCGGTGACGCAGCTCGACATCCGCCAGCGGCCGCCGGAGCGGGAGGACAAGCTCACCGTATGGCCCTATTGGCCGACGAAGATGCGGACCTCCTCCAGCCAGGCCGAGGGCGCGGAGCGCGAGTTCCAGGCCGCGACCCTACGGCTCGAGGGCAACAGGAAGGGTCAGCTCACGGGTGTCGTCTGCGCCCGGGTGGATGCCAAGCGCCAACCCATGCCCGGCTCGGAATTCGTGCTCCCGGCCGACCTCGTCTTCATGGCGATCGGTTTCGCGGGTTCCGTGCAGAGGGGGCTCCTGGAGCAGTCCGGGATCGGCGTGAGCAAGCGCGGCAACGTCGAGGCCAACGAGGAGGATTACCGTACCTCGGACGGGAAGATCTGGGCCGCGGGGGACATGCGCCGGGGCCAGTCCCTGGTGGTCTGGGCGATCCGCGAGGGCCGCCAGGCCGCCCGCGCCATCGACGAGACGCTGATGGGCGCGAGCGTCCTGCCGCGATAGGCGCGATCGGGACCGGCGCCGGCGCGCTCAGGCCGCTCCAGCCTCATCCCGGCGGCCAGCGGAAATCGTCGGCCCGGCCGGGCTGCGGCATCGGGGCGTTCCCGCGCAGCAGGGTCCGCTCCACGGTGCCGAGGTTGTCGGCGTCCCGGGGGCGGCCGCTCAGCAGGGTGCCCCCGGGCGAGACTTCCATCCGGCTCAACGGCACGACGGGACCCGCCGCGGGCTTGACCGGAAGGGCCGGCACGCCGGGGGGCTCGGGCAGGCTCGGCAGCATCGCGGTGATCTGCCGGTCGATGGCCGCCGTGTCGGTGGGCTGCCCGGTCCCGTCGAGGCTCGGGCCGGAGACCGAGGGCGCGGCGCTCGGCGCCACGGCGGCGGGCGGCTGATCGGGCTGCGCCGGCGCCGTACCCATCAGGCGCTTGAGTTCGACATCGGCGAAATGTGCCAGCTTCCGGTCGCCGGCCTTGGTGAAGTGGACGCCGTCTGCGGTGCGGAGCTTGGCGATCTGACCCTCCGGATCCGGCCCCGAAACAGCATACCGGTCCCGGTCGTCGACGAAGCCGGGCCAGATGTCGACATAGGTCGCGCCGGCCTTGGTGACGCTGTCGCGCACGATGTCGTTCACGGCGGCCAGGTCGCGGCTCAGCGCCTCGCTCTGCATGGGCGGGAGCCCGACCCAGATCAGCGGCAGCTTCCGGTCGGCGAACACCTTGACCAGCGCGTCGACACGGGCCCGGTACAGGGTACGCCAGCGGTCCGTCAGGGGATCGGCGGTCTCGTCGCCCTCGCGGATGGGCTGGCGGTCGTTGGCCCCCATCATGACCAGGGCGTAGCGGACCTTCGGGTTCGCCTGCAGATAATCCTGCACCGCCTTCGGCCAGTCGACCACGTCCTTGCGCACGAGACCGCTGTCGCCCTTGGCGCGATCGATGACGGCGACGTCGGCATTGTCCTCGAACACGTCGTCGAGGCCCTTCGCGAGGTGGTCGGCGAGGGAATCGCCGAACACCGCGATCTGAACGTGCGGCTCGGTCTTGGCGACGGCGGGCTTCGGCGGCGTCGGGGCCCTGGCCGGGCGCACCCGGTGCTTGATGGCGGGCACCGGCCGCTGCGCCTCGGCGGGGGCGTAGGTGTTGCGCGGGCGCGGCGCCCGATAGGTCCGCTCGGGCGGCGGGGCGACCGGCTGCGGCCGGTCCTCCCAGGGCCAGTAGAATTGGCGCGGCGCTTCCTGCGGCGGCGCGTAGCGGGGCTGTTGCCGCCCGTAATTGCCGTCATCCCGGTAATAGGCGTCCCGGGGGCGCCGGCGCGGCGGCGCCTCGTAGTAGGCGCCATTGCCGGGCTGCTGGTACCCGTCGCCCCACTGCGCCAGCGCCTGGGCGCCACCGAGCAGCGGCAAGCCGGTCAGCCCCAGCGCGCCGGCCAAGGCCAGCTGAACAGGGCGGATCGCGCCACTTCGGTGACCGACTTTCATGCGCATCCTGTATTCTTCATCGGGAACGACGCCGTCCTTATCACACGCACTATAGGGCGAAGGCGGCTGCCGGTCTAAACCGTGATCTCGGTCAGGGGCCCGGCGCCCCGCGACCCGCGACATGGGCGAGGAGGGCTGCCGTCGCATATCCGTCGGCCGGCAGGCCTGCGCCGATCTGGTAACGGCGTACCGCCTCGCGCAGCTTGGGCCCGGCGCGGCCGTCTTTGGGCCCATCATAGTAGCCGGTCGCCGCGAGCCCGGTCTGGAGCGCCCGCAGTCCCGGCCCGTCGAGGCCCGCCGCCGCGGGCCAGGCCGCGGCCAGCGCGGGGCCGCCGCCGAGCCGATCCGCGAGATGGCCCACCGCCAGAGCGTAGGAATCGGACGTGTTGTAGCCCCGGATCACCTCGAAATTGTCGGTGATCAGGAAGGACGGTGCGCCCCGGCCCCCGGGCAGGAACAGGCTGGCGCGGCCGCGGGGGGGCAGCGGGTGGCCGTCGGCACGCCGGACGCCGCGCTCGGCGAAGGCGGCGAGGTCGCCGGTGTAGCGTGCCAGATCGAAATCGCCCGGCAACAGCACCTCGTAGCCCCACGAGAGCGCCGGATCCCAGCCGCGATCCTTCAGATAGGCCGCGATGGACGCCAGCGAATCGGTCGCGCTGGTCCAGATATCCCGCCGGCCGTCGCCGTCGAAATCGACCGCATGCGCCAGATAGGTCGAGGGCAGGAACTGGACTTGGCCCATGGCGCCCGCCCAGCTTCCGCTCATCCGCTCCGGGGTGACGTCGCCCCGTTGCAGGATGGTGAGCGCCGCGAGCAACTCGTCGCGGAACAGGCTGCCCCGGTGACCGGCCGCGGCCAGGGTCGCGAGGGCCCGGATGGTCGGGATCCCCCCCGCGCTGGCGCCAAAATCGGATTCGATCCCCCAGATGGCCAGGACCACCGGACCCGGCACCCCGGAGCGGCGCTCGATCGCTTCGAGCGGCCCGGCCAGGGCAGCCGCGCGTGCACTTCCCTTGGCGATCCGGCCGGCCGAGACGGTGCCGACCAGATAGTCCCAGACCGGGCGCACGAACTCGCTCTGGCGGCGGGTCCGGGCCAGGATGCCGGGATCCGGCGCCGTCACACCGCGGAACGCCGCGTTGAAGGTCTCCGCGGCGATGCCCCGGGCCGCGGCATCGGGGCGCAGGCCGTCGATGAAGGACCGGAAGGCACCCTCAGGGCGAGCGTCCGCCCCGGCACGCGTCGTTGCAGCTGCGAGGCCCAGGACGGCCGCGAGCAACCCCCTGCGCGACGGCATCCGCTCAGATCCGGTTGCGCTTCGACAGACGATCCTCCCAGGCGAGCGCCTGCGCCACGATGGTGTCGAGGTCGTCGTGGCGGGGCTGCCAGCCCAGCCGCGCGCGGATCTGCCGGGCCTCGGCCACGATCTGCGCCGGATCGCCGGCGCGGCGGGGACAGAGCCGCACCGGAAAGTCGCGGCCGGACTGCCGCTTCACCACCGCGATCACGTCGAGCACCGAGTAGCCGCGCCCGTAGCCGCAATTCAGCGTCAGGCTCTCGCCCCCCGACCGCAGGTGGTCGAGTGCCACCCGGTGCGCCTCGGCGAGGTCCGAGACCTGAATATAGTCGCGCAGGCACGAGCCGTCCGGCGTCGGGTAATCGGTCCCGTAGACGTCGAGCCGCTCGCGCTGGCCCAGGGCCGCCTGCGTCGCGACCTTGATCAGGTGCGTGGCGTTCGGTGTCGACTGGCCGGACCGGCCGCCCGGGTCGGCACCGGCGACGTTGAAATAGCGCAGGATCACGTAGGAGAAGCCGTGGGCCGCCGCCGCGTCGGCGATCATCCACTCGCTCATGAGCTTCGAGCGGCCGTAGGGGTTGATCGGCCTGAGCGGAAGGTCCTCGGGGACGGGTACGATCTCCGGCTCACCGTAGACGGCCGCCGTGGAGGAGAAGATCACGTGCCGCACGCCCGCCCGGACCGCGGCCTCGATCAGGGCGCGGGTCTTCACGGTATTGGCGAGATAATAGCCGAGGGGGTCCGCGACGGATTCGGGCACCACGATCTTGGCGGCGAAATGGGCGAGGGCGTCGATCCGGTGCTGCAGGATCGTCTGGGTGACAAGGGCCTGATCGGCGACGTCGCCCTGCACGAGCTTGACGCCCTCCGGAACCGCCCAGTCGAAGCCGGTGGAGAGATCGTCCAGAACGACGACCTCCTCGTGGCCGGCGTCGAGCAGGGCCAGAACCATGTGGCTGCCGATGTAGCCGGCGCCGCCCGTTACAAGGACCGCCATGTCATCCCCCCAAAAGCCGTCGCCAGTAAGCCTGCTTACGTGGTTGCAGACGGTATATTTACGGCAGGCTAACCCATACTATCCACATCGAGCCCTTGCGACGCGCCGCGTTAGCCTGTCTCACTGGCGCACCGGCCACCGGCGTGGGTGACGGGCTCGGCGCGGAGCGCGTCGAACCTGTCACTGTGAAGCGTCGACCACGTCGTTCCATTCTGTCCTTGGGGTTACCGATCGATGAAACCGATCCGCAAGGCCGTCCTGCCCGTCGCGGGCCTGGGCACGCGCTTCCTGCCTGCGACCAAGGCGGTCCCGAAGGAGATGCTCACCGTCGTGGACCGGCCGGTGGTGCAGCACGTCGTCGACGAGGCAAGGGAAGCCGGCATCGAGCATTTCGTGTTCGTGACCGGACGCGGCAAGGCGGTCATCGAGGACCATTTCGACATCGCGTTCGAATTGGATCACACCCTGCAGGAACGCGGCAAGACCGCCGCTTATGAGGAGTTGAAGAAGGATCTGCCCCGGGCTGGGCAGACGAGCTTCACCCGCCAGCAGGCACCCCTCGGGCTCGGCCACGCGGTGTGGTGCGCCCGGGAGATCATCGGCGACGAGCCTTTCGCCGTTCTGCTTCCGGACATGCTGAGCCGCGGCTGCATGCAGCAGATGCTGGCGACCTACGAGCGCCACGGCGGCAACGTCATCGCGGTCGAGGAGGTGGCACCCGAGGAGACTCATCAGTACGGGATCGTGAGCGTCGGCGAGACCTATGGCCAGTCGTTCCAGATCACCGGCATGGTGGAGAAGCCCAAGCAGGGCACGGCACCCTCGAACTTCATCATCTCCGGCCGCTACATCCTGCAGCCCGAAATCTTCGGGATCCTGGAGCACGGCAAGAAAGGCGCGGGCGGCGAGATCCAGCTGACCGATGCCATGATCGACCTGATGGAGACCCAGGATTTCTTCGGCCTGCACTACGAGGGCCGGACCTACGATACCGGCTCGAAGCTCGGCTTCCTCACCGCGAACCTCGCTTATGCGCTGGAGCGCAAGGATCTGGCGGGGCCGCTGAAGGCCGAAATCGCCAAGCTCCTCAAGGAGCACGGTTGAGCGGGGCACCGCCCCTCAGAAATTCCGGCCAATCAAACCGGCCACGGTTCCCTGAGAGGGCCGCTCGTTGATTGCCATGCAGCTATGCGTCGGATGCGGCAGCCGCCACGATTTAGCCCTTGCGTCTTGTGCGGCGCACTTTATTTTGTGCGTTGCGGGATCGCGATGGCGTCGCGGTTCCGCAGCCCTTCTTGGGCGTTTCCTCCCTAGACTTCGGGCCGCTCCTTCGGGAGTGGCCTTTTTTGTTTTGGGGACCGCGGGCTTGAGGGATCGTCGCTATTCGGCGGCCATCCGGCGCGGCGCGAGATCACCCAGTCCGGTCGCCACTTCGCCGATCACGGCGCGCAGCGCGTCCACAAGTCCGGGAAACCCGGAATGCATCGCGAGGCTCGTCTCGTTCATGTAGAGCGCGCGATTGACCTCGATCTGGAGGGCGTGGCGTCCGAGGTTCGGCTCGCCGTAATGCTCGGTGATGAACCCGCCCGCGTACGGCTTGTTGCGCACCACGTTGAAGCCGCGTGCCCGGAAGGCGCTGTCGAACCCGTCGATCAGCGCGGGGGCGCAGGCGGTCCCGAACCGGTCGCCGAGCACGACATCGGCCTTCATCTCCGTATCGCGCCCCAGGCTCGATGACGGCATGGAATGGCAGTCGATGAGCACACAATGGCCATGGCGCTGGGTGGTGCGCTGGATGAGGCCGCGCAGGATCCGGTGATACGGCTTGTACAGGCCCTCGATCCGCGCGGTCGCCTCCTCCACCGGCAACCTCCGGGCGTAGATCTCCTGTCCGTCGGCGACGACGCGCGGAACCGTCCCGAGCCCTCCGGCGACGCGCATCGAACGCGTGTTGGCGAAGGGCGGCAGCCGTCCGTCGAACATGCGCGGGTCGAGCTCGAACGGCTCGCGGTTCACGTCCAGGAACGCCCGGGGAAAGTTCGCCCGCAGCAGCGGCGCGCCGAGCTCGACCACGGGCGCGAACAGGCGCTCGACATGCGCGTCCTCCGACCGGCGCAGGGTCAGGGCATCGAGACGCGACGCGGCGATGAAATGCGGGGGGTAGACGGACCCGGAATGACCGGTATTGAACACGAACGGCAGGGTGTGCGCCGCGGGTTCGTCGACCGCATAGGGCGGGGCGAATCCGAAGGCGTCTGGCTTTACCGATTCGGGAGCGCTCATCGATGCGTGGACAACCCGGCGACGGAACAGGCACGGCAAGCGCGCAGTGTGGTGTGCGTTCGCCCGCCTGTCCACTGCGCGGCGGCGGTCGACGGTGCCGTTCGGGGGATTCCGAACGCACCCTGCGGCGATGATCCTAACACCTTGTTTACCATCGCCTCCCTTTATGGGATCAACACCCTGACACGAAGGCGCGGATCCGGCCGATGAAAATCCTGCTGGCGGAAGACGACAACGACATGCGCCGGTTCCTCGCCAAGGCGCTCCAGAACGCGGGCTACGACGTCCTGTCCTTCGACAACGGCCTCTCTGCGTACAATCGCCTGCGCGAGGAGCCCTTCGAGCTCCTGCTGACCGACATCGTGATGCCCGAGATGGACGGGATCGAGCTGGCGCGGCGCGCCACCGAACTCGACCCCGATATCAAGGTGATGTTCATCACCGGCTTCGCGGCGGTCGCGCTCAACCCGGATTCCAAGGCGCCGAAGGATGCGAAGGTCCTCTCGAAGCCGTTCCACCTGCGCGATCTGGTCAACGAGGTCGAGAAGCTGCTCGCCGCCTGAGCGCCTTCGCGTCGACCCGGGTTCCGGTGGTTACAGGTAAGCCTGTGACCCCGCGGGCATAGGCAATTCGCTCTTCGCGCCCCAATATGGTGGGGGATCACGCGCGGAACGTCGAAGGCCATGCAGCCGGTCACCATCTACACCACGGCGTGGTGCCCCTATTGTTCGGCGGCCAAGAGCCTGCTGAAGGAGAAGGGTGCCGCCTTCCAGGAGATCGACGTCGAGCGGGTGCAGGGCTCCCGCGCCGCCATGGTCGAGAAGGCGGGCGGCCGCACCAGCGTCCCGCAGATCTTCGTGGGTGCCACGCATGTCGGCGGCTGCGACGACCTCTACGCGCTGGAACGGGCCGGCACGCTCGACCGCCTCCTGAAAGACACCGCCGATGCCTGAGGCCCGCTTCACGGCCGCCTGCGTGCAGATGCGTTCGGGTCGGGACCCGGCCGCGAACCGCGATGCGGCCGTGGCGGGCGTGCGCGCGGCGGCGGCCCGGGGGGCCGCCTACGTGCAGACCCCGGAAATGACCTCGCTGGTGGAGCGCAACCGGGAGCGGCTGTTCGCGCATGTCACCACGGAGGACCGCGATCCGACGCTCGCGGCCCTGCGCGAGGCCGCCCGGGAGACCGGCACGGTGGTGCAGGTCGGGTCCATCGCGGTGCGGGCGGGCGACCGGATCGCCAATCGGGCGTACCTGATCGACGCCGATGGCGGGATCCTGGCTGCCTACGACAAGCTCCACTTGTTCGATGTCGATTTGCCGAGCGGCGAACGCTGGCGGGAATCGGCGACCTATACCGGCGGTACCTGTGCTGTGGTCGCCGCCACGCCCCTGGCCGCGATCGGCCTGACGATCTGCTACGATATCCGCTTCCCCGGCCTGTACCGGGCGCTCGCCGAGGCCGGCGCCGAGGTGCTGACCGCACCGGCCTGCTTCACCCGTCAAACCGGTGCGGCTCATTGGCACATCCTGCAAAGGGCGCGGGCGATCGAGACCGGGGCCTTCGTGATCTCGGCGGCACAGGGCGGCATCCACGAGGACGGACGCGAGACCTTCGGCCATTCGCTGATCGTCGATCCCTGGGGCCGGGTCTTGGCCGATGCCGGCGGCGACGAACCCGGGATCATTCTGGCCGAGATCGACCTGGCCCAGGTGGCGGACGCCCGGGCCCGGATCCCGTCCCTGCAGCACGGACGCGCCTTCACCGTCGAACGGATCGGCCGTCCGGTCGTGCCGGCACAATAGGCACCGCGAAAAGCGACAGTATGATCCGGTACAGTCTCGTCTGCGAGGCGGGGCACGGCTTTGAGAGCTGGTTCCCGTCCTCCGATTCCTACGACACGCAGGTTGCCCGCAGGCTCGTGTCCTGCCCGGTCTGCGACAGCGCCTCGGTCAGCAAGGCCTTGATGGTGCCGAGCATCGCGCGCAGCGACCGCGGCGCCTCCGTGCCCCCGGCGCCGGTCGTCGAGGCGCCGACGACCCTGATCGCCGAACCCGAACGGCAGGTGCGGGCGATGTTGCGGGCCCTGCGGGAGCAGGTCGTGGCGAGTTCCGAGCATGTCGGATCACGCTTCCCCGAGGAGGCGCGCCGGATCCATTACGGTGAGGCGGAGGGCCGCTCGATCTACGGAGAGGCGAGCCCCGCCGAGGCGCGCGCCCTCATCGACGAGGGGATCGAGGTGGCCGCACTCCCGATCCTGCCGGACGACCGCAACTAGGCGATCATCCCGACCAGGGGCCTTCAGCGGGAGGCGCGGCGCCGGGGCCGGCCGCCCCGCAGCGGGTCAGGGTCGCGCCGCGGCCGTTCCGGCCAGCGAGGCCAGCGCGAAGGCCACGAGGGCGTTCCAGCCGGCCAATGAGAGCCCGAACACGCGCAGGGCGGCCACCGAGCAATCCACCACCTTGGTCGATTGCAGGGCATTGAGAAAATCCCCGACCTGTCCGGGGTTGGCCCCCGTGCCGCCCCCGCAATCGGCCGGTCCGGGCCAGAAGCCCCATTCCGCGCCCGCGTGATAGACGCCGATCCCGGCCCCGTAGAGCAGGCCGAGGGCCGCGAGCCCGAGGGCGATCCGGGCAAGCCGCTCCGGCACGAACAGGGCGATCACGCCCAGCGGCAGGGCCGCGTAGTAGGGCAGGCGCTCCGTGAGGCAGAGCTTGCACGGGGCGTAGCCGTATCCGTACTGCATCACCAGCACGGCACAGAGCGTCAGGGCGGAGAGGATCGCCAGCCACAGGCCGGCGGTCTTGAGACGAAGCGCAGCGGCCGTGTTCATCGCTACAGAATCACCTTGAACAGCAGGAAACCGAGGACGACCAGCGCCACGGAGATCGCCACCACGACGTTGAGGTGCCGGTCGAGGACGCCGCGGATCTGGACCCCGTAACGCCCGAGCAGACCGGCCAGGATGAAGAACCGGGCGCCCCGGGTGATGATCGACAGCACTGTGAACCAGAACAGGCTGTAATGGGCGAAGCCCGACGTGATCGTGACGAGCTTGTAGGGGATCGGCGTCAGTCCCTTCAGCAGGATCACCCAGTGGCCGTACCGGGCATAGGATTCCTGGAAGGTCGCCGCCGAGTTCTGCAATCCGTAGAGCCGGATCAGCCATTCCCCGACCGAGTCGAACAGAAGTGCCCCAATCGCGTAGCCGACGAGGCCGCCGAGGACCGAGGCGACGGTCGCGATGGTGGCGTAGAGCCAGACCCGGTCCGGGCGGCTCACCGCCATCGGCACCAGCATCGCGTCCGGCGGCACGGGGAAGAACGAACTTTCCGCGAAGGCCACGGCGCCGAGCGCGTAGGGCGCGGAGGGCCTGACACTGAGGGCCAGGATCCACGCGTAGAGCCGGCGGAGCATTCGGTGTCCCGGATCGAGGTATCGGCCGCCCTTTGAGCATAGGCGCTGCGCCTTGGCCAGATCGCGGCGACGCGCGAAAAATACGCTTGGCCGCCGCCGCCGACCTGTGCGAAGAGCGCCGGGCAGGCGGGTATGGCGGAACTGGTAGACGCGGGCGACTCAAAATCGCCAGCCGCAAGGCGTGGGGGTTCGATTCCCTCTACCCGCACCAAAGCCGCGGCCCGCGCCGGCATCGATCACCGCGCCCGTGACAGCCGTTAAGGGCAGACGGTCGCGCTGACGCCGGCCTGGGCGTTCCCTATCTTGGTCGAGATGCGGCTCTGCGGGCCGCTCCTCAAACAGGGCGATGCCGTGAGCGAGCCTCGGAGCGTGGCGATCCTGGGCGCCGGCATGGCGGGGGCGGCGGCGGCACGCGGCCTCGCGGAGGCCGGGCTGAGCGTCGCAGTGTTCGACAAGGGGCGCGCGGTCGGAGGCCGGATGGCGACCCGGCGATGCGGATCGCTACAGTTCGACCACGGGGCCCAGTTCATGCGGGCCCACGGGCCCGCCTTCGCGGCGCGGCTGGCGGAGTGGGGGCAACGGGGAATCGTCGCGCCCTGGGCGGGTGCCGCGCGCTGGGTCGGGATCCCCGATATGACCGCTCCGGTCCGCGCGCTCCTGGCGGGGCTTCCCGCGGCGAGCGGCGTCACCATCACGCGGGTCCGCCGGACCGGAGCCGGCTGGCACCTCGACACCGCCACGGGGACGACCCACGGCCCGTTCGACGCCGTCGCGCTCACCTGTCCCGCGCCGCAGGTGAAGGCCCTGCTCGACGCGTCCGGCTTCGCGCTTCCGACCGTCGAGGCTGCAACCTACGCACCGTGCTGGTCGCTGATGGTCGCCGCCCCGGGCGCGGCATCCGAGGCGCTGATCGAACCACGGGAAGATCCGGTCGGTCTCATTGCCCTCGACGCGTCGAAGCCGGGCCGGCCCGGGGGGCTGCGCCTCACGATCCACGCGACGGCGGCCTGGTCGCGGGTCCACCTCGAGGAGCCGCACGAGACGATCGTCGCGGCGCTGCTCGCCGGCGCGGAGCGCGACCTCGGCATCGTCCTGCATCCGACCCATGCGGAGGCCCATCGCTGGCGCTACGCGCAGGTGGACCATCCCCTGGGGGTGCCGAGCCTGTACGATCCGGCCCTGCGGCTCGGAGCGGCCGGCGACTGGTGCCTCGGGGGGCGGATCGAAGC
The DNA here is from genome assembly GCF_022829585.1 of Methylobacterium sp. J-026. Taxonomy (GTDB): domain Bacteria; phylum Pseudomonadota; class Alphaproteobacteria; order Rhizobiales; family Beijerinckiaceae; genus Methylobacterium. The sequence continues at coordinate 67,511 of NZ_JAKSYC010000034.1, forward strand.
CGCCTACGACAGCGGCGCGGCGCTCGCCGGTTCCATCCTGGCCGATCTCGGCACGGCCGCATGATCCCGCCGACCGCGTTCCATCCCGCCTACGAGGCGAGCCTGCCCGCCGGCCATCGCTTTCCGATGCGAAAATACGGTCTGCTCGCCGAAACGCTGATCGCCCGGGGACTCGCGCCGCTCGGCTTCGTCACGCCGGAGCCGGCCTCCGCCGATATCCTCGTCCGTGCCCACGACCCCGCCTATGTGGAGGCAGTCCTGACCTGCACCGTGAGCCGTGAGGTCGAGCGGGCGATCGGCCTGCCCATCAACGCCGCGGTGGTCCGGCGCTCGCGCAGCTCCGTGGGCGGGACCCTGCTGGCGGCGCGCCTCGCCCTCGCCGAGGGTCTCGCCGGGAGTGCCGCCGGCGGCAGCCACCATGCCCGCCGCGAGCAGGGGGCGGGCTTCTGCGTGCTGAATGACGTCGCGGTGGCGGCGCGCACGCTCCAGGCCGAGGGGCTGGTGCGGCGCGCTCTGGTCGTCGACCTCGACGTCCATCAGGGCGACGGCACCGCGGATTGCCTCGCCCTGTGTCCGGACCTGTTCACGCTCTCGATCCACTGCGAGAACAATTACCCGTCCCGGAAGATCGCCGGCGATCTCGATATCGGCCTCCCGGACCGGCTGGGGGATGAGGGCTACCTCGACGTGCTGCGCGCGCGCCTGCCGCACCTGCTCGACGCGCTCGCGCCGGACCTCGTGTTCTACAACGCCGGCGTCGATCCGCACCGCGACGACCGGCTGGGCCGGCTCTGCCTCACGGATGCGGGCCTGTTCGCGCGGGACCGCTTCGTCGTGGCGCAGGCCCGTGCCCGCGGGATCCCGCTCGTGGCGGTGATCGGCGGCGGATACGCCACCGACGTGGACGCCCTGGCGCATCGGCACAGCCTGGTCTTCGAGGCGCTGGCCGCGGAGGCCGCGACGGAGCCGGCACCCGCCCCGGCCCGGGGCCGTACCGGCGGATGATGCACCGCCGCATCAGGGTCCGTCGAATGGAGCTGAAGCTTCGCCCTGGTAAGGTTTGCGCAAGCCCCACGTCCCAGGTTTCGAGGGGCGCGGATGTCTCCTGCGAGGCGTCCGCGACTCGTATCCTGTCGCCGTTGAGGTTGAGCCATGCTGGCGCGGGTCTGGGATATCGTGAAGGCGACGCTGGCGGTGGCGGCCCTGATCGCCGCGGCACTCGTCTCGGCCGACAAGCTCGACCGGCAGCGGGCGCAACCGATCGTCGGCGTGGCGGCGGGCGATCCCGTGGCCACGGGCGCGATCACGCCGGTCCTGCGCCCCTGAGCGGCAGGTCCTGATCCCGACCGCGGCTCACCAGCCGTTGATGCGCGGCCAGACCGCGCCCGTCAGATGGCCGCCCGCGATCTCGTGGTAACGATCATGCTGGGCGCCGGTGGCGCAGGCGTGGTTCGGCAGGATGCGCAGGCGCGCGCCGACCGGCAGGTCGGGCAGGGCGGCCGCAGAGCCCGTCCGGACGGCCAGGATGCCGTGCTCCTGGTTGGCATCCCGGACGATCAGGTCCGGATAGGGGCGGCCGGCGCGGTCGCAGGCGACGCCGTAGCCCTGGTCGACCGCCTGCCGGGCCGTGCCCCGGTCCCGCGACAGCGCCATCCAGCCGGCATCGGTGATGATCCAGCCCTTCTCCCGCTGGTGGCCGATCACCGTCGCCAGGACGGTGAGGGCGATGTCGTCCACCGCGCAGGAGCCGACGCCGGCCTGGAACAGGTCGCCGATCATGAAGACGCCGGCGCGGACCTCCGTGATGCCGTCCAGTCGATCCGCGTAGCGTGCGGTCGGCGTTGAGCCGACGCTGACCACCGGGCAGGGCAGGCCGGCGTCCCGCAGCGTCGCGGCCGCCGTCACCGCGGCCGTGCGCTCGGCCTCCGCGGCCGCCCGCAGCGCACCCGGGTCGCTCAGCCCGTAGCTGTCGCCCGCGTGCAGCAGCACCCCGCGCAGGCTGGCGCCCTCGGCGAGGACGCGTCCGATCGCGACGAGCCGCGCGGAATCCTGCGGCGTCACCCCGGAGCGATGTCCGTCCGCGTCGACTTCGATCAGCACCGGCAGCCGGTCCCCATTGCGGCGGCTCCAGTCCGCCACGGCCTGCGCCTGCTCCACCGAATCGAGGATGATCGCCAGATCGGTCCGCCACGCCCGGCGGATCCGCCCGACGCGCTCCAGCTTCTGCGGAGCGATCCCCACCGCGTAGATCAGATCCCGGACGCCACCCTCGGCGAAGTATTCCGCCTCGCGCAGGGTCGAGACCGTCGCGGGACCGGCCTCGGACGCCATGGCGATCCGGGCCACGTCGCGGGATTTCGCGGTCTTGAGATGCGGCCGCAGGACCACGCCGAGCCCGTCGAGCCGCGCGCGCATGGCGGCCACGTTGGCCTTCAGCCGGTCGCTATCCAGCAGAAGGCAGGGGGTCTCCAGGGCGTCGAGCCCACCGCTCTCCTCTACCATCGGCCCGCTCCTGCCTGTCCGCGATGCTTCACGCTACGCAAGGAAATTATCGTTCGGTCCACGGAAGGGACAGCCAAGCGCGCCGCCTCGCCCGCAGAGGCTTGCGGATTCACGCATCGCTGCCGGATGCGGGCCACGGTCAGGCACACACGCGTCTCCCTCCCCCGCACAGGGGGAAGGGAGTGCACGCGGCAGTTCTGGACAGCCATACCCGTCGGCTGAGCGATGAATCAAACGGTCACGGTGCGCGCCCAGCGTCCTGAGGGCTTATAGCTGCTCCTCGGATGGAAACGCCGCTAACCGGCCCTCCGCAGGGCATCCACGAAGGCCGCCGCGTCGCGCGCGATATCGGCCGCATCCTTGCCGGGGCGATAGAGATTCGAGCCGAGACCGAAGCCGTCGGCGCTGGCCGCACGCCAGCCGGCGATCCCGTCCGGCGTGACGCCGCCGACGGCGAGCACCCGCGTCCCGGAGGGAAGCACGGCCCGGTGCGCCCTCAGCGCCGCCGGTGAGGCGACGTCCGCCGGGAACAGCTTGAGCGCGGTCGCGCCGGCGGCAAGCGCCGCGAAGGCCTCGGTGGGCGTCTGGTAGCCGGGCAGGGAGACGAGCCCGAGGGCGCGGGTCGCGCCGATCACGGTTGCATCCGTGTTGGGCGAGACCACGAGGCTCCCGCCCGCGGCGCCGATTGCCGCGACCTGCGCCGGGTCCAGCACGGTGCCGGCCCCCACGAGGGCGCGCCCGGAGAGGCGCTCGGCGAGGATCGCGATGCTGCGCAGGGGATCCGGGGAGTTGAGCGGCACCTCGATCAGGGTGAACCCGGCCCCCACGAGGGCCTCGCCCACCGCCGGCGCCTCCCCGGGCGTCAGCCCGCGCAGGATCGCCACTAGCGGGCAGGCCGCGAAGGCCGCCTCGAATCGGTCGAGGATGGTCATGCGCTCAGGCTCCAGATGGCGTGGATGCCGGCCGTGATCGAACCCTCCGGCACGATGACGGGGGTCCCGCCCATCTCGGTCACCGCGACCGCGTAGAGGGCGCTCAAGCGACCGCCGCCCAGCAGATGGACGGGACGGCGCCCCAGATCGTCCCGGGTCGCCACATCCGCCCCGATCAGCACGCCGCTGGCGTAGGCGGCGGCCTCGGACCGGGGAAGCCGGTCGAGGAGCAGCCCGGCCCGGACCTCGAACAGGGTTGCGGCGAGGTTGGAGGACGCGATCCCGCGGCGCAGCCCGCGCCGGAACGGGGCGCCGTCCGAGACCACCCCGTCGAGAAGGCCCGCCATGATGCCGTGGGACCGAAGCAGCGCGAAGAACTCGCCGGTCATCACCGTGGTGAAGGTCGTGATCGCGCCGTCGACAGTTTCGACCCATTTGTTGTGCGTGCCGGGCTGGCAGAACAGCGCCGTCGGCGGCGCCCCACCCGCTCGGATCGCCCCGAGAACCTGGATCTCCTCGCCGCGCATCACGTCGGGCCTCCGGCCGTCCCGCAGGGCAACGCCGGGCACGATGCGCACGCCCGGCGCGACGTCCCGGCAGGCGTCGGCGAGGCGCTCCAGGGTGGCGGGGGCATCGACATAGGGGGCCTCGCACCAGCCCCGGCTGGACCCCACCATCCCGGCCGCGATGACCGGCCCGGCGCCGAAGCGCGCGCGCAAGGCGGCGATCTCGGCCGGATAATCCTCCGGGCCGAGGGCGAGGACACCGCGGTCATCCTGCGCCGACGCGATCACCGCGCCGTCGGACGCCATCGCGTAGGCGCGCCGATTGGTCGTGCCCCAATCAACGGCGATATAGGCCGCGCGATCGACCATGCTTCCCCCCGGCGGCGAATTTGTCTGAGTTAAGTCGAAGCCTATGGGCGGTCAAGCACGGGCGGATCCGGAGGCCGGCGGTGAATAACGGATATCACCGGCCGGGGATTGTCCCGTCGCGCCGAGCGTTTGCGATGGACGGAAGCCGGGCGGTTCGGCGATATGGCGGCAAGAATCGAAAATCGGGAGGGAAGCGCTTGGCACGGGACGTGATCCTGGCGACCGATGGCCTGACGATGGAATTCCGCGGGTTCCGGGCCGTCAACGGCGTGGCGCTGCAGGTCGAGCGCGGGACGATACACGCGCTCATCGGGCCGAATGGGGCCGGCAAGACCACGTGCTTCAATCTGCTGACCAAGTTCCTCATCCCGACCGCCGGCACGATCCGCTACAAGGACCGCGACATCACCGGCATGAAGGCCGCCGATGTCGCCCGGCTCGGCCTCGTCCGCTCGTTCCAGATCTCGGCGGTCTTTCCCCACCTGACCGTGACGGAGAATGTCCGCATCGCCCTGCAGCGCCGCCGGCGCGGCGATTCCTTCGACTTCTGGCGGCCGGAGAAGGTGCTGCGGGCGCTCGACGGCGAGGCGCTGGCCCTGGTCGAGGCCGTGGGCCTCTCGGACTTCGCCGACGTGCTGGCGGTGGAACTCTCCTACGGCCGCAAGCGGGCCCTGGAGATCGCCACCACGCTCGCCCTCGATCCGGAGATGCTGCTCCTCGACGAGCCCATGGCCGGCATGGGCCACGAGGACGTGGACCGGACGGCCCAGCTGATCCGCCGGGTCTCCAAGGACCGGACCATCCTGATGGTGGAACACAACCTGTCGGTGGTGGCGTCCCTGTCGGACCGGATCACCGTCCTGGCCCGCGGCCAGGTTCTGGCCGAGGGCGATTACGCCACCGTGTCGAAGGATCCGCGCGTGATCGAAGCTTATATCGGGGCCGGACATGCCTGAGACGGCGCTGAAGACACCCGCTCCGGCCGCGGCGACCGACACCCTTCTCACCGTCCGCGGGCTGGAGGGCTGGTACGGCGAGAGCCACGTGCTCCACGGCATCGATCTCGACGTCCGGGTGGGCGAGGTGATCACGCTGCTCGGCCGCAACGGCGCCGGCAAGACCACGACGCTCCGGGCGATCATCGGGATCCTCGGCAAGCGCGCGGGCTCGATCGTCTATGACGGCGTCGAGACCATCCGGATGGCATCCCGCAACATCGCCCGGCTCGGCCTCGGCTACGTCCCGGAGGAGCGCGGCATATTCGCGAGCCTCACGGTCCACGAGAACCTGATGCTGCCGCCCCGGGTCAAGCCGGGCGGCATGACGGTGGCCGAGATCCACACCCTGTTCCCGAACCTGAAGGAGCGCGCCGGCAGCCAGGGCACGAAGCTGTCCGGCGGCGAGCAGCAGATGCTGGCGATCGGGCGCATCCTGCGCACCGGCGCCAAGCTGATCCTGCTGGACGAGCCCACGGAGGGTCTCGCGCCGGTCATCATCCAGCAGATCGGCCGGACCATCCAGCATTTGAAAGCGCAGGGCTATACGATCGTGCTGGTGGAGCAGAACTTCCGGTTCGCCCAGACCCTGGCGGACCGTCATTTCGTCATCGAGCAGGGCCGGGTCATCGACATGATCCCCAATGCCGAACTTGACGCCAATATCGACAAGCTTCACGCCTATCTGGGCGTCTGAAGCCTGCAAGCAAAACCGTAGAGGCGCCGGCCTGCGGCGCTCCGAATACACGGCCGACACAGAAGCGTGCCGCGCCGCAGGAGGATAAGAACGCCATGTACGGACGCATCGCCCGGCCCGTGAGCCTCGCCGCCCTCGCCGGTGCCCTGACGCTGGGGAGCGCCGCCGCCCAGACGCCGGTGAAGATCGGCATCCTCGGCGACCGCTCGGGCGCCTATTCGGACATCAGCGGCGAGGGCTCGGTCGTGGCGGCCAAGCTCGCCGTCGAGGACTTCAAGCCGGAGCAGCACGGGCTCAAGGTCGAGATCGTCTCGGCCGACCACCAGAACAAGCCGGATGTCGGCGCGGGCATCGCCCGGCAATGGTACGACCGCGACGGCGTCGACATGATCACCGACGGGGTGACCTCCTCGGTGGCGCTGGCGATCAGCCAGGTCACCAAGGAGAAGAACAAGGTCTTCATCGACAGCGGCGCCGGCACCGCCGACCTCACCGGCCCGCAATGCACGCCGAACACGATCCACTGGGTCTACGACACGGTGGCGCTCGCCAACGGCACCGGCGGCGCCATGGTCAAGCGCGGCGGCAGCACGTGGTTCTTCCTCACCGCCGACTACGTCTTCGGCCAGACGCTCCAGCGCGACACCAGCGCGGTGGTCACGAAGAGTGGCGGCAAGGTCGTCGGCTCGGTGAAAACGCCGTTCCCGACCTCGGATTTCTCGTCGTTCCTGCTCCAGGCTCAAGGCTCTGGCGCCAAGGTGATCGGCCTGGCCAATGCGGGCACCGACACGATCAATTCGATCAAGCAGGCCGGCGAGTTCGGCATCACCGAGGGCGGGCAGGCTCTGGCCGGCCTCCTGGTGTTCTCCTCCGACGTGCACTCGCTCGGCACCAAGGTCGCGCAGGGGCTGGTGCTCACCGAGCCGTTC
>NZ_JAKSYC010000036.1 GCF_022829585.1 Methylobacterium sp. J-026
CTGAGCGCCGGCCACTGCGTAATCACCGCGTCGTCGGCCGGCATGTAGGCGTCGACGATGGCGCCCTTACGGCTGACAACACAGATCATCGCCGCCTGGCGCACCTCGTACATCATCGGGCGCGCGTAGCTGATGCGGACCAGAACCGGTGCGAAGTAGTCGCCCATCTTAGCCGTCTTGTCGGCGCCGGCCGGGACCGCCTCGACCTGCGTCATGCCGGCCTTGGTCGCCTCGCTCCTCACGGTGGGGCGGCACGGGCCGCCGGTCTTCCCCGTGCCGGTCCTCCGGCAGGGCCTGGCGCGGGCCCTGATCCCGCCGACGCCGCGGCGCGCCGTCGCGAGCTACTGGCGCAGCCACATCCTCCGGGCGGACCGGCTCGCCCGGGCCCTGGCGGCCCGCTCCGGCACGCCGGAGGGCTGGACCTGGCAGATCGGCCCCGAGGGACCGGGCGGCGAGGCCCGCGCCGGCAGCTTCCGGAT
>NZ_JAKSYC010000229.1 GCF_022829585.1 Methylobacterium sp. J-026
CCGGACGCGGTGCTGATGTTCCTGCTCGGCTCGCGCTACTGCGACACCGACAAGCTCTCGCAGACCGCCTGGTCGCTGTTCGGCTCGACCCCGGAGGGCTGGGCCCGGGTCCAGGCGATCGTCGACTACGCCCACGAGCGCCTGCGCTTCGACTACCAGCGCGCCGATGCCACCCGCACCGCCCATGACGGCTTCATGCAGCGCGAGGGCGTCTGCCGCGACTTCGCCCACCTCGCCATCACCCTGTGCCGGTGCATGAACATCCCGGCCCGCTACGCCACCGGCTATCTCGGCGACATCGGCGTGCCCAAGGACCTGGCGCCGATGGATTTCTCCGCCTGGTTCGAAGTCTATCTCGACGGGCCCGGGGGACCGCGCTGGTACACCTTCGACGCCCGCCACAACTGCCCCCGGATCGGCCGCATCGTCATGGCCCGCGGACGCGACGCCACCGATTGCGCCCTGACGACGAGCTTCGGCGCGGCGGCCCTGGTGCGGTTCGACGTCCACACGGACGAGGTCCCCGGCGCCGCCGACACGCTGGCCCGGGCTGCCTGAGGCGGTCCGCGCTGCGTCAGACGGGGTCGGCGGCCTCGCGGATAGGCACGACGCTGCGATCCAGGTTCAGGAAGGTCGGGTCGAACTCGGCCACCGCCGCCAGTTCGTCCCAATCCTCGATCGTCAGCGTACCGCCGCTCAGGCTGACGAGGCCGCGCGTCCGCAACGTCCGCAGCACCCGATTCAGGTGGACGCTGGTGAGGCCTAAGGCGTCGGCCATCTCCGCCTGCTTGGGCGCCATGGGACAGCGCAGCCCGCTCGCTAGACCCACGGCGCGCTGACGGAGATAGAGTTCGCAGAACAGGTGGGCGACCCGGCCGAGGGCCTGCCGCCGGCCGAGGCTGGTGATCCGTTCGCGATAATGCGCGGCATCGATCAAGGTCTCGCGCCACATCGCGCCGGTGAGGGTCGGGTATCGCCGGAAGACCCGGTGCAGGGCGTCGTGCGCGATGAACGCGATCGTGCAGGACGTCAGGCTGGCGATGTGATGGTCCATCCGGTGGAGGTGCAGGCTCTGCAGATCAGGCATGTCGCCGGCGACATAGAACGACAGGATCTGCCGCCCCCCCTCCGACAGGGCGGCATAGCGCGACACCCAGCCCTGGAGCACGAGGCAGCATTGGCTCGGCTGGTCGCCGAACCGGACGATGTCGTGCCGGGCCGGCAGGCTCCGGATGCTATGGGGCAGGTTCAGGACCGCGGCCCGCTCGGCCTCCCCCAGGCGCCCGCTGCTGTCGAGTTTCCGTGCCAACATCTCCATCGGCGTGCTGTATCCGGCGGGCATCGGACGCTCAGCCTTCCATTTTCCGGGATGCGGGACGCAGGGTATTCTGATGCCTTAGACGTGCATACTGCTATCGAAGCGACGCACGGTTCGTTCTCCGATCGCCGGCTCTCAGGCAAGCCGCTGACGGCGCCGACCCTTCCTCGACTGGGCGATCGTGTCCAGGGGGCGCGTGTCGCCGCGTCCGGACCATGCCTCCATGGACCCGAGGTCGTACAGCGCTCCCGCGGCAGCCGGCAAGACCGCCACGGCTTCGTCATCACCCGCCGCGGCAGCGAAACCGCCTTCGGTTGAAGTCCCGGTACTGTTGCTGTAAGGCACCCGGTGTCTTTCCGGACCCGCTCTCGCGCGCTCGTCTTCTGGCGCGCCCGCTGAGCCGCCGGACGGACCGTCCTCGTCATCCGTATCGACGCGTCGGCAAGCCGGTTCTTTTGGGACCGGTCGCCTCTCCCGGAAAATGCAGGGGGTGGCCGCGGCGGACGGGGGTGTCTGCAACGCGAGCCGCCGGCGCAACGGGCCTCCGAGGGAGGCCGTTCAGGAGATGGAATGACCGCAGGTACCGCTCTGGGGCATAGCCCGAGCCGCGACGATTTCGCCGCACTCCTCGAGGAGAGCTTCCTCGAGCACGAGATCACCGAAGGGTCCGTCGTCAAGGGTCGCGTCGTCGCGATCGAGAAGGACGTGGCCGTCATCGACATCGGCGCCAAGACGGAGGGCCGTGTCGCACTCAAGGAATTCACCGGCCCCGGCCGGGAAGGCGAGCTGAAGGTCGGCGACGAGGTCGAGGTCTACGTCGACCGGATCGAGAACGCGCTCGGCGAGGCCGTCATCTCGCGCGACAAGGCGCGCCGCGAGGAGAGCTGGGTCAAGCTCGAGAAGTCGTTCGAGAACAACGACCGCGTCACCGGCACGATCTTCAACCAGGTCAAGGGCGGCTACACCGTCGACCTCGACGGCGCCGTGGCGTTCCTGCCGCGCTCGCAGGTCGACATCCGCCCGGTCCGCGACGTCACCCCGCTGCTCGGCACCCCGCAGCCGTTCCAGATCCTCAAGATGGATCGCCGCCGCGGCAACATCGTCGTGTCGCGCCGGACCGTGCTCGAGGAGAGCCGCGCCGAGCAGCGCTCGGAGCTGGTGGCTAACCTCGAAGAGGGTCAGGTCATCGACGGCGTCGTCAAGAACATCACCGAGTACGGCGCCTTCGTCGATCTCGGCGGCATCGACGGCCTGCTGCACGTCACCGACATGGCGTGGCGCCGCGTGAACCACCCGTCCGAGGTCGTGACCATCGGCCAGACGGTCAAGGTCAAGATCATCAAGATCAACCACGAGACGCACCGCATCTCGCTCGGCATCAAGCAGCTTCTGGCCGATCCGTGGGAGGGCATCGCCGCCCGCTACCCGGAGGGCGCCAAGCTCAAGGGCCGGGTGACCAACATCACCGATTACGGCGCCTTCGTGGAGCTGGAGCCGGGGATCGAGGGCCTGATCCACGTCTCCGAGATGAGCTGGACCAAGAAGAACGTCCATCCGGGCAAGATCGTCTCCACCTCCCAGGAGGTCGAGGTCCAGATCCTGGAGGTCGATCCGGTCAAGCGCCGCATCTCCTTGGGCCTCAAGCAGACCCTGCAGAACCCCTGGGAGGCCTTCTCCGAGAAGCACCCGGTCGGCTCCGAGGTCGAGGGCGAGGTCAAGAACAAGACCGAGTTCGGCCTGTTCATCGGCCTCGAGGGCGATGTCGACGGCATGGTCCACCTGTCGGATCTCGACTGGAACCGTCCCGGCGAGCAGGTCATCGAGGAGTTCAAGAAGGGCGACATGGTCCGCGCCCAGGTCCTCGACGTCGACGTCGAGAAGGAGCGGATCTCGCTGGGCGTGAAGCAGCTCGGCGGTGACCCCTTCGCCGAGGCCGGCGAGATCAAGAAGGGCCAGATCGTCACCTGCGAGGTGATCGAGGTGAAGGATGCCGGCGTCGAGGTGAAGATCGTCGACACCGACATGACCACCTTCGTCCGCCGCGCCGAACTCGCCCGCGACCGCGGCGACCAGCGCCCCGAGCGTTTCGCCGCCGGCGAGAAGTTCGACGCCCGGGTCGTGCAGTTCGACCGCAAGGCCCACCGCGTCCAGGTCTCGATCAAGGCCCTGGAAGTGGCCGAGGAGAAGGAGGCGATGGCCCAGTTCGGCTCCGCCGATTCGGGCGCCTCGCTCGGCGACATCCTCGGCGCGGCCTTCAACAAGAAGCGCTCCGACGACGATTGAGACCGACGGTCTCGCCGCCCGGCTCGGCCGGACGGCGGCTTCGGAAGGATCCAGAGGAGCCCGTGCGGGACACCTGTCCCGCGCGGGCTTTTTCATGCGTTTCCTGCGGCTGCCGCTTCGCTCGGAGGGCCTGATCCGCCCCCTCCCAGCTCGATCGCCTGACGTGATCGCACTGTAGAAGACTGCAATCATTACCGTCCGGGTCCGGAGGTTGGATCGATGCCGTCCATCACGATCCGCAATGTCCCCGGGCGGTGCATCGCGCCCTTCGCACCCGGGCCGCTCTGCACGGTCGCAGCACAGGGGCGGAAATTCGCAGTCTTCTCGCGCAGGCCGCCAAGCCCAAAGGTCGTCTGGAGCTAGGGTCGCTGCTGGTGTCCATCGCGCGCGAAGCCGTTGGAATGACCGAAGCGAAGCATTTCAGAGCGGTGCGCGATCAAACGGCGGTCGGACCGATGCGCTTTGAATGATCGTCCTCGATGCCAGCGTGATTTGCGAGCCCTGGAAGGTCGAACCGGATCCCAGGGTGGTCGCCTGGATCGATGGGCAGAAGATCGAAACCCTCTACCCGTCCACGATCACCATGGCTGCACTGCGCTTCGGCCCTGCGGCGATGCCGGACGGCCGACGGCGCGCGATCGATCAGGAGCGCCTGGAACGCGAGGTCCTGCCCGCCTTCTCGCGGCGGATCCTGTCCTCCGATCTGGGCGCGTCCCAGGCTTATGCCGCGCTGAGGGCACGGGCGAGGACGGCCGGCAGAGCCCTCACCGGGCGGACGGCTCTAGCGCCGCCACGGACGCTGCACGCGGCATGATGGTGGCCACCCGCGACACCGGTCCGTTCGAGGCAGACGGCCTGACCGTTATCAATCCCTCGGATGCGGTGTCGTGCTGCGATAGACGCTGACGATTCTGGTTACACTTGAGTTTCGTGCGGATTGCTCACGTCGGCGTCGCATTCGATCGGCCGTACGGCGGCGATCGACATTTTGATCTGCCCCTTGTCCGGAAACGCGACGCTGCAGGCCACGTAAGACCAGGCTGGCTCGACGGCCGGGGCCGGGTGCCGCATTTTCTTCGCGCGGCCCATATCCAGGCCTGCGGAAAATGCTCTAGAACACCGGCCTCGTACGGCTCCGGCCGCGCGTGGCAAAGGAAACCAAGGACTTGCCCGGCGCGGAGCCTCGCCTCCGCACCCCGTCACGGGGCCAGCCCAGGCAGGCAAGGGGAAGCGTGAGCATGGCAGCCGACGCCGAACTGCTGATTGACCGGCGGCGCCTCCGCCGCAGGTTGTCCCTCTGGCGCGTGCTCGGAATCGGCGGCCTGATCGTGGCGGTCGGCGCCCTCGGCTACCGGGTGCGGACCGGTACGGAAGGCGGCTTCGCCGTGCAGCCGCAGATCGCCCGAATCTCGGTCTCGGGTTTCATCGCCGGCAGCGAGTCGACCGCCAAGCTGATGAAGCGCGTCGGCGAAGCGGATGCCGTGAAGGGTGTGATCGTCTCGATCAATTCGCCGGGCGGCACCACCACGGGCTCGGAGGAGATCTTCCGCAACCTGCGGGCGCTCGCCGCCAAGAAGCCGCTGGTCGCCTTCGTGGACGGCACCGCGGCCTCGGGCGCCTACATCACCGCCATCGCGGCCGACCATATCGTCGCGCGCGAGACGAGCCTCGTCGGCTCCATTGGCGTGCTGTTCCAATATCCGGATCTCTCGGGCCTCCTCGACAAGGTCGGCGTCAAGGTCGAGTCGGTGAAGTCGTCGCCGCTGAAGGCCGAGCCCTCGGGCTTCACTCCGACCACGCCGGAGGCGCGCGCCGCCCTGGCCGCGGTGGTCGGAGACACCTATGCCTGGTTCAAGGGCCTCGTCGCCGAGCGCCGGGGCATGGATGCCGGCCAGGTCGCGGCGGTCTCGGACGGACGGGTGTTCAGCGGGCGCCAGAGCGTGCCGCTGAAGCTCGTCGATGAACTCGGCAGCGAGCGCCAGGCGGTGGCGTGGCTGGAGGGCACCAAAGGCGTCCCGAAGGATCTTCCGGTCAAGGACTGGAAGCCCGCAACGGAGAGCGGGTTCTCGCTCTGGTCCGCCGCCGGCCTCGGGGCGGATCTCCTCGGCTTCGACAGCGTCGCGGCGCGGTTGAGGAGTGTCGGAGCGGAGGCGGAGGCTGCCCGCGGCGGGCTCCTCGCCCTGTGGCACCCGGAACCCTGACCGGGCCGCCGCACGAAGCCCGCCCCGATCCCGCGAGAAGATTAGGCGCCATGATCAAGTCGGAGCTCGTCCTCAAGATCGCCGAGCAGAACCCGCATCTCTACCAGCGTGACGTGGAGATCCTGGTCAACGCGATCCTCGATACCATCTCCGACGCACTGGCCCGCGGCGACCGGGTGGAGCTTCGCGGCTTCGGGGCCTTCTCGGTGAAGCGCCGCGAGGCGCGCCGGGGACGCAACCCGCGGACGGGGGCGGCCGTTGCCGTGTCCGAGAAGGCGATCCCCGTGTTCAAGACCGGCAAGGAGATGCGCCAGCGCCTCAATGCGGCGGGCATCGGCGAGAGCGCCTCGGCCGCAGAGTAGGAAGAGAGCTGTGAGCGCGATGATCCGTTTTCTGAAGAGCCTCGTGCTGCTGCCGGTCGCCGCTCTGGTGATCCTGCTGGCGGTGGCCAACCGTGCACCGGTCCGGCTCTCCTTCGATCCGTTCAACGCGGACGCGCCGGTGTTCAGCGTCGACCTGCCGCTCTACGCGATCCTATTCGGCGCGGTGGCTCTGGGGATCGTCGTCGGCGGTATCTTCACGTGGCTGGGCCAGGGCAGGACCCGAGCCCGGGCCCGTCATCACCGCCGGGAGGCCGTGCGCTACGAGCGCGAGGCGTCACGGCTACGGACCTACGCGCCGGAGAGCGAAGTGCCGGGCCCCTACACCGTGCCGAATACCGGCCGCGCGGCGCTGCCCGCGCCGCGGTAAGGTCAGCGCGCCGCCCGCGCGGCCGCCACGAAGGCCGCGATCCGCTCCGGATCCTTGACGCCGGGCTCCGATTCAACCCCCGAAGAGACATCGACGGCGCCGAGGCCGGTACAGGCCAGGGCCTCGGCGACGTTGGCGGCGTCGAGCCCCCCCGACAGCATCGTGTCCCGCGGCAAGTCCAGGCCAGCGAGGATCGTCCAATCGAAGCGCCGGCCATTGCCGCCCGGCAGGATCGCCCCGGGGGGCGCCTTGGCATCCAGGAGGATCCGGTCGGCCACGGCCGCGTAGGCGGCCAGCGGCGTGAGATCCGCGGCCGTCGCGACGCCGATCGCCTTCATCACCGGACGCCCGGTCAGGGTGCGGATCGCCGCGACCCGCTCGGGAGTCTCACGCCCATGCAACTGGATCAGGTCCGGATCCACGACCTCGACCGCGCGAATCAGGAGGACGTCGTCCGGATCGACCAGCAGCACCACGCGCTCGGCCCGCCCCCGGGCGCGGGCCGACAGCGCTGCGGCCCGCGCGAGGTCCACATGGCGGGGGCTGCGCGGGAAATGGACGAGGCCGATCCAGTCCGCGCCCGCCCCTAAGGCGGCATCGAGGGTGTCCTCGGTGCTCAGCCCGCAGATCTTGACGCGGGGCGGGAAGACGGTCTCGGAGGCCATCGGCACCTTATAGCGCATGATCCCGCCCGCCGCGCGCGCGCCGGCGTCAATACAGCGCCGGCACGTGGACGTTGGGGATCGGGAAGCCGCTCAAGACGAGCTTGCCGTCGACGAGGCGGAGCGGGGGCAGGTCCTTCAGCGGCACGGTATCGGCCTGCGCGTCCGGCTGCGGGCGCCGGCTCAGCCCCAGCAGGCCGCCGACGAGCTGGCCGACCAGGGCGCCCCGGTCCGAACCGAAGCGCTGGCCGACGAGATTGCCGACGAGCGCATCGATCCCGGCCGCCCGCAGGTCGATCTGGCCCGCCGGCCGGTGGGCGGCATCGAGGGCCAGCGTGCCCTTCGCCTGGACGCGCTGCGGCCCCTTGGCCAGGGACAGGGCCGTGATGTCCAGGGTGCCGCCGGCCTGACGCCAGCGCTCCAGCTCCCGAGGCAGCGGCCCGGTGCGCAGCACGGTGGCCTGGGCCAGCGTCGCGTCGAGGGCGAGGTCGGCCGGATCCTGGGTGCCGGTGAGGGCGTCGAGCTGCGGAACCGCGGCCTGCGCGAGGCGCAGGCTGACATCCACCGCGCCCTCGGACGCGTAGCGGCCGGGATCGGGCCGGGCATGCAGTTCCAGATGCTGGCCCGAGATGGCGATGGGTCCCGGATCGGCACCCGCGACGGTGACCGTCGGATCGTCGATCACCACCGAGGCCCGGGTGAACCCGTCCGAGGCACCGTGGAAGCTGCCCTGCAGGGCGCGCCAGGCGGCGTCACCGATCAGGGCGCCCTGCTCGACATGGAACGGACCGGCGCTCTCGAACACGACGAGACGCGGCTGATAGACCTGCGCCACCGCGATGCTCGGCCCCAGACGGAAGCGACCGTCCGACCGCTCCAGGGTCACGGTGCTGCAGCGCAGCTCGATGCGGAAAGGGTACCCGGTCAGCGATCGGTCGGCGCAGGCCCAGTTGCGGCCTGCGGTGGCCTCCCGCGCCATCCAGCCATCGATCTCACTGGCCGCCCGGCTACGGATCCAGATCCAGCCGATCGACCACGCGACCACCACGACGGCGAGGAGGATGTAGGGCAGGAACAGCCCGCGCCGCGACCGACCTGCGACCCGCCCCGGGGGCGTCTGTGCCGCGCTCTCCGGCCGCGTCCGATCCTGCGCCATGCGTTTCGCTCCGCACCCCGGTCCCGTCGGGGCATTCCGACCCCGGCTTGAAGCCATGCAAGGGGCGAAACTGGGGCGGCGGCTTTCCCGTTCGATGGTTGCCCGGACCGGACCGCGCGAAGACTCGGGTTTTCCGGCTCAGACCTGAGCCGGCTCCGCCGTATCCACCCGCAGGTCCGCCACGATCGCCACCCGCTCGGCCTCGTTCTCGGCAAGGCGATGCACATGCATCTCGGTGGCGCCGCTGTGCCGGACACGGTCCAACCAAGTCCGGCGGAGATGGTCGCGCGGGCTCTCCTTCGAGGTGGCGACCGACAGCATCTCGGCGATTCCGGACACGTCGCGGCGCACCGCGATCACCACCGCCTGCGCCATCTCGTCGAGGTCGAATCCCCCGGCCGGATGGACCCCGACCACGTAGCGACGGCCGGAGCGGCCGCGCCAAGCCGAGAGCGGGAGCGCGGGCGTGCCGCGCAGGCCGGCTGTCGTCTTGAGACGTTCTTCGCGCACATCCTGCCTCCGGCTGCGATCGTCCTTCAGGTCGCGGAGCGCGGCCGACCAGGACAGGGCTCTTCTGTTCGCCATTTGTTCCAACCTAGCGCGGTCTATCCACAGCCGTCAAGGACGACGTCGTTAGGTCGGAAAATGGGATCTGTACCCGTTATCCACAAGCCTGCACCGCCCGTGCGTGAGCGTTCCTGTACGCCGGTGCAGGCGGGACTTCAGTGGCGCCGGGCCGCCACCGCGCGGACCTCGGTGTCCGGAATCGGCTGGCCGGCAGCGGCCGATCCGCCGAGGCCGCCCTCCACGAGGGCGTTCGAGGCCGCCTCCAGGCGCTCCTGCGCGAGGGCCTGGAATTCCTGCCGGGACAGGCCCGGGGGAATGATCGGCAGGAACGCGATGACCGCGGTACCGGGCCGGCGGACGACGCTGTTGCGCGGCCAGAACAGGCCGGTGTTCAAGGCCACGGGAAGGCAGGGCACCTGCAGGGCCGTGTAGAGGTGCGACAGGCCCTGCTTGTAGGCCGGCGGCGCCCCCGCCGGACGGCGGGTCCCCTCCGGGAAGATGATCAGCTGGCGGCCCTGGCGGATCGCCGCCCCGGCGGCGGCGTTCATCAGGCTCATGGCCCGGTTGCCCTTGGACCGGTCGATCGCCACCATGCCGCTGCGCGACAGGTACCAGCCGATCAGCGGGATGAACAACAGCTCCCGTTTCAGGATGTAGGCGAAGTTCGGCAGCACCGTACCCAGCGCCAGGGTTTCCAAGGCCGATTGGTGCTTGGCCGCGACGAGGAGCGGCCCCTCCGGGATGTTCTCGAGGCCTCGGAACTCGACCCGCGTGCCCGCGACCACCCGCAGCAGCCACAGGGTGATCTGTCCCCAGAGGCGCGCCAGCCCCAGCACCGCCCGCCCGGAGATCAGCGTCGGCAGACCGCCGACCGCCAGGACGGTCGTGACAGCGTAGAAGCAGATGTTGAAGGCGAGGGAGCGCAGGGCGAGCATCGGAATCCGAGGGGTGGCGGCCTCCCTGTAGCGCGCCCGGACGCCCGGGGCCAAGGGCGCCCGGCGCCGGTGCGCCTCACGCGGCCCCGGCCGGGCGGTCGTCCCGGGCGGGACCGGCCCCGCGACCGGCGACCAGCCAGTAGACCAAGCCGGCGCAGGCTCCGGCGACGAACAGGATCAGGGTCAGTCGCGCCTCAGCGGCCAGGCGATTCGGGTCGAGGCCGGCCTCCCCGGACCGCGTCGCGCCCCGGGCAAACCAGGGGAGGGCGGCCGTCAGCGCCCCGCAGCCGGCGCCGTACCACAGAAGGCCGCGCCGCCCGAGGATCTCGCCGCCGAGGCCGATGAGCGCCGGGGGCACGACCAGCAGCACGAACAGCGCCTTGGCGAGGCCGGCGATCAGCAGCGCCAGCGATTCCGGCGGCAGGCCCGCGGAGATGTCGGACAGGGCCATGTCGAGCCCGGCGAGCGCCCCGCCGGTCAGCCATGCCTGTGCGGTCGGGTCGACGAGGAGCGCCAGGGCCAGGACGGCGAAGCCCGCCGGGACGGCGAGGAGGAGGGCGAAGGCCCCGAGGAACAGGCGGCCGAGGGCGTGCATGGTCCGAGCCTGTACACCCGGCGGGCTTGTCCGTCGCGCGCGTGCCGCGCCCGATCCCCACGGATCCGGCGCGGCTGCGAACGGCGTATCAGCCGTGGGCGGGCGCGGCGTCCCCGTGATCCCCGTGCGTGTGCTTCTTGCGGAACCGGCCGAGCCAGTTCGAGAGGTGCCGGATCACCACATAGAAGACCGGGGTCAGGAACAGGCCGAAGAAGGTCGCACCGATCATCCCGAAGAACACCGCGGTGCCGAGCGCCTGGCGCATCTCGGCGCCGGGACCGGTGGCGATCACCAGCGGCAGGGTGCCGAGGATGAACGCGAAGGCGGTCATCAGGATCGGGCGCAGGCGCAGGCGGCAGGCTTCCACCGCCGCCTCCACGGGGCCGCGGTGCTCGCGCTGCTCGATGTCGTGCGCGAATTCCACGATCAGGATCGCGTTCTTGGCAGCCAGGCCGATCAGCACGATCAGGCCGATCTGGGTCAGGATGTTGTTGTCCTGCCCCCGGAACTGCACGCCCGCCAGCGCGGCCAGCACGCCGGTCGGCACCACCAGCAGGATCGCGAGCGGCAGGGCCCAGGATTCGTACTGCGCGGCCAGCACCAGGAACACCAGCAGCACGCCCAGCGCGAAGACGGCGCCGGCGGTGCCGCTCGCGGCCTTCTGCTGGAAGGCGATCTCGGTCCAGTCGTAGGCGAAGCCGTCGGGCAGGGCCTTCTTGGCGATCGCCTCCATGGCGTCGAGGGCCTGTCCGGTGGAGACGCCGGGCTTGGCCACGCCCTGTACCGGGACCGAGTAGTACAGGTTGAACCGCTGCACGATCTGCGGGCCGGTCACGTCGCGCACGGAGGCCAGCGTGCCCATCGGAACCAGCGCGCCGGTCGAGGAGCGCACCTTGATCTGCGAGATGTCCTGGATCGAGGTGCGGAAGGCGGCGTCGCCCTGCAGGCGCACCTGGTAGATCCGGCCCAGGGTGTTGAAGTCGTTGACGTAGGTGCCGCCGAGATCGGCCTGGACCGACGAGAACACGTTGGCCAGCGGCACGTTCAGCATGCGCGCGATGGTGCGGTCGATGTCGAGGAAGAGCTGCGGCGTCGAGTTGTCGAAGGTCGTGAAGACGCGCTGGACATCGGCGCTCTGGTTGGCCTGACCGATCACCTCGCCGGCCGCCGCCATCAGTGGCCCGATATCCGAGGATTGGCGGCTCTCGATCTGCATCTTGAAGCCGCCGCCATTGCCGAGGCCGCGGACGGGCGGCGGCGGAATGACGATCACCCGCGCCTCCTGGATGTCCGCGGTGGCCTTGAGCACCTCGCCGGTGATCACCCCGGCACTGCGCCCCTGACCGGCGCGTTCCTTGGCCCCCGTGAGGGTGAGGAACATCACGCCGGCATTGGTGGTGTTGGTGAAGGTCGCCCCGTCGAAGCCCGCGATGATCACCGCGTTGGCGACGCCGGGCACCGTCCTGGCCTGCTTGGCGGCCCGCAGGATCACCTCCGTGGTGCGGTCGAGGGAGGCGCCGGAGGGGAGCTGCACGACGCCGATCAGGTAGCCCTGGTCCTGGTCCGGGATGAAGCCCGTGGGCGTGGTCTGCGCGAGGTGCAGCGTGCCGGCGATCACGGCGGCATAGACCAGCAGCATCACGCCGATGCCGACGATCCCGCCGGTGAGGACGCGAATGGCCCGGCCGTAGGCGTTCGACGTGGCGTCGAAGGCACGGTTGAAGCCGTTGGCCAGCCAGGCCACGAACCGCGTCAGGAAGAACTTCGGCTCCTTGCGGGCGTGGTGCGGCACGAGCAGCAGCTTGCAGAGCGCCGGCGACAGGGTCAGCGAATTGAAGGCCGAGATCAGCGTCGAGGCCGCGATGGTCAGCGCGAACTGCTTGTAGAACTGGCCCGAGATGCCCGGGATGAACGCGGTCGGCACGAACACCGCGGCGAGCACCAGCGCGATGGCGATGACCGCGCCGCCAACCTCGTCCATGGTCTTGTGGGCGGCGTCGCCGGGGGAGAGCCCCTCGGCCATGTTGCGCTCGACGTTCTCCACCACCACGATGGCGTCGTCGACCACGATGCCGATGGCCAGCACCAGCCCGAACAGGGTTAGGTTGTTGAGCGAGAAGCCGAAGGCCGCCATCGCCGCGAAGGTACCGATTAGCGACACCGGAATCGCGATCACCGGGATCAGGGCGGTCCGCCAGCTCTGGAGAAACACCAGCACCACGATGACGACCAGGCCGACCGCCTCGAACAGGGTCTTGTAGACCTCCTGGATCGACTCCTCGATGAACTCGGTCGGGTTGTAGGCGATCCGGTACTCGACGTCCGGCGGGAAGTTCTTCTTGACCGTCTCCATCACCTTCTTGACCGAGGTCGCCGCGTCGAGCGCGTTTGTGCCCGGCCGCTGGAAGGCGCCGATGCCCACCGCCGGCGTGTCGTTGAGGTAGGAGTTGGTCGTGTAATCCTTCTGGCCCATCTCGACGCGGGCGATGTCCTTCACCCGGACGAGGCGCCCGTCCTGCGCCTTGATGATCACCTCGGCGAACTGCTCGGGCGTCTTGAACCGCGCCTGCGACTGCACAACGAGCTGGAACGCCTCGCTGGGTGCCGCCGGGGGGCCGTTGAGCTGGCCGGCCGCCACCTGGACGTTCTGCTCCTGCAGCGCCGTGGTGACGTCGGTCACCGACAGGCCGTAGGCGGCGAGCTTGTTGGGATCGACCCAGATCCGCTCGGCGTATTCGTTACCGCCGAAGATCGTGATGTCGCCGACGCCGTCGAGGCGCAGCAGCTCGTCGCGGATGTTCAGGTAGATGTAGTTGGCGAGGTAGTTCTGGTCGTAGGTCTTGTTGGGCGAGAGCAGGTGCACGACCAGCATCAGGTCGGGCGAGGCCTTGCGCACGGTGACGCCGAGGTTGCGCACGTCCGGCGGCAGGCGCGGCTGGGCGACCGAGAGACGGTTCTGCACCAGCACGTTGGCGATATCGAGGTTGGTGCCGACCTTGAAGGTCACGGTCAGCAGCATGTTGCCGTCGTTGGTCGACAACGACGTCATGTACAGCATGTTGTCGACGCCGTTGACCTCCTGCTCGATCGGCGTCGCGATCGTGGCGGCGACGGTCTCGGCGTTGGCGCCCGGATAGGAGGCGCGCACGGTCACGGTCGGCGGCACGATCTCGGGGTACTGCGAGACCGGCAGGGTCTCGTAGGCCACGAAGCCGAGGATCAGGAAGACGATCGACGTGACCGACGCGAAGATCGGCCTGTCGACGAAGAAGTGGGCGAAACGCATCGGTCAAACCTCTGAGGCCCGCCGGTCACCCGGCCGGGGCCCTGCGTCATCGGTGCGGCGCGCGCCGTGCGGCGCGCTCGTAGGCAGTCGCGGCGAGCCCGTCGGGCTCACGTCTTGCTCGGGGGCAGCTCGACGGTCTCGGGGGTCACCTTCGCGCCGGGCCGGACCCGGGCGATGCCGTTGACCACCACCGTCTCGTCGCCCTTCAGCCCGGACTGAATCACCCGGTAGCCGTCGACCTTCGGGCCGAGCACCACGTCCTTCTGCTGTATGACGTTGTCGGCGCCGACCAGATAGACGATCCGCTTGTCCTGGTTGGCGGCCACCGCCTCGTCGGGAATCATCACCCCCTGGAACGGCTTGGTGGCGGGCATCGACACGATGCCGAACAGGCCGGGCTTGATGAACAAATCGCCGTTCGGCACCGTGGCCCGCAGCAGGATCGTGCCGGTGGCGGTGTCGACCCGGTTGTCCACGAAGTCGAGGGTGCCCTTGCGGGTCGGTTTCGCCTCGCCCGACAGCGAGATCAGGATCGGCACGCCCTTGCCCTGCTGGGTCTGGCCCATGCCGATGCCGAGGCTGGTCTGATATTTCAGGAACGCCTTCTCATCGACCGTGAAGCTGAAATAGATCGGGTCGAGCGACACGATCGTCGTCAGCATCGTCTGGTCGGCGCTGACGATGTTCCCCTCCGTGACCAGCCGCCGGCTGATCCGGCCGTTGATCGGCGCCTTCACCTCGCTGAAATCGAAGTTGAGCTGGGCGTTGTTCAGCGCGGCCTGGGCGCTGTCGACATCCGCTTGGGCGGTCTGCGAGGCCTGCCGGCGCTGGTCGGTCACCTGCTCGGAGATGTTTCCGCTCTTCGAAAGGGTCTGCGCGCGCTCCAGGTCGGTCTGCGAGAACGACTGGCGCGCCTTGGCCGAAGTCAGCGCCGCCTGGGCCTGCTCCAGCGCGGCCTTGTAGGGCCGCCGGTCGATGACGAACAGGACGTCGCCCTTCTTCACCGTCTGGCCGTCGGTGAAGTTGATCTTCTCCAGGTACCCGGTGACCCGCGCACGGACCTCGACGTACTCGATCGGGTCGAAGCGGCCGGTATATTGGTCCTGCTCGACGATCTGACGCACCACCGGCTTCGCCACGGTGACCTTCGGCGGTGGACCGCCCGGGGCCTGGGCGTGCGCGGGCGTCGCGAGCGAACCTGCGGCGAGGCCGGCGGCCAGTCCTGAGAGAACGGTGAGGAGGCTGGTAAGCCGGCTGCGCATCGGGTCCTGCTGTCCATTGGCCGACCGAGGGTCGCGCCGAGCTTGACGATAGTTCCGCCGCAGACGCGCCGTAACCCGCGGGCAACGATGTTGCTTGTGCGCGAGCGCACATGACGGCGGCACAGTCCGGATTGATCCGGCCGCTACGCGATCGTTTCCCCCGCCCCGTACCAGTCCTTGAAGCCGCCCTTGTAGTGGCGGGTGATGTCGAGACCGGCATTCTGCGCCGCGATCAGCGCGTGGACCGAACGCACCCCGGAGGCGCAGGAGAAGACGGGCTGCCGCCCGTCCTCGGCGACGAGGGCAGCCACGGCCTCCGGATCGAATTCGGAGAGCGGATGCGAGACGGCGCCGGGAATATGTCCAGCGCTGTATTCGTGCGGTTCGCGTACATCGATGATCAGCATTGTGCCGTCATCGAGCCCGCGCTTGACCGTATCACGATCGAGGTCGACCACCTGCATCGGCAGGATCTCCGTTCCACCCGAGATTGTTCGGCCGACAGGCTGCATCCGCCTCGCAGACCGACGCTTTTCCTTATTGATCGGGCCGGGGCGGCGCAACTCGGGCCATGGTCAGAGCGCCGCCAGGGTCGGTCCGACCGCGTCGAAATGGGCCGTCCAGTCCGGCGGCACGTAGGCGTCGAGTCGGGCGGCCAGGTCCCGCCGCAGCGGCGACGCCGGAGCGGCCAGCGCCTCGATCGCCGCGAGCCAGCCCGGACCGTCGAGGGGATCGCGGAACAGGGCGAAGCCGTCGGCGATCTCCCGATGGACGGGGATGTCGGAGGCCACCACCGGCAGCCCGGAGGCCGCAGCCTCGACCAGCGGGATCCCGTAGCCCTCCGTGAACGACGGCATTAGCAGCGCGGTGCAGCTGCGCATCAGCGCCGCCAGGCCGTGGGTGGACAGCCCCGTGGCCTCTATCACGTGGGCGCGCACGCCGGGGCACCGCTCCAGCATGTCGATGGCGCTCTCGGCCTCCCAGCCGCGGCGCCCGACCACGACGAGGCGCGGCGCGGCGGCGCCGTGGCGCTCGGCCAGGAGCCGCCAGATCTGGAACAGCAGCAGGTGGTTCTTGCGCGACTCGATCGTGCCGCACACCAGGAAGGTCGGCCGGTCTGGCCGGAACCGCGGCCCCGCGCCCCCGAAGGCGGCCTCGACGCCGAGATGGCCCACCGCCACCGGCGGCCGGCCGAAGCCTTCGGCGGCCAGGTGTTCGAGGGTGCGCCAGCCGGTATCGTCCGAGTTCACCAGGATCGCAGCGGCGTGCCGCCCGATCGTGCGCAGGCGCGCCCTGTGGCGCTCGGCCTCGCCGGCGCGGCCATATTCGGGATGGGTGATCGGGATGAGGTCGTGGACGAAGAAGGCGGCGCGTACGTCCCGGCGCGTGTACAGCCAGTCGAAGCGCCGGGGATCGTCGAGGCGCAGGTGCGAGGTGTGGAGATAGAGCGTGTCGCGGGGGAGCGCGGCCACCGGACGGCCGCGCAGCACGATATCGGCCGCCGTCCGGGCCTGGATCCGGCGCCGCGCATGGGTGCCGGTCCGCCGACCCGAGGCCTCAGACGCCGCATCGAGCCCGGCTGCGCCGCAGCGCGAAGCCAAGCGGCGGTAGATCGGATCCGCCTGCGCCTCCCGGTCCTCGATCCAGCCGGCCGCCACGGCCTCGACGATGGCGAGGGACCGGTCGCGGTCGAGGACCCGCGGCCCGAACGCCGTGGAGACGACGCCGAAGCCGGTTCGGTCACGACCGAGGAAAGCGCGGGCGTAGGCGAGATCGACGCGATCGATTCCCGAGGGGCTGGCGTGGCGCAGGCGCGTGACGAGGCGCGTGAGATCGAAGGCGATCGGTCGGTCGGTCATGATCCTTGGGCGAAACCGGGGGCAGGCGCTCCCCGTAGCGGCCGGAGACGGCGAGCGCCAGCGCGTCCGGCCCGGAGCAGCGGTTCGAAGGGGTTGCACCGGCGGGGCACGAAGGCTATGAGCCCGGAGCCCTTGGGGCATCGGAGTGTAGCGCAGCCCGGTAGCGCACCTGTCTGGGGGACAGGGGGTCGTCGGTTCAAGTCCGGCCACTCCGACCATTTTTGATTTGCTCTGGCAATGCGTTAGCAGAGGCGGTCTTCGGGCCGCCTTTCTCATGTCTGAACCCCGGATGGCTCACCGCCATCCGAGGATCACGACGGAGCCGGAGACCGCCACGGCCGCGGCCCTGACGGTGGGCGGCTCGCGCCACGCCGGGCGACTGGATCTTCGCAGGGGCATGGCGGACTATCCCCGCCCAGAGAGGCGCGCCAGAGCGTGCCCGTACCAGGGAGGGATCGATGGGCCTGTTCGGAGCCAAGGGGCATGCGGCCGCGGCCATCGTAGCGGCGGCCGGCGGATGGCTGGCGGTACAGACGTCCTGGGGCGCGCCTGGCCAGGAACCGCGGTTCCCGCAACTGACGCTGGATCAGCTCACGCCGGCCCAGCGTCCGGTCGGCGAGATGATAATGAAGGTCTCGAGTGTCGGGATCGGCGGACCGTACAACCCGATGATCCGCAGCCCCGAGATGGCGCAGCGGATGTACGACCTCCTCGATTACCTGCGCTGGCACACCTCGGTCCCGACGCGGCTGAACGAGTTCGCCATCCTGATCCAGGGGCGCCTCTGGCGCTCGCAGGTCGAGTGGTATGCCCATTATCCGCTCGCGATCAAAGCCGGGCTCTCCGAACAGGTCGCGGCCGACCTCAAGGCGAACAGGCGGCCGGAGGGCATGACGCCCGACGAGGCCGCCGTGTACGACTTCTGCATGGAGCTCTCCACGAAGCAGGCGGTCTCCGACGAGACCTTCGCGCGCGCCAAGGCGGTGCTGGGTGACCAGGGCGTCGTCGACCTGACCACGCTCACCGGCACCTATGTGACGATCGCCATGCTGCTGAGCATGGCGCAGGAGGGCGTGCCCCCCGGGAAGGAGCCGCCGTTCAAACCGGGCGAGTAAGCGGCAGTTGCATGAGAGTGTGGCGCCTGGGTTCGGCGGGCTGAACTTCGCTGAGCGTCAGCCGTTCCCGAGGCGCAACACTCGTACGGATGAGCTCATGACCCGCACTCTCGTAGCCCTGGCGAGCGCCGTCGGCATCGCCCTGGCCGGTCCTGCCGTGGCGCAGGTGGTCACCGGCGGCGCCGGCAACACCGGCGTGGCCCCGCCGGCCACCACGGGCGGTGTCGCCCCCGGGGCACGCGATCTCGGGCCCAGCCCGATCACCCGGGGGAACGAGGCCAATTCGAGCAACTCGTCCGTCCCTGGCACAACGCCGGATGTGAACATCGGTGGCACGCCGACCGGTGGGCCGCCCGGTACCGGAGGCACGTCGGGCGGCCCGTCGCTCGGCCGATAAGGCCGCCCGGATATGCGCCTCACGGAACGCGTAAAGCGCCGTGATGGCGCCCAGGTCGACATCGAGGCCATCGGGCGCCGCAGCAAGGAGCGCCGGTGCCGTGCGAGGCCGGCGCGGGCGCGACGCCCGGAATGCCCGGTGACCCGCTACTCGTCGGACGCACCGGCCGCCTCACCGCCGACCACGGCGGCGGCATAGGTCATCTCGCGCGCGGCGCGCTGCAGTTCGGAATGCGCGATGCTGTCGGCGAGCTTGATGAGGCTCACGAGCAGCAGCGCGAGCAGCAGAAAACGGCGGAGCGTGAGCGCGGCGACGGGCATGGGGAGCGCCTCGTGGAGACGCCTGAACGCTATCCGAGCCGCCGCGCGATGGCTGCAACGGCGAGAGCACAGCGGCACGAAATGACAACGGCCATGATGTGGCGGCGATCCGGCGCGACGGTGACGACGGCCCGTGCGCTACGGTCCGGCATGCGCGCCCGCCACGAACCGCGCGACGTCGTCCGCGGTCGGGGCCATGAGGCTGAAGGGAAAGCTCAGCGACCGGACGATCTGGCCGTGACCGAGCCCTGCATAGATGTGCATCTCCTGACGGGCGTGGTCGTCGCGCAGCCGGTCCGCGAGCGCCATCGTTCCGGACGGCCGGACGTCCTGGTCCGCGGCGCCGGTCAGCAGCAGCAGCGCCGGGTGCGGGCCGGCGGCGTGATTGATCGGCTGCAGGGTGGGGTCGGCGCCGGTGAAGACCTGCGCGTCCAGCGGATCGGTCAGCGCGGTGACCGCGTAGGGTCCGGCGAGGCCGACGATTCCGGCCAGATCCTCCGGGCTGGATCCGGCCTGCTTGAGCCATGTCGCGTCGAGCCCCAGCATGGCCGCGGCCCAGGCGCCGGAGGAATGGCCCGCCACCACGACGCGGTGGGGATCGCCTCCCAACTCGGGCGCGTGGGCGATGGTCCAGGCGACCGCCGCAGCGTTGTCGGCCAGGATACCGGACAGGCTGGCGGCCGGGAAGTGCCGGAACTCGGGGATCACCACGACGAAACCCCGGCGCGCGAAGGCGGCGCCGACATAGGCGACCTCCTCCTTGGAGCCCGTCCGCCACCCGCCCCCGTAGAGGAACACCAGGACCGGGCTCGGACCGGGCACGCTCGGCCGGTAGATGTCGGCCTCGTGCCGGATCCCGGGGGCGTAGGCGAGGTCCCGGTCAACGTGGACCTCCACCGGGGCGAGGAGGTTCAGGAGCACCAGGGTCGCGCTGACGAGCTTGTCGCAGAGGAGGCTCAACATGGGATGCGCACCGCCCTCGACGCCGGGTCCGGGCACCGGACCAAAGCTCCGGCGGCCGCTTTCGCAAAGGAATGTCGCCCCATCGCCACTTACAGCACCTCCAGCACGCCGAGCCGGTCGGTGACCTGGAGCGGGACGCGCCGATCGGGCGGAAGCGCATGCACGCTCACGGAGCCGTCATCCGCGAAGCGATGCAGTCGCAGCGCCCGCGGCTGCTGCGACAGGCGGATCTCGACCGCCCGCGGGGGAGCGTCGGGTCGGGGGGCGCGGCTGCGCCGGTCCCACCCGTCGAGCCCGAGCCAGACCGGCACCAGAACGGCGCCGTCCCGCCGGGCGAAGCGGGCGGCCACGAGGTCGGGGGTCGCGGCGGGGGCCGCGACCTCGACCGCCCCGGCGAAAGGCGCGCCGGCCGCCTCGCCGCCACCGAACAGCCGGACGAGGCTGCGCAGGGCCGCGAAACCGGGGGTCGGCCGGCCGTCATGGGCGAGGAGGCCGAAGCGGCTCTCCGGGTCGCCGTCGCCGTGATCGAAGCTGGAGATGAGTTCGTAGAGGTAGGTCCGGCGCACACCCTGCAGGTAGCTCCACAGGAGCAGGCGCGGGATGTAGCGCGCCCGGATGCCCTCGGAGACCGGCAGGTGGGCGCTGCCGGTGGCGAGCGCCGTGTGGTAGCCGTTCTCGGTGGCGATCACGGGCGCGGGCCCGAAGACCGGCCGGGCTGCCGCGACGAAACGGGCGAGGCTGCCGCCGCCGCTCGTCTCGGGGTGCTCGGCCCCCGGATAGGCATGGATGTTGGCGAGATCGACCACAGCCGCGAGATCCTGCGCGGCGGCGACGTTGCCCTGAATGTAGCTCGGTCCGGCGACCCTCACGGATCGATGCCGGGCATCCGCACGCACCGCCCGGAACAAAGCCGCCTGATGGTCGGCGGAGAGGCGTGGCAGGTCGGGCCGGCCGGCGATCGGGGGCTCGTTGCCGCCCTCGGCCACGACGAGCCCGCCGCCGGCCCAGCCGGCGAACTCCGCGAAGCGCTCCGGGGGAACCCGCGGCCCCGGCGTCAGACCGTCATAGAAGACGAGGCTGAAGCGATAGCCGCGTTCGGCCAGGGCGGCGATCCGCGCGAACTGCCCGGCGGGCTCGCCGCCGGTGAGTACGATGTCGTCGCGCAGATGGCGCAGGCCGAGCTCGTCGAGAGCGGCCGCGCAGGCGGCGAAGCGCTCGACATAGGGGCTGCCGCCGTGGCCGAGATGCACGTTCACGCCGATGGAATCGATCAGGTCCTCGCACCGGTGCAGGGGCGCGGCTGAGGCCCCCGTGGCCAAAGAGCCCGCTGCCAGGGATCCAACCGCCAGGGACCCTGCGGCCATCGTCATGGCCGACCGGCGCGTGAAGGCCGTCATGTCGCGACCATGTGCCAGGTGGCCACGGCTCGATCCGGCTTCCTGGAGCGCGCCGCGGGAACGCGCCGTGCCGCGCGCAGGAGGTCGCGCACCGCGAGGCCGAGCACCGCCTGCGCCGCGGCCGAACCGAGGTTGTGGTCGGCATCCGGCACGATCGTCACCGGGGCACCGAGGCGCCGTCCGGCGCGGCTCGGCGAGCGTCCGAGGTGTCGGCGCAGGGCGGCCAGGCCGGGATCGCCCGCGCTGTAGACCAGGCGGATCTCGGCGCCGCGGCGCCGGATCGCGGCCACGCGCCGGGCGACCGACCCGCCCGGAGCCTGCACCCGCCAGGCGCGTCGGACCCGCCGCAGCGCCGCGTCGAACCCGCGCCGGGCCAGGACACCGGCGATCGCCCCGACCCGGATCTGGCCGCGGAACAGGCGGCGCCACGTGGCGCCCTGGGTCAGGAGCGCTGCGTAGGTGGCGGCGCTGCCGTAGGTCTGGCGGATCACGCTGTCGACATCCTGATCCGGATCCCAGTCGAAGCAGTGGAGGTTGACCAGCAGCGCCCCGTCGATCCGCGGATCCCGGCAGAGCGCGTGGAAGGCCGCGTAGGCCCCGCTGCAGCCGCCGACGAGCACGATCGGCCCGCCTTGGGCGAGATGGTCGACCGCCCGGACCACGTCCGCGTAGCCATCCGGGGCGAAGAGCGGCCGGCCGCCGTCCGCACGCCCGGCGCTGTCGCCGATCCCGCCCAGGTCGAGGCGGAACGAGCCGACGCCCTCGGCGGCGAGATTCCGGGCGAGCCGGGTGGTCTGCCGCCCCCACCCCGAGCGGACGGTCATGCCGGTGGAGACGAAGAGAATTGTCGGCGTGCCGGGTTCCGGCCTGTGCGGGGTGCAGCGGATGCCGAACAGGCCCGAATCGAGCCGGATCGGCTCCTCGGTCCAATCCGCGCCCGCCAGGCGCGCCGGGGGCGGGACCGTCGCGGCCGCCTCCGCCGGGGCGACCCCGTCCGCCACGAAGGCGGTGATGCGCTCGAAATCCCCCTCCGGCACCTTCACGAAGATCGGATCGCCCACGAGATGCGCCAGGCCTAGGAAGGGTCCCGCCTCAACGGCGCAGCCGATCGCGCCAAGGCGGGCAGCCAGCGCCGCCGGGTCCGGGGCGAGGAGCAGCACGCGGGGGGCCGGGGGCTTGGCGATCCGCGCGAGATTCAGCCCAGCGAGTTCGGCCAGGAAGGCCGCATCCATGCGGAAGCCACCGACGGTGAGACCCTCCAGCTCCGGGGGCGGAGCGGAGCCGTCCGGGAGGCGCCCGATCGTCTGCGCCCGCATCCGCATCTCGCGCAGGTAGGCCCGTCCGGTGGCGACCGGCGCGAGCAGGACGAGGCGGTCCACGGGCTCCGCCTCCGCGGCCAGGGCCGCGAAGGTCGCGCCGAGCCGTAGGCCGACGAGGACGATTTCGGCGACGCCGGCCGTCTCGCGCAGGAACCGGATCGCCTGGCCGATCGCCGCGACGGAGGCAGCGACCCCAGCGGCATCGAGATCGGCGGAATCGCCCTCGCCCGGGGCGTCGAAGCGCAGGGTCGGGCAGCCCGCACCGGCGAGCCTCTCGGCCAGCGCCCGCCAGGGGCGGTACGCGGCCATCTGCTCGAAGCCATGCGCGCCGCAGAGGACCACGCCGCGCCGCCCGGGTGCCGGATGAAACCAGCCGAACAGGCCCGCAAAGGTCACCGGATAGGGATCGAGCGGGCCGGGGGCGGGGGCGATCATAGCCCGGGCTTCAGATGTCATGACCGAACTCCGCGCTCTCGCTGCTGTTGATGGCCCGGACGCTGCCGCGGGGGAGCCGGGTCCGGCCGGGGAAGGCGATCAGCCGCGCCGTCCCCGGCGCCAGATGGAAGCCGGTATCGGCGGGGCGTGCGCCGGGGGCCTGGATCTGGACGCCGAGGGCGAGGCGCTCCGTGGCGATGCGCAGGGCCGGACCCGACTCGGTCATCACCGGCTCGGCACGAAGCCCGATGGCGCCTTGGGCGATCGGGCGCGGGCCGGGGAAGTGGAAGCTCTCGGCCATGATACCTCCGTCCGCCCCGGTCAGGCACGCATGGGCGACATCGTGGATCCGCGGCCCGAACCGGTAGCTGTCGGTGGCGTCGAAGAAGCGGCCGAGCAGTTCGGCGGAGGTCAGGGTCAGCGCGGCGCGAGCACCAAGCGTTACGCCGCGCTCGGCCCGCGCCGCGACCCGGCCGCCGCAATCGGCGAACGTCAGCGTGACGGTCAGCGCGCGGATGTCCGCAGTCTCGTTGAGGACGTGGAGGTGCAGGCCGTCCAGACCCTCGTCGGTGAGGAGAACCTGCACCGGGCGAAAGGCGCGCTTGAGCGCGTACCATGCGGATTTCGGCTGCTGCCGCCAGTCGATCACGCCCCAGCCGGCCCCCGGCCCGAGATCGCGCAGGGCCAGGACGAGGCCGCCCGCGGTCGGCGAGCGCGGCCGGCGCCACTCCGCGAATGTCGCCTCCATCACCTCGGCGACGGCGGCACGCCCGAGTTCGAGATAGCGCTCCGGGTCGTCCAGGCGCAGCGCGGCCGGATCGACCCCGTAGAGGAGGCCGACGTAATGGTCGCGGACGGTCTCGAAGTCCCAATCGGCACCCCGATCGCGGGGGATGCCCGCCGCCCAGGCCGGATCGGTCGGATCGACGGGCCCGGGGGTCCCCGGCTCGGGCGGGTTGGCGAAGGCGAGGCACTCGCTGGCGAATCCGACCTCGGCCCGGCGGGCATCCGCGAGGGGCCGGCGATAGGCACCGACGCCGAAGTAATGCGTGCAGCCTGCGCGCGGGGAGAACGGCAGGGCCCCGCCGGAGGGCGAGTTGGGCACGACCACGAGGTCGGGCCGCTGGGCCGCCGCCAACGTCGCGAGGGTCGTCTCGCAGAAGGTGTCGGCCCAGACGGCACGCGGGGCGCCGAGCATCGCGGCCTGCTGCCAGACCTCGCTGCCTCCGCACAGGACGCAGAGCGACGGCGCGGTCTGGGTGCGGTCGAGGAACGCCGTGACCTCCCGGGCGAGGCCGGCGGCGAAGTCCGGATCGTCGTGCGGATAGTCGAAATTGGCCAGCATCAGGTCCTGCCAGACCAGGATGCCGAGTTCGTCGCACTGATCGTAGAAGTCGGTCGATGGATAAAGCGTCGTGCCCGGGACCCGCAGCATGTTCATGCCGGCTTCCCGGGCCAGCGCGAGCAAGGTCCGGGTTCCATCCGAGCTCAGCCCGACGAGGTCCGGCGGCGTCCAGTTGGCGCCGCGGCAGAAGACCGGCACGCTGTTGACGGCGAGCGACAGGCCCTCCGCGAAGGGGCGGGTCAGCGACAGGGATCGGAAGCCGACCCGGCCGAGATCGACAAGCGCCCCATCGACCCGCGCCTCGACCCGGTGGAGATGCGGCGCGCCGTGGGTATGCGGCCACCACGGGGCGACCCCGGGCAGCACGAGTTCGCCGGCGAACAGGCCGGGCGCGATCTCGGAAAGCGGCGTCTCGCGCCCGTCGCACAGGAGCACCGCCGCACCGGCCCGGCCCTCGATCCGCAGGCGCGCGGCCAGGCGACCGGTATCCCCATCCAGGGTCGCACGCAGGTCGGCGGACGCGAGTCCGGGGCGCACGGCCTCGACGGTGATCGGCCGGTAGGGGCCGACGAGGTCGATCTCCGGGCACCAGCCCGGCATGAAGCCGAGGGCGCTGGTGCGCATGTGGCGCAGCGATCCCGGCGTGATCATCCGCGGCCGCCAGCGCCCGCGCTTGGCCGGCCTGTCGAGCGCCGGGCGCAGAGCGCGGAAGCAGAGCGCGAGATCGGACTCGGCGCCGAGTTCGGCCTCGACGGCGTGCGGCTCGAACATCGTGCGGGCGCTGAGGAGCGGGGCGCCGTCGAGCCAGACCTCGGCAAGCGTCGCCAGCCCCTCGAACCGCAGGCGGACAGGGCCGGGACCGGCGAGGCGGGTCCGATACCAGACGTCGCGGTCGTGGATCGGCGTGGGGGCGGTCTCGGTCCAGCGCCCGGCCGCCGTGAGGGCGGACGCGGCGGTTCCGGGAACGTGGGCCGGGATCCAGTCGGTGATGCCGCCGAGATCGCCCGGACCGGCGCAGGCCCCGGGCGGCGTCAGGGCGAGCCGCCAGGGGCCGGCCAAAGCCTCCGGCGCCCGCCCGTCGACGCTGCGGATGAGGGCCATCGGGCGACCCTAGCGGCCGAGGGCGCCGTCGAGGGACGCGAACACGCGCTCGTAGGTCGCAGCCAGACGGTCGAGGCGCGGGGCCAGTCCCTCGGCCTGGCGGCGGTGGAAGGCACGGGCGAGCTGGAACTGGAACGCCTTCGCCTCGCGGCTCAGGCCGGCGGCCGCCTCCGCGGCGGGCGCAAAGGCGCCGGCGCCGGACGCGTCGAGCCAGGTGAGGTGGCTCGCCAGCATCTCGAAATTCGCGCCGAGCTGGCGGGTCGTGTTGAACGCGTAGGCGTGGAACACGCCGAGCGGCTGGCACACAAGCGCCCCGGCCGTGGCCGCCAATGCCTCGCGGAACGCCAGGATCGGGTTCCGCTCCGGCGCCCGGGCGCGATGCTTGGCGAGCAGGTCCAGGGCAACGCCCGGAAGCTCCGACGCGGGCAGGGGCGGGGCGACAGTCTTCACGAACTCGGCGTAGGGCGGCAGGGTCGCGGGGCCGAAGATCCCGGCATAATCCGCCCCCGAGAGGCGGAAGCGGCCGGCATTGTGCAGGTAGTCGAGTTCGCCCGCCGCCGGGTCGAGGGCGAGGATGCCGATCGTCGTCTTGCTGTGGTCGCGCCCGTAAGTGGTGCCATGGGTGTCGGGCAGGTAGATCGCGTCGACCTCGACCAGCACTGGCCGGCCGGCCGCCATCTGGGTCAAGGCGTGCGCCTCGAGACCGGCGTAGACCGCGAGTTCCAGCACCTCCAGGCCGTAGAGCCGCTCGATGTCGCCGGGCGGCGGCTTGAAGAAGGTGAACTGGTCGCCCTCGAAATCCTGCCGGAGCGTGAAGCCCAGCATCGCCTCCGGGACGAGGCCGCGACCGTGCAGCAGCTCGATCCAGAGGTCGACGTAGCAGTTGGTCTCCGGCCAGTCCCGGACCCCATCGTGGAGCGGATGCGGCACGTAGGGGCCTGCCATTCCGAGCCCCGAGGGCAGGCGCAACGCGGCGGTCACCGCTCAGCCCCAGAGCGCGGTGCGCACGGAATCGGGCCATGCGGCGAGGTCGAGACCGTGATGCTTCAGGAGCGCCAGGGTGATCCGCTCCAGGCCGAAGCCGACGCAGGCGGTGTGGGCGACGCCCCCGTCCGCCTGGCGCAGCTCCCAGGTGCTGCCGAAATGGTCCTGGTGGTAGTTGAAGCTCAGGCAGGCGGTCGGCTTCTCGACGCTGTTGACCGGCACGTTCAGCTCGAACTTGAGGCCCTGCGCCCGCTGGTTGTTGGCGAGCATCCGGCCGGCCCGCCCGAAGAACGGGTCGTTGGCGGCGTCGATGGCGACCGGCAGGCCGAGATCACGCATCATCGCGGTGCCGCGCTCCAGCCAGGATTCGCGGAAGGCCAGCACCTGCTCCGGGCTGCCCATGCGCACGTATTCGCGCATCCGGAACAGCTGCATCCGGGTCGGCTCCAGCGAGGGCTCGCGCCGGAAGCAGTAGGATTGCAGGTCGAACAGGCGCCCTTCGGCGGGCAGCGCCCCCCGGGCGGCGGCCACCGGATAGAGCGGGTAGCAGGCGGCCGGCGTCAGGACGACGTCGGTGGCTTCCTGCTGCCCGGTCCAGTCGCGGCCCTCCTCGACGCAGGCCAGGATCTCGGCGTGGCCGGCGCCGTCGCCGCAGAAGCTGTGGATCGTGCCGGCGAGGTTCGGAAAGCCCTTGAGATAGCCGCTGCGCTCGAAGGCCGGCCGGCTCATGCCGGGCGGGAAGCGCATCACCTCGGCGTCGTCGGCGGCGCCGAGGCGCGAGATTAGGCGGTCGAGGGCCTCGACCACGCTCTCGAAGGCGCCGCTGCGGCCATAGAGGCCGTCGACGCCGGTGCGGATCAGCAGGCCGTGGTCGAACAGCCGGTCGAGGAAGGTCGGGCCGCCCTCCGGCTCCTCGTCGAGGATGAGGTCGCCCTGGGGAGAAGAGATCGATTCCATCACGCGCTCATGAGCTGGCCGCTGCCCTTCTGCACGAGCAGGAGCTTGGCGGTGTTGGCGAGGATGCGGTCGTTGCCGATCATCAGCGGCGCCGAGAGGACGTCGCGCAGGGATCGGCCGAGGCTGTAGGGGGTGTCGTTCTTGTAGCCGGAGAGCCCGACGATCGAGAGGGCGCGCCGCACGATGTCGACCGCCATGTCCGAGACGGTGACCTTCAGGTTGTTGAGCATCACGCTGAAGCCCAGAGACCCGATCGTGTCGGCATCGCCGTGCGCGTCCTCGAACCGGCGCAGGGCCGACACGACGGTGCCGCGCATGGCCTGATGGGCGTTGACGACCTCGGCGAGCCGCAACGCCGTGGGCGGCACCTTGCCGGGGGCGCGGCGCGCCTCGGCCTGGACGAAGGCCCGGGCGCGGTCGACCGCGTAGGTGGCGATGCCGTACCAGACGCTGCTCCACAGCAGGTGCGACGAGGCCAGCATCGAGACGGCGGCGATCTCGGCGAAGGGTTTGGGCAGGATCTGCTCGACCGGCACGCCGCGGGCCTCCAGCCGGAAGCCGTCGCTGCAGGTGCCGCGCATGCCGAGCGTGTCCCACTGGCTGGTGCGGTCGAGCGAGATCTGATCGGCCATAAGCGCGACCAGCACCTGGTCGGAGGTCGCGGCCTCCGGGTGGCGCCGGGCGGTGGCGAGGATCAGGTCGGCCTGGGCGCCGTAGGAGATCACGGAGGCGTCCTTGCCCAGCGAGAAGGTCTCGCCGGTCGTCTCGACCGCGCAGAGGGAGTTGCGCAGGTCGCCGCCGATGCCGGCCTCGGTGGTCGAGGAGGCGACGAGCAGCTGCTCGCGGGCGATCCGCTCCATCAGCCGGCAGTGCCACGCGCTGTCGAGCCCGTGGGTCACGAGGCTCGACACCTTGATGTGGTGCATGGCGAAGACCATCGCGGCCGCGCTGCAGGCATGGCCGAGCGTGCTGCAGACCTCGGCGATCTGCACAAGCCCGGCGCCCTCGCCGCCGAACTGTCCCGGGATCTGAAGGCCCAGAAGGCGCTCGTCCTTCAGGGCGGCGACCGCTTCCGCGGGGAAGCGGCCCTCGCGGTCGACGGCATCGGCGTGGCGCGCCGCCACCGCCGCCGCCCGCTCTGCACGCGCGGCCAGGGTGCTCATGCGGCTTCCTGCCGGACCAGGGTGGACACCGCTTCGCTGATCGCGCGGATCGACGAGAAGGACTTGCGGTTAAGGAGCTCGTCGGGGAACTCGATGTTGAAGCGCTCCTCGAGCGCCAGCATCAGCTGGACCGAGCCGAACGAGTCGAGGCCCATGTCGAACAGGCTTGCGTCGTCGGAGAGCTGATCGGACTTCCCCGCGAAGGCTTCGTTCGAGCCCAGGATCTCACGGATGTCTTGGGAGATGTTCAAGGGGGAACTCCTTAATTCAGTGCGCGGCACTTTATTGATCCGCCCCGCTGGGCGTCAAATATTCTATTGATTAATAGTAAACAATCACACGATGCGCAGCGCGAAGCTGGGAAGCGTGGCCATGAGCAACCGGACTGCACCGGTTTGGCTATAATGGACGTCGGCGCCTTTATAATGACTTTCCATCGCATATTGACGCGTGTTTCAGCCCGGACATGTGGACAACACTGTTCCGATCCCCGTGTCGGGCCGGGCCTGGGCAGCTTATTCAGCACGAATCGCGAGTCTCCGTGACTCGGCGGAGCCGGTTCCGGCATGGTGGCACGTCCTCGCCCCACCCCGGCGGGCGACCTCCCGCGGCTAGCCGGCGCGCCATGCTCTACAATCTCCAGATCCTGCGTGCCCTCGCGGCCTACCTCGTCTTCCTGACGCATTTCGGCCTCTACGCGGGACCGGTCCTGCCGCGGCCGGATTTCCTCGCCTTCGGCGCGGCCGGCGTCGACGTCTTCTTCGTCCTGTCCGGCTTCATCATGTTCGTGAGCACAGGCGCGCGTTCCGCCCGAGGGGAGGGGGGGCCGGCGCAGGCGGGCGCGTCGCGCCGGGACCGAGGCGAGGGGATCGGCGCCTTCCTGGTGCGGCGGGCCGCGCGCGTCATTCCGGTCTACTGGCTCGTCACCCTGGGTCTCGCCCTCATGGCGCTGGCGGGCCTGAGGCCGATCGGCATCATGGAAGTCCGGCCGGAATACCTGCTCCAGTCGCTGCTGTTCCTGCCGTTCTCACGGGGCGGCTACGTCGAGCCGCTGAATTCCGTGGGCTGGACGCTCAATTACGAGATGTTCTTCTACGCGGTCTTCGCCGGGCTGCTGCTGGTGCCGACCCGGGCCATGCGCGCCCTCGCGGCGGTCGCGATCTTCCTCGGCCTGAGCCTGCTGGGGCAGCTGCCGGTTCCCGGACTGTACTGGGCCTATTACACGAAGCCGATCGTGCTCGAATTCGCCGCGGGCATCGGCCTCGGCTATATGTATTTGCGCTTCGGCGCTCCGCCGGCCGGCTTCCCGGTCCGGCGCGTGGCCGGCACCGCCGTCGTGATGGCCGGACTGCTCGTCCTCGGCGGCCAGGCCGGCGCCTACGCCCTCGGCGCGCAGCCCGAATTGACGGGGTTCGTCCGCCCCCTGGTCTGGGGCTCCGCCGCCAGCCTGATCGTCGGCGCGATGCTGCTGCTGGAGCGGGGGGGCATCACCCTGCGCTCCCGCTGGCTGCTGTCCCAGGGGAACGCCAGCTACTCGTTCTATCTGGTCCACAACCTGCTGCTCCACGCCGCCTCCAAGGTCGCGGCTGTTCTCCCGGTCGCAGGCGGCGTACGGGCCGTGCTGATCTTCCTGCTGGCCTTCGCCGCTTCCGCGGCGGTCGGGGAGGTGCTGTACCGGCGCGTGGAAGCCCCGATGAACGCGGCCCTCCGGCGGCGCTTCGACCGCCGCCCGCTCCCCGCACCGTTGCCGAGCGCCCTGACGCCGTAACGGCGATCCCGACATCCGACTGCGCATACGCGATTCACGGCGGGGATCAGCGGCCGTGGATGGGGGGAGGGCGGGCACGTGGCCGTCCTGGACCGCCACACGCGCCGACCATGCGATGATCCCGAACGCGAAGCGTGACGGCGCTGGCCCGCACACGATGGGGCAGGGCCGTTGCTGTCCTGCCGGGCGATGCTGTCCTGTGCCCGCGTCCGGCCGATGAGACCACCACCGACGGATGCGGCCCAACCAATATATTAACCATACTTACAAATGAAAATTAAGTCTGTTACCGATCACGGTCGCCCGCATAAGCACTAATTTCCGCGGCGGCTCCCGTATTCACTCCTTTTTTAAAGGCGATGTCCCATCTAGGGTCCGGTCTGTGCCTCTGCTCACCGTTTCCTGTGAGGTCGGCCGGCGGAAACTCTTTCTCCCGGCCGCGGCGCGTCGACGAGGTAGCTGTGATGCGTGTCGCGATTGTTCACGACTGGCTGTACGTCGTCGGAGGGGCCGAGCGCGTCCTGGAGCAGTTGCTGAAGCTCTACCCGGACGCGGACGTCTTCACGCTGTTCGACTTCCTGCCGGCGGCGGACCGGACGCGGATCGGCTACGAGAACGCCCGGACCAGCTTCATCCAGCGCCTGCCCTTCGCGCGCACGCGGCACCGGGCCTACCTGCCGCTGATGCCGATCGCGATCGAGCAGTTCGACCTGTCGGCCTACGACCTGATCATCTCCAGCAGCTACGCCGTGGCCAAAGGGGTGCTGACCGGGCCCGATCAGTTGCACGTCTCATATGTGCATTCGCCGATGCGCTACGCCTGGGACCTGCAGCACACCTACCTGCGCGAGAGCGGCTGTGACGCGGGCGTCAAGAGCCTGGTCGCCCGCCTCATCCTGCACCGCATGCGCCTCTGGGACGTGCGCACGGCCTCCGGGCCGAACGCGATCGTGGCCAACTCCGCGTTCGTCGCGCGGCGCATCCAGAAGGTCTACGGCCGCACCGCCGAGGTGATCCATCCGCCGATCACCCTGTCGAGCCAGCGCTTCGATGGCCCGCGGGGCAACCACTTCCTCGTGGCGAGCCGGCTCGTTCCCTACAAGAACGTGGAGGCGGTGGTCCGCGCCTTCGCGCTGCTGCCGGATCTCCACCTCGTGGTGGCCGGCAGCGGCCCCGATGCCGCCCGGCTGCGGGAGATCGCCGGGCCCAACGTCTCGTTCGTGGGCTTCGTCTCCGACGAGGGACTGCGCCAGCTCATGGCCACCGCCCGCGCCTTCATCTTCGCCGCGGAGGAGGATTTCGGCATCATCGTGGTCGAGGCCTCCTCGGAGGGCACCCCGGTCCTCGCCCTCGGCCGCGGCGGTGTGCGCGAGACGGTCCAGACGCGCGGCCCGCAGCGGACCGGCATGTTCTTCGACACGCCCGATCCGGAGGCGATCGCGGCCTGCGTGCACGGCTTCATGCAGCAGGAACACCATTTCACCCGCGAGGCCTGCCGGGCGCAGGCCGACCTGTTCTCGGCCGAGCTGTTCCGGAGCCGGTTCTCCCGCTTCGTCGATGAGCAGATGGCCCTGCACCGGGCGGCCTGCGAGCCCCGGACACGCACCCTCCCGCGCCTCGAAGCAGTGGGCTGAGACCGATGTCCATGTCGCTCGTCACCGTCGATCTGGCCGACCGGACCCCGGTGCGCGCGGTCGCGCCTGAGCAGCCGCGGGGCGCATCGCTCGCCGCGCCGCTCTTCCGGATCTGGCGCCGCCGCTACCTGTTCGCGACGGTCTTCGCCCTGGTCATGGGTCTCGCGATCGCCGCGCTGATGAACATCACGCCGCAATACGTGGCGACCGGCTCGGTGATCGTGGCGGAGGCCGAGCCGGGCGCCCACAACGCCTCCATGGCCTGGATCCAGAAGATCGGCGACCCGGCCGACATCGAGAGCCAGATCCTTGTGATCCGTTCGCCGCGGCTCCTGCGGCTTGCGATCGATGCCGGCCTTGCCGCCCCCGTCCTGGCGGAGTGCCGCTACGCCGCCGGCGGCGGGCGGCCGGGGCCCATCTCCGAGAAGAAGGACGCCGCCTGCACGAAGCTCACGAGCGACCGCAACGCCTTGGTCGAGTACCTGCAGAAGCGCTACAGCGTCCTCAGCTCCGGCCGCTCCCGGATCATCACCATCGGCTACCGGTCGCCCCTGCCCGAGACCGCGCAGACGATGACCAACGCCCTGATCGAGGCTTTCCTGGACGACCAGCGCGAAGCCCAGGCCTCGAGCCGCAAGGCCGCCTCAGACTGGCTGCACACCGAGATCAACCAGCTCGACGCCTCGATCCGCGCGGACGAGACCCGGATCCAGACGTTCCGGCGCCGCAAGGGCCTGGTGAAGGGCACGAACGCGCCGATCAGCGCCGAGCGTCTGACCAGCATCAGCCAGCAACTCTCCGCCGCCGAGGCCGCCAAGGCCGACGCCGCCGCGCGTCTGGGCGAGATCGAGAGCCGGGGCGCGCGCGGCGCCGAGACCGCGCCGGCCGTCCTGGCCAGTCCCACGATCGGGGCCCTCAAGCAGCAACTGAGCGGCGTCGCCGCGCAGCTCGCCAACCAGAGTACCCTCCTGGGCGCGAACCACCCGGCCATCCGGGCCCTGACGACCGAGCGGGCAAGCCTGCGCGAGCGCATCGATCAAGAGGTCAGGAACGTCACCCAGGGGCTGCGCAAGTCCTACGACGCCTCGAACGCGCTGGCCCAGGCGCTGCGCACCCAATTGGACAATGCCAAGACCGAGGCCGCGGCCGCCATGGACGACGAGGCCTCGATCGAGGGGATGGTGCGCAACGCTGAGATCCAGCGGACCCGCTACGCCGACCTCGTGAAGCGTGCCGGCGAGCTGGAGACCGAGCGGCGCATCCTCACCGGCAGCACCCGGCTGGTCAGCCTGGCGGAACTGCCGCAGGAGCCGTTCTCGCCCAAGGCCGTGCCGTTCCTGGCGGGGGGCATCGTGCTCGCCGGCGTGCTGGCGGCGGCGGCGGCCCTGCTGCGCGACTACACCGACCAGCGGGTCCGGACCCCGGGGCAGCTCATGGCCGGCACCGGCGCCCCGGTCTTCGCCCAGCTCCCCCGTCTGGAACCCCGCGGGCTGATGGGCCGCCTCTCCGACCGTCGGAGGGACCTCGACCTCCCCGAGGCCCTGGCACGGGCCCGGGTCGATCCGGTGATGCAGACCGTGCTGCGCAATCTGCACGCGCACCTCGTCCTGGCGGGCGGGGGCGAGTCCCGGGTCATCCTGGTGACCTCGTCGAAACCCCGCGAGGGCAAGTCGTTCACCGCCTTCGCCCTGGCCGGCATCGGCGCCGCGAGCGGGCGCCGGGTTCTGGTGATCGAGTGCGACCTGCGCCGACCGAACTTCGATGCCTCGCTCGGACTCGGGCGCGGGCCGGGCCTCGTGGGCGTGCTGCGGGGCGAGATCGCCCCCGCCGAGGCCGTCGTCTCGGCCGGCCGGTTCGACGTGATCCCGGCCGGCACGCCGACCTCGGAATCCACCGACCTGCTGATGAGCGAGCGCATGGTCGAGTTCCTACGCTGGACCCGCCGCTACGACCTCGTCCTCCTGGATTCCCCGCCGACCAGCGTGCTGATGGACGCCTCGATGCTCGCCCGCCACGCGGACGGCGTGCTCTGCTGCGCGCGCTACGGCCGCTCGCAGCTGTCGGACATCGTCGAGACGGTGGGCAACCTCCGCCGCGCCGGGGGCGTCGTGCTGGGGATCGCCATGACGATGGTCCGGGCGGGACGCCAGCCGACCTACGATGTGATGCGGCTTCCGGAGCCCCGCCACGCCGGTGACGCGCGATGACCGAGGCCCTGTCCGTCGGCATGCTCGCCGAACCTGCGCCGCTTGGCCCTGCCCGAACGGCCGAGCCCCGGAACCGCCCCCGCGTCCTGTTCGTGACTCATACCGGGACGATGTCGGGGGCCGAGCTCGTCCTGCGCGATGCCGTGGCCCCCTGGGCGGGCTCGACGGCGTTCCTGTTCGAGGACGGCGCCTTCGCCGGCATCCTGCGCGGCCTCGGCCTCGAGATCCGTCTCGCCCGCCCGGGGGCGGGCCTGTCGGGCCTGCGCCGGGACGCCTCGGTCCTGCGGGCGCTGCCCAAGCTCGGGCGGCTCGCCGGCCTCGCCCTCGACATCGCCCGCGCGGCGCGGACCTGCGACGTGGTCTATGCCAATTCGCAGAAGGCCTTCCTGCTGTCGGCTCTGCCCGCGCGGCTGGTCGGGCGGCCGATCATCTGGCACCTGCACGACATCCTCGACGGCGCGCATTTCGGCCGGGCTCAGCGGATCGTACAGGCGCGGCTGGCCAATCTGTGCGCGACCCGGGTGGTCGTGCCCTCGCGGGCTGCGGCGGACGCCTTCATCCGGGCCGGCGGCCGTGCATCCCGCGTGAGCGTCGTGCCGAACGGTCTCGATCTGGATGTTGATCCGCGATCCCCGGCGGCCCTGCGGGCGGAACTGGGGCTGCCGGCCGGACCGCTCATCGGGGTGTTCAGCCGCCTCGCACCCTGGAAGGGGCAGGACGTGGTCATCGAGGCGCTGGCGCGCCTTCCCGGCCTGCGCTGCATCGT
Source organism: Methylobacterium sp. J-026 (assembly GCF_022829585.1). Lineage (GTDB taxonomy): Bacteria > Pseudomonadota > Alphaproteobacteria > Rhizobiales > Beijerinckiaceae > Methylobacterium. Next base: position 34,746 of record NZ_JAKSYC010000229.1, read on the forward strand.
CGTGGGCGCGGCGCTGTTCGGCGAGGACGCCTACGCGGCGCAGCTGCACGCGCTGGCCGCGGCGCACGGCGTCGCGGACCGGGTGCTGTTCCTCGGCCAGCGGTCGGACGTGCCCCGGCTGATGCAGGCGGTCGACGCGGTCGTGCATCCCTCGGTCGATCCCGAACCGTTCGGCCGGACCCTCGTCGAGGCGATGCTGGCCGGGATCCCGGTGATCGCCACCGATACCGGCGCCGCCGCCGAGATCCTCGACGGCGGTGCGGTCGGCACCCTCGTGCCGCCGCGGCGGCCCGACCGCCTCGCCGCCGCCCTCGCCGTGCTGCTCGACGACCCGGACGCCGTCGCGGCGCGCACCCGTCTCGCCCGGGACCGGGCGCTGACCCTCTACGGCGCGGATCGGATGCGGGACGCCCTGACCCAGCTGATCCTCGACGCCGCCGCCCGCCCCTGACCGATGGGCCGTCATCAACCGCGATCGGAGCTTTCGGAGCCGCCATGCCGCGCGTCCTCGTGAACATGCCGACCCAGTTCGGCGGTCGTCCGTCGGGCGTCGCCCTCGTCGCCTTCCGGGTGATCGCCGGCCTCATCGAGCGCGGCACCTTCACGGTCGTGCTGCGCTCGCCCTGGACCCGCGCGCAGCTGCCCGAGGCGATCCGCGACCGGATCGAGGTCGTGACCGTGCCGCGCCCGCGCATCATGCTGTTGGACGTCCTGCGGCAGGCCGTCACCGTCCCGCGGCTGTGTCGAGCCTTCAACATCGACGTGGTGCTCAACGCCGATCCCTACGGTGCGGCCTTCGGCGGCCGGGCGCGGGTCAGCGTCGTCCACGATCTCTACTTCCGCACGATGCCCGGCCGAAGCCGCTCGCGCGAGGCGCTGACCACCGATCCGATCTTCCGCCTCGTCCTGGCCAACAGCGCCCGGGTGATCGCCGTCTCGGAGGCGACGCGGCGCGATCTCGGGCGCTTCTACCCGACCCTCCGGGACCGGACCCACACCGTCCCGTCGGCCGCGATGATCGACCCCGATGCGGTCGATCCGGCACCGGAACTCCCGCCGGGACCCTTCGTGCTGGCGGTGGGCAACGCCATGTACAACAAGAACTTCGCGACGCTGGCGCGGGCCCTGGCCGCGCTGGGCCGCCCGGAGATCGGCATCGTCCATGTCGGCGAGGATCCGGACGAGGCGATCGCCGAAGCGCTCGGCGGCGCACCGGTCCGGCTGACGCGCCTGTCCCGGATCGGCGAGGGCCGGCTCGCGGCGCTCTATCGAAACGCCCTGTGCCTGTGCGTCCCGTCCTTCGCGGAGGGGTTCTGCCTGCCCGTGCTGGAGGCGCAGGCGCTGGGCTGCCCGGTGATCTGCTCGAACCGGTCGGCGACCCCCGAGATCGCCGGCGCGGGCGCCCTGACCTTCGACCCCACCGATGCCGGGGCGCTCACCGCGTGCCTGCGCCGCCTGCTGGACGAGCCCGGCCTGCGCGCGGCGCTGATCGACCGCGGCCGCGACAATGCCGGCCTGTACGATTGGGCCGAGACCGCCCGCCGCTACGAGACGCTGCTGCTCGACGCGCTCCGGGATTCCGCCCGCGCGGAACCGGCCGGAAAGGTGCCGCATGCGCATCCTGCACCTTAGCTCGCTCTACCCGCCCGAGCAGGTCGGCGGGGCCGAACTCATGGTCGAGACGCTGGCCCGCCTGCAGGCGGACCTCGGCCACGCGGTCGCGGTCGCCTGCGCGGCCCGGCAGGCCGCAGCCCCCGTCGTCCAGGACGGCGTCACCGTCTATCGGACCGGGTACGGGACCCCGTTCCACATCCTCGACTGGCCGCAGCGCGGGCGCCTCGACCGGATGCGCTACAAGCTCGCCACCCAGTGGAACCGCCAGACCCTCGCCCGGATGGCGGCGGCGGTGCGGGACTTCGCACCGGATCTCGTCAACACCCACTCGATCTCGGAGCTGACGCCGGCGCTCTGGCCGATGCTCCGCCGGCTCGGCGTGCCGGTGGTGCATACACTGCACGACTTCACCAGCCTGTGCACCAACGGCGCGATGGTGCGGGACGGCCGGGCCTGCACCGGCCAGCACCTCAAGTGCCGGATCTACGCGGCGCCGCACCGGCGCTGCCAGCGCGCGGTCTCGGCCGTCACCGCCGTGGGCTCGGACATCCTGGCCCGCCACCTCGCCGCCGGCTTCTTCGATGCGGTGCCGCCTTCGCTGCGCCGGGTGATCTGGAACCCGATCGCGCCGGGCGCACCGTCGACCCGCCGGCTGCTCGCTCCGGGGGCACCGGTGACCTTCGGCTATCTCGGCCGGATCGAGGCGTCCAAGGGCATCGACGTCCTGCTCGACGCCTGCCGGAGGCTGCCGCCGCAGGGCTGGCAGCTCACGATCGCTGGCCGGGCCTTGGACGGACTCGACCGCTACCGCGCCAGGGCTGACGGGCTGCCCGTCTCCTTCGCGGGCTTCGCCGGGCGCGACGCCTTCCTCGACGGGATCGACTGCCTCGTGGTCCCGCCGATCTGGCCGGAACCCTTCGGCCGCACCGTGGCGGAAGCCTACGGTCGCGGCGTTCCGGTGATCGGCACGGCGGCCGGCGGCATCGGCGAGCAGATCGGGCCGGGACCGTGGCTCGTGTCCCCCGGCGACGCCCCCGCGCTCGCGGCCGCGATGGCCCGGATCGTCGCCGAGCCCGGCCGCCTCGCCGAGGGACTCGGCCGGGCCGCCACCATCCGCGCCGGGACCGATCCGGACGCCGTGGCGACCGCCTATCTCGACCTCTACGCGGCGGCCCGCGACGCCGCCCGCCCCGAATCGCGCTCCGCGCCCACGGAGCGCCCGCAGCTCAGCGAGTGCCGCCCATGATGACCCCGTCCCTGTCCCAGCCCTATGCCCGCGTCGCGTCCGCCACCCCGGCCTCCGAACGGCGCGACCGGCCGGTGGACGGCGCCGCCCTGCGGGCCGCGACCGGGCCCCTGCGGATCCTGCATCTCAGCGCCCTCTATCCTCCCTACATCGTGGGCGGCGCGGAGCGCTCGGTGGAGCACCTCGCCGAGGAGCTGGCGGCGGCGGGCCACACCGTGGCCGCGGCCTGCATCGCCCGGGAGCCCGAGCCGAAGGCGGTGCGGGGCGGCGTCACCGTCTACCGCATGGCGCACCACAACGATTTCTGGCTGGAGGACTGGCCCAAGGCGAGCCGGTTCGGCCGCGCCTGGGCGAAGCTCAAGCAGCAATGGAACTTCGCCGTCGCGGCGGAATTCGGCCGCGTCCTCGACGATTTCCGCCCCGACATCGTCAACACCCACTCGCTGCTGGACGTCTCGACCCTGGTCTGGCGGGAGGCGGCCAAGCGCGGGATCCCGATCGTCCATACGGTCTGCGAGTACGACCTGATCTGCGGCAACGCCGCCATGTTCCGGGACGGCAAGCCCTGTGAGCGCTGGCACCTCGGCTGCAAGGTGGTCAACGCGGCCAAGCAGATCACCAACCGGTCGGTGGACGCGGTCGTCAGCGTCGGCACCGAGATCCTCAAGACCCATGTGAACCACGGGCTGTTCGCACATCTGGCGCCCGAGCGCCGCCGGGTGATTTTTTATTCGTGCACCGTCCCCGAAGGAGACCCGGAGGCGCGGCGCCGGATCGACCGGACGGGCCGGCCCATGACCTTCGGCTATCTCGGCCGGATCAACACCGAGAAGGGGGTCGGCACCCTGATCGACGCCCTGCGCCGGATCGGCCCCGGCGACTGGCGCTGCCTCGTCGCCGGCCAGGCGATGGACGATTCGATCGCGCGGTTCAAGGCGCAGGCTGAGGGCCTGCCGGTTGAGTTCGTCGGCTGGGCCAAGCCCGCCGACTTCCTCAGCGAGATCGACGTGCTGGTCGTGCCCTCGTTCTGGGCCGAGCCGTCCCCGCGGACGATCTACGAGGCCTACACGATGGGCGTACCGGTGATCGGCGCGGCCTCGGGCGGCATTCCCGAGCTGATCGGCGAGGACAACGCCGACTGGCTGTTCACCCCGGGCGACGATGCCGACCTCGCCGAGCGCCTGCGGACCGCGATCGCCCGCGGCCGCACCGACCTGCCGGACGAGCGCGCCTTCCAGCACGTCATCCGCGAATCGACCTCCGAGCGCGTCGCCGAGAAGTATCTCGACCTCTACGCCGAGCTCGTCGCCGAGCGCCGGGCGGCCCGTTCGTGACCGCCGGCACGCCGACGCTCACCGAGGCCGGGGCGGCCGCGGACGCCTCCGAGATCGTCCCGGGGCTCCCCTCCGGCGCCGAGGTCACCGGCCGCTCCTTCGACGCGGCCCGCTGGGTGGCGCTCGCGTCCGTGGGCAACGTCGTGCTGAGCTTCGGGGTGTTCCTCGTGCTCGCCCGGCTCATCGCCCCCGCCGAGTTCGGCATGGTGGCGATCGCCGTCGTCTTCATCGACATCCTGCAGATCGTGGCGCGCTGCGGCCTGCCGGATGCGGTGGTTCAGCGGGTCGACCTCGACGAGGACTTCGCCGCCACCGCCTTCTGGGTGATGCTGGCCGCCGGCGGCCTCTGCGGCGGGGCGCTCGTGGCCCTGTCCGGCCCGATCGCCTGGGTGTTCGATCTCCCGGAACTGCGCCCGGTCCTATGCGCCCTCTCGGCCTGCTTCGTGATCACCGCCGCGGGGGCCATCCACGAGGCCCGCCTGCAAAGGAGCTTCGGGTTCCGCAAGCTCGCCCTCCGGGCCCTGGGCTCCAACCTCCTCGGGGGCGGGGTCGCCCTGGCGATGGCGTTTGCCGGCTACGGCGTCTGGAGCCTCGTGGTGCAGCGCCTCGTCGCCGCGACCGCGACCACGCTGCTCACCTGGGCGGCGTCCCGGTGGATGCCGGCCCGGCGCCTGGACCTCGCCGCCGCCCGCGCCCAGATCGCCTTCGGGTCGCGGGTGTTCTGCACCTACCTCCTGCTCGTCCTCTCGATCCGCAGCCAGGAGGTGATCGCCGCCTACTTCCTGTCGGCCGCCGATGTCGGATACCTGCGCCTCGCCTGGCGCTGCATCGACCTCGTCAGCCAGGTGGCGGTGATCCCGCTCACGACGGTGGGCCTGACCACCTATGCCCGCCTCCAGGATCGGCCGACGGAGCTGGCCACCGCCTTCTACGGTTTCACCGAGGCCTCCTCCTTCGTGGCGGTGCCGGCCTTCTTCGGCATGGCGGCCGTCGCCCCGACCCTGATCCCGTTCCTGTTCGGCGATCAGTGGCACGAGGCCGCCCCGGTGCTGCGGATGCTGGCGCTTCTGGCGCCGGAATTCGTCGCGACCTCGATGCTGTGGATGATCTTCACGGCGCTGGGGCGCAACGGGACGGCCCTGCGGCTGGCGGGCGCCCAGTTCGGCCTCGGGGCCGTGGCCGCCCTGGTGACCGCGCCCCTGGGCCTCGCGGCGCTCGCCGCCGGGCACGTGCTGCGGGCCTACCTGTTCACGCCGGTGATCGTCGCCGGGATCGGACGGCTCGTCCCGATCGGCAACCGGAGCCTGGCCCGGGCGCTGCTGCCGGTCACGGCCTGCTCGGCCGCGATGGCGGGCCTCGTGCTGGTGGTCCAGGAGCCGATCCACGCCGCACTGGGCGACCGGATCGGCCTGTTCGGCGCGGTCGGGATCGGCATCCTGGCCTATGCCGGCCTCGCGCAGCTGTTCATGCGTGACACGGTCAGCACCGCCCTCGGCTTCTTCCTGCGCCGGACGACCTGATCTCCACCCTCCGCCAACCTTTGTGCGCGAGGATGGCCGCCCGGGGGGGGGGCGCCGGGCCGGCTTGTCCGACGCCGGCTTGTCCGGTGGCGGCTTGCCTCGGCGTTCGAACGGATCGGGACCATGACGGGACAGGCGTTGCCGATCGGAGTGGGTGCCCCGGCTGTGTCGGTCGGGGCCGACCGCGCCGCCGTGTTCGTGCTCGGGGTGGCGCTGCAGTTCAACGTGCTGACCTCGAGCTTCGGCCTGCCGTTCCAGCGCCTGTCCGACCTCCTGCCGTTCCTCCTCATCCCCTTCCTCGGGATGCGCCGGGCCGTCATCGCGGAGGTCCTGCGCAACGTCGCCCCGCTCGCCGGGATCGTCGTGCTGATCGGTGCCTCCCTCGTGCTCAAGGCCCACAAGGAGGCGGGTGACGTCTACCTGACGCTGGTGCTGCTGCTCTACGTCGTGCAAGCCTTCATCCTGCTCGTGCATTTCCAGGACCGGCGCATCGAGAACGCCTTCTGCATCGGCCTGCTCGTGGGCCTCCTGGCGTCCCTGGCGGTCCTGCTGCTCGCCTCCTCGGGCCTGTCGCTGGAACGCTACGGCCTCGCGGTGCCGACCGACGGGCTCGACGAGGAGCTGAAGCTCTTCGTCGAGGACAAGCAGGGCGGCCTCTGGGCATCCGGAAACGAGACCGGCCACGTCTTCGGGCTGTGCGGTGTCGCCGCCCTGGTGCTGAGCCTGCGCTACCGGCTCAAGGCGATCTATCTCGTCTATTTCGGAGCCCTGCTGGCGAGCTTTCCCCTGACCAACAACAGGGCCGGCCTGTTCATGCCGCTGCTGGTCTTCGCCCTGCTGATGCGGCGCAACCTCCGGGCCTCCGCGGTCCTGAGCGTGCTCGGGATCCTGGGCGCCGTGCTGATCGCCTGGTCGCTGACGGGGGAGCTCCCGCTGCCCAACACCCTGGCGCAGGCGATCGAGCGCCGCTTCGCGGAGGACAACAACGTCACGAGCAACTTCGACGAGCGGTTTCTCTCGGGCATCACCGCCCTGCGCCTCGTCGTCGCCTACCCGTTCGGTCTCGGCGAGGTCGCCCGCCGGGAGGAGCTGCGGGCGCTGACCGGCCTCGTGACGCCGCATAACGGCTTCGTCTCCATGGCACTCCAGAGCGGCGTGGCCGCCGCGCTGCTCCTGATCGCCGGTCTCGTGCGGATCCTGCTGGACCCGGCGCGAGCCGGCCCGTTCCTGACCTACAGCGCCCTGTTCCTGATCCCGTCGATGATGTTCGAGGAACTCTCGGTCAATCAGTACTTCCTGTTCTTCATGGCCTTCGCCCTGGCCTCCCTGGCCCGGCCGGGCGACCCCGGACCGCGGCCTGCAGGGACGAAATGACGGGGTCGGCCGGCCTACATATTTGGACAGCATCGCCACATCACGTCTCGGATTTCTAAATCTTCACGATTTGATGAGGGTCGAATTTACAGCGCCTTAGCACTTGGCATGCTTCCATTACGGACCGAAAACTGGACGCACGATATGCCGAGCGAGACGTCAAATGCGTGGGGCCGCGGCGAGCTCTACGAGACCCTGTGCCTGCTCGTCATCGGCGCGGGGATCTGGTTCGTCGGCGTCACGCTCGGCACCTTCGACTCCCTGACCGGCTTCGTCTTGGCCTACGGCCTCAACGACCTGCTGATGCTGGCCGCCTGCATGGGCGTTGCCCTGTGCGGGGCCGTCATCCGCAAATCGATCCTCCTGCGCCGGCTCATGCTGGAGCGCGACGCGGCGGCCGCGCAGGCCGAGGCGATCGCCCGGCACGACGGGCTGACCGGACTGGCCAACCGCCGCCGCTTCATCGATGCCGTCGCGCGGGCGCATGCCACGGCCGGTGCCGAGCCGTCCTCGGCGGTCCTGCTGATCGACCTCGACCGGTTCAAGCCGGTCAACGACCTCTACAGCCATGCGGCCGGCAACGCGGTGCTCTGCGCCGTGGCCGAGCGCCTCCACCAGCTGCTGCCGTCCGGCGGCGTGGCGGCGCGGCTCGGCGGCGACGAGTTCGCCATGCTGGTCCCTGTGGAGCACGGCAGCGAGGGCCTCATGCGCCTGGCCCAGGCGGTGATCTCCGCCATCTCCGTGCCGGTCAGCTGGAACCAGAACGATCTCAAGGTCGGCGCCACGGTCGGCGTCGCCGTCGTCGCCGCGGACCACGCGGATTCCGACGCGGTCCTGCACGCGGCCGATCTCGCCATGTACCAGGGCAAAAAGGACGGGCGCGGCAATTACCGCTTCTTCCGCAGCGCCATGGACGAGGAGCTGCGCGCCCGGGCCCGTACCGAGGCGGAACTCCGCGTCGCGATCGAGACGGGCGCGATCGAGCCCTATTACCAGCCGGTCGTGTCGCTGCCCGAGAAGGAGATCGTCGGCGTCGAGGTGCTGGCGCGCTGGCGCCATCCGATCCGCGGCCTGATCGGCCCGTCGGAATTCATCCCCGTCGCCGAGGAGACCGGGATGATCGCCGATCTCAGCTACAACCTGATCCGCCGGGCCTGCCTCGATGCCCGGGCCTGGCCCTCCCACCTGATCCTGGCGGTCAACATCGCCCCCCACCAGTTCCAGGATGCGTGGCTGGCCGAGCGCATCCTCGCGATCCTCACGGAGACCGGATTCCCGCCCCGGCGCCTCGAGGTTGAGATCACCGAGAGCGCCCTGATCCAGGATCTGGAGGCGACCCGCGCGACCCTCCTGTCGCTCCGGCAGCTCGGCGTGCGCATCGCGCTCGACGATTTCGGCACCGGTTATTCGAGCCTGTACCACCTGCGCAAGCTGAAGTTCGACAAGCTGAAGATCGACCGGAGCTACGTCGACGCGATCACCATGAGCGACGAACGCGCCAAGCTGGTCGATGCCATCATCAAGCTCGGCACGAGCCTCGGCCTCACCACGACCGCGGAGGGGATCGAGACGGATGCGAGCCTGGACTGGCTGTCGGACCAGGGCTGCCATTTCGGCCAGGGCTACCTGTTCGGGCGGGCGATGCCCAAGGCCGAGATGGACGCGGTCCTGAACGGTGCCGAAGCGGCGGAAGAGCCGCAGGTCCTGATCGCGGCCCTGGCGCAGGCCTCCTGAAGGCGCGCTGCAGTCGGCGCGACGGCATCGGACAAGACCCGCCTCCGGTTCGCTGCGCCCCGGGGCGGGACCGAGCCGTCCGACGACACGATCGGGATGCGGCCTCGCGCCGGTCGATGGGCGCCCCATATTCGGGCCTCGACGCGCCGCAGGTCATAGCATGGCACCCAGCCCGATCGCCCTTATCGCCTCCGCCGTCCTTGTCGGCATGGTCGCCGCCGGAACGGGGGCGATCGTCCTGCAGCAGGGCGCGCGCTTCAGCCATCCGCGCCGGGTCGGCGGTGCCTTCGCGATGGCGGACCTCGACGGCCGTCCGGTGAGCCAGGCCGATCTCCTGGGCAGGCCGACCGCGCTGTTCTTCGGCTTCACCCATTGTCCGGACGTCTGCCCGACGACGCTGGCCAGCCTCTCGGGGGCGCTGGGCCAGATGGGCCGTGACGCGGACCGCCTGAACCTGGTGTTCGTCACGCTGGACCCGGAGCGCGACACCCCCGACAGCCTGCGCGACTACCTGGCCTCGTTCGATCCGCGCATCCGCGCGTTCACGGGCACGCCGGATCAGGTCGCCCGGATGGCGGACGCCTACCACGTCGCCTACCGGCGCGTGCCGCTGAAGGACGGCGACTACACGATGGAGCATTCGGCCACCGTGGCGCTGTTCGACAGGACCGGGCGCATGGTCGGGGAGATCGGCTATGGCGAGGACGAGGCGCGGGTCCTGTCCAAGCTGATCACGCTGGCGCTGCCCGGCCAGTGCGCCCCCGGCGGCGGCGCAGACCTCTGGGCGAGCGACGGCGCCACCGGCACCTGCGGCCCGCGCAGCTGATCCCAGGGCCGACACGGATCGGACCGGCGCTGTTCCCGCGCGGGTGCCCGTTGCAGCTTGCGGCGGGTGGCCGTCAGGTCCCGTGTTGCAACGCCCTCGGGCTCGGCTCTACAGGGCGGCGCGGGCCAGCGAAGCTTGGCCGAATCCCGGGGGTCTCACCTTGATCACGCGTCGCGTCCTGACCGCCCTCGGGCTCCTCGCCCTCACGCCGTTCCCGGGCGCCGCCCGGGCCGCCTCCGGCGGGCCGCGGCTCGGGCCGCCCGAGCCGATGGATCTCGACCGGCTGAAGGACCTCGCCCGCAGCCTGCGCGACCAGCCCTACGCGCCGCCGCCGGAAGCGCCCGGCGCTGCGGCCCTCGATGCCCTGACCTACGGACCGCTGCAGGAGATCCGCTATCCGCCCGGCCGGGCCCTGTTCGCCGACAGCCCGTACCCGGTGACCTTCTTCCACCTCGGCAACCTGTTCCGGCATCCCGTGAGCGTCTACGCGCTGGAGGGCGGACAGGCCCGCGCGGTGCTCTACGCCAACGACCTGTTCACCTACCCGCCGGGCAATCCGGCCAAGGATGTCCCGGACGGCGCCGGCTTCGCCGGGTTCCGGTTCCAGAAGGCCCCGGCCGGGCAGCCCGGCGACGACGCCGACTGGCTCGCCTTCCTGGGGGCCTCCTATTTCCGCGCTGGCGGCGACGGGCAGCAATACGGCGCCTCGGCCCGCGGCATCGCCATCGACACGGCGCCCGGGGCCGGCGGGATCGAGGAGTTTCCGGTCTTCACGCGCTTCTATGTCAGCCCGGCCGCGGAGGGTGCGGTCACCGTGCTCGCCCTGCTGGAAGGGCCGAGTCTGACCGGGGTCTACCGGTTCGTCGCCCGGAGGGAACCGCACGTCGTCATCGACGTCGCCTGCACGGTCTACATGCGCCGGTCCGTGGAGCGGTTCGGGATGGCGCCGCTCACGTCGATGCTCTGGTACTCCGAGGGGATCAGCCGCTTCCGCGCCAGCGACTGGCGCCCAGAGGTCCACGATTCCGACGGGCTGCTGATGCAGACCGGGGCCGGCGAGATCATCTGGCGCCCGCTCAACAATCCGCCGCGCCTCAGCGTCAGCGCCTTCGCCGACCGGTCGCCCAAGGGCTTCGGCCTGCTCCAGCGCGACCGGAGCTTCGACCACTACATCGACGACGGCTTCGAGGAGAACCGGCCCGATATCTGGGTCGAGCCGCAGGGGGATTGGGGCTCGGGCAGCGTCCAGCTCGTGGAGATCCCGACGCACCAGGAGACCGACGACAACATCGGTGCGATGTGGGTGCCGGCCGATCCGCCGAAGGCGGGGGATGAGCGCAGCTTCGCCTACCGCCTGCGCTGGACCGTTCAGGAGCCGGTCGCGACCGATCTCGCCCGGTGCGTCGCCACCCGGGCGACAAAGGCCGCCTGGCTCGCCGAGGCGGATCGCCGCCCCGGCCGGGCCAACCTGGTGCGGCAATTCGTGCTGGAATTCGAGGGCGCGGCCCTGGCCGGGCTCGATCCCGAGAAGGCCGAGGTCGCGCTGACGCTCACGCGCGGCAGCGCCGAAGAGGTCGGCGCGACCTGGGCGCCCTACGGCAAGCCGAGCCCCTGGCGGGTCTTCCTGAAGGTCTACGCCGAGGGGCCGGAGCCGGTGGAGATGCGGCTGCTGCTCAAATCCGGCGGCCGGCTGCTCTCCGAGACCTGGGCGTACCAGCTCTATCCGGAAGCGCCGGGCACGGTCCTGTAGGCCCCCGGCGGATCGGACACATTGCCGGGACCGGGCCGGCCTTATTAGAGAAGTCTGGTCCCGGGCCGCCGCCGCGGCCGGGATGTCCACCGCCGCAGAGGTCGTCATGGACGGCGAAGGCCCGCCCGGCCCGCACCTGCCCGAGACGCTGACGCGCCTCCTGAAGGCACCCAAGAACGCGATCTGGCCGACGCCCGAGGATCGGCACCGCCCGCGCCTCGGCCGGCAGCGGCCGCGCAAGCCGAGCCGCGCCATCCTGGGTGTCTGGCTCTGGGCGATCCTCTACAATGTCATCGGCTTCGCGATCCTCGCGATCCTGTGGCGGACGATGCACTGACCCGATGACCCGAGCCACCCATCCCCGTCCGCGCCTCACGCGCCCGACGATCGCGGCGCTGCTGTCGCTCACCTTGGCCACCGGATCCGCGGCGGCGCAGGCGCAAGGCGACGCCCTCAACGCGGATGACGGCACCGGTGCGGTGAAGGTCTGCGCGCCGGTGGCGATGCCGCGGTGGCGCTCCATGAGCCCGGTACCGAAGACTTGGACGTTCCTCGATTGCATGGCCTTCTCGGGCGAGATGGGCGCCACCCATTTCCAGCTCGGCTGCCTGTTCACCAACGTCACGCCCTACGCGCAGAAATACGCCTGGGGGGCGATGGTGCAGATCGACAAGTCGGCGCTGGCGAAATCCCAGCCCCCGGTCCCCAATTGCGGCTGGTGAGCGGCCCGGGCACGCGGCGGGGGATTGCCAGTCGAGATCCGGCGCCAGAGGGGATGCCGGTCCGGTGCAAGCGAGCAGGTTGCATCGAGAGCGTCGTGCGGCGCGCGCCACGCAACATCCGCCCTGAAAAGCGCCCGTAACGTGCTTCACGCAAGCCGGGCAGAATCAGCACGCCAGGATCAGTCCCGCGCGGCCGCGCGCGTCAAGCGCAAAGCTTCTTTAAAGGCCGGACCTCAGACTAGCCACGCCCGCCGCCGGTTTGTCCGGCGCGCCACGCGACGCGCATCGCCGTCACATGGCCAGGGACAAACCCACCGACCCGCTTTGACGCGCGGCGACGAAGGGGCTACAGAGATCAGAGCGATTTAAGCAAGATTCATGCCGCCGATCCTCGGCGGCTGCCGGCAAACCGCGCAGGAAGGACATCGGGGCCTCCATGAGTTTGGTGCAACGGCTGGAAGTGCGTCAGGGCCAGGCCCTGGTGATGACGCCGCAGCTCCTGCAGGCGATCAAGCTCCTCCAACTCTCGCAGCTCGACCTCGCGGCCTATGTCGAGGCCGAACTGGAGCGCAACCCCCTCTTGGAACGTGCCGAACCCGAGCCATCCGGCACGGATGAGGCTGCCGATCCGGCCGGCCAAGCCGAGGACCCGGCCGGCGATGGTTTCGAGGCGGCCGAATCCGAATCGTGGCTGTCCGCCGAGCTTAATCCGAGCCGCGGCGAGATCGAGACCGATTTCGACACGCGGCTCGACAACGTCTTCCCCGACGACGTGCCGGCCCAGGCGCGGGAGGGCGGCGGCGGCGACATGCTCTCGCTGACCCCACCCCCCTATGGCAGTACCGGCGGCAGTTTCGACGCGGAGGCCCCCGATTTTGAAGCCACCCTCACGGCGGAGGTCTCGCTGCGGGAGCACCTCGCGGGCCAGCTCGATCTCGCGACCCGCGACCCCGTCGAGCGGCTGGTAGGCGGGTTCCTGATCGATGCGGTCGACGAGGCGGGATACCTGCGCGAATCGGTCGAGGCCGTGGCCGAGCGCCTCGGCGCCGACCCGGCCCTGGTGGCGCGGATCCTCACGCTGGTGCAGACCTTCGATCCGCCCGGGGTCGCCGCCCGCGACCTCGCCGAGTGCATGGCGATCCAGCTCCGGGACCGCGACCGGTTCGACCCGGCGATGCGCGCTCTGGTTTCGCGCCTCGACCTCGTCGCCAAGCGCGATTTCGGGGCGCTGCGCCGCCTGTGCGGGGTGGATGACGAGGATCTGGTCGAGATGCTCGGCGAGATCCGCCGCCTCGATCCGAAGCCCGGCCGGGCCTTCGGATCGAGCGCCGTGGAGGTTCTGGTCCCCGACGTGTTCGTGCGGGCGGCACCGGACGGATCCTGGCTGGTCGAGCTGAACAGCGAGGCCCTGCCGCGGGTCCTGGTGAACCAGAGCTACTATGCCCGGGTCGTGCGCGGCGCCAAGGCCGAGGGCGACAAGGCCTTCCTGTCCGAAGCGCTCCAGAACGCCAACTGGCTCACCCGCTCCCTGGAGCAGCGCGCCCGCACGATCCTGAAGGTCGCCACGGAGATCGTACGCCAGCAGGACGGCTTCTTCGTCTACGGCGTGACGCATCTGCGGCCGCTGAATCTCAAGACGGTGGCGGAGGCGATCGGCATGCACGAATCGACCGTCTCGCGGGTCACCTCCAACAAGGCGATCGGCACCAGCCGCGGCACCCTGGAGATGAAATACTTCTTCACCGCGGCGATCCCGGGGGCGGCCGGCACGGCGGCCCATTCCTCGGAGGCGGTGCGCCACCGGATCAAGCAGTTGGTCGACGGCGAAACGCCGGACGACGTGCTTTCCGACGACGCCCTGGTGCAGAAGCTGCGCGGGGAGGGGGTCGACATCGCCCGCCGCACGGTGGCGAAGTACCGGGAATCCCTGCGGATCCCGAGCTCGATCGAGCGCCGCCGCGAGCACTTCGCCCACGGTGGCGGCCACCACGCCGCCCTGGCGCTGCGATAGAGAGATCGGCCCGGCGCGCGGGCGCGCGCCGGGCTGGGCCGGGTCCCGTCAGCGCACGACCGCGTCCCGCTGGGCCAGCGCCGTGGCGCTCTTCGACTTCTGCATGGTCGCGTCGATCTGCTCGCGCTGACGCCTAAAGTCAGCGAGCAGGCGGCCATCGAGTTCCCGGCCCCGGGGGACGCGGATCTTCATCGGATCGACGAAGTGGCCGTTGATGATCACTTCGTAGTGCAGATGAGGCCCGGTCGACAGGCCGGTGGAGCCGAGATAGCCGATCACCTGACCCTGCCGGACCTTCACGCCCTCCCGGATGCCGCGGCCGAACCGCGACATGTGATTGTACGTGGTGACGTAGCCATTGACGTGCTGGACCTCGACCCGGTTGCCGTAGCCCGAGGTCATCTCGGACCGGATCACCACGCCATTGCCCGCCGCCATGATCGGCGTGCCGATCGGGTTCGCCCAATCGACACCCGTATGCAGCTTGGCGTAGCCCAAGACCGGGTGGCGCCGATAGCCGAAGCCGGAACGCATGATCCCGTCGGCGATCGGCTTGCGCAGCAGGAACTTCTTGAGCGACCGCCCCTGGTCGTCGAGGTAGTCGATCGTGCCGTCGTCGGGGGATTGGAAGCGGTAGACCTTGCGCGTCTCGCCGCCGAGCGTCAGCGCCGCGTAGAGCAGGTCCGGACGGTCGGCGCTGGCCTCGTCGTCATATGTGTAGAACACGTCGAGGCCGTCGCCGCTGGCGATCCGACGCTGGAAATCGAGGTCGTAGCTGAACACCCGGACGATGTCCTCCACGGTGGCCCGCGGCAGGTCGTGACGGGCAGCCGTCTCGTAAAGGCTCTGGTAGAGGCGCGGACCCGAGCCCGAATCGGCATCCTCGTCCTCGCCGGACTCGGCCTGGGGCTGCGGCTTGGGGGAGGGGGCCTCCTCGGCGGGGGGCGGCACCGAGACGAAGGCGCCCCGGTCGTTCAGGGCGGCGATCCCCTCGATGCCGGACTCGCCGTACAGCACCACGCGGGTGACCTGACGCGGGTCGCCGGGATGGGGGCCCGGGGCGACCTGGACGCGCATCGGCTGGCCCTCGTTGAGGGCGGCGGTCCGCGCCTTACCGCCGAGGGCCGCGACGATTCCGCGGATCGCCTCGTCGCCGGCGAATCCGGTGGCCTTGAGCACGCTCTCCACGGTCTCGCCGCGCTTGAGCGCCAGATCGCGCTCCTCCACCAGGGGCGCCTCGTTGGGCTTCAGTTCGACCTTGGCGACCTTGGTGACGTTCTCCGGGACGACCAGCACCTCGATCGCCTTGAACGGGTTCGCCTCCTTCGGCGCGGCCCCGTCGCCGTCGCCGGCCGCGCCCTGCTGCAGGGTGCGTGACAGCATGATCTGCGGCGCGATCGGGATGGCGGCCCGGCGGCCCGCCTCGGCGGTAATGCGGCGCTCCTCCTCGACCTGGGCGGTGACGTCGTCATCGGTGAGCGCGGGGGCGCTGGCATCGACGGCGGCGTCGGCCAAGTCGCGCTTGACCACCGTGACCTCGGCCCCGGGGGCGTCGGCGGCGGCATCGGGGGCACGCTCGAGGGGCTCATCGGAGACGAATTTCATGGGGTCGAATCGCGGCGGCTCGCCCGCATAGACCCCGGTCGTCATCGACAGGGGCGTACTGAGCCGCACGAACGCCTTGGCCTTGATGATCTCGCGATCCCCGAGTCGGACCGTCACGGGCGCCCGGAAACTCTGCTTGGCCGAGGCGATCATCAGGTTGCGCACCAGCCGGTCGCCCTTGCGGGCGAGGTTGGCGCCGCTCTCGCTCGGCTGCGGCCGAGGCACGACGGTCGCCCGTTCGGGGATGGCCGCGAAGGAGACGTCACCCTGCAGCGAGACGTGAAGCGCCGCCGCGATCAGGCCGGCACCGGTCAGGCCGGTGAGGGAGCTGGCGCAGAGCCAGCGCAGGTTGACCGCACGCCGGTCGATCTGGGTGGCGGCCGCCCCGAGTTGATCGAGCGGCGCGTGAAGTCCGCGTCCGGGAGCGGAGGCGGCCACGTCGCTGATCTTGAGTCGCTCGCGCTTCACTCGACGGCCCTGAGAAGACGATGGCGAACGGAGCGCCTGATGGATTCGAAGGTCCGCGGCCGGTCGCTGCCAGGCCGGAGGCGACGGGCGCGACCGGCCCATCCATCTCACGGCGCAGCGTGTCGAGATTGAGGCACTTCACAGCTGTCGGCGCGTCTCACAGGGAGCCGCGCGGCCTGAGGCCGGATCGCGACGGGTGCGACAGGCCGCCTGCGGAACGGCTCGGTGAGCACCAGCCCCTGCGCGACCTTGGTGCCGAGCGAGTGCACGTCGGAGGAGAACACCAGGAGGCCGGCCAGAGCCTGCCCGCCCTCGGTGATGCCGAACTCGCCGGCCTGCTTGATCGAATTGATCGT
>NZ_JAKSYC010000041.1 GCF_022829585.1 Methylobacterium sp. J-026
AACATCCGGCAGGCCAGCCAGCAGACCGCGGCCGGCACCCGCCAGGTCGAGACCGCCTCGGCCAACCTCACCGAACTCGCCCAGGCGCTCATGGCGCTCGCCGAACGATACCGCCACTGAGGTTGGCCGCGCCTTGCCCGAGGACATCCGCCAGCTCCTGCTCGCCGCCTTCGATGTCGAGCACCGGGAGCACATCACGGCGATCCGCGGGGCGCTCGGCAGCGCCGCCCCGGACTGGAACGACGTGTTCCGCCGCGCCCACAGCCTGAAGGGCGCCTCGCGCGCCGTCGATCTGCCCGCCGTCGAGGCGGTCGCCCACCGCCTGGAGACGCTGTTCGAGAAGGTCCGGACCGGCGCGACCGCCCTCGACCGGGACGCGGCCAACGCCGTCCACCTCGCCCTCGACCGGATCGAGGCCTACGTGGCCGGGCTCCAGGACGGCGCCGGACCCGCCATGCCGGCCGATGCCCTGGCGGCCCTGGGCCAGGTCCTCGGGCTCCCGGACGAGGCGTCGCAGGCCGCACCGGCGGCCGGGCCGCCGCCCCAACCGCCGCGGCCCTCCGGCCCGGCTCCGGAGCCGGTCGCTCCCGCGCCGCCGCCGGAGCCGGCCGATCCCGCCGCCGCCTTCCTGCGGGTGCCCGGCGAGGCCGTGGAGGCCGTGGTCCGGGCGAGCCACGACCTCACCAGCACCCTCGCCGGCCGCCTGTCGGCGGCCGAGAGCCTCGCGCGCCTGGCCAGGCTCGCCCGGGACCTGCGCGCCGGCGCGGAGGCGCTCGCCGCCGGGGCGGAGTCGGAGCGGCCCGAATGGCGCGCCTTCGCGGCCGAGATCGGCAGCTTCGCCCGGGAGGCCTCGGACCTGTCCCGGCGCCAGGCCGCCGTCGCCAGCGGGATCGAGGGGGCCGCCGCCCGGGTCCGCACCGCCGCCGAGCGCCTCGCCCTGGTTCCGGCCGAGACGGTGCTGGCCCCGCTGGCGCGGTCGCTGCGCGAGACCGCCCGGGAACAGGGCCGCGAGGTCGATCTCGACCTGCGCGGCCTCGACCTGCCCGTGGAGCGCGGCACCCTCCAGGCGCTGAAGGACCCGCTGCTCCACGCCCTGCGCAACGCCCTGAGCCACGGCTGGCAGAGCCCGGAGCGGCGCCGGGCCGCCGGCAAGCCCGAGGCCCTGGCGCTCGGGCTCGAGGTGGCGGTGCGCGGCGCCCGGCTCCAGGTCACGGTGTTCGACGACGGGCCCGGTCCGGATCTCGCCCGGATCGAGGCCGTGGCCCGGCAGAGCGGCCTCCTCGCCCCGGGGGCGGGCGCCGATCCCGAGACCCTGCTGCGCCTCGTCTTCGAGCCCGGCTTCTCCACCGCGGAGGCGGTCGACACCCTGTCGGGGCGCGGCTACGGACTCGCGGTGGCGGCGGATGCGGCCCGCCAGCTCCTGGGCAGCGTCCGCCTGGAGCCGCGCGCGCCCGCCGGCACCGCCCTGGTCTTCACCCTGCCGCTCTCGGCCGCCCGGCGCAGCCTGCTCCTGGTCGAGGCGGGGGGCCGCAGCTACGCCCTGCCGGGGGGCAGCGTGGAGCGCCTGCTGCGCCTGAAGCGGGCCGACCTGCCGGTGGCGATGGGACGCACGATCCTGCGGCTCGGGGCGGGCGACGCGGCCACCAGCCACCCGGTCAGCGCGCTCGCCGCGCTCCTGGGCCAGCCCGCAGCGCCGGAGGAGTCCGTGACCCTGCTGGCCGTCGTGCTGCGGGCCGGGGGCGGCCGGCTGGCGCTCGCCGTCGATCGCCTGCACGATGTCCGTTCGCTCCTCGTCCTCCCGGCCCCCGCCTTCGGGGCCGATCCGGGCCTGATCGCCGGTACGGCCATCCTGCCCGGCGACGTCCCGGTGCTGGTCCTCGACCCCGACGGGCTCGCGGCGCGGGCGGCTGTGGCACCGGCGTTCGGAACGATGGGGCAAGCCCCACGTTCGACGACACGCGCGACGGGTGATGCCGCATCGCGGGCCGCCGCGCGGGCGACCATCCTGGTCGTCGATGATTCGATCACCACCCGGACCTTGGAGAAGGGCATCTTGGAAGCCGCCGGCTACCGCGTGGTCGTCTGCGTCGACGGCCAGGACGCCCTCGAACGGCTGCGCGCCGAGATCGAGCCCGTGGACCTCGTCCTCGCCGACGTCGAGATGCCGCGCCTCGACGGGTTCGGCCTGGTCCAGGCGCTGCGGGCCGACGAGCGGTTCGCCCGGCTGCCGACGATCCTGATGACCTCCCGCGGGGACGCCGCCGACGTGGCCCGGGGCCTCGACCTCGGCGCCGACGCGTACCTGACCAAGCAGAAATTCGACCAGCGCCAGCTCCTGGACACGATCGGACAGCTCCTGTGACCCCGGTCCGCGTCATGCTCGTGGAGGACAGTCTCGTGGTGCGCGAGCTCCTCCGCCACATCGTCTCGCGCGATCCGCGGCTCGAGATCGTCGCCGCGGTCGCCTCCGGCGAGGAGGCGCTCGACCGGCTCCGGACCGCCCGGCCCGACGTCATCTCGATGGATATCCGCCTGCCCGGCATCGACGGGCTGGAGACCACCCGGCGGATCATGGCCGAGCATCCGACCCCGATCGTCGTGGTGGCGGATTCGGTCGAGGATTCGTCGCTCCGCATCTCCATGAACGCGCTCCGGGCCGGGGCCCTGTCGGTGGTCGAGAAGCCCGTGGCCACGACCCATGCCGGCTACGAGGGCGTGGCCGGCGAGATCTGCACGCAGCTGCGGATCATGGCCCAGGTGCCGGTGATCCGCCGCCGCCCGATCGGCGCGGAATGGGCCGGACGCACCACCGCCGCGGTCTCTCCGATGCCGGCGGAGATGCCCGGACAGGCGCCCAGCCTCCTCGGGATCGCGGCCTCCACGGGCGGCCCCCCGGCCCTGGCCCGGGTGATCGGCGCCCTGCCGCGGACCTTTCCCCTGCCGGTGCTGGTGGTCCAGCACATGGGGCCCGCCTTCATGGACGGGTTCGCGAGCTGGCTCGACAGCGTCGTGACCCTGCCGGTCGGGCTGGCCCGGGACGGGGAGCGGGCCGAGCCCGGCCGCGTCTACGTGGCGCCGGGGGACCGGCATCTGGAGATCGGCTCGGGCCGGATTCTCCGGGTGATCGATACGGCGCCGGTCTCGGGGCAGCGGCCGGCCGCCACCGTTCTGTTCCGCTCGATGGCCCGGCAGGCCGGAGCCTCCGGGATTGGCGTGCTCCTGACCGGCATGGGCGAGGACGGGGCCGTGGGCCTCGCCGACATGCAGAAGGCCGGCGCCCAGACCGTGGCCGAGCACGAGAGCACCGCGGTGGTCTACGGCATGCCGGCGGCGGCGGTGCGGCTCGGGGCGGCCCGGGCCATCCTCCCCCTCGACCGGGTC